>CAJYXJ010000011.1 GCA_913778085.1 uncultured Chryseobacterium sp.
ATATTCCTACGCCATCAAATCCTGGAGGGATAATTGGGATGAATTGACCGTATTTTTTGAATTTCCTTTAGAAATCCGTAAAATCATTTACACCACCAATTTAATCGAGAATCTCAACGGCAAAATCCGAAAATACACCAAAAACAAAATGTCTTTCCCTACGGATGATGCGGTCTTAAAATCGGTTTACCTTGCTTTAAAAGAAGCCACAAAAAAATGGTCGATGCCGATTCAGAATTGGGGCATTGTTCTCAACCAATTTATGCTTATTTTTGAAGAAAGGCTCAGATTATAAAATCCAAGCCCTGACTTTTTAACTTACACACTTTGGGGGAGAGTGTCATGTAAAGCTCTCTTATAACTTTCCCAGCACATTTATTTCTTTAAGTAAAGCTGTCATAGTCGGATCTTTGCGTAATCTATTAATTTTTTCAGAGATTTGATTAACAAATTCGGTAGCTCTGTTACCTGCAAACCATGAAAGCCTGTCGTCATTTGGAAAGTAATGATCGAAAGATGATCCAAATTTAAAATTGCCAGATTCTCTAAACAGTTCCCATTGAGTATGGTTTCCTACCAGATCAATCCGATCAAGAAAATTTGAAAGGACAGAATATTTTTCAGAATTCAAACTATTTTTAATAATATCCAAATTACAATGATGTGAATTTGCCCATAATGTAATATGTCTTCCTTCACTGAAAAGTATATAACACGATTCCCTGCCAAATTCAGTTAAAAACCACCGATATTGTTTGGGATTTTCTGACCAGTAAGACCAACCCTCAACAAGATCATCCTTCGCAAATTTTTCATTCATAACTGATTGAAAAATATTCCAGTAGTAATTTTTGAGATGCTCTTTATTGTAAATTAATTCTAATAAAGAATTCCATTTTTCATCTGTATCAAATAGATTGATGGCCTGTTTTAATAAATCTTGATTCATATTTTTTATTTAATCCAATATTCTATATACTGTTTTATATATTCACGTAGACGATGATTATTATCATCTATTTCATTTAAAGCATCAGATAATATTTCTTTTATTTGTTTTCTGAAAAACCAGATTTCCGGATACATTTCTTCCGGAATTGATTTAGGAAAATCATCAGACCAATTATCCGGCTTTTTTAAAGAATGTAATGACGGTACTTTTCCTTCTGATGATACCAAATAAATTATTTTATAATTAGAATAATTTTGTGTTTGTACATTATCATTCTGCATTTTTGAATATACAGTATTGAACCAATATCTATAAAGTTGATTATTTTGGTCAATAGCATTATTAGATTTATTCTCAATAATAACTACAGAATGTGGATTATTCCTCCAGATTAAAATATCAATTCCATGACTTTCTAATGCAACATGCCATTCGCTTCCCTCATTGTATAGGAAACCTAATTTTTCCAAGAATTTTTTTAAGAACAGATCTTCTTGACCGTGCGTTTCGTTTCTATGTAAAAAAAATCCTAATATTTTACTATGCAATGTTTCTGAAATTGAAAAAAAATCTAATACATTAAAGTTTAGTGAAGTGCTTTTAGAAAGCTTTTTCTCTTCTTTTTTTAATTCATAATAGTCTATAAATATTTTCCCGAGATCGTGATTGTTATTAAATCTTAATTTATTTAATCCTAATAACAATTCTTCAAAATCAATCTTTTTAGGCTCTAAAGATATCTGACTTAACTTTTTGTTTTCATATATAATGCTTTCAGAATAGATCGTATTCCAATCTGTAATTAATTTTTGTATTAGAGGTATATCCACAATTTTAATTAAGGGATTAAATATACTGCTTAATGAAGTTTTCAAATTCAAAGGCACGAACAGAATCTTTATTCTGACCCTTCAAAATAAAAACCTGTTTACCTATCTGGTAGAGATATTGTGTTTCCTGTAAAGCTATATGCTCTTGTGGATCATCATATTTTTCCTCCTGCACAAAAAAATACAGCTCACAAGATTTATGTAGTTCGTTCAAAATATCTTTTGCTTCTTTAATTTTCGCTGTTTCTTGTCCTCCAGCTAGATGATCCTGTTTTGGGCAATAGGCAATAATAAAATTCTTCTGCCATTTTTGCGGAATTTTTTTTACAAATTGTAATAGCTTTCCCGAATCATCGTCATTAGACATCTTACGAACAAAAATATGTTTACCATTAATGGTACATCTTTTAACTTTACTGCTATTATTTGTAAGTTTTTTTAATGCAAATGATTTCCCCCAGTTAGAATGACCAACATAAATAAAAACTTTTTTCATCTGTATTAATTAAAATTATTACCCTATAGAAACTCCTACTTGAGTTATAAAATCATTCCAAATTTCTTCTGCAACCTGACGAGCAGTTAAATTAATATTTGACTGATTACTAAACGGAAAACCTTGAGAATTTCTGGTCCAGAACTGTTCATACTCATCATTTTCAACTCTAAAAACTTTACCTATTTGTATTGAATTAGTGTTAATCTGGTCCGTGAAAGAATAACTTAAATCTCCATAATGTTTATGATCATTTCCTCCAATTAGCACAGTAAGAAAGCTGTTTTCATTATTAGCTCTGTTAGAAATAAGGCACGTAAAAAATCCTTTTCCTTCATTAGTAAAGCGTGCTTGCAAATTCTCTACAGCATCCAGTTCTGAAATAGAAGAATTAAAATAATCCTTAATTTCTTCATAGCTGCTTTCTTTAAAATTGAAAATATCAACCTCACTAAAATATTTCTTCACTTTATAGTTTCTTGCTAATTTTTCAGGAGCAGAATATTGTACATTTTGTACAGTTGAAGATGATTTTGTAAAGGATGTTAAACGTCGTAATTCATCTATTACATTCATAAAAGCATTGTTTGGATTTGTCCATTCACTTACCGCTTTTCCATCCTTTGGTAATGCTTTCAAATTACCAAATGGGGTTCTCTGCCAATCGCATGGTTCTACAATTATCGGGACTATGATAATTTTTCCATCTTCCTGCATTCCCTGAGCTGTTTCAAACTCTTTATTAAAACAGTAATTAGATGCTATATAGTCTGGGCTCAGTAAAGCCAAAAATAATTCTGAAGAATTAAGCGCATCACTTATTTCATTATTTAAACTGCCTCCTGCGTGTATTTCCTCATCTGTCCAGTCTGTGATTAGTCCATCCCTCTTCATCTGAGCTAAATGAACTTTTAATCGCTCCAAATAATTTGAGTCTTTGTGACTGTAGGATATAAATGCTTTCATATTTTTTATTTGATTTCAATTTCTTCATTCTTTTCCAATTCACTTACAATCTCTCTGAAACTCGCCAGTCCCGCCTCAATATTATCTATAATTTCCAATGCTAAAACATCAGGATCAGGCAGATTATCCAGGTCGGTCAAACTTTGGTCTTTGACCCAAAAGATATCCAAACTGGTTTTATCTCTTGCTATGATTTCATCATAAGTGTATTTTCTCCATCGACCATCGGGATTTTCTTCACTCCAGGTTTCCTTTCGTTTATTGATATTAGAAGGATTATAACATTTTACAAAATCAAATAAATCAGCTTCTGTTAAGGGTTTCTTTTTTAGGGTATGATGAACATTGGTTCTGTAATCGTAAAACCAGACTTCTTTTGTCCACGCATCTTTGCTGGCAGGTTTGTTATTGAAGAATAAGACATTTGCTTTTACACCATTGGCATAAAATATTCCTGTCGGTAAGCGTAAAATGGTATGAAGCTCGGTTGTTTTTAATAATTGTTTCCGGATCTCTTCCCCGGCACCGCCTTCAAATAAAACATTATCCGGTAATACCACTGCCGCTTCGCCATCGATCTTCATTAAGGATTTGATATGTTGCAAAAAGTTCAGTTGCTTATTGCTGGTGGTTTCCCAAAAGTCCTGACGGTTGTAGCTGATGTCTTCTTTTTCAACATCACCATCTTCGTTGGTTACCGTCATCCCGCTTTTCTTTCCAAAGGGTGGATTGGCTAAAATGTAATCGTAGGTTTGGCTTTCAGCAGCAATTAATGCGTCATTTGACTTTACCAAAGGCTCTGCATCTATTTCACCAATACCATGAAGATACAAATTCATCAGGCACATTCTGCGTGTGCTGGCAACAATTTCATTGCCGTGAAAAGTGCTGTTCTTCAGGAACATCTTTTCGTCTTTGTCTAACTTATTATTTTCTGTCAGCCAGTCGTAGGCTGCTAAAAAGAAACCGCCCGAACCACAAGCCGGGTCAATAACTGTTTTCATTGGCTTCGGCTGTACGCAGGCAACCATTGTTCTGATTAAGGCTCTCGGTGTAAAATATTGCCCTGCTCCCGATTTGGTATCTTCTGCATTCTTTTCCAGCAAACCTTCATAGATGGTTCCTTTTACATCGGCTCCCATCATACTCCAGTCTTCCTTACCAATCATCTTGATAATGCGTTGCAGGTTAGATGGGTCTTGTATTTTGTTTTGGCTCTTCACATAGATCTGCCCCAGCATTCCTTTTTCCGTACCCAAAGAACGTAAAGCTTGTATGTAAAACGATTCAAGTTCTGCTCCGTTCTTTGAAACCAAGTTTTCCCAGGAACAGACTTCTGCTCCATCCACTTCTTTACCTTCTACATCTTTCAGTCTTGGCAACTTCAGGTTTCGGCTGTAAGGTGGTTTGTTTAATTCATCCACCATTTTAAGGAATAGTAAATACGTTATCTGTTCCAAATAATCTCCATACCCAACTCCATCGTGGCGCATTACGTTCGCCAGGTTCCATATTTTTGATACTATTGCTGCTTCTGTCATTTAACTAAATTTTCCAAATTTGTTTCGCTATTTCTGCCATCTCATTTCCACGTTTATCTAAATGATAGAATGTAAAATCACTTTGATTAGCTAAACTTTTTGTTATAAAAATATTTGATTCTCTATAACTTTTCTTTTTCCTCGTAAATGGATTGTTACTAGCTGTTATATTTAAACTACTTGACAACAATGTTAAATTACCTATTCTATGGACCTTTTGTTTATGATGTATTTTTGCCTTATCCCCTAAATATTTCTCCCAGTCTCCAAATTCTTCTTTAGACCTTGCGGTATTAATTTTTTGGGGAATAATATGTTCAATGTGAACATCTTCTGGACTGTTTATAGAAAATTCTCCAGTATTTCCTGTTTTAAAATATTCAATTTGGCATAACATATATCTTGCTCTATCTAAAACTCTTTGTTTAAATTCGTGTTCTGGGAATCTAATTAAAAATTCGTCGTCTTCTGGACAATCAGTTAAGAGTTGATTTTTGACCTCTTTTACATAATCTGAAATATCAAAATCAATCCTTAAAAGCTTAGCAAAAATATCGTCATTTTCAGAAGTTCGTTTTGCACAAATATGGCGTCTTAACATAATTGTAGTAATCATATCAAGAACTTTATATTTCTCTTTTTTGTCAGAATCGGTTTGAAGATAATGCATTAAATAAATATAACTTGGAAAGCTTTTTACATCTATTAAATCTTTGATTTTTTCATTTAATTTTTTATCTGAAAATTTCTGATTCCATATTTTAGAATAACAATTTGCAGCGTCTACAATTCTTTTAAGATATACTTCCAAATCTACTCTTTTACTTTCTTCAATCACTTCTTCATTGTGTTCCGTGTCTAATATATTCTCAATATCCTCTTCTTCTTCGTCAAATACTTGTTCAGAACTCTCCGCCCCATTGCTATATCTATATTCACCTAATTTATCTACCTCTTTTACATTTTTGAAATAATGTTTTTTAAAATCTTCGATTAGTTTATTGATAGTAATTTTACGAGTATAAATACTTGTCACATACTGACGGAAAAAATCATCTGTAGGTATTCCATCTAAAGCAGTTATCAAATCTGCCCATAGAATTTTTGTTTTTTCTAATTTTTGTTCACTAATTTTTGCAGCGTGACCTAAAATAAAATTTTTAAGAATATCTGTTGATGAAAGTTTTAGCCCTCGATTATTAATTGTTTCAAACAGTTTATAAGCATCTTGTGCTTGCTGCACATCCAATCTTATTATTTTTGCAGTGTAGATAAATTTTTGAAGATAGCCATTAAGCCATTCTTTTCCTTTTTCATTATAACCTTCATTAATAAAGTTTTGAAAAGTCTGAAATGCCTCAGAAATCCTCTTATTTTTTATTTTATCTATATTGGATTTTAAAAGCCACAAATAATCATCATTATCCAGTTCTCCTAATATAATCTTTGGTGTTTTTTCCTCTTGAAAATTTCCACAAAAGAGCAATTGAGAAATTTGTGAAACAGTAAAATCTTCTCCCAATTCTTTAAACTTATTTCGCAAAGCAAATAAAAGAATTGAAATTGTAGTCAGTCTTTGCTGACCATCAACAACGTGAACTGTGTTTGTACCGCCGTGATACAAACCAGTATGGAGTATTAACATTCCGAATAAATGTCCATCATTTGGCATTAGCATATCAATGTCCTTAAATAGTGCAGCTTGCTGATTGTATTTCCAAGCATACCTTCTCTGATATGATGGTATCTGATATTGCTCATTCGGATTATTTAAAAGAGCGTGAAGTGTAAAATCTTTTGGAACAATTTGCATAATCTGTGATTCTGTATTTAGTTTTTATTTTAATTATATCATTTAAAACTTTAGAAATATTATAATCTAAGTTGATTTTTTTACTTCTTCTTTTTCGGGAAAGGAACCACCGCTCCATAACCTGTTGGAACTATTTCATTTTTACGCATCCACTCAATCGCTTTGAAAAAGCGTTCTCTGGCAATCTTTAACTTTCGTTCAGACCAGTTTTCTCTTGATTCATAAACGATTTCCTCATCTGATGGATTTGAATTTCCACTAAGAATCAGATTATTCCATCCTGCATACGCGGTGGCGATAATTTCTGAAACTTCTAAATCAAACTTTAGAAACAATGCTATTAAATCATCTAATTTCTTATTTTTTTCTACTGAAAGGGCAGATTGGAATTTCTCAATGACTCTGTCCGAATTGTTTGCTAAACGATAAGAATATCCGATTGGTTTTTCCACTTTATTAAAAAAGCCTGCTTTTTTAGCCCTAGATTCTACAATCTTTAAATGCGGATAATCATCCGGACCAGCTGCATCTTTTACAGGTTGCCTGCCTAATGGAATTTGTAAATGATACTCCACCAAATGAGCAATCTTTTCGCATTTAATATGACTTAATTTATCCAACGAGGCTGGGCTTTCTTCGTGGAGTTTTACTACTTTGGCAATTAAACCTGCGTGAATATCTGCCGATACTTTTACAATTGGCTTTTCTTGTTTTGCAACAATCAAAGGTGTAGCAACTTTCTTTTTACTTGGTTTAGTCGCTGCCTTGTTCTGATCCGCTTTTATCCTCTCCAACAGCACACTCGCAGGTTCATAATCCTCTGCCAATTTACATTCTACCAGTTCCTGTGCAGTTAACAAATTACCCTCAAACGCTCTTTTAAGAATGCTTTGGCGCAAGGCTTCTGCTTTTTCTAAACTTTCTTTGATGTTTTGTTCTATAGAATCACAAACGGATAAACGGGATTCGATTTGTTTGACGATTTCTTTTTGTTCCTCTTCTTCTGGAAACGGAATTACCGTGTTCTTAATGATACTTAAATTCAAATTTGGCTGGACTCCACCAATTGACAATAGTCTTATATCTTGATAATTTTTGATAAAAAACCATTTTACAAAACTCTTTGAGTACAGAAACTCATCTTTAATCGTCACACAAGCAATAGCTTGATTTGTTGCAGCTCCAATTTTCAGTTCAGAGCATTTTCCACGAGTTTTTCCTTCACCGTACATTGCAATTAAAAGCGAACCAATAGGAATTACTTTACAATTTGTTTCTTTTAACGCAACTTCAGTTATATATTCATCTGCCTTATCTACAAATAATTCATTTAAAGAACCGCTCGTTACCCAAGGAATTGTTCCCTCATCCCAATATTTACTTGTTCCTCTTTTTGGCGTTGAACCGGTATTTACATTAGCAATTTCAATTATTGTTTTAAAATTGTTTACACCATCAAAAGCCTTTTTCAAAACCGCTTGCCTGTAAATTTTTAATTGCTGTTGTGCTTTTTTTAAATCGGTAACACCGGCATCTAAACTGCTAAATAAACTTTCTAATTTTTTAACGATGGCTCGTTGTTCGGGAAGAGGTGCAAAAGCAACAGTTAGTTCTTCAATTTTCTTTGAAGAAATATTGGGTTGTGCTCCACCATAAGCACTCTTTTTTATTTCTCTCTTAAGCTGACTTAATAAAAAATATAAAAATGATTTGTAAATATATTTTTCCGATAAGGGTTTTATATTGCCTACTCGTTGATTTAAGTATGCTTTGTCATTTAGATTATAGCGACCAAACTTACCAGTTGTTGCTCCTGACATTGCAATTAATATATCATCCTTTACAATTTCATATTCTTTTAAATCTTTATTTTCATCGACATAAATTGCATTTTCAATAAGAACTTCATTCTCTTTAATATCTCCAATTCTTATAACAGGAATTCCACTTTTTAAATACCCTGTACTTTTAAATGCGTATCCATTTTTAAAAGTTATGATATCTCCAAATTTGCATTCTATCCAATCTTCTCTCATTATGCAGCTAACACTTCATTTAATTCATTAATAATACTATCCATTTCGTTACCAAATAATTGGTACATCTTTCCTCTTCCGCCTTTGCTGTCAAATGGGTTATAATCTAAATCATCCAGCTCTATATGGTACGAACTTACAATGTGGTCTTTTATCATTCGCAGCCATTCCATTTGCTCGGTGCTAAAACGGTTGTGCTGTCCGGCATTTTGGGCAAATATCCAACGCTTAAAATTCTCGTCAATTGTTTTGTCAAAAGGTTTCAGTTCTTCATCTATGCCACACACTTTTCTAATTAAAGAAACCAATGCCGTCAGTTCATCTTTGGGGCAATCGCTTTTCACCTCCTCTATACTTGCATAAGCATTCCAAACATTTGCCGGAGCAAACAGCGGTTTTTCCAGTTTCAGTTTGTCCATTACTTCTTTGATCATTTTAAAGGTAATGTTTCGGCGGTTATAAGGCTGATCGTAAAAAATACTCAGCGCCTGTATCTCATCTTTATTGGCTTTCAGGTATTCGCTGAAATCATTAATCAACGCTTTGGCTTTGTCTACAGATTCGGTGTCCCATTCTGCTTTGGTTACTTCATCCAGATTGATATGGTCAATAATCTGGTCGTGCTGTTTGCGCACATTATCAATATGCTCGTTCAGTTTTCCATTAAAAGTGAGTGATGCTTTTTTCAGTAAAGCTTCCTGTGCTTCTGCTTTGGCTTGTTCTTCTTTTGCAGGTGTTCTGTCTTGGATCGGAATTTGCGCAATAATTTCTTTTGCTTCATTATTAATGACATCGGTATCAAAAGCCTCAATCAGCTCACGGGTCATCTGCTTCAGGCTTTTGCCTTTCGCGAGTTCCTGTATTTTCTCTTTTTCGGCATCGGTCAGTTGTTTTTCCAGACGGATGAGTCGGTTAGCCAAAGAAAGATACACATCTTCTTCCTGTACGCCCATTGTGACGGCTTGCAACAAATCTTTTAACAGAATTGTCGGTTGGCGTTCCAGCGGACGGCTGTCGGTCTTTTTAGATTTGGTGGCACCTACAGCATCTACAATCACGAAATGGGTTTTCGCATCGGCAGTTTTGGTAACCAGTTTCAATTTATCGGCAGAAATGGTACGGGTACCACGTCCTTTCATCTGTTCAAAATAATTGATGCTTCTTACATCCCGCATAAACAGCAATACTTCTAAAGGTTTTACATCGGTTCCGGTCGCTATCATATCTACCGTAACAGCAATACGTGGATAATAGTCGTTTCTGAAACGGTTCAGTACTGATTTTGGATCCTCATCTATTTTGTAGGTTACCTTTTTGCAGAAATCATTGCCTTCATCAAATACTTCTCTGATGATGTTGATGATGTCATCGGCATGGCTGTCAGTTTTGGCAAAGACCAAAGTTTTGGGTACCTCATATTCACCGTTTTCATCAAAACGATTAGGGAAAATATCCTTTCGCAATGCATCTCTATAAGCCGTGATAATTGTTCTGATCTGGCTGATGTTAACAACTTTTTTATCTAAATCATTGCGCAGATAAGCGGTGTCTTCATCTTCCTGTTGCCAGCGTTTGGCTCGTGATAACTTATCTCTTCTGTCTACAAACCAGCCTTTTTCAATCAAACCTCCTTTGCTAGAAATATCCGTTTCAATTAAGTAAACATCGTAAGGGACATTTACACCATCAATTACCGATTCTTCGTAAGTATATTGACTTACCACATTTTCATTAAAGAAACCAAAGGTCCTTTTATCGGGTGTAGCCGTTAAGCCTATTAAAAAAGCATCGTAGTAATCCAAAACCTGCTTCCAGAGGTTGTAAATAGAGCGGTGGCATTCATCGATTATAATAAAGTCAAATTGCTCGATGGGTACTTTTGGATTGTAAGCTACCGGGATGGCGTCTCTTTTTGCCAGCTGTTTTTCTATCCAAGTTGAATCTTCATTGGGATTTACCATGTCTTCATCTTCATCCATTTCCTCACCCTGTAAAATAGAGTACATCCGCTGAATGGTAGAAATACAAACCTGACTTTCATCGGCAATATAACTTGAAGTTAATCGTTGTACATTATACAATTCTGTAAACTTGCGGTTATCGTCCTGCGGTTGGTAAGCTCGGAATTCCTGTTCCGCCTGTTCGCCTAAGTTTTTGGTATCAACTAAAAACAGAATACGTTTCGCCTTGGCAAATTTCAATAAGCGATAAATAAAAGTAGCAGCAGTAAAGGTTTTCCCTGCACCCGTTGCCATTTGGATCAAGGCTTTCGGCCGGTTGCCTTTGAATGATTTTTCTAAATTATTAATGGCAATAATCTGCGCCGGACGCAAATTTGTTTCATCCAATACCGGATAATCCGAAAACCTGCCACGAAGACTTTTTTTCCGCTTGGACCATTCTAATAAAGTCTCTGGCTTATGAAAACTGAAAACATTTCTGCCCCGAGGTTTAGGGTCGGTATAATCGGTAAAGCGGGTAACAACACCCGTGCTTTCATAAATATATTTTAATCCTTCGGTATTCTTAAAAAATTTGAGATCGGCATTGGCGTAATCAAAAGATTGTTCTTCCACCGTCGTTAGCCGATGCCCTTCATTTTCTTTTTTGGCTTCAATCAATCCCAAAGGTTTCTGATTCACAAAAAGCACATAATCTGCCGGGCCTACACTGGTCTGATATTCTCGAATAGCAACGCCCAACCCTACACTAAAATCAATATCACTTTTAGATTGCACATGCCAGCCTGCTTCTTTCAGCATGGCATCGATTTTATCACGGGCTTGTTGTTCGGGGTTTTGGTTAATTTGAGTCAATTTGATTCTAGTTTTCAACAAATATAAATAAAAAATAATTCATTGCCTGATATGAATTTATAAATAGAAATTGCTTTCATCTATGATATCATAAAACAATTACAGTTCTTATTTCTGATCGTATTTTAATTATTCAAAAAAACGTTTTTTAATGATTCCTTTTTTTTCAAATATAAATTAAAAAACCATTTCACTCTTACGGGAAACCGTAAAATAACTATTCAGCTCCTATTGAAAGATAGCTAAGGCAAAAATTTCTCTGTCTTCGGGAACCCCAAGCACCAGCCTTTCACCACCATAACACCAACCACAACTCCACGGTAACTTCGGCTCCGCTCAGCCACCGCATCCGGGAATCCCCACAAATCACCACTTCCACTTGTGGTATTCCCGGTTTTGGATTAATTTAAGCGTTTCTAAAATGAGCGATCCGAGATGAGCAGACTTTATGCTATTTTGAGTGTTTTTTTCCTTTGCGGGGCAGGATTTTTTTGTTCGGCCCAGCAGCAGGCCCGGCATACTTTTGCATTGGGCGATGCTGATTTTCTACTGGACGGGAAACCGCTGCAGATGATTTCCGGCGAGATGCATTATACCCGCATTCCGCGGGAATTGTGGAAGGAACGGATGAAGATGGCGAAAGCGATGGGACTGAATACCATCGGAACCTATGTGTTCTGGAATGTGCATGAAGAAACACCGGGCGTCTATGATTTCAGCGGAAATAATGATATTGCGGAATTTGTGAAGGTGGCCAAAGAGGAAGGCCTTTGGGTGGTTTTGCGGCCGAGTCCTTACGTCTGTGCGGAATGGGAATTCGGCGGGTATCCGTGGTGGCTGCTGAAAGACCGGAACATGCAGGTGAGAAGCACCGATCCGAAATTTATCTCCGCCTACACCCGCTACATCAAAGCGCTGGCGAAACAGCTGATTCCGCTTCAGGTTACCCACGGCGGGAATATCCTGATGATCCAGATCGAAAACGAATACGGATCCTACGGCAACGATAAAACCTACCTGGACCTGAACCGTAAAATCTTCAGGGAAGCCGGTTTCGATGGTATTCTTTTCACCTGCGACGGTGCCGACCAGATGCCGAAGGGGTATCTGCCGGGCTACCTGCCGGCCGTTAACGGACTGGAAGATCCCGCACAGGTAAAAGCCCTGATCAACAAATACCACAACGGCAAAGGGCCGTATTATGTGGCGGAATGGTATCCCGGATGGTTCGACGATTGGGGCAAAAAGCACGCGGACGTATCTGCGGAACAATCGTCCAAAACGCTGGACAAACTCCTGGCTGCCGGCATCTCCGTCAATATGTATATGTTCCACGGTGGAACCACCCGAGGATTTATGAACGGCGCGAATATGAATAAGGATAATCCTTACTCACCTCAGGTTTCCAGCTACGATTACGATGCGCCGCTTGACGAAGCCGGAAATCCTACAGAGAAGTTTTATGCTTTCAGAAAAGTAATTGCCAGCCATCTTCCGGCAGGATCATCTTTACCGCCGGTTCCTCAAGCAAAGTCTGCGATAAAGATTCCGGATATTGCCCTGAAGCAGTACGCTGATGTTTTCAGTCAGCTCCCGAAACCGCAAACGGCTGAACAACCCTTATCCTTTGAGGATCTGGACCAGGCTTACGGTTTCGTTTTATACCGGACCAAAATAAAAAAAGGAGGCATGCTGAAGCTGAAAGAGCTCAGGGACTACGCTCAGGTGTACGTCGACGGAAAATATCTGGGAAACCTCGACCGCAGACTGAAGCAGGACTCGATGAACCTGACCGGAATTTCCCCGGATGCCGTTCTCGATCTTTGGGTGGAAAACAACGGCCGGATCAATTACGGTCCATTCCTGAATGACAACCGGCACGGCATTACCGAATCGGTTTCGATTGACGGCCGGGCAATTTCCGGCTGGAAGATGTACCGTTTCCCTTTTAAAACCACGGAAAAATTTTCTTTCAGTAAAAATAAAGATCAGAAAACCGGCCATCCAGCGTTGTACAAAGGAAGTTTTACCCTCGAGCAATTGGGAGATACGTATCTGGATATGCGCACGTTCGGGAAAGGTTTTGTTTTCCTGAACGGCCATCACCTGGGCAAATACTGGAACATCGGCCCGCAGCAGACCCTTTACGTTTCGGCGTGCTGGCTGAAAAAAGGCAAAAATGAAATCGTGGTGTTTGACGAACTGGAAAGCAACCATCAGCAACTTCCTTCCCTGGATCATCCGATCCTGGACCAAAACAGCAAAAAATGAAAAACCGGATCCTGACCTTCGGAATTGTTTTAGCAACGGTATTCAGCCATGCCCAAAAGCCGCTGAAACCTTACGGAGCCGTGCCTTCCGATGCACAGCTGAAGTGGCATGAAATGGAAATGTACTGCATCGTTCATTACGGCAGTGCTACTTATACCGATAAGGAATGGGGTTACGGGGATGAAGATCCTGCCCTGATTAATCCGTCGAATTTCGATGCGCAACAAATTGTTTCGGCAGCAAAAGCCGGCGGATTCAAAGGGATCATCGTTGTCGCGAAACACCATGACGGCCTTTGCCTCTGGCCTACCGAAACCACGGATTACAGCATCAAAAAAAGCCCGTGGAAAAACGGGAAAGGCGATATCATCAGAGAATATCAGAAAGCCTGTGAAAAGCTGGGGATGAAAATGGGCATCTACTGCTCGCCGTGGGACCGCAACAGCCCGCTCTACGGTACGCCCGCTTATGTTGACATGTACAGGAAACAGCTTCAGGAGCTATACAGCCATTACGGGAACCTGTTTACCTCATGGCACGACGGGGCCAACGGCGGAGACGGCTACTACGGAAATGCTCGCGAGACCCGGAAAATCGACCGGGCAACCTATTACGACTGGCCAGCTACCTGGGCCATCACGCGCAAAATGCAGCCGGAAGCCGTGATTTTTGGGGATGTCGGACCGGATGTGCGCTGGGTAGGCAACGAAGAAGGCCATGCCGGGGAAACCTGCTGGGCGACTTACGATCCTCAGGCTCCTGAAGAAGGGAAAATACCGTCCAACGGTTTTACGAAATATGAACTGGGTATTGAAGGCACCCGGAACGGCAGGTACTGGATGCCTGCGGAATGCGATGTTTCGTTGCGGCCGGGCTGGTTTTACCATGCCCGCGAAGACAGCAGGGTAAAAACACCCGCCGAACTGCTGGATCTTTACTACAAAAGCGTAGGCCGGGGCGCGAATCTGGATCTGGGCCTCTCCCCTAACCCTCAGGGACAGCTGAATCCTGAGGATATCCATTCGCTTCATCAATTCGGCACGCTGCTGAAACAGACTTTTGCCGTCAATCTTGCGGAAGGTGCCGCTTTACAGGCAAGCAATGTCCGCGACAATAACCTTTCCCAATACGGTCCGCAACATCTGCTTGATCAGGACCGGTATTCGTATTGGGCCACGGATGATACGGTCAATACGCCTCAGCTTACCGTCACCCTTCCTGCTGAAAAAACCTTTAACGTGATCCGTTTACGGGAAAACATAAAACTGGGCCAGCGGATCGAAGCTTTTGAGGTGGAAGCTTTTCTCAACAGAACCTGGAAGAAAATCGCCTCAGCCACCAGTATCGGTCCGAACCGCCTGATCCGCCTTCCTGAAAAGATCACCACCGGTAAAATACGCCTGACCATTACTCGATCGCCGGCAGCCATAGCCCTGAGTGACTTCGGCCTGTATAACGAACCGGTAATGATGGCTAAACCTTTGATCCGGCGAAACACTGAAGGAAGGATTACCCTATCCTCCGCAAATGCTACTTCAACCATTTACTATACCCTCGACGGCAGCCTCCCTACCCTGAAATCTATAAGGTACCGTCAGCCTTTTACACAGCCTGATAACGGAATAATAAAAGCGATTTCCGTCAACAACGGTCAGCAAAGCGAAGCCGCCGTTCTCCGGTTTGGGCCTGTAAAATCCGGATGGAAAATTATGGGCCCTGAATCTGGTAGCACTAAATATCCGGCAGCCTACGCCATTGATGATGATCCGGCAACGTTCTGGAACAGCGGACCGGTGCAGCCTTCATCTATCCTGCCCTATCTGACGATCGATACCGGCAGGCAGCAGAGCATAAACGGCATTACTTATCTTCCCCGCCAGGACGGAAATTCAGACGGAATGGTGAGCCATTACCGAATTGAAGTCAGCAACGACGGCTCACATTGGCTGACTGCTTCGGAGGGGGAATTTTCAAATATCAAAGCCAATCCGGTTGAGCAGCAGGTGAGTTTTAAAAAGCCTGTTTCCGGACGGTATCTTCGTTTTAATGCCATCAGGGTGGTTTCGGGAAACGGTTGCACAGCGGCTGAAATCGGGGTGATCCCGTAAATATGAGGAACCGGGCAATCAAAACGTTAAACAATTAAAACAAACGTAGACCAGTATGGCATTCAGATTAAAAGGACGGAAGAAGGATGACGGATGCAGAAGTCTTTCCCGTAGTAAGCTTTCTTCTCCAAGGCAATACCTGTTCAGAAGATCATCGGCATTCCGCAATACCGGAGCTTCGGCAGAATCTTATCTTTTTTAGGAGCCTGTTAAATTCAGAGTCTATTTTACCATTAAGCTATTTCGGCTTAAAATAAATTCACTAACATAAATCCAATCGGATTTAATTATTTTTCAACGGTTTAAATAGCATGAGGGAAAATAATAATGATTAGAAATTTTAATAAATTTTTTCTCTGCTTAATGCAAATAAATCATTTAATTTTTAAGACTTTTAGAAGTATTCTGACCGAAGGGATTCCAGTATCCGGCTTACTATTTCTGGCTTTGATCCGCTTCTACTTCGATGTCACGTGAGATTGTCCGGATAATCCATTCTGCAGATAGGTGATATTCCCGGAACCTTCATATTTTTGCTTTCGATCTCATTTATAGATGCTTATCATTTGAACGGGAAAGCAGGCTTATTTACAATATTTCATAATTCTATAATATTTCCCATCATTTAGATAAACATAAAAGCTTTTTTTGTAAATTTCGACAAAATTATTACCATTAAAACAAGAAAGCATGAACACTTCCCCTATCTTCCAGGCTATAGAAAACTGGAGAACGCTTATTGATTCTTACAAAAGAGGAAAGGATGAAAGCAGGAAAAAGCTTCTGGAACTTCTGAACCAGGGCTCTCATTTTTCCGTTAAAGCAGATGAAATCCAGGCATGGACAGAACGTCTTGCCAATGCATCCAATCCGTTAATTCATGTCTATGCCGGTATTGATGACGATGTATTCAAGCTGTATCTTATCGACTCGGCAAGTGATGCAGCAGGAGATTTTACCTATATTGTCATTAAAGAAATGAACCGGAATCCTCCCTGTGACGTCCCGGAACAACAGCTGGTTAATGATCCTATCTCCTCCCAATCGGCTATTTACCGTAATTTTATGTTTAATATGTACTGCAGTGCATGGATGGAAACCCAAAGAGACGATTTTTTCCGGATCATCTCCATTCCTTTTGAGGACTATGCCCGTATGAACCTGAACAAAGGCGAGTCCTGCATTTCATTTTTTGGACTTACCAATGAAAAAGTGACCGCTTCTTCCCTGAGGGAATACCATATCGAGTTGATCACCATGAAAGATCTGGCCATCGGCAGTATCAGCAGTACGGCAGAGAACTGTTCAACGCCCCGTCCGCCGTTTACGGTTGCAGATCCGATAACAAATTATCAATTATTGGTGCAAAGTGATGCCGGCATATAACGAACTGTCGTTTTATCTGCAGTTTACCATTAATGTTACCCTGCTTACCGGTTTTGCCCTGTTCCTGAAACGGGGGAAACAGGCCAGGAAACTTCTGTTTGTTTTTCTTTTGGGTGAACTGATGTCTGAACTGTCGGATCTTATTTTACGGCTGATGAAATTTAATACCGCAAATATCTACCTGTATCCGCTCAGCCAAAGCTTCGGCTTACTGATGATGACCGAGATCTACCATACGTATTTTTTTAAAATTCCGCTTTCCGTAAGGGGGATAATTTATCTTTTTACGGGAACGTCTTTTCTCATCAGCGTGACCGGAAGTGATATTTCTTCTTCGGTCATTTTTTATTCAAACATCATGACGGACATCCTCATCTGTAGTTTTGCAGCAGTCTATTTTCTGTATGTATTTAAAAATCCGGGGGTTGATAAAAACCTGCTGACGGTAAATGTTTTTATTTTCCTGTTTTTTTCGATTGAAAGTATTATTTCGACCACCTTCAGTTTTTTAATTCATGAGCATTTGCAGTGGGTAGCACCGGTGTGGCTTTTCAGAGGGGTGCTGTTGTGGCTTTTTTATATTGCATTTATTAATCTGGGATGGAATACGGGCAGAATGAAGGTGTAATTATCCTGTGGATATGGATCGGTATCGGATTGGCAGTGCTGATCACGGTATTTATTACGGTTCTGGCCCTTCGCTACATAAGGAATATAAGGAAAAATAAACGGAAGGCTTCCCTGCTGATCCATAAAATGCAGGCCACCTATGGAGAAAATGCACTTTACCTGCAGGAGAAAGACCGGGAAAGGCTTGCAGGCGAACTTCATGACAATATTATTTCACGCCTGAATCTGATACGGCTGAATGCCCATTACCGGGATATGAGTGAGCTTCATCTGGATTTAAAACATTCGATGCGTCTTATCCGGGAAATGAGCCATCACCTGACGCCTCCGGGCCTCAGCGAAACCGGTCCGGAAGAACTGATTTCGGATTATCTGGAACAGGTAAAAGGAAATATCGGGGTACAATATTATCCTTTACTGTATAAGCGCAGCCGGATCAGCGATCCTGTAAAACTGAATCTTTTCAGGATCCTGCAGGAGGTGATCAATAATGCACTGAAACATGCCGATGCTTCCGTCATTACCGTTTCCTTAAGGATCTCGGAACGGTATCTGGTCCTGACGGTAGAAGATGACGGCCGAGGACTGGTCCCGGGATACGAAAAGGAAGCTTCGGGCATTGGGATGCAGAGCATCCGGCTGAGAGCCGAGCAAATAAAGGCCCGTTACCGGTTCAGATCCCGGCCGCAGAAAGGAACCCGGTTTAGTATGATTATCCTCCTTTAACCAAATTGAAATGGAACATCCGACAATTAAAGTAGGCATTGTGGACGATGACCTGCTGCTGGTACAGCTTTTAAAAAATTACATCAACAGCACCAACGGTTATGAAGTCGTACTGACCTCAACCGGAGGCCATCATTTCCTGAACGAGACCGATACCCGATTACCGGATATTCTTCTGCTGGACCTGAGAATGACCCACGGTGACGGTCTTGAAGTACTCTCTGCCTTAGCTGCCACCCCCGAAGCTCCGAGAATCATCGTGCTGTCCAGCTTTTACCGGCGTTCTTTTATGGGGCAGATGCTGAAAATGGGGGCCCATGCTTTTCTGCCCAAAGAAACCGGCTTGGAAGAGCTGGTGAAGGTGATGTATGCCGTATACCACAACGGGCATTATTTTTCAGAAGAACAGGTTGAAGTAATGCGAAGCCAGCTGTCCAATAAGCTTCCCGAATTTTCTCCGGCCTCCAAAGACGGGCTTACCGAACGGGAAACGGAGGTCCTCCGGCTGGTCTGCCAACAGTTCAGCACCAAAGAAATCGCAGATACTCTGTACATCTCGCCCAAAACCGTGGAAACCCATAAAACCAACCTGATGATCAAAGCCTGTGTGAAAAATATGGCCGGGCTGGTGATCTACGCCGTGCAAAACCAGATTGTGGATGCGGATGAGATAGTGCTGCTAGATAGATAAGGAGGGGATTAATTCTTTGACAGCCTATTAAATTAATTTTTAATACGCGTATTATATTCTCTCCAGTCGAATTCAAAACCTAAGTTTTGGACTACATAATCAAATATTTTATCAAAATCAGGCTCTTGCTGTTTTGCAAAATCATACCATTCTTTAGAAAATTCTGAATAAGGATCGGCAAAAGCTTCACCCTGTGAACGCATTCCTCTGTGTGTACTTGCCAGCCAATACTTCTTTTTTTCTTCCCTGCTCATTCTGGGATATTCTATTTCCCAGAATTTCTTTCTGGAAATTTCCACTTCTTCTATAAACTTATCAAACTCTGATTTCATACTGTTTAGTTTTCAACCAATCTAAGATAATGTTTATAACCGTCTGATGTAGAATCCACGACTTTCAATTTTCTTTTTCTTTTTAAAAGCAGTTCGTGTTTTTGATACCCTCTAAATCTGATACCATCTGAAAAATCTGAAATGATCGGAGCGCCCTTAACTTCCATTATCATGAAAACATTTTTTTCCGGTTTGTTAAAAAAAGCAGCATCAGAATTACTTCCGGACGAAACAAATTCATTATATACAACAATTTCGTCTTTACGATGTTTTTTCAGGAATGATTGTAAAATAACAGTATCGCTAAAGCCTAATGCCCGGTAAGCGGGTCCGCTGTAGGTTGGCATTTTGTCCAGAGCGTTATCCAAAAGTTTTGCTATATCCTGTGTATGAGCTGCATTGATGCCGTTTCTCAACCAGTCATTCAAATCACCATAATAATGGTTGGTCGTATAACTCCAGAGTGTAAAAGCATCTGTTATTGTAAGATTATCATTCTTCGCAACAAGCCCCTCAATCTTGTTCAGAAATTGGAAACCATTTTCATTGTGATAGCGGGTATAATAGTTTATGATGTCATCTTCTGTTCTGCCCATTGTCTTCAATGCTTCCAAAAACGTCTTCGGCATATATTTCCTCATTACCGTTGGGGTAACTTCATCAAAAGGGATATTTCTTGTATGGAAATACCGGAAAGAAGTTGTTGTAGTTGTGGAAAAATTTCGTTGAAATGTCGAAAACTGATAGAAACTGGTCGTATAAAGGCTACTGTTATTAGAAACGATTCCCATGAATCTGAAGCCCTGTATTATGAATTTCCGCATATTGGCTTAATTTATATTGGTCATATTGATTAGTCTTAAAAAAATCAGGGAGGATAACCCTACCCTCCCTGTAAAAGAATCTGGAAACAATGAGATTAAGAAGGATTCATCATCCTGGCGATGGAAATGGCATCGGCCACGGTATCCAGGCTGTAGATCTGCATCACGCCCTGGGTGGTGGCCGCCTGTCCTAAAATATTCTGCTGGTTCTGGTTGTTGACGGCGTTTTCAAACATCAACCCTGTGGAATGGGCTGCGGTCTGGTATACGTTTCCTAATGCTACGGCCGGTGCCTCGGCTACTACTTTTACGTTGGTCTGTGTTACTGCGTCTGTAATTTGTTCGTTTACGGTTGCCATAATTATATGTGTTTAAGGTTTGAATAACCGGATTTTCCGGTCATGGTTATTAAATTAGAATTGATTTTTTAAAAGCAACCGGACTTTATCCGGCTGCTGAACTGTTTTTGCGTACGGATTACGGGTTAGGGTTCATCATCCTGGCGATAGAAATAGCATCGGCCACGGTATCCACGCTGTAGATCTGCATTACTCCCTGGGTGGTTGCCGCCTGTCCTAAAATGTTCTGCTGGTTCTGGTTGTTTACTGCGTTTTCAAACATCAGTCCGGTGGAATGGGCTGCAGTTTGGTACACATTTCCCAGAGCCATGGCCGGTGCTTCGGCTACTACTTTTACATTGGTCTGCGTTACCGCGTCTGTGATTTGTTGATTTACGAATGACATAATTAAATTGTTTTAAGGTTTGGATCGCCGGATTTTCCGGTCATGATTTAGTTAAAATTAAATGGATGGTATCGGTAAGCTGCTTTTAAAGCGCTCCCGCAAGTATCCGAATCGTTCTGAATGATTTACGGATTCGGGTTCAGCATTCTGGCGATAGAAAGGGCATCCGCTACGGTATCGAAGCTGTAGATCTGCATTACGCCCTGCGTCGTGGCTGCCTGTCCCAGAATGTTCTGCTGGTTCTGGTTGTTTACGGAGTTTTCAAACATCAGCCCCGTAGAGTGGGCTGCCGTCTGGTAAACATTTCCCAAAGCTATTGCCGGTGCTTCGGCCACTACTTTTACATTGGTTTGCGTTACCGCGTCTGTGATCTGTGGATTCACTGTCATAATTGTTTTTGTTTTTTTGAGATAATCTCGGTTAATAATTATTTGATTGTCAAACTGTTTTTATTAAAATCCGTTTTCCGGAAAAGGCTTTGTGGCAAAGACTTAAAATGATTGTTTTAAGACTAAAAAGATTCATCAATCGTTAGGGGTGGTTCTCGGTACAATGGTTGAAAATCTTTGCCGGGGGCCTTATGCAGAAACTGAAGATATTTTTAAGATAAATGATGCGGACATTTACATGATGCTGTAAAAGATGTGCTTATCGAAGCAATGTTACGACCGTAAATGCCCGCACCTGATCAGGAAGCCGTTGTTTAAATTAAATATCAAAACGGCTTTTCCGGAACGCATTCAGCTCTTTTTTTACCCTGAGGGAGCTGATCTTTTTTATGCCCATGGCGGAATTGCTCAATCCGATCAGCGAGTCGCGCTGCTGGTTCAAAACGGACTGTTCGTACATTAATCCCGTGGAATGTGCATTGACCTGCATTGAAATGGCGGCGGGTACCGTGGAAGACATTCCTACAACTTCTGTGTTGATTTCATTCTGGCTGTCTGTCATACTATTTTTAATTTGGGGTTGAATATTCATTTACGGATGCCTGCAAATCTTGCCTGCAGCTGGTTTAAGCGTTCGGCAACCCTCAGTTCCTTTTTTCTGAAAGTTTCCTGCAGGTTTTTCAGCCGGTCTTCCTGGCCGGAGATCATCAGGCCTCCCGCTGTTGCCTGCGCTTCCTGGTTGGCCTGCTGCTGCTTTACCGCCTCTTCCAGCTTTTCCAGAAGCGGGGACAGATGGCTCATGGTTTCCTTCACGGCTTTTTCTTTAATATAGCCGATAATCTCTTCTTCATGGCTGATCACAAAGGGCATCACCTCTTCTTTTTCCACCGGCTGAGGCTCTACCGGCTCTACTTCGATAACGATCGGCGGTGAATTTTTAACACGGCCCGAAGGGGTTGTCCTGTGGTACAATACTCTGCGCATAGGTTCTGGTTTTTATATTAATCATAAAATGTCTATTCAGATGATAACAGATATTTAAATCAGGTAGCCGATAAAGCTTCCGGCAGCGGTCCAGTCTTTATTGATATCTTTAATCACATTGCTTCCTATGATCTCCACGGCAATACATCCGGCAATTGCATTGGCAGAAATCATTTCCTTCAGCTGGTCATTGGGAAGATGGATGATATAGTCATCCGGAATTAGAGGCAGTTTCCCGGTGTTGGCCGGATTTTCATTGATAATGATCTCGAGGATTTCCTGGAAATAATGGGCGATCAGTTTTGTTCCCTGGAATTCCAGCTCTCTCTTCAGTTCCACCATTTCACTTTGCGTTACCAGATCCGATATGGCATGCACATCCACATCATGGGTGGAATACAGCGCTTCTCCTGTATTGGATGCGGTGATGGTAATGTCTGTTTTCAGGATGCATTTTGATCTTTCCAAGTTTACCGTGAGAAGCCTGGAATCGGTTTCCGGTTCAGCGATGTCACTCAAAGTATTCAGCGGCAGAATCCGTATGTTGCAAAAGAAGGTCTGGTTTTCTTCCAGCTTGATCATGATCACGGCGATGCCTGTGGATTTGTCTTTGGGCTCCACGACAAATGACTGGTAATTGTTGTATCTTTTTCCTTTATTGGTACTGATTACCTGCCGGATCAGAGGTTCAATATTGACATCGGAGGTCGTAAGGCCGAAAATCACGCGGTCACTGTTGTTTTCCGGCTTTTTTACACTGAAGTAGGCCGTATCGGCAGTCCTGGTAAGATAAAGGCTTTCATTGATTTCCTTTAACGTCCGTAGGTTCAGGATTTTTGCCGGTTTCTGTTCATTTGAATAATTCATTCTATTAATTTTTTTTAAGTTGATTCATTAATTTCGAGAAGATCGACCGCTTTACCGTCCTGCTTGTATGCACTTCTGCGGGCATGGCCGCCTCTTTCCGTTGTGTAGCTTGTTCCGGTTCTTTATCCGGTTGCGGTATTAAGTTTTTGCCAGCGTCTTCCGGGACAGGCACATTTTCTGTAAGGTACTCTTCCGCAGCCGCTACCGGTTTTTTTTTTCGGGGTCTTCAGGCTGCTGGGGAGCATGGGAAAAAGCGTCGGAAGAATACATGGCCGCCGCATTCGGATGCAAAACTGTGGAAAGCATGGCCGCGTTGGATAAATTCGTTTTGGCTTCTGCATACTTGCTGACGATATTAAACAAACCCTGTATGGCTTCCTCTCCGGACTGTATGCCTGTAGGGGCTGACGGTGTACCGGTGGGCGGCGGTTCATTTTCGCTCCATGTTCCATACGTCAGTAAGTTATTCGCCAGCCGGCTCAGTGCAATCAGGCCGAGCTGTTCAAAACTTTTCAGGAACGACTGTAAGTCCTGGACCATCATTCCGGCAGATTGGTCAATCATTACTTTTGCCATTCCCTGCATCGGGGCTGCCGGCGGCGGCGACAGTACTTCGGCATTGACAAACTGTACGGCCTTTTCTACAGGGGTCACTGCATTGGCCGTTTCCTGAGGTACTGTTGTTTCATTATTGTTCTCGTCCATCCTGGTAAATTTTTAATTAACCTTTTAAGATCTTAATGGCATCAGCGACGATTGCAGGATTAAGCTGATTGAGGTTCTGCTGGTTGGACACTGAATTCTGGATGGAAATTCCGCTGGCATGGGTGGCCATCTGATAGAGCATACTTATGGCCTGTGCGGGAGATTCGCCCAGCACGGTAACGTTGGTTTGCGTAACGGCATCTGTCGCCTGGTTGTTCACTGTATCTGCCATATCTGTTTAATGGGTTTGATGGATTAGTTTTTATTTTTATTCCGGAAGTCATTCAGCCGTGTCATTGTTTTTTATATGACGCTTACTTCATCAGACTTTTTACCCCGTTTGTCTGATACAAATTTCAAGAATCGGAATCATTAAGTGTTCAGGGAAAAAACTGAATTTCAGAAAATCAGGGAATTCTCGTAGGGCTTTTTTTAGAAATCAGATTAGGGCGGGAAGCGCGAAGATGGATGCTAGAAGATTTCTTAATAAACCACCACTAAATGTCATTTGGAGCTATAGCTACCCCTCTGAAAATCCTCAGGCACCGAATCTTTAAATCCTCACAAAATTAAATCGGAACACAAGGGCTGAAGTTACTAGAAGCCACTTTTATTCATACCTTTGAGGTACAACCCAGCTTTCTTTTTTCCGGTTTTTCTTTTGGTTGTGAATTGCTTTCATTTATCCGTATCTTTGGGATACAACACAACGTTTGATTTAAAAACAATGCCTTACAGCATGTTGTGAATTGCTTTCATTTATCCGTATCTTTGGGATACAACACAACACCTGGTTAACCTGCCAGAAGCGATTATGAGTTGTGAATTGCTTTCATTTATCCGTATCTTTGGGATACAACACAACGAATTATTTATGGTGCTGCCTGAGGGAGTGTTGTGAATTGCTTTCATTTATCCGTATCTTTGGGATACAACACAACATTCCGGGGCTTTATAAATTGATGGACTTCGTTGTGAATTGCTTTCATTTATCCGTATCTTTGGGATACAACACAACGCCTTCGGATATTACTTGTTTAACCAGGGTGTTGTGAATTGCTTTCATTTATCCGTATCTTTGGGATACAACACAACCTGCTGGACCATGAAAAGTATTACAAACTTGTTGTGAATTGCTTTCATTTATCCGTATCTTTGGGATACAACACAACCGGTGTTTAGTTTGATGGTTTTACCCTGGTGTTGTGAATTGCTTTCATTTATCCGTATCTTTGGGATACAACACAACTGTATTTCGTGACAAACCAATTACGAATTGGTTGTGAATTGCTTTCATTTATCCGTATCTTTGGGATACAACACAACGCAGCTGGATTTATCAAAAGCATTGTACTTGTTGTGAATTGCTTTCATTTATCCGTATCTTTGGGATACAACACAACTTTACAAAACAACAAAACTTTTCTATTCAGGTTGTGAATTGCTTTCATTTATCCGTATCTTTGGGATACAACACAACCTCAACATTTAACCCACTGAATTGCAGTGGGTTTATTTATTAATTAGGATTTAAAAAATCAGAATAGTTCGAGCTGTTGGAAGGTCGGAGGCGGCTCTTCTTTATTCCTGGCAAAGAAGATCTCAATATCGCCGAACTGTTTGTCCGTAATGCACATAATCGCTACTTTTCCGGCTTTGGGGAGCATAAACTTGACTCTTTTAATGTGTACTTCCGCATTTTCACGGCTTGGGCAGTGACGTACGTACATGGAAAACTGGAACAGCGTAAAGCCGTCATCGATCAGGGCTTTCCGGAAACGGTTGGCGTCCTTCATATTGGCCTTGGTTTCGGTCGGGAGATCATACAATACTATTACCCACATAATCCGGTATGCGTTAAACCTTTCGGCGTCCATATTTTTATTTGTAAAATGTACAATGTAAAAAGTAATTCAATTCATCAGATCAGTTCAGGATAAGAAATCAGCCGTTTTTCTCCGGTATAGCATTTGTAAAGAGATGAGGCCGTGGTTTTTACCGCCACCATTAATGGCCTTGTTTTATCTTCGATGCGTACGTCTTTAGTTGCAATCTGCAGCATATAGGCTTTGAAATCTTTCGACAGTTCATCATTCTCAGGATGCAGTTTAAGCCACTGCATGACCAGCAAATCTACGAACGGCCGGTAAGGTTCCATCAGATCGTCCGCCAGGCAATACGGATTGTATTTGTTTTTATGAAAAATGCCAAGAACCGGCAGTAGACCCGTTTCAACAATAGCCCGGGCAACAATACTCCTGAGCACCGCATAACCGAAATTAAAAAACGGGTTGGGAGAATCCCCGAAACGCTGCCTCAGAAAATCCAGGCTGATAAGGTATTTCCAGTAGTGCTGGGCAGCAATTCCTTCCATATTGGTGATGTCGCCGGATTTTACATTTCTTTGATACTCTATCATAGGTTCATAATAATTCCCAAGCTTCATCAGGACATTTTTCTGATTTTCAATCTTGCACTCCACGGTCTGTTTCCACAGCTGTTTTTTCAACGGCTCACTGGCTTCCAGCTGGTCTTTCACCCGATCCGAATGTTCCGTATGGCCATACAACGGGAGCATAATTCCGTGTGGCAAATGATGGGCATCACAACTCACAACCACCACATTATTTCCCATCATTTTCTGGATCAGGTTATGCGAAATGGTGATCTGAAAATGGTCCAGCATCAGCAATCCCAGATCTTCGACAGGAACACTCCCCTTTTCCGTTTTCGTTTCCGGACAGAAAATTTTCAGCTGCTCGTCCTTGAGCTTGAGATAAGCGGGGTTGCCGATGTAGATGGAGCGGGTGATCATATTATAAAAGTTTTTAATATTCTCCTACATGAACTATTTTTCCCAGATGATTTAGGCGAACCTTTAAAATACCTTTTAATCCACTTAGTCCTTCTCTTCTCCAAGTAACTCCTTTCAAAGCAGAATTATCTTCAACCGTAGTTTCAAGATGATGCCTAAAGAAATAGTCTTTTGTTGCAATTTTCTGTACTCTGAAAAGATTTTTTGAAATCAGACTTAAATTCTTTTCATCAAATAAATTAACTTCTTTAGGATCAAAATCTTCAGAAGGAAATAAAAACATTTCATTCTGTTTCATCGTAAATAAAAACTTCCAGCCCAATTCAGCATTGTATTCTTTATCAATAGCGGGTAAATTTTGGTTTACTCTTTCAACGGCTTCATAAAAACTAACAATTTTTTCCTGAAAATTTCCATTTATGTCTTCATAAATAGCTACATGATGGTTATTTCCGGTACTCACGAAGTCTACAGCTATTTTTTTACCATTTTCATCTAAGATTTCTTTACCTAAATGGTCTTTTTTATAATGCAAAGCTTCAGCATTATTAATTCCTGTAATAGTAACAATCTTTATAGCAATTCCTTTAGATTTATTAAGCCAGATTGGATTCTTCTCCAAATCAGAAAAAGCTTCTTTAGAATTTCCGTTAAATTCTTTTAATCTTTCTATCAATATATCGCGAATCCCTTTATCAATTACCTTTTCAATATTTTTATAATCTTTAAAATTATCCGGATTAACAGCTTTTCTGATCGTATAACCTGTTTCATACCAAGCTAAAGTTACAGTCTCGGGAATCTGTTCAGTTTGATCTTTACTCAAATAGACTGGATTTTTAGAAATAACATTTTTCCCGGTAAATGCTTTTTTAGGATCCTCTCCAAATTCTTTTAATCTATTCAATAAAGCGTTTCTATAGCTTTCGTTTTGAACCTTTTTAATCGTTTCCAAATCGAACTTTCCCGATATTTTTTCTTCTTTGGTCTTAAGAAATTTTGAACTTCCATAAATCGTTTCTTTGTGAAGCTGACCTCTTGGCGTGAGTTCTATTTTTGCAATTATGCTACCTTTTTTCTTAATTTTGTTAATGTTTTTGGTTACAACCTTATTTTTAGCTTTATGAGAAATTAAGATCTCATCTAAATGTATTCTAGCTTCTGTTCTTAGATTTTTTATAGGCTCTTTAAATCGTCTTTCCTTTGAGCCATTTTTCTTTTCAACTATTTCTATAATATTTTTTTCAATATTTGTAATTATTTTATGCTCCTGATGCTCTTCGTTTTTTCTTGCATTTAAGTAATTCAAATACTGGATGTGATTATGTGTAGTAAAAGCAACTGTTAACGCATCCATTGCGTGATGGCGATGATCGTTTCTTTTCGTCCAATCTATAATTCTCTGCTTCTCTTCTCCTTTCGAATTTATAACCGTTTCTACAAAACCTAATTTTTTATATTTTTCCAGATTAAGCTCTTTCATGGTGTTTACGAGGTTCCAATCCTCACGAAGCTTATCCGTTATCCTTCCAGAAGTAGAAATTACAGAATTGGTTATTTCAAAGAGAATTTCCTTAGACTTTTTCGCAATGTATTGGGTGTTTCGTAAATCTCTTTCAATAAAGCCATCTCCTATTTCGATACCTTTTTTTTGTAGTTTTTCAAGTTTGGCTTTGGTGATTGCTCCCTTATCATACAGATCCTGTATAATGTTAAGGAACTTTTCTAATTTTTCTTTTCCTTCCATTTCGAGATAATCGAAAGCCGTAAAATTTCCTTTTTTGAGATTGGCACCCCGTGGGACCAAAACTTTATTGGAAAAACTATCATCAAAAAATCTGGATTGTGGTATGATATGGTCAATATCATATTTTTCACTAAATAAGTTTTCTCTTTCGATTTTCACATCTGTATATAAATCTTTAAAGCCATTATTTGCCAGTTCTAAATATAACTTATAACGGATTATATCATTTCTTGATGGAACAGAGATATTAAATTCTTTTCTTAAAATTTCAGCATATTTCTGATGCTGTATGGTGGTTTTGCTAATTTCAGAAGTCATTGTCGCGCGTTCTTCCGCACTAAATTTGAGTTCTCGTGCAAGCTCGATTCTTATTTCATCAGGCTTTCCGTATTCTTTGATAAGCTCATTAACCAAATTAATCATTTGATTTAAAATCTTTTCAACTACAGGATTTCGTAGGGAATTTTTTGGAAGTATTTCCAACTGCTCCTTTAATATCCGGTTTTCTAACTGTTCTTTGGTCAAAGAATTTTTGGAATGATTATAACCTGCATAATTACAGGCTATACTGTATTTATGTTCTTTGATGAATGGATAAATCTTTCGCATAGCTTTAGTACTCAGATTTCCATAATCCTGAGGGAAACCAATTTCCGCCAATATTTTGGAATGCTCTTTTTTAAAACCGAATTTCTTGTTCAGTAACTCATACAGTTTTTCATTTCCTGACGGAGAATCATCACCTTCATAAGAATACAGCAAATGCCAAAGCTGATAAGAAGCCTGTTTTTCGAAATCACTTTCTTTCAACTCCGGGTTAAAATCCATTACAGAAACATCGATGCCTAACTTTGAAAGCTTTTCTTTGACAAATAATTTTATAATTTCAGCGGAAGCATTTATTTTAGAAATTTTGATTTCATCTTCAATGGTTAATTTAAATTCTTTTGGGAATTCTATTCCTTCACCGGCAATAATCTTCAGAAAAGCAGTATATAAATTTTCGTTGGTATAGTTTCCTTCAATCTCTTTGAAATTTGCTTTCCATTCTTTTCCTGAATAACCGACGAGCTCTAAAACATCCTTCGCAGAAATTTTTCCTTTAATATTCACTTCATCAAAAATGGATTGTTTAAAATCCAAATCTATGGGGAACACTTCTTTTGAATCTGCATTTTGAAACAGTAAATTATTTAAAACCTGCCAGATTTTAAATTGCTGAAATAATGGAGAAGACTTTGGTGCTACTTTTAAACCGACCGTTTTCTTTTTTGTTTTTCCATTTTCTGTAATTTCTATTTCTCTGTTTTCAAACTCACAGATACTAATCAAGCCTTTCTGTGATTTTAGTTTCCTCTGATAGAAAATAATAATATCCCGAACCTCTTCTTTTAATTCCTGCGTTAATTCTCCATGATACTTAGATTGAGTTTCCCAAATTCTCTCGAATTCGTCCAAATAATCCTGTCTGTAAAAAACCTGATTTTTAAGTTTTGTATGGGGATTTTCTTTTAACTGCTGATATAAGTATTCTCCAACAGTTTGGTTATTAAAATATAATTCTTTGCTTCTATCACTTATTGCACCTAAATAACCGCTTGAATTATTCAGATTGCTGTTGATCTCCTGAAGAACAACAGCCAGACTTTCAAAACCCAATTGTTTTTTTATAGCTTCACTTCTCCAAAGATATTTTTCTTCTTTTTTTTCCTGAGCAGTTCCTGTCTGTTTTACTCCTATGAGGGAGAACGGTTCTTTTAAAATGGCCCAGGTGGCATTTTTATTCTTTCCCTGTAAATCTTTATAAAGCTGCTCCGTAAGAATTTCAGGATAAAAATTCTTTTGAAAATTCCAGACCTTATCAAACTCCGATTGCAAATCTGAACGGTAAAAATCCGGCAATTGCTTCTTGCCTTCTTGTAGAAGTTGATGCGAATATTCTCCCGGAGTTAAATTCTCTTCGTATAATTTTTTGGCAACAGCCATTCCGTCTATAATTTGTCCTTCTTCATCATTTTTGGCTTTACGACTGCTCTTGTATCCTCTTTTTTTATTAATTAAAAGTAAGACCCTGGCAAATTCAGTCAGATCAATTCTTTCTTTTGCAGCTTTTGCTCTTAATTCCTGAGTTTGAAAAGTAGAATTTTTACCGGTCTCAGCAAGAAAATCATTTTCTCTAAGAATATTATTTCTTGTTAAAATATCAATAAGATTAGCCCTTCTTAACTTAAACCTTTGAAGATTTCTTCTCGCGCTTCTGGCTAAAGTTCTTCCTGCATTGGTAGTAATCGGTTTTCCTTTTTCAAAATTCAATTGTTCATCAACAGTAAGAGGATTGACACGAACTCCAAGTTTAATGATTTTATTATTTTCAGGACTTTTAGAATCTTCCTGAACATAGGCCCATCCTATCGAAGAAATACCTAAGTCTAATCCCAATATTTTATTTACGTTCATTTTCAATGGTTTATAATTAAAAACATACAAATATAAAAATAATTACCGTTTTAGTTATCAACCAATATAATAAATCTATATCTTTGTTCATAGAAAAGATTATTTCTGACGAGAAATTATTATTAAGGTCCAAACTTAATTCGAAAATCCCCCGAGGTTTTTTGCTTTTTCTATACGATGGTTATTTTATAGTTGATAACTATTGTGAATTGTTTTCATTTCAATCCTAATAAGTTAATTCTTATTAGGATTTCTTTTTCATAACAATAAACTGCCGAAAGATATGCTTAAATTTTTTTATTAAAATACGGAAAACCATAAACCTATAAAAAAAATATTTTCTAGATTTGTACATGAAAGCAATTCACAATAAGGATTATTCCGTTGTGAAAACATTTGGGTTGCCTCTTGTCCATAATCAGGGGGCTTTTTTATGCCCTGCCGTTGCGGAATGCAGAGAAGAAGAGGATTAATATTGTGACGCAAAACCTAACGGGTTTAAAAAACCCGTTAGGTTTATTTACTTACTGACTTCCTGATTTAGAAGACCATTTTGTACTTATGTAGAAAATAGATCCGTTAAATTCTTTTTGGGATATATTTTTCCGGAAAGAAATAAGATCAAAGTCAAAAACAAAAAAGCCCGGCTATTCCTGTAGCCAAGCTTTCTTATCGTTAAAAATTAATTCTCTTATTTTTACTTCCCGATCAGTTTTTCCAGCCGCTCCATCATCTCTTCCTTCTCCTTCAACATGCGTTCGTATAAAGCAATTTTTTCTTCGTGAAGTTTTATTAATTGTTCGACCGGATGAAAAATCGGGTTATGATTCACAACCGATCCGTTGTCATGATTGGTAATTGTATTTGCAATGATGCTGATGGCAGATTGTTCATCAAAGTTCTGAAAGGCTTCCACCGGGATATTCAGGACTTCGGAGATTTTTTTGAGCAGCGCTTCTTCCACGACGCTTTTCTGTTCCAGGATGGAGATTTTCTTCTGGTTCCAGTCTTCGCCGAGATCGAAGGCAAGGGCTTCCTGCTTGATGCCGAGCATTTCCCTGAATCGTTTTATATTTCTTCCCTGGTGTATTTTATGTTCCATAGCTAAGCTTTTTTATCATTAAAATAAATGATCTTATTTTTACTTCCCGATCAGTCTTTCCAGCCGCTCCATCATTTCCTCCTTTTCCTTCAGCATGCGTTCGTACAAAGCAGTCTTTTCTTCATTCAGTTTCCTGATTTCTGCCAAAGCTTCCAACCATTTTTCGGAGGTGTCAATGGTTGAATGAATCTGATACAATTGGCCGGTGGCTTGGTCGTTGACCGTTGTAACTGTATTGGCAATAATATTAATCGCCTGTTCCTCATCAAAATTCTGAAAAGCCTCCACCGGAATCTTCAGGACTTCGGAGATTTTTTTGAGCAACGCTTCTTCCACGACACGTTTCTGTTCGAGGATGGAGATTTTCTTCTGATTCCATTCTTCGCCGAGATCGAAGGCAAGGGCTTCCTGCTTGATGCCCAGCATTTCCCTGAACCGTTTGATGTTTCTGCCCTGATGTATTTTATGTTCCATAGCGGTTGTGCTTTTTAATGCCTAAAGATAAGGCTTTTGGTGAAAGTATGTGCTGGGCGACGGTAAAAAAATCCGGTAAATTATCCCCTTTTTGCAGATAAAACAGAAGCTCGCCGGATTGAAACGGGAAGCATCCATCCTGTAGCAGATCCGGAAAACAGATTTCCTATTCAGGCGAATACGAAAAAAACCACCCCAAAAAGGAGTGGCTTACAAGATTATATCTAACAATATTATTTTTTCGCTTTTACATCTACTGCGATTTCGATGTCTTTGCTGATCATCCATTCTGCAGGATCGGTTTCGGAAGTTCCGAATTTGATGCCCCAATCCGCTCTGTTCACTGTGAATTTAGCCTGTACGGATGCGGCGTTTTCCATTACGTCTACTTTAGCCGGGAAGGTAACGTTCATTGTTTTTCCGGATAAGGTAAGATTTCCGCTTACGGTTTTGTTGGCTCCGGCTACTGCGTCTTTAGACGGCTCTTTAAGATCGGTTACGCTGGTGATTTTGAAGTCTGCGGTAGGGTTTTTAGCCGTATCGAAGAAATCAGGATTTTTAAGGTGAGCCTCAAGATCCGTATATTTTTTGTCTTTTTCGGTTACGGAAGCAGGATCTACTTTCAGGGAGTTCATGTCGATCACGAAGTTTCCGGCGGTTACGTTTCCGTTTTCAACGCTAAGATCTCCGGATTTTACCATTAAAGTTCCCCAACGTGGCGCCATTCCTCCTTTGTGGAAAGCTTTCCAGTTTACGACCGATCCTGTAACATCTACCGGCAATACTTCCCCTTTGCTTTCCGCTACGGTTTTCTCGGTAGACGTTGCTGCATCACCAGCCGATTTGTCTTTGTTACAAGATGCCGCAAGCATTCCTACCGCTACCAATGCAATAACACTAAGTTTTTTCATATTATTTATTTTATTAATGAGTTTAAGATTTTAAATATAAGCAAAATGAAACATCCTGCAAGAATTTTCATTTAAAAACCCAAAGATAACCACTTTCCTGCTCTATTTTCTTAACCTACATCAATAAATGAGAACGGATCATTATTTTACCGGGAGTTGATCAATATGAATTCACCATTCACTCCGAAACCACCCCGTCAAAAATTCTTTGAATTTTCGACACCCCTCCAAGGGAGGGGAATTTCGGTGTAGGGTATTTACTTCAGACTTTTGATTGGATAGAAGTCCTAAAAGCGAAAGGCAATTTGATAATAATGCTGTTGATAGGTGTAAGGAATTGACGCTGTCAAATTTATATTGCTAAAATTAATATTCTATAATTTCTTTTCTTTAAAATCGATTTTCCAAAACTGCCAGTATTCAGAAACTTTGTGTGCTCTTGTAAATGAAATGGCTTTGTGAAACTTGAAAACGTTATATATTAAAAAACCTCCGTATTCTATGTCTTCAGGCAAAAACTTCCTTAAAATTCACCATTCACTTGCAGCGCAAAATTGACCTTTCTCCCTCCGGTTTTCCGTGTATTCAGCCCTATTCTTACAAAAAGAATGTATTTTAGCCGTTTAAAATTTCAGATGAACACGATAAGCTATATCCGGCAAACCCTCAATATATCCGAAAAAAGCATCAATGCCACACTGGACCTGCTGGCAGAAGACTGCACCATTCCTTTCATTTCCCGTTACCGGAAAGACCGGACCGGAAACCTCGACGAAACGCAGATCGAACAGATTTCCAGACTGAACAAACAGTTTGAAGACATTGTAAAAAGAAAGGAAAGCATTCTGAAATCCATCGGGGAACAGAATGCTTTAACATCCGAACTGCATCAGCGGATTGAAGAAAGCTTTGATCTCCAGGAACTGGAAGACCTTTACCTGCCCTTCAAAAAAAGGAAAAAAACCAGAGCGGATGCGGCCAAAGAAAAAGGACTGGAACCGTTAGCCAAAATCATCATGAGCCAGAAAGCACAGGATATCGGTTCCCTGGCTGCAAAATACCTGAACGACCGGGTTTCTTCCGAAGTAGAAGCATTGCAGGGTGCCCGCGACATCATGGCAGAATGGATCAATGAGAATATGTACGTCCGGAAAAACTTGAGAAGGCTGTTTCAGCGGAAAGCCGTGATCACCTCCAAAGTGGTAAAGGCTAAAAAAGAGGAAGAAGAAGCCCAGAAATTTTCCCAGTATTTTGAATGGGAGGAAAACCTCAACCGCACGCCATCTCACCGGCTCCTGGCTATGCTGAGGGCAGAAGCGGAAGGCTTTGTGAAAACCAATGTGGGAATCGACAAAGAGGAGGCCCTCGAATTCATTGAAAAAGCGATCATCAAATCCGACAACGAATCGTCGGACCAGATTTCTTTAGCGATTAAAGACAGTTACAAAAGGCTGCTGGAGCCTGCCATTTCCAACGAAACCCTTCAGGAAGCTAAAGAGAAAGCCGATAAAAAAGCCATTGAGATCTTCTCGGAAAACCTCACCCAGCTTCTGCTCGCTCCGCCATTGGGCGAAAAGAGGATCCTGGCCATTGATCCAGGATACCGAAGCGGCTGCAAGATCGTCTGCCTTGATGAAAAGGGTGACCTTCTTCATAACGAGACCATCTATCCCCACGCCCCGCAGAACGAAAGCGGAATGGCCATGAAAAAAATCCGTTCGATGGTCAATGCCTATAACATTGAAGCCATTTCCATCGGGAACGGAACGGCCAGCCGTGAGACCGAATTTTTCATTAAAAAGATCGCCTTCGACAAACCGCTGCAGGTTTTCGTAGTGTCGGAAGCCGGTGCTTCGGTATATTCGGCGAGTAAAATTGCAAGGGATGAGTTCCCGAACTATGATGTAACCGTCCGTGGTGCCGTTTCCATTGGCAGACGGCTGGCCGATCCGCTGGCCGAGCTTGTAAAGATCGATCCTAAATCCATCGGTGTCGGGCAGTACCAGCATGATGTAGACCAGACCCAGCTGAAAAACGAGCTTGATACAACGGTAATGAAATGCGTGAATTCGGTAGGAATCAACCTCAACACCGCCAGTAAGGCTTTACTGAGCTATGTTTCGGGGATCGGTGAAAAGATGGCCGAGAATATCGTAAACTACCGTGCGGAAAACGGGGCTTTTGAGGACCGCAAACAGCTGAAGAAAGTTCCGAGATTAGGGGAAAAAGCTTTTCAGCAGGCCGCGGCATTCGTGAGGATCCACCAAGCGAAGAACCCGCTGGACAACTCCGCTGTTCATCCCGAAGCCTACGGAATCGTGGAGCAAATGGCAAAAGACCTGGGCATAAAAACCGATGAGCTTATTGCCAACAAAGAAAAAATCGCGCAGATTCGCCCGGAACAGTATATAACAGGGGAAATCGGGATATTAACCATTAAAGACATTCTGAAAGAACTTGAAAAGCCGGGCCTTGACCCGAGGAAAGCGTCTAAAGTATTTGAGTTCGATCCTAAAGTAAAAAGCATCAGAGACCTGAAAACCGGAATGATCCTTCCGGGCATCGTCAACAATATTACGGCTTTCGGATGTTTCGTAGACCTGGGGATCAAAGAAAGCGGGCTGGTCCACATCTCCCAGCTGAAAGAAGGCTTTGTTTCCGATGTGAATGAAGTGGTAAAGCTGCACCAGCACGTCCAGGTAAAGGTAACCGATGTGGACGAAGGAAGAAAAAGGGTTCAGCTGAGCATGATCCTTTAAAAGGTGAATTATGAATGGTCAATCCGCTATGCTTGTCAATTGTGAAAGATCAAAGTTTGAAAAGTTCACCCATTCACCTGCAAAGCAAAATTCAACATGGACTATAAAAAAACCGGCTCAGAAAGCCGGTTTTTTAGAACAACTATTTTTTGGATTCTTCTACAGAAACTTTTCTGAAATCTTTGAACAGTTTGCTTAGTTCCAAAGCTGCTTTACGAGCTCTTGTCCCAGCTGCTTTGTTTCCTTTTTCTACCTGTTGGTTAGCTTCAGTTGTGAAAGCTTCAAATTCCGCGTTGATTTTTTCAATTAATTCTTTCATTATTTCAAAAATTTAGGCTGCAAATATAGCTTTTATGGGGATTCCAGCCTAATAGAGAAGAAAAAATTTATATGAATTCACATAGAAAATAAGAATTTATTGGAAAAGACACATCTTTTAAGCTTTCAAAAATTAATTACGGTAAAAAATCAGGAAAAACGGATCATTTTTAAACAGAATATTCTCCATCAGCATTTCAGTGTCTTTCCAGGCAGAAAAACAGTACGAATTGTAAAGAAAACTTCTTTGCAGAGATGAAACAGGGCGTAATGAATTCCTGCAGGCGTATCGGAATGAACCTGTATTTAATAATTACGGTCGTCAGGATCTAAATTTATCCATACATCATGAACCCTTGCATCAGAGTATCTTTTTTCAACTCTTGAGGTTATGAAAGAAGATGAATTCTGAAACAAAACCAAATCAAGATAAATGACGAAAAACTTCAGATATCCAGCTTCTCTCCTGCAGCCCTTCATTTTTTTTCATTACGTCGCACGAAATTAAACCAGTTTAATTTTTACCTCAGGTAATCCTCATACATTTGCTACAGAAACAAACAACAATACAATTACCAACACAACATTAAAAATTTACAGCTATGAGTACACTTACATTAAAAGACGGAACAGAGATTTTCTACAAAGATCAGGGGCAGGGCCCGGTGCTGATGTTTCATCACGGATGGCCGCTATCTTCGGATGATTGGGACGCACAGGTGATTTTCTTCCTTCAGAGAGGCTACAGGGTGATTACCCATGACCGAAGAGGCCACGGACGGTCCAGCCAGAATATATACGGTCACAACATCGAGCAGTATGCTTCGGATGCCGCCGAACTGGTGGAATTCCTGGATCTGAAAGATGTAATTCACATCGGACATTCCACAGGAGGCGGTGAAGTCATCCGTTACGTTCACAAATATGCGAATGACAGGGCTAAAAAGGCAGTATTGATCAGTGCCGTGCCCCCGGTAATGGTAGCCAGTGAAAACAACCCGGACGGTGTTCCGATGTCGGTTTTCGATAACATCAGGGAACAGACAATGAACAACAGGCAGCAGTTCTATATGGATCTGACGGTTCCTTTCTACGGATATAACCGGGATGGTGCCGATATTAAAGAAGAAATCCGGAGAAACTGGTGGAGACAGGGAATGATGGGAGGCATTGTAGCACATTACGACGGCGTAAAAGCATTTTCAGAAACCGATTTTACGGAAGACCTGAAAGCAGTGGATATTCCCGTTCTCGTCCTTCACGGGGAAGACGATCAGATCGTTCCTTATGAAAATTCAGGATTGAAATCGGCTAAGCTGCTTAAAAACGGTAAACTCATCAGCTACCCCGGATTTCCTCACGGAATGCCAACTACGAAAGCGGAGACCATCAATAAAGATATTCTTGAATTTATAGAGGCATAAACGCTGGCAGATACTAAAAGAAATGCGGATCTTATCGATCCGCATTTCTTTTGCTACCACATCAGACAGTTTTACGTTCATTCTTATAAGTTTGACTGTTTTATGGCTCCGTTTTTGTGTTGACCTTTTCAGAGCTTTGTAACAACGACTCATTGATTTTTTAAACATCAAAAAACATTAGATATGCAATTCATCGAATTCAAAAAAGAACATTTTACCCACGACGAAGAACAGAACAGCTACTTCCTGGAAATATCAAAAGATGAAGTAGGATTTGATAATATTAAAATACAGAAGAAAAGCAATGACCATCTGTCCGATGATCTGGACTATGAAATCATCGATCATCCGACGCGGATCCGTGTGGTGGTGAAAGAACCGGAAGACATCCGGGTAAATTTTTAGTCACTGATCATATCAGGCTTAAATTCTAAAATCAAAACCATGAATAAGAATCATCATATTTTTTTATTGCTGTGCGGTCTGCTCCTTGCTCCTGTTTATCATAAAGGGCAGGAAAATGCGGAAAAAAAGTATTCGATTTTTCATCCTGTTCCCGCATCATTAATGAGGGATATGGAAACCGACCGCCCGGATGTTACCGAATCCGCCTATACTGTCGATGCAGGCCACTTTCAGTACGAAACAGATCTGGTACGGCTGATTAAGGAGAAATCAGATTCCCGTGAAGTTTCTACGGTATTGGTAAACCACGGAAATATAAAGCTGGGGATTACCGGTTCCACCGCCATACAGATCGGATTTGAGACTTATGGTGTTCAGCAAGAAAAGGATCTGTCTTCCGGCGTGCGGCAAAGAACCGAGGGTTTCGGAGATATTAATTTCAGAATAAAGCAGAACCTCATAGGCAACGACCATGGAAATTTTGTACTTGCCGTCCTGCCTTATATTAAATTTCCGACTTCCGGATATGATGAAGAAAGCCGTTTTGAAGGCGGTCTTATCGTACCGATGCTATATAAATTGCCCGGCCAGTGGAAACTCGGGTTCCAGGTGGAGGTTGACCGCCTTAAAGATCTTGACGAGCCTGCTATGCACACGGAACTTCTACAGACTTTAACAATCAGCCACTCCATCATAAAAAGCATTGATGCAATAGCGGAAACCTATTATACCTATGATTTCAAAGCGCATCAACTTTCCAATTACATTAACGCTGCCCTTGAAATTGATGTCGCCAAGGACTTTAAAGTAGATGCGGGGTTTAACTACGGAATTCAGCATCAGGCTCAAAAGCATTATTTCGTCGGAGCATCTTACCGGCATTAACAAGATAGTATGAATAGGTTGCAAGTTATTCTCACTATCTTAAGTTAATCATAAATTACAACAATATTACAGATGTTTAAAATAAAACAGGCGGTTCTTTCGGACCGTCTGTTTTATCAAAGCATTTAAACTATTTTTTATTATAAGCTACCCTCCAGACAATACCACTTACATCATCCGCTACCAGCAGAGATCCGTCTAAAAGCTGCAGAACACCTACCGGCCTGCCGTAAACATCACCTTTGGGTTCGTTAGCGATAAATCCGGTAAGAAACGGCTGGTAAGAACCTGAAGCTTTCCCGTCTTTAAAAGGAACGAAAGCAACCTGGTACCCAACCAGTGAAGAGCGGTTCCATGAGCCGTGCTGCCCGATGAAAGCTCCGTTTTTATATTTCTCAGGAAACTGGGATCCGGTGTAAAAAGTTAACCCCAGCGAAGCCGTATGACTTCCCAAAGGAACATCAGGAACAATAGTTTTTGCGACCAGATCCGGCTTTTCACCTTTTCTTCTCGGATCTTCATTTTTCCCGAAATAAGCATAAGGCCAACCGTAAAAAGCACCTTGCTTTACGCTTGTCAGGTAATCCGGGACCAGTTCATCTCCCAATTCATCCCTTTCATTTACCACGGTCCAGAGTTCCCCGGTTACCGGGTTCCAGCTCATGCCTACAGGATTTCTAAGTCCTGCTGCGTAAATTCTTTCGCCTCTTCCGTCGGGATTTACTTCCAGGATATCCGCTCTTCTTATTTCGTTTTCCATTCCGTTTTCCCCTACATTGCTTCCGGATCCTACAGAGATATAAATTTTAGACTGGTCTTTGTTGGCGATCAGGTTCCGGGTCCAGTGGTTGTTGTAGCCGCCTGCAGGAAGGCTTACGATTTTCTTCCCGGGCTGTGTAATTTTGGTATCTCCTGATTTATACGGATAGACCCACACGCCGTCGGTATTCGCAACATAAAACTGATTGCCGATGATCAGCATTCCATACGGCTGGTTCAGGTTGCTGAGAAATACGGATGAAGATTCCGGAATTCCATCTTTATTGGCATCACGGTACATCAGGATCCTGTTGGCCGATTTTCCGCCTACTTCCGCATCGCTTTTCCCGCTGATGTCGTTTTTGATTTTTTCGGAGACCGTCCGCTCAGAGTTGGACAGCACCACAAAAATATCGCCATTCTCAGCCTGGATCATGTTTCTCGGGCTTTTAATATTTTCCGCAAAACGGGTCACTGTGAAACCTTCCGGAGCCGTAGGTGTTTTATCTTTAGGCCAGCCTATCACATTGCTGAACTTATTTTTGGAAGCTTTTTCATTGGGTGGCGGAAGCTTTAAAGTGTCGTTTTGGGTAACGGCAGTATCGGCCTGCCCGGTTCCGTCGGATTTGTTTTTTTCCTTGCAGCTGAACAACAATAAAGCAGCCACCGATAGTAGATAGATTTTCATAATATTTCGGTTGTAAATGTTTCAATGATCTGCCAAAAAGTTGCAAAAACCATTCCTTAAAATAGATGGGTTTTTATGTAAAAGCAAAAAGCATCCGATGAGAAGATATTTCTTATTAAAATTTTAAAATCAAGTTTGGCACTAAAATTATTGACTATTCAAAGGTATCTTTACCGAAATCACTGATCTTTAAACTGAAGAAAGGCTGCCGTTGATGATGTGAAAAGTGATCTGGCTTAACTACAAAGTTTAATTTATGAAAAAAATACTAGCGGCATTGGCAGTCGGAACTTCTGCGGTGGCAGCAGCCATTTATCTTTCGGGATACGGTTACATTTTCAAAGCAGCAGCGCTGAATCTGAAAAAAGGAGCCGTTACCCCATCCATTGACGATGAAGAGAAATTTCCTTCCCGGCCGGTTCCGAATCTGAAAGCAGAACCTTGGAAAAAAGACAGCTCATATAACAGCAGCATTCTCTCTGAAGATATTTTACAGGAGCTGAAAAAGACCAGAGCCTCTTCTCTGCTTGTTGTAAAGGACGGAAAGCTCCTGCAAGAACAGTATTGGAAAGATCACGATTCCTCTTCCCTCATGAATTCTTTTTCTATGGCAAAAGGAATTCTGTCGGTTCTCGTAGGGTGTGCTATTGATGACGGTTACATTAAATCCGAAGACCAGCTAATTTCGACTCTCTTTCCGCAGTATGCGGAAAATTTTTACGGAAAACATCTTACCTTCAAACACCTAATGACCATGCAGGCAGGATTCGACTGGATCGAAGAGTACCGCCATCCATTTGCCGAAAATTCGAAACAGTATTTTGTAGAGGACCTTGCCGAGCAGGCTTTTGATATTGATTTTATAGAGATGCCCGGTACAAGGTATGAATACCAGAGCGTTGCCGCCCAACTCCTCGGCCTTGCCCTGAGAAAAGCTGTCAATCAGGATCTCGCAGCCTATCTGTCCGAAAAAATATGGAAGCCGCTGGGCATGGAGTTTCCGGCCAAATGGAGCACGGATGAAAAAGGTGTGGAAAAGGCTTTCTGCTGCATCCATGCTACGGCCAGGGACTTTGCAAAACTCGGACAATTGATTATGCAGAACGGCCGGTGGAAAGACCGACAGCTGATCAGTAAAGACTACTGCAAGAGGATGCTTACGCCAACTTCTCAGAACGATGCTTTCTGCTTTACCGTATGGGCTGATGATGAAAACGAAATAAAAAGCCGGTTCTTTTACGGTTTTCTCGGCCAGTTCATTATTATGATTCCGGAGCAGAACATGGTGATTGTAAAAACCGGATTTTACAACCGGCTGGAGGTCGACAAAAAGAAGAGACCGCTTCAGGTAAGATTACTCATCGATTCTCTTTGCCGTATCAAGCAGACGGCAACCGTATAACTATAAACAACCGCAAATAATCCGCTTACAGACCGTTGGGTACGGTTTGGAAACTTTACATACCACATAATGGTTTGCGGGCATACTTATTGCAAATTATGAGGGGAATCATAAAAACGGTAAGCAATAATTTTGTAATCATCAGTTCTGTCATATTCTTAGATAATGATATAGACTACAGCAATACCTGAAAAAGACATACTGCTGATTCTTATTGCTGATTCCCATTTCTATGGTCCGAGAATAACCGAAAAATATCAGTATCATGAAAAAACCCGACAGCATTGCGATCATCGGAGGCGGTCCTGCCGCTCTGTTCGCCGTCAAACATCTGATCTCCGAACAGACCTTGCCCGATCTATTATATATTTTTGAGAGAAGCAACCGTTTGGGAGCAGGAATGCCTTACAGCGAGCGCGGTGCCTGCCATGAGCATGTAGCCAACGTATCGGCAAATGAACTGCCGCATTTACCGGAAACTTTTACCGAATACATCATGCGTAAACCCTATTCTGAAGATCCGGACTTCAGCGATTATAAAAACATTAATGAATATCAGGTGATTCCCAGGCTACTGTTGGGTAATTATATGGAAGAGCAGTTTAAGCTTCTTTTAAACCAGGCCAGAAAAATGGGAACTGAGATAAAAGTTCATAAAGAAACTCCTGTTACGGACATCTATAAAAAAGAGGATAATTTTCATATCATAACTGAAAAAGGTGATGAGTTTATCTGTTCCCGTGTCATTCTTTGCACCGGGCACCACTGGCCAAAAAAGAATGAGGAAAAAGTAAAAGGATGGTACGATTCCCCTTACCCTCCCTCTAAATTCACCGGGATTACCAATCACCCCGTAGCTATTCGGGGAACTTCCCTCACTGCCGTAGATGCGGTAAAAACCCTGGCTCATCTGAACGGTACATTTACCCAACAAAATAATGAATATACTTATACTCCGCATGAAGAGAGCAAAAATTTTTCGATGACGCTGTTTTCAAAGAGAGGTTATCTTCCGGCATTGCGGTTCCATTCCGAAGGCAGCCCGTATTCCGAAGGCTGGATTATGTCGCAGGACGAAATTTATGAGTACAAGCAGAACAACGGCGGTTTTGTAGACCTTGATTATATTTTTGAAAGGAATTTTAAAAAGCCTTTGCAAAAGAAGAATGAGCAATTTTACAACGAGATCAAAGATTTAAGCATTGAGGAATTTGTAGAAAAGATGTTAAGCCTGCGGGACGAACTGGACAGTTTCGAACTTTTTAAAGCAGAATACCGGGAAGCACAGAAATCCATCGAAAGACACCAGACCATAGCCTGGAAAGAAATGCTTGCGGCATTTAGCTATGCGATTAATTATCCGGCGAAACATTTTTCGGCAGAAGATATGATGCGGATGCGCAAGACCCTCTTACCGCTGATTTCGGTAATTATTGCTTCTCTTCCGCAGTCTTCCTACCGTGAAATTATTGCCCTGTATAATGCGGGGATCATCGATCTCATCAGCGTAGATGAAGACAGCCGCGTGGAACCGGATGAAAATGAAGGGGCCGTCTATCATTACAATGATGATGAGGGAAACAAAAAAGCACAGCATTACCGGTTGTATATTGATGCCATCGGACAGCAGCCTATACAGTTCAATGACATTCCTTTTGAAGGACTGCGTAAGGATGGAAGCATCAGTTCAGGTTATCTCAGATTTAAGGACAAAAATAAAGGCGCGGAAGCTTTTGAAAAAGACAGTTCTCATATTCTGAAAATAGAACCGGATTATTTTTACCTCCGGGTGGATGGATTAAACATCAACGATCATTTCCAGGCATTGGATTATTATGGTGAAGCTACAGAAAATCTTTATATCATGGCTGTTCCCTACATCGCCGGCCTGAATCCGGATTACTCGGGACTCGACTTCTGCGATACGGCCGGAAAAAGAGTGGCTCTGGCAATAAAACAGTCCTCTGAAGCAAACCAATTGGTATCTTAGATTATTAATAATAAGCTGGAAGAGAAAAGCGAAAGAGTTCAATCGCTGCCGATAATTTGAATATAAAACAATATTCGCTGCCAGTTTATTTAAAGAAATTATGCAAGACAGTTTCATATTTCAAATAAGCTCAGATATAAAAACTGAACGTAATTAATTGTAGAAATAAAAACAAAAGGAACGACGATTTGCCGTTCCTTTTTTAATACACTCGAAATACAATTTATAAAATTTCAGAAATAAATATATAGAATTCTTTCCGCTTTAGGGTATGACTGAAATCATCTACACTACTTCAAACAGATTTTTTTAATGCTGAAAGATGCGGTTTCATAGCAAATACACAACTTCCGGCCACAATAAATAAAGCACCGGCCAGGATTATCGCCGAAGAAGGGTTGCTGCCCAAGAAATTATTGAAGATAAATCCAAAAGACAAGGTCTGTATCAGCATCGGGATTACAATCATCATGTTGATCACGCCCATGTAAACTCCTCTTTTGCTGTGAGGGATCGAAGCAGAAACCATGGAATAAGGCAGTCCCATCATTGAAGCCCATCCGATTCCCAAAGCGATCATTGGGAGTAAAATGAGATATTCGTTTTTGATGAACGGTAAAGTCATCAGTCCGAAACCCGTAAGGAACAGGCAGCAGATATAAGTATTTTTGGAAGTGAATTTATTGGCGAAAGGAACCAGAAGCAAGGCGGAAAGCATGGTTATGATATTGTAGGAACCATTCATCAGTCCGGTCTGCCCCACAGCTACTTCTACCTGGTGAAGTACCCCTTTTGCCCAGGCCATGTCGGAAGCGGCCACGGAAATTCCTTTTCTTGTACTATCCAGAAAACCGTTTGCTTTTATTTCATCGGCTTCGGAAATACCATACAACGACCATTTCAGCATCGGCGTGATAAATTGCCAGTAGACAAAAAGCGCATACCACTGGAAAAGATAAACCAAAGCCAGCTGCCAAAGGATTTTTGGCATTTCCCGGATGGCGGTTATAATTTCTATAAAAGGTGTAAAAAATGTGCTTTCCGCTTTAGCTTTTTTTAATTCTGCCAGCTCTTCATCCGTAGGCGGAATTTCAGGTGTTTTGTAGACTGACCATGCAACGGATGCAATTGAGCAGAAAGATCCCAGGAAAAAAGAATAGTACACCCAAACCGGAATACCTCCGTTCGCCGCATTTCCTCCCAGGTATTTCTGGAAAACAAACAGTGAAAGATTAGCAAGGGTAATCCCCGCTCCTACGAACAGGCTCTGCATCTGGAACCCAAACGTCTGCTGGTTCTCCGGCAGCTTATCGCCGATAAACGCGCGGTAAGGCTCCATTGCGGTATTGTTGGCCGCATCCAGGATCCACAGAAGTCCGGCTGCCATCCAGATCGAAGAGCTGAAAGGGAACAGAAACAAAGCAATACTGCAGAATACTGCTCCCAGCAGAAAGAACGGCTTCCGGCGGCCCCATTTCGGGCTCCACGTCTTATCGCTGATGGCCCCGATCAAAGGCTGGATCAGCAATCCGGTGATCGGGCCTGCCAGATTCAGGATGGGCAGCTGTTCCGCATGGGCTCCCAGAAAGGTATAAATGGGATTCACCGCCGTCTGCTGCAGCCCGAAGCTGTACTGAATACCGAAAAAGCCGACATTCATATTCCAGATCTGCCAGAAGCTTAGGCGCGGAATGATTCTATTTACATTCATAGAGTCTAGTTTATGGGTTCATAGTTTTTTCCGAGGATAAGATCCGCATTATTTCTGAAATTCCGGATGATCCGGTGTTCGATTTCCAGAACTTCCTCCACAAAGTCACTTTTTTCATCACGGTTCCGTTTCATGCGGTTTTCGTAAGTATCCCGATAATTGCGGTCTATAAAAATTTTAAAATCAAATCCTTCCACCTCAAAAATGTAAGTTCCTTCCACAATAACAGCCTCATATTCCGAAACATTGATTTTTTCTGTGCTGATGGAATTTTCATTATAATGAACCAACGGTTTTTCAATTTCCGAAATGCCGCTCTTAAAGGCACTGATGTTTTGGGCAAGCGTCTCCAGATCCACTTCATGGATTCCGACATTATTCAGAGATATCAGCCGGTTTTTGTGATTGGTTCTGGGGGGAAGCTTAAAATAGTCGTCCATCTGCAGCACCAGGCTTTTTACCTGCTCCCGTTCCAGCACTTTCTGCAGGGCATATGCCGTTACCGATTTTCCGCTTCCGCTTTCTCCGGCAATGCCGATGACGATTTTGGGTACATTTTGAATTGAAAAACGTTGTTTGAGTAAAGCTATAATGGTTCCGGCTGTGGCCAGATGTTTTTCATCGAGTTCGATTATATCACCGATCATGTTGTAATTTTTTGATTATCTTTTGTTATTACTAAATTCTTATTCTGAACGCAAAGGCCGCGAAGTTTTCTTTGACTACTAACAATTTTTAAGTTTGCAGAGGCGTTCTACTTAACGAAGACCGCAGAGCTTATTTTCTACCACAGATTTTCACGGATTTTCACAGTTGATGACGCTTCATTTTATTCTTTAAAAATTTAACCCTCATTTTTAAAAATTCCTTGTAAGATTTAATTATACACTTATTCTTCTATTCCTTAGTGGCAGAATGCCAAAAAAATTTTTGATTTTTAATCTTATGTGATCTAAAATATGCGTAATAAGCTAAACTAAAATCTTATGTGGCTCAGGTGTCAAAAAAAATTTTGCGAATTAATTTGTCATTAAAAGATATCCCGATGCGGAGAAACAAAGCTCTTCCGTTCCCAGCGGGAGCAACTCATCCGTGGAGTAATATTCCCTGAAATGTTCTCCTTTCTTCTGCATCAGCGCTTCATATTGGGCAAGGATTTTTACGGGGATTTCCGGGAGTCCTCTTTTTTTGAGTCCCAGACAGAGCCAACCTAGGAAAATCGGCCACGATCCGCCGTTGTGAAAATGGTGCGGCTCATTTTTGAAACTGTAGCTGTAATTGTTTTCAAGCAGTCTCCAGTCATCATCATGCGGGAAAATCACCGGGTAAAAGACGGGAAGCATCCAGTGGCCGAATTCGGTGTGCACGGTTTTCAGGAAAACTGAAAAAGCTTTGAAATCCAGCTCAAAATCCAAAAGGATGGCCAGTGCATTTCCGGCAAGGTCAAACCGGATATCATAGCCATTGGCATTCAGTGAGGCCCAGAAATAAGGTTTTGGTGGAGTTTTAGCATAGGCAGTTTCATGATATTTTAGAGTGTCCGAATTGTTTTTGTAAAAATTCTCCTGGATCAGTTGTTGTATTTTTGCTGCTTCTGTTTTCAGATCCTCATCGTCAAAGACTTCAGCAGTATTTTTTAATGCCCAATACCGAAGGACATTGTCGTATAAAGTATATCCGGAAGTGACATATTCATCCGCCCAGTTCCCTCCCAGCGGGCTGTAGACCAGTCCTCTCTGGTTATATTCCCAGGTTTTAAGACAGGAAAGCGCCTTGTAGACCTGTAGCTGAAGCTGTTCTCTAAGGACTTTACTTTCCTGTTTTTTAAGATATTCGCAGGTAACAACAACCCACCAGGTTGTGGCATCGGTTCTTCCGACATGAGTTCCGTAGCTTGCTTTGGCATTTACCACATTAGACGGGATCTGCCCGTTTTCTGCCTGGTGCTGAGCAAGTGTGATTATCGACTGTTCCAGTCCGGCCAGTATCTCTTCATCCTCCGTTAAAATCCCTGCGTATCCCGTCATCATCGAATCGCGCGCCCATACCCTGGCATAGTTGTCCCGATGCTGTGCCGATGCCAATATTCCTTCTGCAGTAATGGCTTTCCGGATGACCTCAATGGCTTCTTGTTTAAACATATTGCTGTTATTAAAATGCGGAATGAACCTTACGATTCATTCCACAGAATGTATATTATTAAAAATCAAATTTTACACTGGCACTGTACGTGCTTCCCGGAAGGGTTCTCGCTCTGACGATCCCGTTTCCGCCGGTGATCGATCCTTCTTCAGCTTCCGTAACGGCGATGGTATTGAAGACATTGTTCGCATTGACGCTTACGGTAAGGTTTTTCATTACCTGATAGGAAACATACGGATTCATGATCGCGTAGCCCGGCATAATCAGCTTATTGTTGTCCTGTGTAAAGGCTTTCGTGGCCCCGATCAGGTAGAAACCTATATTAAATTTATCCATATTGAAATTAGGGTTTACTGAATACATGAATTTCGGTGTTCTTCTCGGCATATTCCCGATAATTGTCGGATCAAGCGCATTTTTTATTTCAGCGTGGGTATAGGTAAGTCCCGCTTTCACATCAAAGCTTTTGCTGATTCTGTAATATCCGTCAAGCTCAACACCCAACGACTGGTATTTGTTTTCCGTTTTTCTCTGAGTGGTTGCTTCATAGTTGGCTTCTTTTGTTCCTGCATAGAACAAGGTTGTGTTAAGAAAATAACCGGCCCCTCTCAGTTTGTATCCGGCTTCCACCTGATTCACTTTATTCACCTTCACTGCATCCAGTGCCGGATCGTCATTATTGGTATAGTTATATCCTGAAAATAAGATCCTGTCTGCCGAAGCGCTTCCTCCCTGGCTTACCCTCGCGAAGACGGCGTTCTTGTTATTAAGCGCATAGTTGGCTCCTACCGAATACCCGAAAATTCCGTACCGGTAATTCACAGGAACAATGATGTTGTCGTTGGAACCCACCAGTTGTTCAGGAATATCGATAACCCCGTTTCCGTTCATATCCCGGCTGGTGGAAGTTACCGTAGCTCCGGAGAAATAGCCGGTTACCTTTCCGATGTCGTATCTTGCTCCGGCATCGATGGTCAGCTTATCGGTTGCATTGATTTCGATCTGTGCATGCGGCGCGGTAATATCATATTTTGTATTATAGTCTCTTTTAAGATTGCCCCAGTCTTTCATTCCATAGTTCAGCAAACCGTGATCCGTAATTAATGTGCCTGATGCATTTTTAACATCCACCAGCCTTGCATTGCTGTCGTTTACCTCCTGGATATAGTTGTTCCACATCCATGACATATCGATGTTTTGGGAAGACTTGTATAATCCGGCATTCATTTTCACATTGCTCCATTTTTTGCTGATGTTGAAGTCATTTACAAAATTATTGAAGTTGTTGAGTTTTACATTGAAAAGAGCGAGTTTCATATAATAAGCGTTCATGTCCACCGGCGTATTGGTTCCTGCATAAACGGCACTTCCGAAATTGGTAAAGTTTGCTGCGGTAAAGAAATCGCTTCCTTTGCTTACACTTGCCGGGAAAGGAGCAATAAACTGGCCTGTATTAGCAGCATACCGGATTTTCTCTTCAAATTTCCACCCTTCTCCCAGATCATAATTGAATTCTGCGCCAATGGTCTTGGAAATAGAGTGCATTCCGTCCGAAATATCGCTGTTGAAGATATTCCCATCATTCCCCAGGGTTCTGTCATGCTGTAAATTGATGGTCTGCAAAGCTCCGGTAAGAATATTATAGCTCGGCAACGAAGACCATTTCGGGTCCGAGTCGGATCCGGTAACGCTTACCGGCATCGGCATATAAGCAGCAGTTCTGTCGTCCAGAAATTTCGCGTATACCCTGAAGCTTCCGCGATCAAACTTTTTAAGTAAAGAAAGCCTGAACTGTCCGCCGTTGTTGGAATTGAATCCTGTCTTTCTCGGTCCGTCACCAATCCGGTAGAATCCGCCTACGGCAGCGTAAGTTCCTTCAGCAATCCGGGTTCCGTAATCGAAATCGGTTCTGTAGTTTTTATAGTTGAGGCCCATCTGCTGGGTGATGCTTCCACCTTCCTTCTCCCCCGTTTTGGTAATGAAGTTGATGATTCCTGCAGGAGAGTTGCTTGCAAAAACAGATGCGGAACCGCCTCTGAGTGCTTCAACTCTGGAAACAAAAGAATCGAATCTGGTAAACTGATCCTGTGTCCCGAAAGCGATATCCCCGAACTGCATTACCGGAAGACCGCCTTCCTGGATCAGCAAGTATCTTGAACCTCCCGCCGAAACAGGAACCCCTCTTACCGTGATATTTGAGTTTCCTTCTCCTCCTGAAGATTCTGAACGGATTCCCGGAATAGTCCGGAAAATTTCAGCCGTCGTTCTTGGTGCTGCATTTTCTATATCTTTCATCTTTAAGGTAGAGATAGACGTACTGGTTTTAATGGAGGCTTTCGGATTTGAATTTCCGGTTACCACTACTTCATCAATGGCTTTGCCTCTGGTAATGGTATCATTTTCCGTATTCTGAGAGAACATAAATGCTGCGGTATTCATAGCACTGAAAATGAGAAGTCTGGTAAAAATTTTTGATTCCATAATTTTTTGGGAGTTTTTTATTATGGTCTAAAAGTATTTTTTTTACTTAATCCAAAATACGTTTTCCAAGCTGTATTAAATTAGTGTTAATTTCAAACGTTTGCGCAAACGTTTGCGGTGGATAACTAATTTTTATTTTAACTTTTTATTAACTTTTAATCTTAAAATATTAACATTTTTTAACTTAAATTTAGCCTCATATTATCACTAAATTAACCCAAAAATTGCCTCCATTAACTCAAAAATGAAAAGAGTCACTATAAAAGACCTTGCAGAAATGCTCAATATCAGCGTTTCCACCGTATCCAGAGCACTGAAAGACCATCCTGACATCAGCCACGCGGTGAAGGTGCGGGTAAAGGAGGCAGCAGCAACCTTTAATTATATTCCCAACGATTTTGCCATTAATTTCCGGAAAAAGTCTTCCAAGGTAATCGGTCTGATCATTCCTGAAATGTCGATGTTTTTTATTCCCTCGATCATCAAAGGAATATCTTCAGTCCTTCACCGAGAAGGTTATCACTTTTTTGTGCTTTCCTCAGAAGAGTCGCTCAGTATGGAGGAAGAAAATATTATAACCTGTATCAACTCAAGAGTAGACGGAATCCTGATTTCGCTTACGAGGCATACCAAAGACCTTTCGCACCTGCAGAAAATCCGGGAAATCGAGGTTCCGGCAGTTATTTTTGACAAGACCATCCCGCAGAACTTTTTCGAAGAGATTATTTTTGATAATAAACTGTACGCCGTTGCCGCTGCTGACCGATTTATTGAAAGCGGCTGTAAAAAAGTACTGGCTGTTTTCGGGGATGAAAATCTTGAAATTACCCAGGCAAGAAAAGATTTTTTCCTGCAAAAGATCAATACCCTTCCCAGTATGGAATGCAAAGTTATTTACTGTGAGTCGGCTGATAATGTAAAGGAAAAACTGAACATCATTCTTGATTATGAAAGTTTTGACGGGTATTTTGCCATGAGTGACGAAACGCTTGCCGGATTGCACAGTTCACTCATCAAGAAGAAAGTCTCGACCTCAGCAGTAAAGGTGGTGGCGATCACTGAGGGGATTCTGCCCAAATACCTTGATGAATCTTATGAATGCATCATCAATGACGGATTCAGTATGGGGACAATGGCGGCAATGAAGCTTTTGCACCTTATCAGGAGTGGGAAGGATGCTGTGTAAGAAAAAATAATTTCTTTTTAATATCAGGCAGATTTTGCTGATTACCCAGTACTTATGAATATAATAGGCTGGAATTCTCAAAACCTCTAAAAAAAGCGGTGGTATGTTTCGTAAAGAATTGAACACTGTCAGATTCTTACGCTGCTGATACTAATCTCTGAAATTTTTATTCTTTCTAAAATCAGCAGTATTCATTTTTTATCAGAGATAAATCCTTGGATCTTGCCTCTTTCCAATGCAAAGCGGCTTCAAATTTTATTCCTGATGAATCTTTGCAACTTAAAATGGTTTGATCCAAGTCCTGGACTTTGCTTTTTTATAATACGGTTCGCATTTTATTATCCAATTCACCATTTACTTGTGAGGTAAGGCTCATTTATATCTTCCCGTCTCCGTCATCCATCTCCATTATCTGATTTCTGCTTCAGATTTATCTTAATTTAAAGCTGCATATAAAAAAAATTATTTCATCAAGCAGAGATTGGCTCTGTTTTTGCCCGCCAACAGGTATGAAAACAATTTTTATCGTTGAAGATGAGACAGGCATCAGAGATGCATTACAGTTGCTCCTGTCATTTGAAAACTATGATGTGCGTTCTTTCTCTACTGCAGAAGCATTTAATGCTAGAGACAAGTCCGTAGTTCCGGATATTTTTATTTTGGATGTACGTCTACCGGACGGATTGGGAACCGATCTTTGCAATGAGCTGAAAAATGATCCTTTAACATCCGGTATTCCTGTGATGATCATCAGCGCACATGCAAAAGAAGCAACCGTTATCAATTCGTGTGATGCGGACGTATTTGTATCAAAGCCTTTTGATATTGATGATGTAATCGTTAAAATTGAAGACCTGATCGGTAATTTGCAGAAAAACTAATTTGCTTAAATACCTTATATAAAAGTAACCTCCTGAACTTATTGCTCAGGAGGTTATTTTATAATATATCGGCGAGAGTTTTGAACTGACGTTTATTTCCAGTAACTCCATTTATTTCCGTCGAACACCGCAACAGATTTGCTTACAGTATCAAAACACATCATCCCGGGATAAGGGTTTTTAACAGTTAAATGCGGATTTTTAATGTGCGGAAGGATCATCGCTTTATTCGCTGATTCCAGTATCAAAGCACCTTTTGCGCTGCTGGATGAGGCTCCGATAATAACACCGTTGCCCGTTTCGGTTCCAGTAAGAGGTATGATGGCTGAAGATGTTCCCGAATCCGTCATATCCATCCAGTTTCCGTTTTCAAACATCCGTACTTTTGAGGTTTGCTTATCAAACAGAAAGGTTCCGTTCTGCGGATGATCTGTTGGGGGATTAATTATACTGAAAGCAGGAGAAACCGTCACAGCAGGAAGGATAAGTCCTTTAATATTGCCGGTTTCCGTATCTTCAGAAGCGAAAGTCTGGGTCATTCCTGAAAATTCCAGGATGGAACTTCCTCCCGAAAGCCCTTGTTTACCAATGGAAACTTGTGCATCTGTAAAATTTCCTGCCAATAAAAAAAGCAGAATATACGGTCTTATAATCAATTTCTTCAATATTTTAGTCATTACAGCTTCTTTTAATACAGTTCCAGACAGTTCCGTTGTATAATTTCACACACTGAGCGCTACGGTCATAAACAACCATTCCTTTCACGGGATTGACAATGGCAGCAGTATCGGCCACCCTGGTGATGACCAATCCTTTGTCAGAAGACTCCAAAGCCACAGCGCCGTTAGGAATCCCTCCGTTGCTGATGCCCGGACCGGCCGGCCAGTTCTTGAACCGTGACGAAAGTGTGGAGATCCCCAGCTCGGTATATACATCGGGCGTTCCGGTCAATCCCGGTTTGGTACAATAATCTACCGCTGTGGTAACGGTGGCCTGATTGCTCGTTAAGTTGGCGGCATCCTTAATGGTATATCTGAAAGGGCTCGCGGTATTGAAATAATTTGTTACCGGAGTGAAAGTCAGCAGTCCGGCATTGTCTACCAGCCAGGTTCCCTGTCCGTTCATGGTGAACCCTTTTATCAAACCGTTGCTGTATACGATGTTTCCGGCGCCGGAAGGCGGTACAAGATTAATGGAGGAGAGCATTAGGGTTCCGGAATTGGGGTCCGAATCATTACCCGTAATCAGCAAACTCTTGGAATTGTTTTTTTCTACGGACAGATGGTCGTTATTGGCCACCGGCGGCTGATGAAGACCAAAATGGTTACCTGTGGAAGTACTGTTGTTTAAAACAACCGGAAGGCTGGAAGAGGTGTTTCCTGCCCTGTTCCCGACCACCTGAAAACCTGACGGCGTCACAACATCTACCCGGTAAGGCCCCTGATTGATATTGGTATTGATATTATCAAAATAATAAAAGCCCAGGGCATTGGTTACCGTGCTCCGAATTTCGACATTGTTGCTGAAAAGTTTCATGATAACCCCTGCCAGGCCGTTTCCGTCGGGAGTTCCGGCGTTATTGTCATTAAAAACATTTCCTGCGATACTGGCGGCAAAAGTAATTGACTCGTGATTATAAGCCCCGATAAATGCAAGATCCGAGGTTCCTGAAAAAGACTGGATGAGCTTTACGGCCTGCGGATAATTGGCAGGTGTAATTCCGAATTCCGACCAATCGGCAGCCAGTACCCGGATTTCCCGTTCACAACCGGCGGAGGTACCTGCATTATAAGCAGGGGGATTCACATTGGCATTATAGAATTTCCAGCATGCTTTTCCGATGCTGGGCACATTGCTGAAAGCCACAGAATAGGTCGTCCCTACAATATTCCCGTTGATGTCTTCAAAATGGTAGCTGTCATTGGCCGAAGATGGGTTTCCCATCTGGGTAAAGATAAGGTCCGGAACCCCATCACCGATAGAAGAAGCAACAATCCCCATCGTATTCAGGCTGATGCTTGATCCCTGAGGAATGTTGAAGATAGCGGAACCCAGCCCGAGGCCATTTGCGCCGTCTGACAGATATTCCACCATATTGTTGTTTACAGGAACCGGTGAAACATTGCCGTTCCCTCCGTACATTTTCCCTACTCCGATAAATGTACTGTTACCCGGCGTAGGGATGTTATAGATCGGCAGAGATATAAAGGTGCCGGGCTGAAATGTAAGGCCGGCTGAGGTAAGTGCCGCATCATTGACGCCGGTACTGTATGTCACCGGAGCGTAGACCGTACCGGATCCATCCGCATCCCATCTGAAAGCAAGAAGGTTGTGGCTGTTATCTGGCTGAATGGTACTGAAACTATCCCAAAAGCCGCCGAAATCTGAATAAATCCTGGATACTGCCCGCTGGGCATAAAGAGATAAAGGCATAGCAAATACCCCTAAAAGTATTAGTTTTTTGAATGTCACTTAACAGTTTTAAAAGGCGGCAAAGGTATGAATCCTTAATCAGTTTTACGTTTAATCACAGGACAATATGCATTTATGTGGTACATTTATTCTGTTTCGCCAGAAAAGCGACTTTTAGAAAATATGAACCATTGAGATTTTAATTTCCAAATAAAAATTCTATATTTAAAACAGATACAGGTCTAAATTATAATGAAATCAAAATAAAACAGTTTCTTGAGACGATACGGTACGTCCGTTTCCCTAAAAGAGGATAAATCTTTTTTTTCCTGATCCCTGTTCCATTAAAATTTCTGAGCCGGCTTTTAAATGTCATAGAAAATTGCAGACGTTATTGACTCCCTAAACTGTAATGGCTGATCTTTTGCATAATCAGGATCATGAATTGGATCATGACAGAACTGGATTTCAGGAAAATTTTTATTGGAGAACTAAGTACCGGTTTTGCGGTCGAAATCATTATCAGGACCTTACTGATGTTCAGCATGGTGCTTCTGGTACTGCGCCTTACCGGAAAAAAAGGTGTAAGGCAGCTTTCCATTTTTGAAGTGGCGATCATTATTGCCATGGGCTCTGCCGCCGGTGATCCTATGTTTACCAAAGATGCTTCCATTTTCGTTTCACTGATTGTCTTCGCCGCCATTATCATCTTATATCGATTTATCACCTTTTGGGCGAGCAAAAGCGAACGATTTGAAAAAGTTATAGAAGGTGAGCCTTTATATGTAATAGAGGCAGGCCGGTTTGTTTTACTGGACAACCAGAGCCATACTTTTGCCAAGGATGAATTCTTTGCCGAAATGCGCCAGGAGAGTATCGAACATCTGGGCCAGATCAGGACAGCCATCCTGGAGACCAACGGTAACATCAGCTTTTATTATTATCCCGATGAAGAAGTACAGTACGGATTACCTATACAGCCGAAGGTATATGGCCGCAAATCGGTACAGATTACTTCACAAGGCATGTATGCCTGCACCTACTGCGGCAATACGGAAGAATTAGAAAAAGGTCCGTCGCACTGCACTTCCTGCAAACGAAACGAATGGGTAAAAGCAATCAATACCATAAGAATCACCTAATATCTAATCCCTTCATTACCCTTTAATTTTTTGAAATATGGAAGCCTATCGGTAAAGTAAAGATCTTGCCTATGATTGGATGGAATTTAACATAAAATATTGTAAATTTGTTGTATTGATTTGAATTATAATAACACCTTTCACTTAATGACTCATTTTTTTTCTGCTTTAGGCGCCGAGCCTCTTCTGGAAATCCTTCAACAATCCGGTGACGCTACTGCCATTTATACGGGACCGGAGCTTACCGTCCAGCTGGCAAATAATGCGATGCTCACCCTTTGGGGGAGAGACCGGTCGGTAGTCGGGAAAAAAATTGAAGATGTATTACCGGAAATGCAAAAGCAGCCTTTTACCGAACTGCTTAATGAGGTATGGAAATCACAAGAAACTTACAAGGCTGAAGAAATGTCTGTAATGCGGGAAATCAATGGTGAGGTTATTACTTCTTATCTCAATTTCATTTTTAAACCGGTTCTGAATAAGGAAGGAAATGTATATTGTATCCTGCACACGGCAAGAGATGTAACGGAACTTGTCAAAGCCCGTAACATCGTTCTTGAAAAAGAAAAACAGGAACAGGAAATCAGTGAAGGGCTGAAAGCTTCTAATGAAAGACTCCGCTCAAGCAATGAAGCGTTATCCGCCTTAAATATAGAACAGAAGGCAACCAATGAAAAGCTTGGTGAATCAAATAAATCCATTCACCACATGAACCGGCAAATTAAGAAAGAAAATACCGAATTATTGTCCGGGAACAGAAAGTTTCAGGATGACCTTACCAATTTGGACGATCTTAATAAGAGCCTTACATCAAGGAACCAGGAACTGAAGGATCTGAATGACACCATCACCCAGCTCAACAACAAATTATCAGAAAGCGATATCAGCTTCAGTAACCTTATCGATCAGGCTCCGGTGGCAATCATGCTTCTGAAAGGTGATGATTTTATCATTACCATGATTAACGACGCAATGCTGGCTTTGATAGAAAAAGATTATTCGGTGATCGGAAAATCGCTTTTCGAGATACTTCCTGAGCTTAAAGGGCAGCCTGCGGCCGAAAGGCTGATTGAAACCTACCGGCTGGGAAAACCTAATTCTGACCACTCGAATCCGGTGATTCTGAAACGGGGCGGACAACTGGAAGAGGGATATTTTACCTTTAATTATACCCCTTTTCTCGAAGACGGGAAAGTAACTGGCGTTATCGACATGGCTGTGGAAGTTACCCCGCAGGTCATGGCAATACAGGAACGCGAAGCAATTATTATCGAGAAAAGCGTTCTGGAAGAAACCCTTCGTAAAAGCGAACAGCGTCTGCAGGGCATTCTGGAAACCATGGCGGAAGGTGTGGGTGTTATTGATGCCACGGGCCAGCTCGTTTATGCAAATCCCATGGCACAGCATATTCTCGGTCTTTCCGAAAGTAAAATTAAAGAAAGGACGTATGATGATCCGAAATGGCAGAACCTTAGGCTGGACGGCACCCTGCTGCCATCGGAAGAACATCCGATGTCTATTATGATGTCTACTAAAAAACCGGTATATGATCATGAAATCGGTGTAAAGGCTCCTGGAAGGGACATCATGTATATCTCCATCAATGCAGCACCTCTTTTTGATGATGAAGGGAACCTGACGGGCGGGATCGGTACGTTTATGGATGTTACGGCAAGAAGGATGATCACCCAGGGTAAAGAAGATTTCATCAGCATTGCCAGCCATGAGCTGAAAACGCCGGTTACCGCGCTGAAAGCATCCCTGCAATTATTAGAGCGGTCACATGACAGGCTTCCGCCGGAGTCACGCACCAAGCTTCTGGACCAATCTATTAAAAGCCTTGATAAACTATCAGGATTAATCAACAGCCTCCTCGACACCAGCAGAATCGAACAGGGACAGCTTAAGCTTGATAAGCGGCCGTTCACCATTTCCGAACTATTTGATGACTGCTGCTCGAACTTTTCGCAGATTACCGATCAAGAGATTATTTTTCAGGGAGATGTTTCGCAAAAGGTAGTGGCAGATAACCAGCAGATCGGTCAGGTGATGATTAATTTTATTACTAACGCGATCAAGTATGCACCGGAATCAAAACAGATTATCATTACGGCCAAAAAAATTTCCGATTTTGAAGTTAAAATAAGTGTAAGGGATCAAGGTCCCGGAATTCCGGAAGAGAAACTGAAACATCTTTTTAAACGCTATTACCGAACCAATTATCAGGGACAGAAATTTACCGGTCTCGGCTTGGGCTTATTCATCAGCGGTGATATTATCAAAGAACACGGCGGTAAAATCGGGGTGGAAAGCGAGGAAGGAAAGGGATCTGAATTCTGGTTCATCCTGCCGGTTTGATTTAATTTCTAATTGATTTAAATTTGGCTGATGCTATTGTTTTATGAATGTTGAAATGGGTTGACACACTTCTATTGATATTTTATTGAAATTACATTGGCATCATAAATAAACAGCATTTAGATCAAAGACTTTAAGCAGTAATATCACATGCCGGACTTTCAGCATCAGGCACCCCTCTCCCCGCCTTCGATTCCACAGTACCCCACTTCAGTTTCCGAAATTTACAAAATGTGGGATCTCCGTACCAAAACCATTTAACGGCAGAACATTATTCCGGTTGCTGTTAAAATCAAAAACCTGATTGTTATCGAAAGGAACCCGCGGATAATACATAAACGAAACCTGAATCCTGTTGAACACCAAAAACGGATTATTGATGAGGACCCCGATTCCTACTTTGGTATTGGTATGGGTTTGCAGAAGCCTTTCATCAGGCATGGCAAGCCAGCCCGCCGCTGCTGTAATATAAGGACTGAAATGAAAATTCTTCCATGCTTTATTGATAAAAAGCTGCAGTTGGTATCTCAGCACCAGCTTTTTAGTTCCTATATAATCACCGTTAAATACCGGGAATTCGTCACCGCCGGAAAGGTTGATCCGGTCTCGGTACGAATAGTTGTGCTGCGGGTTTCCCAAGGCCAGCGTTGGGGAAAAGAAATGTCTGGCTTTGGCAAACTTCCAGTCGGTGAGATTCGTAAAATACGTTCCGTCCAGACGGAAAGACTCCCGGTTCTGGCGGTCTTCGCTGAAAAACCTCCCAAACTGTGCTTTTACAGTAAAATATCCCAACTTTGTAAAATCGCCGTAGGAAGCGGAAATTCCGGCATAAGGTATCATTTTATTGCTTCTGGCCAGAAATCCTGAAGTAAGATTTACCGAATAGCCATAAGCAATATCCTCCGGCAGATCATACTGGAAAATATTTTTTTCAATGGAAAATTTACGCTGGATGAGCCCGGCCGATACAAGAAAGCTGCTGTAAGAGGTAAAATACTGATACTGATCGATCGCCGGGTTGTCTTTATACTGATAATTCTGAAGCCTGCCGATCAGGGCAATATTACTGGAAATCCGGGTTTCAGGATCCGATGAAACGGGAATCTGGTAGCCGCCCCAAAGATCCTGGCTGTAAACTTTAATCTGCACTTCCGGAAAAATGGAATCGTTTTCCAGCGGAAGGAGGACATGCCGCATAAAATATTCAAAAGTGAAACCTCCCGCCCACTTGGTGAGAGGAGAGAAAAAATCTCTTCTTGCGTTTACATTAATTCTTTCATTTTTATAAAAATCCCGTTCTCCCAAAACCTGGGCATTGATATAGGAACCCCAAAGATTATAAGCAGTATAACTTCCCAGAAAATAATTCTGTTTTTCCTTTGAATCGTTACGGTACAGAAAATCCAGATCGTGTCCCAGCCCGAGAAAGTTTTCTTCATTAATACCCATTCCGATCTTACTGCCCGAATAGCTGGCCCTCGGTTTCAGGCTCCAGGAATCAAGCACTTTTACCACAACATCGATGGAATCTTTCCCTGATGTACTGTCGGAAACACTTATATTTACTCTGTTGATGAAAGGCATCCCTCTCAAAAGACGTTCGGATTCATACAGTTTCTGGGCATTGTATTCTTCGCCTTTTTTAAAAAGCAGATAATTATTTACAGTTGAAAGCCTTGTATTGGAATGTAAATGGTTGGTAAACCAGTCGTACCATCTGGATTTTTCTTTTCTGTCACCGGAACCGTAACCGAACGGATCAATGGTCTCTATATGGATTTTCCTGATGTATTTTCCATCATAGGTCTGCTGTACCTGCTTTTCGGTCCTGGTTTCCACGGAAGCAGAGTCCGGTTCTCTCCGGAAGATAAAGCGGTGTAGAAAACGCGTAAACTTTCTTTTATCTGAGAATTTTTCGATCCTGTAGTATATGGAATCTCTCTTTTCCTGCGCATGCACAAAGGAAAAGCCGATTAAAAGGAAGAATAACACAAATTTTCTCACCAACAGCAATATTGAATACATCTTCTCATATCAATTAGCAAGCCAATGGCCGTGGTAGGAACGAAAATCAGGCAGTATCTGTTAATATACATCAAAGGATCCGTCCGCAAAAGATACCACATCTGTATTTTGGTAATACTTGCGGCTTAATTGTTGAATATCTTACCGGACACCAATAAAATATTAATATATGTCAACTAGAAGAAATTCAGGTTCAGGAAGATCCAGCTCTTCCAACGGAACTTCACGAAGAAGTTCAAATTACAACAATTCAAGAAGCGGTTCTTATAATCGTGAAGACGATGACCGTTATGATGATGACGACCGTTACAATTATGAAGAGGAATATGATGAGGACGATTATGAGGATGAGGAAGACGATTCCTATTCTGACAACTACCGTAATAATTATGCAGACGAGGATTACGAGGACGAGGATTATGAGGAAGATGATGATTATAATGATGAAGATTATGACGACGATGAAGAAGATGATTATGATCATAGACATGACAATCCGGGAAGACCAAGAGGAAGCAGAAACGGGGACGGAAGAAGTTCAAACGGTTCTTCATCAAGACGTTCTTCAAGTTCAAACAGCGATAATTATGACAGAAGACACGACAATCCGGGAAGACCAAGAGGAAGCAGAAACGGAGACGGAAGAAGCTCCAACGGTTCTTCATCAGGGCGTTCTTCAAGTTCAAACAGCGATAATTACGACAGAAGACACGACAATCCGGGAAGACCGAGAGGAAGCAGAA
>CAJYXJ010000012.1 GCA_913778085.1 uncultured Chryseobacterium sp.
CCGTTTTCCCCTGATTTTGTTCAGATAAGATTTTAACAATCTGAACCTCTGTAAATTTGCTTTGTTTCATCTTTCCCAAATTTAAAACTATATTTATATTCGTTTCGGTTTTTGGGGAAGATTACACAAGTCGTATTTTGAAGATTTAGGTAAAAAGGAGTATTTCTTAGAAGCAGGATCTTATAGTAATCTTATGGAAGCCTATGAAAAAACATTAAGAGAACTTTTGGAAGAAGAACATAAAGTACCTAAAGAATATTACAATAGTCTTGATGAATATAGAAAGGTAGTGTATAAAAAATTATTCACTAATGAAGAATTTGCACATAATGATCATCGCTATGACGAAATTCATGAAGTGTTAGGTGAATATTATGTTTTTCGCATGAGATTTCACAGAATTACTTATAATTTTTATCAAATTTATTATCTCAAAATGAAATCTTTTTATGATGGTGGGGAATCTTTGTATATTAGTAAGGTATTAAATTACAAGGAATTAGGGTTTTAGTATTTGAAGCCGTCTCATTATTGGGACGGTTTCTTATAATTAAAAGATAATCTGTAATTTGACATAATTTAAAGACACAATAGAAAAGAATGGGATAGTTGTTGGAAATATTTCAGAAGCTGAAATTATAGAGGCTGTAAAACAAATTACACCCTATGGATGGGTAAAAGGGAAACCTTTATACATAAGTACCGCAATTCCGTTTGAAGAATTAGGATTTTAATATTAAGCCGTCTCAGAATGAGACGACTCTTTAATGCATTGATGAACTAAATAAATGTATTACATCAACAAAATCAATAGATTATATGGATGTCTTTTTGATTGAAGCGAGCCTATGTGTAATCTAATCTGTAAATAGACAAAACGATAAAACGGATAATTCTCCCATTTACATAAAAGCGATTCTTTAAAACTCTCCAAAGCCTGATGATATCTCATAAAACTGACATTGTTATAATTTGTAACAATAAAAATACAAATTTTGTTCAAAAACGTAACTAATTTTGTCGGGTGGACCGAGCGATTGTACATATGGACTTGGATGCGTTTTTTGTATCCTGTGAGAGGCTCAATAACTCTCAGCTTGACGGTATTCCCCTTATTATCGGAGGAGGCGACCGTGGAGTAGTGGCATCGTGCTCCTATGAAGCGCGGAAATTCGGGATACGTTCCGCCATGCCGATTCGGATGGCATTAAGGCTGTGTCCTGACGCAAAGATCATCAAAGGCGACTATGAACTGTACTCAAATTTATCCCACACCGTAACGGATATTATTCAGCAAAGGGTTCCGGTTCTGGAAAAAGCAAGTATTGATGAATTTTATCTGGATCTCTCCGGGATGGATAAATTTTTCGGCTGCTATCAGTGGACCCAGGAAATCGTAGCGGCTGTGAAAAAAGAAACCGGACTGCCCATCAGTTTTGCTTTATCCGCTAACAAGACCGTTTCCAAGATCGGAACCGGGGAAGCCAAACCGGCCGGGAAAATGGAAATCAAAAACCCTGAAATCAGGCCTTTTCTAAACCCTCTTTCCATCAGGAAGATTCCAATGGTGGGAGATAAAACTTTTCAGCTCTTATCACGGGTAGGAATCCGTACCATTCAGACACTGTCTGAAATGCCTGTTCTTGTTCTGCAGCAGATGATCGGGGTCAATGGAAAAGAACTATGGAGGAAAGCCAATGGCATCGACGAAAATCCGGTAATCCCGTATTCCGAGCGTAAATCCATTTCTACGGAAAAAACCTTTTCAACAGACACCATTGATATCCCGGAATTAAAAAGAATCCTCAACGGAATGTCGGAAAAGCTGGCTTACCAGCTCAGGCAGGAAAAATGGCTGACCTCGACCGTGGTTGTTAAGATCCGCTATGCCAATTTCGACACCGAAACCAAGCAGAGCCGTGTAGCCTACACTTCGGCAGACCATACCTTATCCAGAGTGGCCCTGGAACTTTTCAGCCGGTTATATACCCGCAGGATGAGGATCCGCCTGATCGGTCTCCGCTTTACCGACCTGGTCCACGGAAACCACCAGATGAACCTCTTTGAAGATACCGAAGAACAGATGAATTTATACCAGACCATGGATTACCTTAAAAACCGTTTCGGAGCGGATGCTGTCGGCAGGGCTTCGGGATTCGATTTAGAAAATAAAACAATACTTTAATCTTTTTGCTATGTACCTCAATTGCCATTCCTTCCACAGCCTTCGTTACGGCACTTTGTCCGTAGAAGAACTCGTACAGAAAGCCCAAGCTTTGGGTATTAAAACATTGGCGCTTACCGATATCAATACCGTTACCGCCATTTATGATTTTAAAAAACAGTGTGATGAGGCAGGAATCAAACCTATTGCCGGAATGGAGATCAGGAAAGGAAACCGGCTCCTGTATATCGCCATTGCCCGTGAATTTTCCGGAATGGGCGAAATAAACCGGATGATAACGGCTTATAACTGCGACGGTGCAGAACTTTCGGAAACAGCACCTGCTTTTGAAAACGTATCCGTAATTTATCCGCTGCAGAATATTCCGAAACAACTTAAAGACCATGAATACATAGGCATCCGGGAAGAAGAACTGAACTTGCTGGTACGTCCTGAACTGAAAAAGCTTATGGACCGGATGGTAATTCTTCAGCCCGTAACTTTCACTTCCCAGAAAGAATACAATCTTCACATGATACTGAGAGCGATTGATAACAATACTTTGTTGTCCAAACTTTCCGAACATGACATTTGCCGCAAATCCGAATATTTTAAATCCGAAAGAGAAATTGCCGAAGACTTTCAGTTTTACCCTGAAATCATGGAAAACACCCAAAAGCTCCTCGACACGTGCAGCTTTGAGTTTGATTTTAAAAAAGTCCGTAACAAGCAGCATTACACCAGATCAAAAGCTTCTGACCTGAAAATGCTGACCAAGCTGGCCTATCTTGGACTTGAGAAAAGGTATGGAGCCGATCATGCGGAAGCCAGGCAAAGAGTAGAAAGGGAACTGGAAATCATTAATAAGCGTAATTTCTGCTCTTATTTCCTGATCACCTGGGATATTGTCCGGTACAGCAACCGCATGGGACTGATGCATGTGGGAAGAGGAAGCGGTGCGAATTCCATTGTAAGTTATTGCCTGGGGATTACCGACATCTGTCCGCTTGAGCTTGATCTCTATTTTGAACGCTTTCTGAACCTGAACCGGGATTCACCCCCGGATTTCGATATCGACTGGAGCTGGCAGAACCGGGATACGATTCTGGAATATATTTTTAAAAGATACGGGAAAGAGCATGTCGCCTTCTGCGGGACCAATGTTCAGTTTAAATACAAATCGATTTTCCGGGAAGTCGGGAAGGTTTTCGGGCTTCCGAAAGAAGAGCTCGACAGCCTGGCCAATGATCCTCTTGAAAAACATGATGTGAATTCCATTGTAAAGCATGTTCACCGGTATGGTGCTTTAATGGAGAAATTCCCGAACCAGCGCAGCATGCACGCCTGCGGAATCCTGATCTCCGAAGAACCGATTACCAATTTTACCGCGCTGGAAATGCCGCCTAAAGGTTTCCCGATCGCGCAGTTCGATATGGATACGGCGGAAGACATGAAGCTTGAAAAGTTAGACATCCTTTCCCAGCGCGGGTTGGGGACGATCAACGATACGGTGGCACTCATTAAGAAAACCAGGGGAATCGATATTGATATCCGTGATACAAGTATTTCCAAAGATGAATCAAAATGCAATGAGTACTTAGCCATAGGGAAAACCATCGGCTGCTTTTATATCGAATCTCCGGCGATGCGCGGGTTGTTGAGAAGATTAAAATGCGATAATTACAGGATCCTGGTTGCTGCGTCTTCCATTATCCGGCCCGGTGTGGCCCAAAGCGGAATGATGCGGGAGTATATTTTCAGGCATAACTATCCCGATCAGTTTGAATACTTCCATCCGGTATTCGAGGAAAACCTGAAAGAAACGTACGGAATTATGGTTTACCAGGAAGATGTGATCAAAATTGCCCAGTATTTCGGGGGCGTTTCCCTGGCTGATGCAGATACCCTCCGCAGGGCGATGAGCGGAAAAGGGCGGTCGATTGAGAAGCTGCAGGAAGTAAAGGCTAATTTTTTTGAAAAATGTTTGAAAAAAGGCCATTCCGAAGCCCTTACCATTGAAGCCTTTCGCCAGATCGAGTCTTTTGCCGGCTATTCCTTTTGTAAAGCGCACTCGGCTTCCTATGCGGTGGAAAGCTATCAGAGCCTGTACCTGAAGGTGTATTATCCCCTGGAATTCATGGTTTCGGTAATCAATAACCAAGGCGGGTTTTACCGTACCGAAGTCTATATCCATGAAGCGAAAATGTCCGGCGGGAATATTCAACTTCCCTGTATAAATTCAAGTGACATAAAGACTACACTGAAAGGGAGTGATATTTATCTAGGATTTGGCCTGCTGGAGGGGCTTGAGACAAAAATGGTCCATAAAATTACAGAAGAACGGGAAATAAACGGAGATTATACTTCGTTGGAAGATTTCATCAGGCGTATTCCTGCCGGGGTGGAAACCGTGCAAACGTTGATTTTCATCGGGGCCTTCCGGTTCACCGGTAAGCAAAAGAATGAGCTGCTGTTGGAAGCCCGGATGCTGCTGGCTAATTTCAAACCTGAAAACCGTGGAATGATGCTGATTGAAGAGCCTATGCAGCCATTCCGGCTCCCGGAACTGAAAAGGGAACGTTTTGAAGATGCTTTTGATGAAATCGAGATCATCGGTTTTCCGGTTTCCTGTACACCGTTCGATCTATTGCAGACCAAATACCGGGGATCGGTGTTGGTAGCGGATTTGCCAAGATTCCACAAACAACAGGTGAAGATGCTGGCTTATCTCATCTCAAGAAAACATGTGCCAACAAAAAAAGGAGCGATGTATTTCGGGACATGGATCGATGCGAACGGAGAATATTTTGATACGGCCCATTTCCCGGACAGCCTGAAGGAATACGATTTCCAGGGCGGGGGCTGTTACCTGCTGCTCGGAACGGTGGAAATTGATTATCATTTCCCGACTGTTACCGTGCACAAAATGGCAAAAATGCAGATGATTGCCGACCCGCGGTATTCTTCCGACCAGGAAAAAAATTACCAGGTGCATCACAAGCTCCGGGAAGATGTCAGCATGACCTCACGAAAACCATATCCACAGGCGCATGAAATCGGGCTTCCGAGACAAAGAATCAATAATGGAATGAGATAAAGTTTTATCGTAAAATAGGTCAACTTCCCCTCCAGACCGGAGGGGTGGCGAAAATCCAAAGAATTTTTGACGGGGTGGTTTTGTGTTTTGTATGCAAAATAGGCTCATCCGGAATGATCTTGAAGATTATTTGGACCCTGTTTAAATTTAGCCTTTATTTTTAACCATAAAGCTTAAAGTTTTTTTACTTCAGAAAATTAAGAGAAATGACGGAAAGTCTCCTGAATTAAATCTAAATAAGCTCTTAACATAAAAAGTCATATTAAATCCTTTAAGACAGCAGATTTTAAATTCCTCTTGATTATGGCGAGAAACAAAATCAATTGTTTCCGCTAAAAAAATTCACCGTTTCATTCACCAGGAATTTCACCTGATCCGGCCTGCCCCGGTCGGTTTTCGGGAGATTGTTGTAGCTTCCGGTTCTTACAATGACCATATTGTATTCAGGAACCATAATAATATACTGTCCCTGTAGGCCAAGGAAATAATAATGTTTAATCGGGTTGTCGTTATTGATCCAGAAGCCCATTCCGTAAATTTCTTCCGAGTGTTTTGTCGGAGTTTTCATCAGGTCCATGAAATCGGAGTTCAGAATCTGTTTGCCATTAACTTTTCCATTATTCAGGAACAATTGTCCCAGCTTGGCAAAATCCCGGGCATTGGAATGGATGCAGCAATAGGTTTTTTCCATTCCGCTCTCGTCGGTGCTCCAGGTGGCGTTCTGCTCCATGCCCATCGGGATCCAGAATTTCTCGGAAAGGTAGCTGGCCAGCGACTGTCCGACCGCTTTCCTTACGGCAAACCCCAAGAGCTGCGTAGATCCGCTCTGGTATTCAAACTTTTCGCCCGGATTTTGTTTAAATTTTCTGGAAAATGTTGCTTTCATCAGGCTTCTTCCGTAATAGGCTCTGGCATTGGGCAGGAAAGGGTTCTTATAGTCCTCGTTCCAGTCAAGGCCGGATTCCATTTGCGCTAAATGTTTCAGGGTTAGGCTTTCCCCAAACCCTTTATTTTTAAATTCTTCAACATAATCCGAAAACCGATCGTCGATGCTTTTGATCTTTCCTTCTTCCAGGGCTTTTCCCAACAGCATCACCGTTACGGCTTTTGCCATAGAAAAAGAATTGGTCGCGGATAATGCATGGTAGCCTTTCCAGTACTGCTCATGAAGTAATTTTCCGTCTTTAATCACGATAAAAGACGCAGTATCCGTATGGGTAAGATCATCGGCTATATTTTGTGGAAGGTCTTTTTTATTATATTCCGGAGATTTTTCCCAAAGTACCGGAGATTCCGTAGCGATGAGGTTGGCAGAGAAAAATTTACCGTCGTCGATATTGGCGCTCATCTTTCCCCTCAGATAGGTTTTTGAAATTCCGTTGAAAAGATAGCCGTAGCCTAAAATATAAAAAAGAGCCAGGGCCATGATGATGAATGCGGTAAGATAAATAAGAGTGGTCATAATAATCGGTCTTCAACAAATTTAAAATAAATTTGAAAACATGAAACGAAATGATTTACTTTTGTGATTATTGATCTGAAAACGATGAAAAAACTGATTGCCATGCTGCTTTTATATTGCTGCAGTATAGTTTCCGGACAGGTATACAAACCCATAGACACTGCTGATGATGCACAACGGAAAGCCTTCCTTGCCGGCTTTTCCCAAAACACAGAAAATATCGGGAAAAAAAGCAGATCTGATTATCCAGGGAATAAGGGAAGCGAATTATCTAAAATTTATAAAGAATTCGGAAAAGAGTTTGAAAAAAAAGTAAAGGAAAAAGACTTCGTCTTCAATTCCGTATTTGATGCCAAGGTAAAAAGCCTGATCGAGCGTCTCCGGAAAAATAACCCTCAGATTCCGCAGCAGCTGAAGATCCTTATCGCGAAAGACAATACGCCGAATGCCTATTGTTTTGCCGACGGTACTTTTGTCATCAATATGGGGCTTTTCAACTGGCTGAATAACGATGATCAGCTGGCCGCCGTTATTTCCCACGAGCTGGGGCACAAAATTTCGGAACATACCCTGAAGGATTTCCTGAAAATGATCGATCAGGACCAGATGGACCGCCTGGTGATCCAGAATATCAAATCTACCAAAGAAAACCGTAACCAGAAGGCGTTCGATGTTCTGAAAAACCGGATTTACCGGAAAGGTGCCGAAAACAGAAAGCAGGAAATGCAGGCCGATTCTTTAGGCTATGTTGTTTTCAGGAACAGTGATTTTAAGAAAACGGAATTTATCAACACTTTAAAAAGACTGGAAGACTTTGATACCATTTCGCCAAGAGCGCTGAAGGTAGAAACATATAAAAAGTATTTTAACCTTCCGAATCAGGAGTTTAAGGACAAGTGGCTGAAAAAGGAAGATTTTTCCCTCTACAACTACAGTCATTTTAAGGAAAAGCTGAATAAGGATTCCCTAAAATCCCATCCTGAGATTACTTTAAGAATCAACCAGCTTAAAAAGCTTTTTCCCGAACTTAAAACAGAGACGGCAGACGAAAAACCTTCGGAGTCTTATACGCTCCTGGAAAAAACGGCGCGGATGGAGACCCTGCCGAACTTTTACCATTCGGAGGATTACGGGGTCGGCGTTTATGCAAGCCTTCAGTTTCTGCAGGACGGTGAAGAGGAAAAATATTATAAAAGCTGGCTCGGAAAATGTTTTGCCAAAATCTACGAAGCACGGAAAAATTATAACCTAAACCGGTATCTGGACAGGGTAGATCCCAAAAACCAAAGCGAAAGCTATCAGCAGTTCCTGAATTTCATGTGGAACCTGAGCCTGGACGAAATAAAGAATATTGCAGACTACTACCGGAAAACAGAATCCTGACCGAAGTCAGGATTTTTATTTAATGTGAACTCAACCATATTGGTTTATTTCCAGGTAATTATTGGGTCTGAAGTTTGGCATTCAGCTTAGTAAATCAGGCTTTTAAATAGATTTCCTTTTAAGGGAGTAACAAATGGTTTGATTTGCTCATTGATACTTTTGAAAGGAGTGCTGGAAAAAGATAAACTTCCGGCTTCCCTCTTCCAGCCTTTTAATTTGATCTCTATTTTGGTTTACATTTATTTAATAATTTAATCTTTCAAGGCGGATCTTATTGAACTTCTCTTTTTCATTAAATTCACGAAGCAGAATATAACCCTCTTTTGCTATATACGGCGTTACGATATAATTGTCCTTTTCCGAAATCGGAACGGCTTCCTGTTTAAATTTCCCGTCGATGATCGTATTGATGAAGAGGTTCCATTTCTTTTCCTTTGTTACCTGGTCTTTTTTGTAATCACGGAAGAAAAATACAACATCCTTACCATCGTTGAGGTACTGTGAAAACAGGTAATCGCTGTTTACCCATTTGGACTTCTCTTTCTCAAAAACCTGCACGTCTTTGGCTTTAAAATCTTTGTCGGTATTGATGTAGACCAGGTCGGTCGTTTTAGGCGCGTTGTACTGTCCTGCCGGCTTGAATTTTTCCGAAAGGATTCCTACGCTTCCGTCGCTCATGAAATACACATCTTTTGTCTGCAGATAATATCCGTTTTCTACTCCGCCATCGGCGCTCAGTTTAGGTATATAGCGGTAAAGATCCGGTTTGTAACTTAAGGTCTTCATATCCACACTGTAATTGTTCTTATCCAGTATGAACCGCGCAAACCCCCTGTTTTCTTTATCGATGTAATTTCTTCCCAGCAAAACCACTTTATCGTCAAAGGTTTTATCATTATCAATTCTTCCTCCGCCGGAATTCAGAACGTCGATATTGTAGATCGTTTCCGGGGAAAGACCGGTAAGCGGTTTGTTGGAAAGCTCTTTTCCGGTTTTCATATCAAGTACCAGAAGGGAAAAGGTTTTGTCGTCATCATTTACTTTCCGTAAAATTCCGTACAGGCGGCTGTCGTCTTTTTCCAGGATGGTAAGATCGGAGAAAACTTTCTTATTGCCGTCGGTATTATAACTGTATCTCCAGACTTCTTTTTTATTGTCATCGAATTTAATCAGGCTGTTTTTGTTGACGTATTTCCCATAATCATTATATTCCAGGGCAAGGTAGCCGCCTTCTTTAATTTCGCCGACCGACGAAATATAATTGTAGCCTTTTTCTTTTTTTTCGGCGCGGTTTTCTTTCCGTTCTTCCTTGAAGGTCTTGGGCTGCGTGATCTCTCGGAACGTCCCGTCTTCCAGATAATCGTAATATACTTTCGGCTTTACGGTATTCGTTTTTGGATCGATTACCATCGACACCGGTGCGGCGGCATCTTTTGCAAAAGCCTGGGTATAGTTAAAATCGGAAGGCCGCAATATGATCTGGCCTTTGAAATCCACATATCCGAAATAATTGGATACCAGAAGTCCTGCTTCAAATTCTTTATTGGCAACGGGATTAAGGTTTTTATCCAGGATTACATACTCAAACTTTTGTTTCTTATCGCCTGTTTTTCCGTAAGAATAGATGGAAACATATCCGTAAAGATTGTCTTTGGTATCAAAAAGGGCATTCATCCCTACATTATCCCCTGAGGCCAGAGCGGCAAGATCCTGGCTCTGGGCATAAGAAACGGCCTGCACAAGGCCAAACATCAATAGTGTTATTCTTTTCATGGTCAAAAAACTTGAATTCCAAAAATAATGAATTCGGCAATAGGTTTTCAGAAAAAAATTAAAGCCCCGATTTCTCAGGGCTTTGTTCTATATTTTTGAAAGTAAGTTTCTGAAACTTGTCTTTTCGTCGATAATTCTTCGAAGGTCTGAAACGGGAACCCTTTCCTGCTGCATCGTATCCCGGTCTCTGATGGTTACCGTATGATCCGTTAAAGAATCGTGGTCGATCGTGATACAGTAAGGCGTACCGATCGCGTCCTGTCTGCGGTAACGTTTTCCGATGGCATCCTTTTCTTCGTAGAACAGATTGAAATCGTATTTCAGGTCGTTGAAGATCTGTTCGGCGTATTCTGCTAAGCCGTCTCTTTTCATTAATGGAAGGATGGCCGCTTTAATCGGTGCCAGTGCCGGTGGTAAAGATAAAACCGTTCTTTCGGAACCGTCTTCCAGGGTTTCGTCCCTCAGGCAGTGGGAGAATAACGCAAGGAATAAACGGTCAAGTCCCACCGAAGTTTCCACCACGTACGGAACATAGTTTTCGTTTCTTTCAGGATCGAAGAACTGAAGTTTTCTTCCGGAGAATTCCTCGTGCGCCTTCAAATCGAAATCCGTTCTGGAGTGGATTCCTTCCAGCTCTTTAAAGCCAAACGGGAAATTAAACTCGATATCGGCCGCGGCATTGGCGTAATGCGCCAGCTTCTCGTGGTCATGGAACCGGTAATTGTCATCCCCTAATCCCAAAGCCAGGTGCCAGTTCAGACGTTTCTGTTTCCACTGCTCGTAGAATTCCAGTTCAGTTCCCGGAGCTACGAAAAACTGCATTTCCATCTGCTCGAATTCACGCATCCTGAAGATAAACTGTCTCGCGACGATCTCATTTCTGAATGCCTTTCCGATCTGGGCAATCCCGAAAGGAAGTTTATGGCGGGAAGTTTTCTGTACATTTAAAAAGTTTACGAAAATACCCTGTGCCGTTTCAGGACGTAAATAAAGGTCCATCGCAGAATCTGCAGAAGCTCCCAATTTCGTTCCGAACATCAGGTTGAACTGCCTCACTTCCGTCCAGTTTTTGGAACCGGTATCAGGATCGGCAATTTCAAGCTCTTCAATCAGGGCTTTTACATCGGCAAGGTCTTCATTTTCCAGAGATTTTGCCAGCCTGGAAAGAATAGCTTCCCTTTTGGCTCTGTATTCCAGTACTTTTGGGTTTGTCGCCACAAACTGGTCTTTATCGAAAGCATCACCGAATCTCTTGGCCGCCTTTTCGATTTCTTTATTCTCTTTGTCTTCGATTTTGGCACAATAGTCCTCCACCAGAACGTCGGCTCTGAACCTTTTCTTGGAATCTTTATTGTCAATCAATGGATCGTTGAAAGCGTCTACGTGGCCGGATGCCTTCCAGGTCGTCGGGTGCATCAGGATGGCCGAATCAATCCCTACAATATTCTCGTTCAGCTGGACCATCGCTTTCCACCAATACTGTTTGATATTATTTTTAAGTTCGGCACCGTTCTGCCCATAATCATACACAGCGGATAACCCGTCGTAGATCTCACTTGATGGGAAAATAAAACCATATTCTTTAGCGTGAGAAATCACTTTCTTGAAAACATCTTCTTGCTTTGCCATAAATTTTTTTAACGTCTGAACTGCAAAAGTAGTGAAAAAGAGGGAAGTTGGAAGCCGCAGGCAGCAAGTTTTTGCAGGACAGGTTGGTAAGGAGCCGGGAACCTGCTTTCCGCTGTATCTTTTTCGCCATCGCAAAAGGCCCGCCCGAAAAAGGATGCCGCTGCAATCAGGGCTACGGATAAAGGACCGCATCAACCTGACGGGTTTCCAAAACCCGTCAGGTTTCTTATAGTATAAGAACTCAAAGGAGTGGTCTGGTACAGGACCGTAAAAGAAGCCGGATGCCGGAAGTTTCTTTTTAAACTAATGAATTCGTTTAGGATTTAAATTTTTGAAAATTATTGAATATTATCCATTAACCATATAGGTTATTGATGATTAAGTATTTAATTAGTCCATTGGACAGATTTATAAATACCAGAATGTAGATAAATCTGAGTTTGGTGCCTAATGGTATTTCGTTTTACAGGTGAAAAATTTTCCATAACTTGCCATCACCGGCGAGTGAGGTGAAGATAGCTCTAGGCTATGAACTCTGATTTTTTGATGAAACATAAAATTCTACTGGCCGGTCTATCTTAAAAATTATTTTATCAACAGTTTTTAAACAAACTCTTAATTTAAAATCCCATAGTGAAAAAGATTATTTTATTTTCAATTTTATACTTCACCATAGTAAGCTGTAGCAATCAATTATTTAATTATGCCCTTCAAAAATACGGAATATATGATGATACTATTTCTCTAAAAAAAATAAAGTATAAGGAGAAAGAGATTATTTTTTTACCAATGCATCATATAGGAACTGAAAAATTCTATGTAAATGTTAATAATAAGATAGATTCATTAAGTAAGTCGAACTATTTTTTCTTTACAGAAAAAGTAAATATGAAGGATGCTGAAAAAACAGATTTAATGAAATTGAGAAAAGTTATAGGGTTTGCTTTGCCAAACGGGGGATATGAAAAAATACTGGACTCAATCCTCACTGAGAAAAAAATAGTGTTAAAAAAGAAAATCGTTTTTCAGCCTAATTATTCGGACTGGCAACTGAATGATAATAATAGTAAAAATACAGACGCAACAGTTCATGAACTAATTAACTATTATGAGTCTAAATATGGAAAGATTAAACTGGAAGAATGCGATCTTGCAGTGCCTGATGTGTCGAACAGTACAAGATGTAAAAAAAATAAACATTCCGGAGCCTATGAGACCTTGGTTTTGAATTATCGAAATAATCTTATAGCAGATGCTATAAAAAATGATCCGAGGCAAAAAATAGCATTGATTTATGGAGCCGGACATTATGAAGGCATAAAGAAAATTCTAGACTCTTTGGATAAAAAATAGACAGCGAAAAAATGACCTGAGAAGCTTTGGATTTTATTTAGTAATAAGACTACATGTGGATTCCGTAAAGGATGGAATCCTGCAAAATCATGATATCATGTTTTAACTAATGAATTAGCTCAAATCAACAGTCTTTTCAAGTTTCAGATTAAATATTTCTTATCAAAAATACGATTGAAGGAATTGATTATTAAATGAAATTGTTTATTCGTTCTATCAAAAGTCATCCTGTTTGGATCCTAACTTGACAGCCTCACTTTTTTAAGGTAAAAAAAACAGCTGAATATGATTGAATATCGTCAGATTCACACTGTTTTAATTCCCGGAGAGTCGGCTTTTTTTGCAGGATAGGATAAAATTCTGTCAGAAGAGCTATAATGTCAGCGATTATTTTTTCCCCTTATATCAGGTTTTGCTGGAAAAAGGATGTCGCTGCAATCACGGCTACGGATAAAGCAGCGCATAAACCTGACGGGTTTCCAAAACCCGTTAGGTTTTACAGATTAAGATTTTGCAAATTTCAGAAATCATATAGATTGATCTTATTATTGTCTCAGTTTGAGATAAATTAGCGATATTTGTTATCACCAAACAAATTACAATGAAAAGACCGGTTTTTCTGATCACTATTTTATTGCTGTTTACCCATTACCTAGCCGCACAGGAAATCCCGGCAGGCAAGGTAATCGCGACATACATTACGGCGAAAACCCTGGAAAACAAAGCCGGGGAAAATACGGAACGAAGAATTTCGGTATACCTTCCGCCGGATTATGAAACCTCTTCAACGCGGTATCCGGTGATTTACTTTTTGCACGGGTTTTTCTGGAGCGACAGCCTGCTGGTGAATAATGACAAGATCAACCGTATTTTCGACCGTGCCATCCATCTGAAAAAAATAAAACCGGTTATTGTCGTGATGCCGGACGAAAGCACGGTTTTCAAAGGAAGTTTTTATGCCAACTCACAATCTGCCGGCAAATGGGCGGATTTTACATCGCAAGAACTGGTCAATTTTATCGACAGCCATTACCGGACGATCCCCAATAAAGAAAGCCGCGGCATCGCAGGCCATTCCATGGGCGGAAACGGTGCTTTGCGGAATGCCATCCTTCATCCCGAAACCTTTTCCTCTGTTTATGCCCTTTCTCCAGGCGTACTGGATGCCCGGTATTTTGCACTCACGGAAATAGAGGCTTATAAAATAACAGCCCGTATAAAAGAAGTCAAGGATCTTTCAAAATCTGAAAATGCCGGAGCCACCATTCTTTATGCCATTGCCAGAGCATATAACGGAAACAACCGTAAACCTCCGTTCTTTGCAGATCTTCCTTTCTCCTTCGATGGGGAAAATCTGAAGATCAATGCCGGGGTCCTGGAAGAATTGAAAAACAATTCCGTTTCAGAGCTGCCCTTCACCCATGATGAAAACCTCAGGAAATTAAAAGCCATTAAATTCGATTGGGGAAAGAATGACGAATTCAAGCACATTCCGGTGACCTGCAGAAACTTCAGCCAGACCCTCGAACTGCTGAAGATCAGGCATGAAGCCGAAGAATACATCGGAACCCACGGAAGCGAAGTCAGCAGGGAAAACGGAAGAATAGAAAACAGCATGCTCCCGTTTTTCAATATTAACCTGAAATTTAACCAGTAATTATAATCTGAATCCGATTCTGGAAACAGAAACATAATAAGAATAAAGAAAGCTTGTCAAAATCTACTTGAAGTTACTAGGTAAGTAGAATCAACGCGGTATTGACTTAATATCAGTCAAAATCTCTACTTTTGTCGCATGTTAGAAATCCTTTACCGCGATGAATATCTTGTTGCCATCAACAAACCCAGTGGAATGCTTGTTCATAAATCCTTTTATGCAGGAACAGCAGATACTTACGCTGTTCAGGAACTGAAGAAACAGATCGGACAAAAAGTGCATCCTGTACACCGTTTGGACCGGAAGACTTCGGGCGTTCTGCTGTTTACTTTAGATAAAGAAACACTGCGGACCATGAGCGATCAGTTTGCCACCCGGGAAGTCGAAAAGAAGTACATCGCTATTCTACGGGGCTGGACGAAAGAAGAAGAAACCATTGATTATGATTTGGTTAATGAAAATGAAGTGAAGCAGAATGCCGTCACTTACTACCGCCGTCTGCAGACTTCGGAAATCGATCTTCCTTTTTTGAAACATCAGACTTCCAGGTACTGCCTGGTGGAAGCTATTCCGGAAACAGGACGGTTTCATCAGCTGAGAAAACATTTTAAGCATATTCTGCATCCGATCTTAGGCTGCCGCAAACACGGGTGCAACAAGCAGAATAAATTGCTGCTGCAGACTTTTAGCATGACCCGGATGCCGCTTCATGCCCTTCAGCTCACTTTTACCCATCCGGTTTCTGATGAAAGAATTACGGTAACCGCCACGATAGACGAAGAGTTTAAACAAGTAGGCGATCTCCTCGGGCTTGACCTGAATGCTTATGTAAAGGATCATTAAGATGCAGGCTTGAAGAAGAAAGCTGGATGCTGGAAGTTCCTTAGGTTAATATTTTAATTAAGGTATTGATTAATAAATGAAATCATTTATCAAGGAGGGCTTTATTTAAATCCTTATTTAGGAATCTGATTTACTTTATGTTTTGTTAACCAATTGAATATAATTAAGCAAGTCTGGATTTGCATCAAATTAGGAGATTTGCCTCACTTTCAAATTTCCAAATTCTTCCATTTCCAAATTAAAAAATCAGTATCTTTGTACCCCAAAAACCAGGCATGTACAAATCGCTGATCCGCCCGATCCTTTTCAGATTCGATCCTGAAGCCGTGCATCACTTTACGTTCTCGATGCTCAAGAATTTCGGCTTTGTTACCAGATTGTTTTTACCCAAACCCATTGAAGACAAACGCCTTGAAAGGGAAGTCTTCGGACTGAAGTTCAAAAATCCGGTCGGATTGGCCGCCGGATTCGATAAAAATGCCGTGCTCTTCAATGAACTGGCAGACCTTGGGTTCGGATTCGTGGAAATCGGTACGGTGACGCCTAAAGCACAGGCCGGGAACCCTAAAAAAAGACTCTTCCGCCTCATCGAAGACGGCGGGATCATCAACCGGATGGGATTCAATAACGACGGTCTGGAAGCTGCTATCGAAAAACTGAAAGGCAACAAAGGCAAAATCATCATCGGCGGAAACATCGGAAAAAATACGGATACGGCTCCGGACCAGTATACCAACGATTACCTGCAGTGCTTTGAAGGCCTGCATCCGCATGTCGATTATTTTGTGCTCAACGTAAGCTGCCCGAATGTAGGGAGCCATGCCAAGCTGGAAGATGTGGAATACCTGCGTGAGCTGATTACCGAAGTTAAAAAAATCAACCTGTCCAAAAGCGTTCAGAAACCGATTCTTTTAAAAATCGCTCCGGATCTCAATGACCGTCAGCTCGATGAGATCATTGATCTGATCGCAGAAACAAAAATCGACGGCGTTATTGTTTCCAACACTTCCGTCAACCGGGAAGGACTGAAAACATCACCGGAAATCCTGGCGCAGATCGGCAACGGCGGCCTGAGCGGAAAACCGATCCGTGAACGCAGCACCCGCATGATCCGCTATCTTTCCGAAAAGAGCAACCGAGCCTTTCCGATTATCGGCGTGGGCGGAATTCACTCCGCAAAAGATGCCATTGAAAAACTGGATGCCGGTGCGAGCCTGGTGCAGTTGTACACCGGCTTCATTTACGAAGGCCCGGAACTGATTAATGACATTAATAGGGAAATTATAAAAAGAGCAGGAAGGCTTCCCCGGTAGAAGTAATTATCCCTAAAAAGCCAGATTACTTCTGTGGCGTTTTCTGTTTCTTTAATATGGAATATGGATGATTGAAGGGGTCATCGTTGATGATGAGAAAATCCAGGGAGGCATCGGAATAGATATCAAAGTAATCCTCCGGTGAATCAACGGATCCGATATCCTGGTTTTTGTGATACTTTATCTTTATGCCATAATTTTTAAAAGAAAGAAAAGCGGTTCCAGTGTAATAAGTTCTGTCCGGCCCACACCCATTTACTGAAAAAAACGCACAGTTGACCGGATGAAATATTTTTTGCTTTGCATAATAATTATCAAATGTGATGTACGTCTTTTTATCAATTGTCTTTAAATCCCTGAATATTTCCTTTGCTCTATTCTCATAGCCATTATATTTCAGTCCGTGAAAATCACGGTCCCCTTCTCCGATATTCACTTTGAAAATCTGACGGTCCTCGACAAAATATGCATAGCTGTAAATTTCCGGTATACTGTCTTTGGCTGCAGGTTTGGTTGTTTCCTTTTCGGATTTGATAATATAAGAAAGACGGTCGTCTAAAATTTTTCCGATAATGGTATTGCGTCTTAGGGTATCTTTCGGGTTTACATGAAGGTTTTTTATTTTTTTCTTCGAGTTGTTACCGTCATGGAGCCAGGTCATATAATAATCATCGGCTAAAATATAGTGTTGTAAAAAAGTATACTCTTCTTCAATCTTCAGGGAATCCAGAATATTGCCTGAACAGTCCAGCTTTTGATAACGTCCGTAACCCGGCAACTGTAAAATTAAGGTGTTTGTCTCTGTGTTGATAAACGGATCGGTAGGTCTCTCGCCAAGAACTATTTTTTCTGCCCTGTTTTCCTTCCGGAGTTCCGCAAGTGTATGGTAAAGTGCAGTATCTATCTTTTTTTCATATAAAAATTTATTATAGTCTTCTTTGATGTCTTCCCGATAGCTTTTGCTGCAATTCATGAGAAAAATAAGAAATAGGACAGAGGAAAATCCGGAAATTTTTATTTTCATAACGATTAAAAAACGAAGCAAATGTAAAAGAAAATAATTACAGGAAAAAATGCGCCACCGTATAAATAATCAATCCGACCAATCCACCGACGATCGTTCCGTTCACCCGGATAAACTGCAGGTCTTTCCCGACTTCCAGCTCCAGCTTTTCGCTTAATTCCTTTCCCTGCCAGTTCCCGACCGTCGAGCTGATGAGGTTGCCGAACTGATGGGTATTTTTAAGGATGTATTTATAGGCTGTCACACGCACCCAATTATCGATTTTGGCCTGTAAGATTTCGTTGGTCTTCAGATTCAGGGCAAATTCATTCAGATTTTTAGACAGATAAATTTTCAGGGAAGAATGTTTCTGCTGAAGTTCTTCCATAGCGGTTTTTTTAATGGAAGCCCAGATGTCGCGGGAATATTCATTCAGTTTTTCCGGCTGCAGGAGATCGTTTTTAATCGTAGTAAACTCCTGCTCCCATTGAGGGTCTTCAGCCAGGTTAACGGAAAATTCCTGAATCCTTTTCGTGATCAGGTCCCTGATCTCATGATTCGGGTCTTCTTCGATTTCAGCAAAAAAATCAGAAAGCCCGGTGGTGACCTTATCGGCAATCTTGTTATCCACAAAAGCAGGAATAAAGGTGTAGCTTCCTTTTCGGACACGTTCTTTGATCAGTTCGCTGTTTTCAAGAATATAATTTTTAATCTGGGAAGAAAGGCTTGTCACCATTCGCTGATGGTCATTCTTTTCCGTAATATAGGTAATCCCGTTTCCTACGATTTTATTAAGTTTCACATCACTGGCCATTTCAGATACTTTACGGCTGATAAACCGGCTCACCTCCGCATCATCAAGCTTATTCAGGATATCCAGGACAATATCGGAAATATTGCGGATCAGGATCTCCTGGTTTTTTTCTTTTCCGAGCCATTCCCCTGCAAAAGTTGAGAGGTTCAGCTTCTGGATGTAGGGACGGATGTTTTGGGGAGACAGGAAATTGTCTACTACAAATCCCCCGAGGTTATCGCCCAGCTGTTGCTTGCTGTTCTCAATGAGGTTGGTGTGCGGAATCGGCAGGCCCAGCGGATGGCGGAAGAGAGCGGTGACGGCAAACCAGTCGGCAAGGGCACCTACCATGGCAGCTTCGGAAAAAGCACGGACATAGCCGATCCAATGAGAGTCCATACGCTTCTGGATAACGGTTGTGATAATAAAAACAACGGCCATCAGCAGGAACAGTCCGGTGGCAAAGGCCTTGTATTTATTAAGCTGCTTTCTTTTTATTTCATCATTCATAAAGTCGGATATAAGGTTATTACTGATGATTTTATTCTTTAATTTAATTTCTTATCGCCAGAATATTTAGTGGTTTTAAGGCTTAATTTATTTAAATTCAATACTTTATAATTTAATTATTGACTATAAATCTTAATTAATTACTTAAAAATAGTTAAATTTTAAAACTTTCACTCGATTATGGTTTGATTTTAGCTGGTACAAATCCGTTAAACAGACGACATGGAACACGAAGCAAAAAACAATCCATACTATTCCCGGACCGACCGTACGAAACTGGATGTTCCGAATCAGGAATGGAGAAACATTCTATCTCCTGATCTTTATGCGGTCTCCAGAGAAGCGGCAACAGAACGTCCTTTTACCGGAAAATATAATGAGTTCGATCAGCTGGGAGAGTATTATTGTGCCGTTTGCGGAAACCATCTGTTCCGTTCGGATGCTAAATTTTCCAGCAGCTGCGGTTGGCCCAGTTTTTTTGAGGCTGATAAGGAAGGCGTATATTATAAAAGAGATACTGCATTTGGAATGGAAAGGGTAGAAGTACTCTGCCAACGATGCGATTCTCACCTTGGCCATGTCTTCGATGATGGCCCTCAGCCTACCGGATTGCGGTATTGCATGAACTCCGTGAGCCTTGAGTTTGTTCCGGATTCTGAAAAATAAACAATGGTTTAAATTCTAAAAACCAGCACGTTAAAGTTTCTTAAATAGCGTTAAACTTTTTAGAGTTTTAACGCCGGACCCGTTATGTTTTTATACATTTGTCCCGCAATTGTATTTAACATAATATTTTTAATGAAAGGAATTTATAGCGTACTCGGTATTGTTTACATGATTACCACTTCATTTTACGGGTCTCCTGAAAAGACGGTTATGAAAAATGAAATCAATACCAAAAGAATTGAAAAATCAGTTGAAATGAATTCTGTGAAAGCAGAAAAGACCATGTCTTCATCCGAAGAATTATACCATTCCATCACTTTTGAACAGGGGCACGAGCTTAATCCCGACGTTTTCTTTAAAGCCATAACAGGATTTGAAAACCTGAAGAAAGCAGGTCTTCTCAATTCGGATTCGCATCTGCTTACGGTATGCGATTTCTCCATGTCATCCAACACCAAAAGGCTTTGGGTGATCGATATGAACGAGAAAAAAGTTTTGTTCAACTCATTGGTAGCACACGGTAAAAATACAGGCGAAGAATTTGCGACGAATTTTTCTAATACGGAAAGTTCGTTGCAGAGCAGCTTAGGATTTTATATTACGGATGCTACTTACCAGGGCGACAACGGCTATTCTCTGAAACTGTTGGGAATGGACAAAGGATTCAATGATGCGGCTTACAGAAGAGCGATCGTGATGCACGGTGCCGATTATGTAAGTGATGATTTTGCCGCTGTGCACAAAAGAATCGGAAGAAGCTGGGGATGTCCGGCGGTGCCGAGGGATCTCACCCAGCCGATCATCAATACGATTAAAGGAAGAACCCTTCTTTTCATCTATTACCCTGATCAGAACTACCTTTCCAAATCGGAATGGCTGAAGGCATAAAACAACAGGATAAAAACAGAAAAAGCAGTCTCAGGCAAGGCTGCTTTTTTTATTGTCGGAGCTGAACCGCACCTGGAAAATACTTCCTTCGCCGGGTACTGAGGTCAGCACGATGCTGCCATGATGCATTTCAATGATTCTTTTGACAATGGATAAACCTATTCCGTTCCCTTTTTCGTCATGTTTATTGGCTCCGCGGTAAAAAAGATCGAAAATTTTATCCCGGTCTTTTTCATCAATCCCGATCCCGTGGTCGATAAAACGGATGTCCAGTATCCGTCCATAAACTTCAATTTCGACCCGGCAGCTTCTGTCCGCCGAATATTTACAGGCATTTTCCATCAGGTTAAGAAAGGCAACCTGCAGCAGATAAGGATTTCCATAGAAATCGTAATTGCTTTCGTCCTTATCGGCCATGTTATCCATATAATGAATGCCGATCCGGTAGTTCTGGTTCTTCTGGAGCAGATCGACCTTTGCATCGGCAAGAATCTCATCCAGCCGGAGATCTGTAAAGCTGATCTGGGAAGCATCATAGCTGGCCCGCGCAAAATCCAGGAGGGCAGAGGAAAGCTGTGAGGCATGCGTCGCATCCTGCAGGGCATTGTTGATGGAAATCTTATAATCATCCAGGGTGACATTCAGTTCTTTCGCAAGTTCCAGCTCGGCAATCAAAGTGGAAAGCGGGGTCCGGAATTCATGGGAGATCGTCGTTACAAACTGCCGGTGGTTGCTGAAGGATTTTTCCAACCGGTTAAAGGTTGAATTAAACGTTTCGGTAAGCTCATAAATTTCATCTTTCGCTTTGGGAACCACCAGTCTTTTGTGAAGGTTATGCTCTGAAATATCGCGGATCTGAACAATAATGTCTTTTAAAGGCTTTAGTGTATAGTAGGAAAACAGGAAACCGATGACGAAAATAATGAGAACGGAGATAATGTAAACCACAATAATATCATTCCTGAATTCTTTAATGTGGGCCAGTCCGGTTACGTCAACGGCGCTTCCGATAATGTAAAAATTATCGCCGTTAAATTCATACCGGAACGCCATATACTGCCGGGTTCCGCGTTGCCAGGTAATTTTGTCTTTCCGGGTTTTGATCAGTCGTCCAAGGTAATATGGATTTTTTGAACTGGGTTTAATATCCGTAAAAATCAGCTGTTTTTTACTGTTATAGACGCTGATGTCGGCTTCATTCAGCATCTTTTTGTTTCGTTCATGAAGCTTTTTTATTTTGTTGCCGTCTATATTGGCATCAAAGATAAATTCTGCCCTCCAGATAATTTTGTAACCTAGGCGGTCATTGAATTCATCGTTCCTGTTTCTTTCGGAAACGAAATAAAGGACATAGGCAAAAATAAACAGGATGCCTGCGGTAATCAGTGCGTACATCAACGCGGTCCGGGTAGCGATTTTCATAAGTTCCGGGTAAAAATAAATCCCGTTCCGGGCTTGGTATGAATCAGTTTTTCATCGAAATCCTTATCGATTTTCTTACGCAGATAGGCAATGTATACATCAATATAATTGGTTCCCGTATCAAAATGGTTGCCCCAGACATTTTCTGCAATTTCTTCCCGGGTCAGGATACGTTCTGCATGGGTCATGAGGAAAACCAGCAGTTTGAATTCCTTAGGGGTGAGGGTAATTTCTTTTCCATCCCGGAATACGCGGTTGGTCTTCTGATGAATCACCAGCTGATGGTACTGAATAAGATCCGGGGTTTCTTCTTTTTTCGGCAAAGATGATTTTCTGAGCAGGATGGCTTTGATCCGGGCATACAGTTCCCGGATCTCAAAAGGTTTCACCATATAATCATCGGCTCCGGCATCAAAACCTTCGATCTTTTCATCGATGGTTCCCAGGGCGGTCAGCATAATAATCGGCAGGTCCGGATGTTTCTGCTTAATGATTTTACTGAATTCGATCCCGTTCATCTGCGGAAGCATAATATCCGTAATGATCAGGCCGAACGCGATCCGGTCTGCTAAAATCAGGGCATCTTCCGCATCTTCCGAAATATAGATCTGGTAGCCCTGGCTTTCAAGACCCCGTTTCAGCAGGGCAGAAACCCGGGCATTGTCTTCTATGATTAAAATTTTCATCTGGAATACTGTTTCAGACAGGAAAGATAAGCCGGACAGTGTTTCTTAAAAGCCTGGATTCCGACCCTGTACAAATCCCATACAAAGGTATTTCATATTTTATTCATGGAAAAACGGAATCCGGCGTTTAATGGTTTTCTAAAGATTTTCTAATGGTTTTCTAACGACGTTCCCGGGTTTTCAAAACTAATTTTGTCCCGTCAAAACAACTAAAAGAGGACTGAAACACTATGGACAGAAGATATCTTAAAACAGGGCTTATCATTGCTTCATTAATAGTGATGAGCCAGAAAGCGGAAGCACAGAAGAAAAACGATTTCGGGAATCCCGCACTTACCCATTATCTCAATGAACAGCACACCCGATACATTTCGTTCAGCGGATATGCCGAATTGTGGGCACGCTATGCCCAGCTAAATCCGGGGAGCATGGTCAACAACGATGCAAAATCGGATGTTGCCGATCTTTCTCTTCGCCGGATCAGGGTAAAAATGACGTACAAACCGACGGAAAAACTGATGTTTGTGCTTCAGGGAGGAACCACCAATGTGAATGTGAATGCGAAAGGCAGCAATTATTTCGATCTGCTGGATGCCTACGCAGAATATGCTTTTAATGATAAGATTGCTGTCGGAGCCGGGCGTTCCACATGGAGAGGGCTTTCCCGTTTCACCACAGGTCCTTTGAATACGCTGCTGTACGATCTTCCGGCTTATGCCACTTCCAATGCCGGAGCAACGGATTATACTGTAAGGGAGCTCAGTGCCTACATCAAGGGGCAGCTGGGAAAATTTGATTACCGGTTGGTCGTAGCCGATCCTTATACGATGGCGACCGCAGATCCGAAGCCCAATGTTTCCACATTCAGTAAAAATTCGCCGCATAAAGATTTCTCAGGGTATTTCCGTTATGCTTTTCTGGAAACTGAAAATATTTCCACCCCGTTCAATTCCGGAACCTATGCTGGGAAAAAGAAGGTGCTGAGCCTGGGAGCCGGATTCGATTACATCCACAATGCCATGTGGCACCAGGATGCCGCTAAAAATACGGTGAATGACGATATGAAGAGCTTTGCCGCAGATCTGTTCTATGATGCACCGCTGAATAAAGAAAAAGGAACCTCCGTAAGTGCCTATGCCATGGCGATGCACAATGATTACGGCCCGAATTATGTCCGCTACGTGGGAACCAATAATCCGGCAACTTCAGTGGATGCTTCCCTGACAAGCCTGAACGGCGCCGGAAATGCCATGCCCGTAATCGGGACCGGCAATACCTATTATCTGCAATTGGGAGGGACATTACCTTATTTTAACAAAGAAAAGAAAGACCTTCAGTTACAGCCTGCCGTCGGAATACAGCTTTCCGACCTCAAAGGCCTTCATGACAATGCCATTATCTATGATGCCGGAATTTCTTTGCTGATGAACGGGATGTCATCCCGATTCACTTTCGATGCGCAGAACCGCCCCGTCTTTACACCGGACGCCGCTAATAACGCCATGGTTTCAGACCGGAAATGGCAATTCGTCCTGAAATACAGGATTGATTTTAACTAAAAAACTACCGCTGTTCGTGAAGAGCAGTAAACCATAAAACCAATCATACTTATTATGGAAAGAAGAAAATTTTTATTCCGTTCGGTACAGGCTTCAGCTTTATTGCTGGTTTCAGGAAATCTGTTTGCTTCTGCCTTACCGATATTTAACCCCATAAAAAAGAAAAAAGTGTACTTCCATTATTTATTGTTCTGGCTCCGGAAAGACCTTTCCGAAGCTGAGGTGAAAGACTTTGAGAACTTTTTCAAAGGATTGGCCAAGCTCCCTTATCAGAAAAACCTGCGTTACGGAAGACCGGCAGCTTCCAGTCCAAGAAATGTCCTGGACAACAGCTTTACCTACAATGCCTCCATGGAATTCGACAGCCTTGAAGCGCTTGAAGCCTACGGACAACTTCCGGAGCATCTCGCCCTCGTACAGAAATACAAGCCATTCTTTGAAAGAATGCTGGTTCACGATACCGTTTATAACCCCTAAAAAAAGAATCCGATCAGAAATGAAAAACTTCGTTAAAGGCATAAGCCTTGTTGTAGCATTTTCAACAATGAGTTTTATGAATGCACAAGACCATCACAAGAAACACATCAGCGTAAAAGCAGAGGAAACCACTGAATTTATCCCGGCCATCAGGCTGGTGAATAAACCTGATGGGTCCTGCAATTTCGAGAAAGGTAAAATTCCTACGCTGAAGCATATGAATACCAACACTTTCTGGATGAGCAACAAAACCGAGGAATGGGAAAAGAATGCACACCCTGCACCGAGAAGACAATATGTGATTACCATCAAAGGAAATATCAAATTCAAGGTAACCGACGGTTCCACTTTTATGATTAAACCGGGAACGGTATTGCTGGCGGAAGACCTGAAAGGAAAAGGCCACAGCTGGGATATGGTAAAAAGCAAAGTCTGGGAAAGGCTTTATATCCCGATCGCGGAAGATGCCGATGATTTCTTTATTGCAGACAAAGATCAGGATTAACTTCAGTTTCATCCGATGTTATATAAATCGTACAATGGAAAAGCAGCCCGAGGGCTGCTTTTTATATATTCAAAATGTTTCTTCTCTTTTTAGATCTGAATTTTCAAACGCAAAGTTTTATTTTCCCAATGCATAAGATAAGGTAGCTAAGAAGGATCAGCAAGCTGATCTGATAAAGCGCACGTATGATCCATCTGTTTCATCAGCGGCATTGCCGCTTCACTTTGCTCCCTTCATAAATAAGCAGGATAATCATTAAACTTTGCGTTAATTCCCTTCATAAATTTTTGGTAATTTAAATAAAATGTGAATAATTAAAACTTCCAGTACCCTGCTTCCCTCTTCCAGCCTATCAAAATTACTTAAACTTCTTGAAAATCAGCGTAGCATTGTGCCCTCCAAATCCAAAAGCATTGCTTAAGGCATAATTGATGTTCTTTTCTTTGGCTTCTCCGAAAACAATATTCAGATCCTTCGGAATGTTTTCATCGATGCGGTGAAGGTTGATCGTCGGCGGAATAATTCCGTTTTCAATAGCCTTAATCGATAAGATCGCTTCTGCGGCTCCCGCTGCACCCAGTAAGTGCCCGGTCATGGATTTGGTGGCACTGATGTCCAGATTTTTGCTTCCTTTAAACAGTTTGTTGATCCCGTTCAGTTCCACGAGGTCGCCCATCGGGGTAGAAGTGGCGTGAGGATTGATATAGTCGATATCTTCCGTGTTGATTCCTGCTTCATTTAGGGCCAGTTGCATGGCTTTGATGGCTCCTGTTCCTTCCGGATGGGGGGCCGTCATGTGATAGGCATCGGCGGTCATGGCAGCTCCCGCAAGTTCGGCATAGATTTTTGCACCTCTGGCTTTGGCATGTTCGTATTCCTCCAGGATTAAAGCACCCGCTCCTTCTCCCATCACAAATCCGTCCCGGTCTGCATCATATGGCCGGCTGGCGGTAGCGAAATCATCATTCCGGGTAGACATGGCTTTCATAATGGAGAATCCTCCGATCGATGCCGGGGTAATGGCTGCTTCGGATCCGCCGCTAACGATTACTTTGGCCTTACCGAGCCTGATGTAGTTGAAGGCGTCCATCAATGCTGTATTTCCCGTAGCACATGCCGAAATCGTTGTATAGTTGATGCCCTGTAGTCCGAATTTCATCGAGATCATTCCCGAAGCCATGTTGGCAATGAATTTAGGGACGAAAAAAGGATTAAATCTCGGGGTTCCGTCTCCTTTAGTGAATTCCATCACTTCGCTTTCAAAGGTCCACATTCCGCCCTGCCCGGTTCCCCAGATCACGCCGGTATCAAACGGATCCATCTTTTCAAGCTCAAGACCGGAATCTTTCAGTGCTTCAGCCGCAGAATACATGGCATATTGAGAAAAAAGATCGCTTCTTTTAATTTCATTATGGGTTAAATAGGCCTTCGGGTCAAAATTTTTAACCTCACAGGCAAAATGGACTTTAAATTTTTCGGTGTCGAAATGGGTAATTTTTCCCACACCACTGATTCCGTTAATACTGTTCTGCCAGAATTCCCCGACATTATTTCCTAAAGGCGTCACTGCGCCAAGACCTGTAATAACAACTCTTTTCATTTAATTGCTTATTTTGAATAAATTAGAGGTTCCCCTGGCAATCAGGCGGGTTTTGTCCGCATTCCAGATTTCGCATTCTGCATTGACAAACTGCTTTCCTCTTTTGATGATTTTTGTTTCGGCTATAATAGGATCGTTTTCTTTGGCAGTTGAGAAATAATCAATGCTGTTGTTGATGGTGACTATAAAATTTTCTTCATTCAGGGAAAACATCGTAGCGCCTATGATGTCGTCCATGATCGCAGCGGTAACACCTCCGTGAAGGTTACCCATCGGATTCAGCCATTCCTGCCTGACCGTATACTGAAATTCGATCCGGCCTTCCTCTGCAGAAACCACCACCGGGTTCAGCCAGCGCATAAACGGAGAAGGGGAGGACGTGAATTCTTTTCCGGTAAAGCTTTTCAGGACTGCTAGTTTATCCATATTATATTTAATTTTTATTTTCTGAAGATGCCGTTGCCAATTCGGTATCAATGATTTTGAGGATATGATCTAATGCAAGATTCAGGAATTTCTCATCGCCTGTGGTTTTGGCTAATAAAATTCCGCCCTCGATCATCATGACAAACAGGGAGGCATATTCCTCTGCATCCGGTTTTTCATTCAGTTCTCCGGTTTTCTGACCTTGGGTTATGGCTTCTGAGATTTTAGAAATCCATTCCTCAAAGGATTTTTTTACCTGATCTTTCAGATCCGGAAACGTATCATCGGCTTCCGTTGCTGCATTCATCAGCGGGCATCCACCATTTAAGAATACGGAATGCCAGTTTTTTCTGTAAAAAGCGACAAAAGCATACAGTTTATCAATGGAAGTCGGAAATTCGTCGCTGAAGGCCAGAGACATTTTCTTTCTTAATGAACCGGCATTGTACCGGTAGGCTTCAAGGGACAGTTGGTCTTTGTTTTCAAAATTGCCGTAGATGCTCCCTTTCGTCAGTCCGGTTGCTTCAGCAATATCGGATAGGGACGTAGAAATATAGCCTTTGGTATTGAACAAAGGAGCGGTTTTCTCAATAATAAATTGTTTAGTCTTTTCCGCTTTCGACATAGGACTGGATGAAGATACAAAGATATAAAAATATACCGATCGGTATATTTTATTTTGAAATTAATTGGTTTCAATCTGATGAAATTGATTATTACCCTGTTGATTTTTAGGCTTTGGCTGAAGCCAATCGGAATGTTTTTAAAAAGAGAAAACGGGCTAAAGCCCGTTCCCATTGATATTTAAATCTACTTTTATATCGTCCCTTCCTTAGAAATCGATCTTCTGATTAAGATTTTTACGGAATAATCATAAAGTATCTGGCTTTAATTGGCCAACGTAGCATTCAGTGTGATCTCAAAGTTGAAAGCGGCACTTACCGGGCATCCTTCTTCGGCGATCTTTGCATATTTCTGGAATTCTTCTTCAGAGATTCCCGGAACTTTTGCCGTTAGTGTAAGTTCGGATTTTGTAATCTTTCCGGCACTTGGATCTAAAGTGATCACGGATTTAGTTGTTAATTCTTCAGGAGTAAAACCTGCCTGTGAAAGCTCTGCACTCAGTTTCATGGTAAAACATCCTGCATGTGCTGCTGCCAGCAATTCTTCGGGGTTGGTTCCTGTGCCTTCTTCAAAACGGCTGTTGAAAGAATACTGGGTCTGGTTTAGAGTGGTGCTTTGTGTTGTTAAATGTCCTTTTCCTTCTTTAATGGTACCGTTCCAAACGGCTGTTGCGTTGCGTTTCATATTATTTTAATTTATTGTCGTTAACTGTGTTATTCTGATAGGACAAAGGTATAGCAGATATTATTCCGAAGCGTTAGATAAAAAGAACTAAATCTTGTACTTTTTTCCCGAAATGTAATTTTTTTTGAACTGAGCAGGTGTATTTCTGGTTTTAGCGGTAAAAAGGCGGTTGAAATAAGCCGGATCTTCATAACCCAGATCGTAGGCAATCTCTTTCACAGGCTTATCGGTATAGAACAGAAGCCGCTTGGCTTCCAGTAAAATCCGGTTGATAATAAATTGGTTCGGGGATTCCAGGTTTAGATTTTTAAATTTATGCGTCAGAGTTTTAGGAGCCATGCGAAGGAGTTCCGCATATTCTGCAACATGATGTTTTTCCCGGAAATGAATTTCCAGCAGCCGGCTGAAATCCCTGAAAATATCCAGTTCGTTACCCGGAATTTTTAGGTCTCCATTGTCAAGATTCTGCGTTTTCCACTTCCGGGTAGCACGGATAATGATCTGTTTTACATACGTACGGATCATTTCCTCAGCCGAAGAATCCTTCCCTTCCAGTTCTTCTTTTATGCTTTCAAATAAATGATTAACAACTGTATCCTCCGCTTCATCAAGCTCCACAAAAGGAATTTCAAAAACATTATGGAAGAGCAGTCCGTCGCAGGCCACTTCTTTATCGTGGATCTGGATGCAATAGAAATCACGATTGTAGTAAATCAGCCGGGATGTGCCTGATGCTTTTTCTACCTGCAGATGCTGATTGGTCAGGAAAAACAGGGCCGGCTTTTCAGTACTGTACTGTTTGAAATCCACCATCAGCTCATATCCTGCCGGGACATGAAAAATTCTGATTTCGGAGGTATATTTAGGCTCTGTAAAGGTTTGCAGATTCTCTTCGGAAAAGGTTTCAAAACCCAGTTTTTTATATTGGTCTTCAAAAATAAGCATTTTCGCTGATGGATTTCTTTAGGGAAAGATACAAAAAAGCATGGTTTCTGAAATCCCATATTTCAGAAACCATGCTTTTTTGTTATTTAAATATGATTTGTTTTAAATTCTTCAAGTTTCATGTTTAAATCTAGAAACTCACATCCAACCCGATATAAAAATTAGCCTTCATAATCGGAGCATATACCATCCCGCCGTCGAAATAATTTCCAAAAGGATTCTTCACATCCACAATTGCGTTTTTCTGGTAGTACGAAGTGAGGTTTTCGCCACCAATATAAGCCCTGATTTTTTTATTGAAGTTCTTGGAAATCTGGGCATTCAGAACCGCATAAGATCCGGAGTACGCCGGAATCCTGAATGCAGCAGGGTTGGAGGAAGTATCCGGCAGCCTTTGCTTTCCGACCAGATTTAAAGTGGTATCGAAACTCCAGAATCCGCTTTTGCTGTTTTTATTGGTAGCATAGGCTAAATTCACAAAGCCTCTGTGTTTCGCCATGAAAGGAACTTCTCTTCTACCGCTCAGGTAATCGGCCTGAACATCGTAATATTTGTAAGCCAGCCTTACTTCTAAATTCTTAAACGGAATGAAATCCCATTGCGTCTGGAATGAGTTGGCAAATGATTTTCCTTCCAGATTATAAAAAACCAGTTGCTGAGGGGATCGGTCCAGATCCACCATCACCTGATCCTGGAAGTCGGTTCTGAAGAAATCGGCCACGACGGTTGATTTTCTGCCGAAGATTTTAAACTCCTGCTGAAGGCTTGCTCCATAGTTCCAGGCAATTTCAGGTCTCAGGCCGTAGATGTTCCCGCCGTTTTCTAAAATCTGGATGCTTCTGTTGGACGCAAAATAATGCTGGCTTTCGGCGAAAACATTGGCTGTTCTGAAGCCTCTTCCCGCAGAAAGCCTTAGGATGGTCTGCGGTGTAAAATCATATTTAAAGTTTAATCTTGGGGTAAACTGAGTACCTGCCAGATTATGAAAATCCAACCGCGCTCCGGCAACCAAAGTATATTTCAGTCCGGTTAAGGTATATTCCGCAAACGCTCCGGGAACCATTTCATTTCTTTTGAAGTTGCCCGTTAAGTAGGTTTCATCGTAACCGTCGTACATAAAGCTGGCTCCGGCTTTGTATTTATGGTTGGTATTTCCTAAAATACTTTCAAAAATAAGGTTGGAATAATACGTCTGCTGCTTTCCGGAATAATTCCTCAATCCGAAGAAGCTGTCCTGCTGGTGATAGGTATATTGGTTCATCCAGCCCAGGCTCTGATAAGGCTTTCCCTTGAATACATAGCCTGTTTTGTTCCAAACCTGAAACCTGGAAATATCAATGCCTACGCCGTAAAGCGATTGCTTTTCCTGAGGGACTTTCTTATCAAAACCAATCTGTCCGGAAGTCCTTTCGTCCTTGATGAAATTGATCCCAAAATGCGAACCTAATCCTGATTTTTCCAGATCGTTGTAGTTCAGCAAATAAGCGGCATTCAGCTGGGTTCCTTTCGGGCGGTCCAGAAAGCCGTCGTCATTCATATCTGTATCGCCGAAAGTTCCATTGCCATGTAACAGAAAGGTCTGCGACCATTTTTCGTTGATCGGTGAGACGCTGGTGATGTTCGCTTCGGTTCTTCCGTTGAAATCGGCGAAGAGGTTGAGTGAAGTTTCAGGGGTTTTGGCGTTTTTCAGCAACTCCGTATTGATCTGTCCGGTAATGCTTTCGTAGCCGTTGGATACCGTGCTTCCGCCTTTCGTCAGCTGAATGCTTTCAATCCATCTTCCCGGGATAAAACTCAGTCCGTATGCAGAAGCAAGTCCCCTGATCTCAGGCAGCAGCTCTTTCGTTAGGCTGGTGTATTTCTGGTCCAGTCCCAGCATTTTCAGCTGCTTGGTTCCCGTCACCGCATTGCTGAAGGACACATCTACCGTGGCGTTGGTTTCAAAGCTTTCGGATAAGTTGCAGCAGGCAGCTTTCAACAGTTCTTTTTTATCGATATTAAAAACAAGTCCGGCCTCCTTTTTCTGTAATGAAGTAGCTGCTTTGGATCCTGTTACCGTAACGCCCTCAATGTCTTTTCCGCTATGGTCTTCAGTACTGGAAACCTGGTGTCCCGAATGCTCCTGAGATTCCCCTTCTTCTGAGTGTACTTGCGGATTGGCTTCCCCGAAAGGAACCGTTCTGTCATACAGGCAGCAGGAAGGAAGGTTCTTATACGTAGTATCGCTGGATTTGTACTTTTCGTTATCGTGTCCAACCGCCGCTATTTTCTTTAAAATCTTATCGGATGAGGTCTTTGCAGGATCGAAATGTAAAGTTACGGTCTGGGTTTCCGCATTCCATTCTGCCGCATCGGCACCGGCATCTTTAGCGGCTATTTCAATCCGGGCCTTGCAGGATTCGCAATTGCCTTTTACATAGAATTCATTTTCCTTTTTTGAAGAATGATCGTGGTTTTCTGTGATGGCAGCCTGTGAATTCCGCTCATAATGACAGCAGTCGGGAAGGATCTGATAGCTGCTTTCAGGAGCTCTGAATTTTTCATTGTCATGGCCGGCATCCGCTACTTTTTTTAAGATTTCGTCCGACGAAACGGCATTGTCGGTTTCTAAGGTTAAGGTTTGGAGGTCTACGGAATAGACTGCTGTTTTAGCTCCTGCTTTTCTGGCGGTGCCTTCAATCCTTTCTTTGCACATATTGCAGTTTCCTTTTACGGTAAAACTGTGTTTTAAAAGATTTTGAGCTGATATAAATGGGGCAGATACTAAGAATATACCAAGAATAATCCTGAAAATATATAATTTCATGAGTTTAAAAAATTTAGATTAATCAAATTAATACCAATTATGTATATACAATAGTCTTTTAGTTAAAAAAATAATCAAATCCACAGAGGTCGATAATCATTTCTCTGGTAATTAGATTTTTCACAATTTTGTTTATTTCCGTTTTAAGTTCTTCCAT
>CAJYXJ010000013.1 GCA_913778085.1 uncultured Chryseobacterium sp.
GTCCTTTCCTACCGATGATGCCGTAATGAAATCAGTGTATCTCGCATTAAAAGAAGCTACTAAAAAATGGTCGATGCCTATTCAGAATTGGGGTATTGTTCTTAACCAGTTTATGCTTATTTTTGAAGAAAGGCTCAGATTATAAAATCCAAGCCCTAACTTTTTAACTTACACACTTTGTGGGATAGTGTCAGTTTTTTGGGAAGATTACAATCCCTTTTTAAGGGTTTTTAAATTTCTGTCGATAGCTTTAAAGGCTGCTAACTTTTCATAATTTTTTATTTACAGCAACCCAGACCACCCAATCGCCCACGCCGGATTTCCCATCTTATTTCCGGCACCGGTAGCATCAGATTTTTCAGTGTAAGTGTTGCTGAGCAGGGTGACAGTGGCTCCTGAGGTTGAGGTAGCTGTAACTTTACTTGTTACATTCGTATCGAAAAACACGTTGGTGATTTTACTCTGTCCGTTTAGATAAGCTACCGTGGCATCTCCGGTGATGTTGAACCCTTTGGCCCAGTTGGAAACCACCACGTTGTCGAAGCTTGCATATGTGCCTGAAGATAAACTGATGGCGTTGGATTCTCCCGAGGTTCCGCCAAGCAAGGTAATGTTTTTAAGGGTAGGGCTGGAAACCGGAGTTGCGGCGGAATTGGAAGCATTGTTCATTCCTTTGATCCCGGTATTTCCTGTACCGTTGGTCTTTCTTTGGGTAAAGACGGAATTGGCAGTCCCGATCCATCCGTCGGTCCAGACAAAAGCATCGTCGTCATTGCCTACGGATACGATATTGGTAACATTTACCGAGCCTCCGTAGAGCTGGATTCCGTCTTCCGCACCATTGATCAGAGCGATGTTTTCCACTTTGGTGCCGCTTCCTGTACCAAACAGGGAAAGCCCGTTGAATTTCACGGTAGTGGAGAAATTGATTCCTGCATTTTCAATCCGTACATAGGTTAATGATCCCGAGTTATCTGTTGCTAAAGTGCCTCCGTAGGTTGCAGCTCCAACTTCAGAAGTTCCAGTCGTTCCCGTGTTGATAGGTGCTTTTCCACAGATGATTATGCCGCCCCATGTTCCTGTGGTGGTGGCTGATGAGGTAAAGGAAACCGGGGAAGCGGGGGTCCCGTTGGCATAGATCTGCCCGCCCTGTTCTACAAGAACATAGGATGAAGCTCCGGCCGTAGCTACAATTCTGGTCCCGGCCGGAATAACCAGTTTTCCGCCGTCTTTTACTTTTACCGTACCGTTCAGGACGTATACTTTGGTAGGGTCAAGGGTGACCACCTGCCCGCTGGTAACATCACCTTTAAAATTGTTGGGATCCTGCGCAATGCCTACAACGGCAGTGGTTGCAATCTCGTCATCCTCTTTGCTGCATGAATTTATGACAAATGCAGAACCGAAGATCAGGACTGCTGCGAATATAGATAAACAATTTTTCTTCATAGTATTTCAGATTACTTCTTTATTTCAGATATTTAAGACAAAGTCTTTTTTAAAAGACCAAATTACCATTTTTCCGGGTATTTTCCCAATACTATTCTGTAAAAGACGGGCAATTGTACAAACAAAACGGCCTTGGAAAATTTTCCAAGGCCGTTTTAAATTTAATATGAAGAAACTAATTACTAATCTTATAAGTTATAGTTTGTCCAACCTGCATACCAGGTATCGGTAGCATCTTTTACAGCTCCTCTGTAGGTTACCGGTGTAAACCAGCTTGTTAATTTAGCATTGGTAAAGACTCCGCCTGTCAGTAAAGCAGAACCTGAAGCAGGAGAGAAGTTTGGTGTGGTTCCTGCCGGAGCCCATGCGTTTGTTAATTTTACGTCAGCAGTATAGGTCAGGGTAGAATTTCCGTTTGCTGTATACCAGTTCGTAAGATCGGTCAGGGTATAACCTGTAGCTGAAGAAGTAGACGCTCCGTATTTTAAAGGAGTGGTGTTACCTGCCAAAATATTGTTCTGGAATACAAGGCTGGAATTTCCAATGTTGTTGTCTGTAGGCGTTCCCTTTGTAGCATCAATAAATAACCCTACCGGATAACCTGTGAAAACGGAATTGAATATGGATATAGAAGAGTTTCTTCTGATCTGCAATGCATTCTGGAATAATGAATTGATCGTGCCTGAGTTTGTACCTGAGCTTGAAGAGTTGATCGGGCCGATAATCGTCATGTTCGAGAACGTAGCTGAAGTCTGAGGCGTTAAGGAAGATCCGTTGGCATCATTATCAGATTCAAAAGCATTCGATCCCGAAACGTCGGCTACCTGGGAATCTCTTACCGCAATACCGAACTGAATTTTTCCTGCAAATCCGTTATCGGTATCGAAATCGTCATCAAGACCTTTATAAGCAATAAGGTGAGAACAGTTTACCGTTCCTCCGAACCACTCGAAACTGTCGTCGTTGGCGTAAGAAACCTGTACATAATCTACTGTAGTTCCGTTACCCACACCACCAAAAGTGATTCCGTTGATCTCTTTATCCGGTAAAAATGCATATCCTGCATATTCTACTCTTACATATTTCAATACACCGCTGTTGTCCGCTGCATTGGAACCTCCGTAAAGACCTAATCCTTCGGTGTTATTGATTCCGCCTTCTATTTCACCTACACCAGCCTGTCCGTTGAAAGAAGCATTCGTAGGAGCAGCTCCAAGGATTACCAATCCTGCCCAGTCGCCTCTTTTTGGGCTCGGCTTTTCTGAAGTGAAGATAATCGGGTTGCTGGCGGAACCTTCAGCCATAATTTTACTTCCTCTTGTAATGATCAGGGCTCCGTTTTTGTCGGCTTCCCCAACGATTTTGGTTCCCGGCTCAATAGTTAAGGTCGCACCGTTCGTTACATATACTAATCCTCTTAACTTATAAGTATTGTTGGCTTTAAGCGTAAGATTTGAAGTAATCTTTCCGGAAAGGATCAGGTTCTCAGTCGTTCCGGTACCGGAGTTTCCGTTCTGTACGATAGTTTCTCCGTCTTCCTCGATATTTCTGCAAGCCGTTAGAGTAGTGGCCAGAGTACCAAGCATTAAAGCGTGTAAAACAAATTTTTTCATGATATAAAGACTTATTTTTTATTTAGATAATTGATTGATTTTAATTAAAAGCTGTATCCGAAAGTAAGGCTAATGTTAGTTCCCGTTACCCGGTCGATAGCCAGTGCATCGGCACTGTCGTATTTTTTGTTATTGTTCAGGTCGTGGTAAAATTTCGCATGCCGGTTCAGGATATCGGAAATGTTCAGTTTAATCTCTCCTTTATTCTGTAAAACTTTTTTAGCCACCTGGAAATCAAGAAGCGGTCTCGGATTTTCCCAGATCGGCGGAACCTGGTCGTTTCCTACATAAAGGATTCTTCTTCCGATCATGTTGAAAAGTACGGTAGAAGACCATCCGGATTTTTCCGTATCATACTGAAGGCTTACATTCACCGTGTAAGGAGACTGTCCCTGCATCGGCCGGTCTACATTCGTTTCTGCATCGGTTACCCTGTTTTTGATCAGTGCGAAGTTACCGCCCAGCGTGAAGTTTTTAAGCGCGCTGAAGAAATCAAGTTTCTTTCTGAACTCCAATTCTGCTCCGTAGGCATCCGCTTTATCTACGTTCAGGTAGTTGAAGGTATTACTGGTTCCTACACCCGACTGGTTGAAGTATAATTCGATAGGATTTTTAAAGTTTTTATAGAAACCTGCAAAGGAAAGGATTTCTCCATTTCTGGGATACCATTCCCAACGTACATCGGCATTGGTGATTTTGGTTCTCTGGATATATTTATTACCGATTACCGTAGCACCTAAATCAAAATCATAATATGCCAGTGGCGAAACCTCTCTGAATTCCGGTCTTACAACGGTTTGTGAACCGGCAACCCGTAAATTCATATTGTTTGTGAGCTTGAACGTCATGTTCAAAGCAGGCAGGAAATCCGTCACTTTGGTATTTACAAAACGATCATCGCTTCTTTTGGTGCTTCCTACCAGCTGGTCGAAGTTTTCAACTCTCAGTCCCCAGACTGCCCTGAACCATGAGGTAATATTGCTGTCGAACTGCAGATATCCGGCATTTAAGATTGTGTTGGCGATATATCTGTACTGGTTTCCGGCAATTTCGTCGAAAGTAAATTTATTACCGCCTGTTCCGAAATTATCAGGACTGAAAATCGTTTCAAACGGCTGCGAAAGCAATCCCTGATTATAAGATGCCAGCCTTACGGAGAAAGGTCTGGAATTATAAATCCTGTCTTTTACCTGGAATAAGTATCCTCCTTTGATCGTCTGCTTCTGTCCGAACATTTCAAAAGTCTTGGATACATCTCCACCCGCATTGTACAGATAGTCGCTGAGCGTGGAGTAGAACACACTTCCCGATTTCTGGGAAAGTCCGTTGGAGATCAGGGCCAGGTAAGGGCTTCCGTTCATATCAGGATACTGGTTGTACTGCAGACGCTGCAGTAAAGGAATATACTGATCAAGAATACCGAAACTTCCGTACCAGTTAAAAGTAAGACCTCCCAGTGCATCGATTTTGTGAGTTCCGTTCAGGGTTGAATTATAGAAAGTCGTCTCTTTGAAACCGATTTCTCTCGCGATGATATTTGTACCGTTGATCGGGTCAAACTCAAAATCCTTACCGGTCCTGAAAGACATGTGGTTCACCGTATTGTTGGTGATGATGTTTTTCAGGGAAATTTTATTATTGGTATTCAGCTTTAAAGTCAGGTTAAGCAATCCGCCTAAAATAACATCATTCTGGTATTTTTCAGTATAGTAATCGAAGTTTGTGTCAGCCAGTGGTCCGTTGATGGTAAAGAAGCTGTTCCGGGTCTCGATTCTTCTTTTATTATTGCTGTAGTTTAAAACGGCAATTACCCCCAAATCTTTTCCGAAAAGCTTGGTATTGAAACCGCCGTCAAGCTGTAAGCTTACATTCTGAGGAAAACCGTTGGAATCATAGCCTAAATTTTTAACATATTTTTTTCCAAATTCCGTTTTATTGGCTTCACTCAAAAGACTGAATGCGTTTTTAGCCGGCATTCCTTCAGGAAGCTTTCGGGAACCGTCGTCAATTCCGAGAAAATCCCATTTGCCGCCTTTCTGCATTTTAAACTCCTGGCCCATCGTGATGGAGTTTCCTCCTACACCCAGCTGCATGTTGAAAAAGTTCTTATTTGGAATATCTTTGGTATTTACCTGGATCAGTCCGCCGCCCCATTCTCCACTGTATTCAGGAATGAATGTTTTGTTGATGACAAGAGTTTCGATAACGTTTGCCGGGAAAAGGTCGAAAGAGAACGTTTTTCTGTCAGGTTCTGTACTGGATAACTGAATCCCGTTAAGCATCGCCTGGTTATATCGGTCTGAAAGACCTCTTACCACAATATATTTTCCGTCGAACAAACTTACCCCGGAAACTCTTTTCAGAACTTCCCCCGTATTTCTGTCCGGACTTCTTTTGATAGCTTCAACACCAATTACCTGTGAAACAACACCTGAGTTTCTTTGCAAGCCGATAGTAGATGCAATCGTTTCTTTTCTGGCGTTTGATCTAATCACCACTCCCTCGATTTGCTTCTCTTTGGTAGAAGCAGGTTTATCAAGGACAATATCAAGGTGGGTGTTAGCGTCACCTTTTACCACGACCTCACTTATTTCTTTTCTGTTATAGCCGTTAGAAGTTACGGTGATTACGTAATTGGTTCCCGGCGGAAGGCTGAGAGAATAGTTTCCGGAAATATCAGTCGTTACCTCCTGATCATTTACCTTCACTTTTACTCCCTCAATGGGAGTGTTGTCTTTCTCGTCCAATACCCTACCTTCTAGAACCTGGCTTTGGGCGAATGCGAAGCCAGCGGAAAACAAGGCAAGCAGCATAATGCTCTTGTGGATTTGTCTTTTCATTTTACTATATCTTACTCGATTCTTTCGGTGCAAAGAAATAAAGAATTGGCGGGGTAGTTGGTTTAGGGAAATTTAATTTTTTTTTAACTAAACATTAAGAAAAGGATATAATTGTTAACTTTATGTGAACGATACCCGTTTTGTTAAACCGTGATTAAAATATTATTAACTTTGACGCGTAAAAATTGAAAATGAACCAAAAGAAAATCCTCTTAATAGACGACGAACTGGATATTTTAGAGATTCTGTCTTACAATTTAGAAAAAGAGGGCTACGATATTTATACGGCCACCAATGGTAATGAAGGTATCGACAAAGCCAGAGAAATTATCCCCGATCTGATCTTACTTGATGTAATGATGCCCGAAAAAGACGGGATCGAAACCTGTCAGGAACTCCGCAAGATCAAAGAACTTCAGAAAACACTGATCGTTTTTCTTTCCGCAAGAAGCGAGGAATTTTCCCAGTTGGCAGGCTTTCAGGCTGGAGCAAACGATTATATTGTAAAGCTGATCAAACCGAAAATTCTGATCTCAAAAGTAAATGCTTTACTGCAACTCACTTCCCAGGTTTCAGATAATGCCAAGCTGATCGAAATCGGAGATCTGGTAATCGATAAGGACAACTTCAGGGTTTCTAAAAGCGGGCAGCAGTTCCTGCTTCCGAAAAAAGAATTTGACCTGTTGTATCTGTTGGCATCAAATACCGAAAAAGTTTTCAAGAGAGAAGAAATTCTTGAGAAGGTCTGGGGTAATGATGTGATCGTGGGCGAAAGAACCATCGACGTACACATCAGAAGACTGAGAGAAAAACTTGGAATCAATACGATTCAGACATTAAAAGGAATTGGGTATAAACTTATTGTTTAATACTCAATTTCAATTCTTATCTTTATATCCATAACCCATAAAACTTTGTAAAATTGAAATTTTACAGGCTTACCCTCGTCGCCTCTTGTCTTTTGACATTGGTGATGTTTTTGTTAGTGATCACCTTCGATTCGCTGAAGGATATCTATTACAGTACCCCGTTCTTCAAAATCGGGCTTTTCATCTGCCTCATCCTTATCTTTATCATTAATTATATCGTCCTGGAGCTGCTCTTTAACTATTATGGTAAAAAGCAGGTTCGCGGGCTTTCCCAGCTGTTGCCCCAGGAGATTGTTCATAACGATAATGAGAATATCACCATTAAAGAATTAGGGGAAAGATTTTCAGACCTTAACCAGCAGAAAGTAACCGAGCTTGACATGATGAAAGAAATGGAAAGTTACCGGAAAGAATATATCGGCAATGTTTCCCACGAGCTGAAAACGCCGCTTTTTTCCATTCAGGGTTATGTGGAAACCCTGCGAGACGGAGGCGTGGATAACCTCACGATCCGCGATAAATATCTTGAAAGAATCGATAAGTCGGTGGAAAGATTAATCGCCATCGTTACCGATCTGGATATGATCAACCGGCTGGAAGCAGGGGAAATCAATCTTACCGTTTCAAAATTTGATGTCAATCTCTTGATCAAGGAAATTTTTGATCTACTGGACCTTGAAGCGGAAAAACATAATGCCACCATGCAGATCCAGACCTTACAGCCGCAGATTTTTGTAGAGGCAGATAAACAGAAAATCTCCCAGGTGTTCATCAATCTGATATCGAATGCCATTCATTATGCCAACAGGCAGGAAGCAAAAGTGGTCGTGAAAACAAGCATCCTCAAAAATAAAGTGCTTATTGAGGTGATCGACAACGGAATGGGTATCAAATCCGAAAGCCTTCCGAGGATTTTCGAGAGGTTCTACCGCGTGGAAACCAGCAGAAGCAGGAGGGAAGGCGGTTCCGGCTTGGGGCTGGCTATCGTGAAGCATATCCTGGAGGCGCATAACGAAAATATTACCGTTGAAAGTGTCTACCTGGAAGGAACGAAATTCAGCTTCATGCTCGAAAAAAATAAATAATCCGGGCAAAATGTAAGGAAAAAAAATAATTTAAAAAATCCTCAAATATTTTTTTGTCACATCTCATTTATTTTATATTTGCAACAGAGATTTATCATAATAACAAAGGCAAAAAAGTAATTTAAACTGATGGTTTACAAAATCCGCGTAATATTAGATGCGAAAGAAGATATTTTCCGGGATATCGAAGTTAAAGGAAAACAGACGCTGTGGAACTTACATTTAGGAATTAAAAGTGCGTTCAGCTTACAGGGAGATGAGCTTTCTACTTTTAACCTGCTGGAAGAGGACGGAACGATCGTTAAAAGTGTCCCGCTGGAAGATATGAGCGACGATGGAGACGGCGAAATTATGTCGGATGTGTACATTGATGAGGCTTTCGAAAAAACGGGAGATAAGGCACAGTTCCAGTACGGACTTTTAGATCTTTGGGAGTTTTTCTGCGAATTGGTGGAAGTGATTGAAGAAACAAAAGGCGTTAATTACCCGATTACCGTGTACCGTTTCGGAAATGTTCCTTTAAAAGCTCCGAGTAAGAGCAGCACCGGAGGTTCCAAAAAGAAATCGGCAATGCCTCTGATGGATGATGATTTCGGTTTTGAAGATGATTTTGCAACAACCGGCAGCTTCGAGGATGAAGACGACGATGCATTCGATGACGAAGAAGAAGACTACAACGATGATGTGTTCGACGATGAAGAAGACAACGACGACGAGAGATAACCGGATATTCTGAAAATATACAGCCCTGAATGAAAATTCGGGGCTTTTTGATGTTAAAAAATATCAGTTACAGAGTATCAGAGCACGGATGGTTGGAGATTCTCGTCTGGATTCTACGGAAATCGAAGATTCGACGAAGTCAATGACAAACTAAACGTAAATTTTCCATACTGTTTGTCTTTCCCGCAGGGAATCTCAACATAGTATTAGAAAACTGATGACTGGAAATTCGCGCATTGATTTCTACGGAATGACAACCGAACGTAAATTTCCATACTGCTTGTTATTACCGCGGGGAATCTCAACATAGCATAAAGAAATCATTGCGGAAAGATTCGCACTCAGATTCTTTCAGAATGACAAACAGACGGGGAAAATATGTTTGCAAAAATTCAACACGTCGTTTGTCATTCCCGCAGGGAATCTCAACATAGGATTAGAAAACTGATGACTGGAAATTCGCGCATTGATTTCTACGGAATGACAACCGAACGTAAATTTCCATACTGCTTGTTATTACCGCAGGGAATCTCGATATAGTATTAGAAAACTGATGACTGGAGATTCGCGTCTGGATTCCTGCGAAATGACAACCAAATGTAAATTTCCATACTGCTTGTCATTCCCGCAGGGAATCTCGACATAGTATTAGAAAACTAACGACTGGAGATTCGCGCCTGGACTCCTGCGGAATGAAAACCCAACGTAAATTTCCATAATGTTTGTCACTCCCGCAGAGAATCTCAACATAGTATAAAGAATGAATACAGGCAATTAGCACTAAGATTCTTTCAGAATGAAAATAGGCCGGGAAAATATGTTTGCAGAAATTCAACACGTCGTTTGTCATTCCCGCAGGGAGTCTCCTCAGCCGGCGCAGGCATCGGTGCTTATGCCTACCATACAATTACTTTTGGAAATTTTTATAGCCGGTTTCCTGTTTTCCGATCACAATTCCTATTTTTGTTAAAAGAGAATTAATGAAGAAATTAATTTTAATGGCGGTCATGGGGCTGGGGCTCGTTTCCTGCACCACGGCCCAAAAAGCAACGAAAGATATGACGGATTTGCCTAAAAACTGGAAACATACCACCAATATTTACGAAGTCAACTTAAGACAATATACCAAAGAAGGAACGTTCAGGGCTTTTGAAAAAGAAATGCCGCGAATAAAATCAATGGGCGTAAAAACCCTATGGTTTATGCCCATCACGCCGATTGCGCAGCTGAATAAAAAAGGAAGCCTCGGAAGCCAATATGCGGCTTCGGATTATACGTCTGTCAATCCGGAATTCGGAACGCTGGATGATTTCAAGCACCTAGTGAATGAAGCGCACCGTTTGGGCTTTAAGGTTATTCTCGACTGGGTAGCGAACCATACGGGATGGGATCACATCTGGACAAAAACGCATCCCGAATTTTACCTGAAAGATCCGGACGGCAGTTTCCACCGCGCCTCAGGAATGGATGATATCATCGAGCTGGATTATAAAAACCAGGAAATGCGCCTGGCGATGATCGATGCCATGAAATATTGGGTAAAAGAAACCAATATCGACGGATTCCGTTGCGATCTGGCTTCCTGGGTGGAAGTGGATTTCTGGGAACAGGCACGTCCCGAAGTGGAAAAAGTAAAGCCGCTGTTCTGGCTGGGAGAGTATGACGAGCTGGAAAACCCAGATTACGGTAAGGTATTCGACGCCAGCTATTCCTGGAAATGGATGCACAAATCGGCGGATTATTACAAGAATAATGAACCGCTTCATGAACTGACGGATCTCTTAAAAAACTATTCCGCTATCGGCGACAACTCCATGCGTGCCTGGTTTACAACCAACCACGACGAAAACTCCTGGAACGGAACCGAGTATGAAAAATATGGAGTTATTACAAAACCGATGGCCGTGTTTTCTGCAACCTGGAACGGTGTTCCTCTATTGTACTCAGGCCAGGAGCTGCCAAATATGAAACGTCTCGAATTCTTTGAAAAAGATCCGATCGAATGGACCAATACTTATCAGGTAGCTGATTTTTACAGGGTTCTTCTGAATCTGAAATCTTCCAATCCGGCTTTGCGTGGCGGAGATCCGACAGTCACCACTTATCTTCTGAATACCACAGCAAATGAGAAGATTTTGGCTTACGTCAGAAAAAATGGAAATGACGAAGTCCTGGTCGTACTGAACATGTCAAAAGAGCCGGTAAATTTCACTATTGAAGATGCGCAGGTATCAGGTTCCTTTAAAAATGTTTTCGATAAAACGAAAAGGAATTTCGACGAAGGAAAAACCTTTAATTTCAAGCCTGGCGATTACGCTGTTTTTGAAAAATAGAATTAAAATAATAAGTCTCCGTCCGAAAAAGGCGGAGATTTTTTTATTATTCGATTTAAATAAAGCGATCTCTTCACAGAATCACAAACAATATTATTCAATAGTCAGAACTGTTGGCAGTGATGTGCACAAAGGATTTCCAGCCTTCAGCTTCCCTTTTCCAGCTTTTTCAGTTTTACATTAATTTTAATACATTTGATACTTTATGTTCAATGAAAATGTTTGCTATGGATAAATCGAAAATACTGGCTGTTGTAAAAGAAAAAATCACCGATAAAATTCAGAAGTTTGAAAACCTTATCGGAGAAACCCGTGCTTCAAACAACGATACCAAAAGTTCGATGGGTGATAAATACGAAACCGGCCGCGAAATGCTCCAGCAGGAGATCAACAATTTACAGGGACAGCTGAATGAAGTAGTAAAACAGCAGAATTTCCTGAAAACAATCCTCCCGAAAACTTGTGACAAAGCAGAAAAAGGAGCTTTGGTAACCACAGAAAACGGCCTGTTCTTTATCTCAGTTTCGCTGGGCGAAATCATTATAGAAAATCAAAAGATCATCTGTATTTCTCCCGAATCGCCCTTGGCGAAAGCCATGAACGAAAAAAAAGAAGGCGATGCTTTTTTCCTTAATAACATCAGCCAGAAAATTGTAGAGATCCAATAGTCTGACGTATTGAACCCCTTGTGATTTTCAGAATTAATGTCGATGGTCGATTATTATGGACGTTGGTCGATTACCGGTTTTAATTTGGTTTTTATCGGATTACATTTATCCTTTAAAAACAAAGTATGAAAGCTAAAAACATCCATACAAGAATCAGGCTGTCACTGTTCAGCTGCACCATCTTTGCGGCAGTTTCTGCCCAATACACTTATCCGGCAACCAAAACAGATCAGGTATCTGAAACCTACTTCGGAACAAAAGTAGATGATCCTTACCGATGGCTGGAGAATATTAAAAATCCGGAAGTCATCAGCTGGTTTAAAACCGAAGCGGAATTTACTGCCAGACAGCTTGGAAAAATCCCCGGACAGGATATGCTGATGAATGAAATGCTGACCTTCGATAAAGCGATACCTGAAAAAATAACACCGGTTTCTTACCAGAACGGAATCTATTTTTATAAAAAAAGAAAAACGGGAGAACCGGTAGACAAGCTGTATTACAGAGAAGGGATATCCGGACAGGAAAAACTCCTGTTTGATCCGGAAGCTTATATCCCCGGAAAAGTAATGGATTTCAGCAGTGTCGTCAGTTCCGACGGCAGCAGGGTACTTCTTAATCTGAGCGAAGCAGGCTCCGAGTTGGGAGACATCAAAATCCTAAATGTTGAAAATGCGAAAGTTTTAGACGACAAAATTGAGCACAGCTTTGGGGAATTCCTGGATGGCAGTAACGATAAAATCATTTACTATCAGGCCAAAAGCTACGATACCCATGATAAGGAAGTCTGGCAGAACACACCGGCCAAAATGCATATTTTGGGTAAAAATTCCGAAGCAGACATGCTGCTCGCCAATTCCAAAAAATATCCTGAGCTAATGCTTGATCCTCCGCAACGTCCGGAAATTTACTATTATCAGGATTCCCCCTACATGATCTTATCAAAATCTTCCGTAGAAACCGATCTGGATTTGTACTATGCACCGGCTTCGGAACTGATGTCCGAGCATATAAAATGGAAACGTCTGAGCACCCTAAAAGACCAGATCAAAGGATTTTATCTGAAAGGAAAATTCCTTTATGCATGGACTGCAAAAGGCAATCCTAATTTTAACATCATTAAAGTAAATCTCGATAAGCCGGACCTGAACACTGCGGAAAAAATAATAACAGGCGATACTACCTGGAAAATTTCCAATGTATCGCAGACCAAGGATTACCTGGCGGTTATTAAAAGTAAAAACGAGCAGGTTTTCGAAACATGGGTCTACAGTTTCGATACCGGCAAATCGGAAAAAATCATAACGCCAATCGTTGGAAATGTGGAAGGAACAGCGCTTTCAAGACACAATAATGAAATGATGCTCGCTAACTATTCGTGGATCAGGCCTTTCAATTTTTATAGCTACAATTTGGACAATAAGCATTTTTCAGAAGAGCCGTTTTCTATGAAGGTAAATTTGCCCAATCTGGATAACCTTGTCCTTGAAGAAATTGAAATCCCTTCTTTCGACGGTACGATGATGCCGCTGAGTATTTTTTATGACAAGACCAAAATGAAAAAAGATGGCAGCAATCCTGCATTCATGAGAGGATATGGCGCTTACGGGATGTCGCAGCTTCCCGGTTTTATGCCTAGCGTTCTAAGTCTTCTGAATCGCGGCGTTGTGATTGCCGTAGCCCATGTAAGAGGTGGTGGTGAAAAAGGGAACGACTGGTATCTTGCCGGTAAAAAAGCAACCAAGCCCAACACCTGGAAAGACCTGAATGCCATTGCAGAGTACCTGATCAAAAACAAATATACGTCACCTGAAAAACTGGGCATCACCGGAGCCAGTGCCGGAGGAATACTCATCGGAAGAGCCATTACTTCCCGTCCCGATTTATACAAAGTTGCCATACCGAAGGTAGGATGCCTTAATGCCCTGAGAATGGAATTTTCTCCGAACGGACCGGTCAATATACCGGAGTTCGGGACGGTCAAGGATGCGGCTGAATTTAAGGCACTGCTGGAAATGGACGCTTATCAGCATATCAGGAAAGGTACCAGATATCCTGCACAGCTTATCACCACAGGCTTTAACGACCCCCGTGTGGAAAGCTATATTCCTGCCAAATTTGCAGCGAAAATGCAGGCTGACAACGCTTCTTCCAATCCTGTATTCTTATATGTAGATTACAAGGCCGGGCATTTTGGTGGGACAACCATCGAAGAAAAATTCAGGCAGAGCGTTCAGGAATTTGCCTTTTTTCTTTGGCAGACCGGGGATCGGGATTTTCAGATTAAATAAACTTTTTTAAGCGCCCTGATCCCATCTTTTAAAAAGCTGAATCGATAAAATCAAAATGACAAAACTTAAAAATCCCTCATTTTTTCTTACATTTGAGGGATTAATTTTTATTTTCAGATGCAGAATTATCTTGACCTCTTACAGCATATTTTAGACAAAGGAACCGACAAAACCGACAGAACCGGAACCGGAACAAGAAGTGTTTTCGGCTATCAGCTGAGGTATGACCTGTCCGAAGGCTTTCCCTTGGTAACGACCAAAAAAGTGCATTTGAAATCCATTATTTATGAACTGCTGTGGTTTCTGAAAGGCGATACCAATATCAAATACCTGAAAGACAACGGGGTTTCCATCTGGGACGAATGGGCGGATGAAAACGGAGATCTTGGGCCGGTATATGGCGCGCAGTGGCGAAGCTGGACCGGAGCAGATGGAAAAGTGGTAGACCAGATCATGGAAGTAATCGATCAGATCAAAAAAAATCCTGATTCCAGAAGGCTTATCGTTTCAGCCTGGAATGTCGCGGAAATCCCGAATATGGCTTTGGCTCCATGTCACGCCTTATTCCAGTTTTATGTTGCAGACGGTAAACTTTCCCTTCAGCTGTATCAGAGAAGTGCCGATGTATTTCTGGGAGTGCCGTTTAACATCGCGAGCTACGCCCTATTACTGATGATGGTCGCGCAGGTGTGCGATTTGGAAGTAGGGGATTACGTTCACAGCTTTGGGGATGTTCATATCTACAACAACCATTTCGAGCAGGTTCAACGGCAGCTTTCAAGAGAACCGAGACCGCTTCCGGTGATGAAACTTAATCCTGAGATCAAAAATATATTTGATTTTGATTTTGAAGATTTTACACTGGAGAATTACGATCCGCATCCGGGGATTAAGGCACCGGTAGCCATTTAATTGTAGCAATAATTTCATTAACTTTGATATAAAATATTGAATTATGGAAATCAAGATCAGTCTGGATGAATATGCCGATGTCCCGTTTATTAAAAAACTTTTATCCCAGATAAAAGGTATCAAGAATATTGAAGTTTCTGAAGACGATAAAACGTATTCCTGGGAAGAAATTGAGAATTCAGAGTATTTTGCGAAGGTGATGGAGCAAAGTGAGAACGATTACAAAAACGGGAAAACTCAGGAACTGACCGATGATGTATTAAATGAAATATTTGGTGCAAGATGAAAATAACGATTTCTGAAACGGCAAGGATATCATTGGATGAAATTATTGATTTCCTGAAAGTCCGATGGACTGAAAAAGAAATCAATGTTTTAAAAAATGACATCAAAAAGTTCAGAAAAACAATAATGGATGATCTTGTAAAACATCCGTCCTTAGAAATACTTCCGGATATAAAATATGCACTGATTGCTAAAAAACAGATTAAGCTGTTTTATGAAGCCAAGAAGAATGAGATTGTAATTAAACTATTCTGGCACTGTAAACGGGATCCTGTAAAATTAAAAAATATTCTTAAAGCAAATAACTAAAAGTGAAGTCTAAAACTTCACTTTTTTTGTAACATCCTCTGAAATTTTTCAACTTATCGGTAAATCTCAAAAGTATGTTAAAAAAATTACTTTTTCTTTCAGCGACCGGAATTTCAGATCTTGTTTTCTCTCGGAACTATGTAAGAGAAAAACAGATAACTACCGAAATTCTTTCTATATACATAAACCCATGGGAAATTTTGCCATTGAGGAAAACGGCCGTCCGACATTTATAAAAGATCTATTTAGCAAAGAATAAAAACAATGAAATATTTAAAAATAAATACCGTACAAAATGCCGATCTGGAAGCACTGAAAAATGCCATTCTCCAAATGAAAGGCGTAGACTCCGTGGAAATCATCGACGATGAAAACCCGGAAAGTGAACTGAAAAAAGCCTTTGCCAAAACCAAGGAACAGTTTAAAAAAGGGGACTATGAAACTCTGGTAAACGATATTTTTGATATTCTAACAAAAAAATAATTTTTAAAATACATGAAAAAAGCCATTTTATCGATTGCTTTACTGGGTGGGATCTTCTTTTCCACAAATGCAGCGGCACAGACCGAAACTTCGGGCCGGGAAAAAGTATACAGAGCTACTCATACCAAAGTAACGGAGCTGAAGCACACCAAGCTTAAAGTAAATTTCGATTATCAGAAAGAACAGATGAACGGGGAAGAATGGCTAACCGCCGCTCCTTTTTTCTATCCGACCAACGAACTGACGCTGGATGCCAAAGGCATGCTGATTCACGAAGTAGCCCTAGAGGCAAACGGTAAAAAATCTCCTTTAAAGTACGATTATAAAGATGATGTTTTAAAAATTACACTGGATAAGACCTATCAGAAAAACCAGGATTATACGGTTTACATCAAATACACGGCGCGTCCCAACGAAGTAAAACAGGAGGGAAGTGCAGCCATCAGCGATGCGAAAGGTCTTTATTTCATCAACGCGCAGGGAACGGATCCCGATAAGCCGACCCAGATCTGGACACAGGGTGAAACGGAATCCTCATCGGCCTGGTTCCCGACCATCGATAAATCCAACCAGAAAACCACTCAGGAAATCTACATGACGGTTCCTGATAAATACGTTACCCTTTCCAACGGAATTCTCAAAGATTCCCAGAAAGAGTCAAACGGCCAGAGAACGGATCATTGGGTAATGGATAAAAGGCATTCCACCTATCTTTTCTTCATGGGTGTGGGAGAATATGCCATCGTGAAAGACAAATGGAAAAACATCCCGGTCGATTACTACATCGAGAAAGAATACGAGCCGTATGCGAAGCAGATCTACGGAAATACACCGGAAATGATCGACTTCTTCTCTAAAAAATTAGGCTACGACTATCCGTGGGCAAAATATGCGCAGATCTCAGGAAGAGATTATGTGAGCGGAGCCATGGAAAATACGACGGCGACCCTTCATGGAAGCGGTGTTCTGCAGAAGCCGGGGCAGCTGATCGATGAAAATGCGTGGGAAGATACCATCGCGCATGAGCTTTTCCACCATTGGTTCGGAGACCTGGTAACCGCGGAAAGCTGGAGTAACCTTACGGTAAATGAGTCTTTTGCCAACTATTCCGAATACCTGTGGAACGAATACAAATACGGAAAAGACCAGGCCGATTATCACCAGATGACCGATGTGAATATGTATCTTCATAATCCAGGGGATTTCAAGAAAGATCTGGTAAGGTTCGATTATGCTTCCCGTGAAGATGTTTTCGATTTGGTAACCTACCAGAAAGGAGGAGGAATTCTTCATATGCTGAGAAACTATCTGGGCGATGATGCCTTTTTTGCCGGAATGAACGATTACCTGAAAACTTACGAATACGGAAACGCTGAGGCCCACCAGTTGAGATTGTCCTTTGAAAAGGTTTCGGGAAGAGACCTGAACTGGTTTTTCAACCAGTGGTATTTCGGAAGCGGTAACCCGAAGTTGAAATATTCCTACACCTTCGAGCCGGTGAAAAAACAGGTAGCCGTTATTATCGAGCAAACGCAGGACCAGCCGTTCCAGTTTCCATTGGCTATCGATGTATACGACAACGGTAAGCCGAAAAGATACAATGTCTGGGTAAATGCAGAGGCAAAAAATACATTTAATTTTGATGTTTCAAAAAATGCTGACCTGGTCAATATCAATGCAGACGGCATTTTAGTAGCAGAAATTACCAATGCCAAAACCCCTGAACAGAATCTGATGCAGTTTATGGGTTCAAAAGAATTCAAAAGCAAATATGAGGCACTAAACGGGATTAAAGATCAGGTAGGAAAAAATCCGGCAGCAACAAAGCTATTGGCAGCAGCAATCAAAGATCCTTTTTTCCGTACAAGAATAAAGGCCTTAAAAATGATGGACCTTTCCAATGCGGAACAATTCAAGGCAATGGGCGCAGAGGTTGAAAAACTGGCATCCAACGATCCTAAAACACTGGTACAGGCGGCAGCTATTTCAGCACTGGCAAAAACCAAGGACAAAAAATATCTTCCTGTTTTTGAAAAAGGCATGAATGCAGTTTCCAATGCGGTAAGAGGAAGTTCCGTAAGTGCCATTATCGAAGTTGATCCTACGAGAGCCGCTGCACTGGCAGAAAAGATCGATCTGAAAAACGCTTCAGAGGAGCTTATGGGTAAATTATTGCCGGTTATTGTTAAAAACAAGGTGGCTTCACAGATGGAGAATATTACCCAATTGGTTGCTTTCTATCCTTTTATCAAATTTCAGAATCCCGAATTGGGCAAGTCTGCAGAGGAGGGTTATAACTGGATCATGAGTTCGGATAACATGAAAGCTACGGAAAATATTACCAAGATGCTGGGACAGGCAAAAGGAGAGATCGGTAACAATCCTCAGGTTAAAATGATGATAAGCCAGATGCTGAAAGACGGATTAAATAAGAAAATGGAATTGCTCAAACAGAATCCACAAAGTGCTGCCAGCATCAATAGACAGATTGATGCCATTAATAAAGCCATTGAAGACTTCAAATAAGCTTGCAAGACAAAATTTTCACTGAAATATGATAACCGCTATTCCCCATAGCGGTTATTTTTATTTTTACCCATTTTAATTAAAATTAATTTAGTTTTTTAACAAAATATTTGATTTATCTGTTTTTTTACCGTATTTTCGCTGTCAAATTAATACCGATAATCATTCAGTAAATACGGTTTGTCACACAGACTAATTTAGATTAAATGTATGATCATCACAGGTATACTTGCCATTCACAATTACAGTACTTCATTTAAATTTTATAGCTGATGATCAATAAGATCTGCATACAAAAAATATTAAGTACAGGAAGGGTTATGGAAAAATTATTTTTTTTGATTTATAGCTGAACACAAATTTAATTAATAATTTACACCTTGGACATCTCTATTATTGAGATGTCCTTTTGATTTAACCCATATAGATATTTTTGAATCAAATTCATTTATTTCACCTAATATTCAATAAAAAAGAATAATCAGATAAAAATCATATATGATTAAACGTTTACATTTTTTAAATTCGTATTAAAATAAATAAATATGACTTTTGGAATCGAGGCGGCAAGTTACCATGTGCCTTCATTATATCTTGAAATTAAAGAGCTGGCGGAAAAAAGAGGAATCGAACCGGCAAAACTGGAAAAAGGTCTTGGTCTTCACAGAATGGGCTTTCCCGACGTACATGAAGATGCGGCCACATTCGCGGCGGAAGCTTTGCTCAAACTGATCAGGGATTACAATCTTGATCCGAAAGAAATAGCAAGAATTTATCTGGGAACCGAAAGTGCTCTGGATGCGGCCAAGCCTACTGCATCTTATGCTATGCAAATGGTGGAGGAAGTCTTGGAACCGGAATTCGGCAAGAGGGCTTTTGTGAACTGCGATGTAGTAGATATGACGTTTGCGTGCATCGGTGCTGTAGATGCGCTTCATAATTCACTGGATTTTGTGCGGGCAAATCCGGATAAAAAAGCAGTAGTCATTGCGAGTGATTACGCGAAATATGAATTGGCGTCGTCCGGAGAATATACGCAGGGCGGTGGGGCAGTCGCCGTATTGGTTTCTTCAAAGCCGGATCTTCTGGAAATCGAAAACAGCTGGGGCGTGGCTACAGAAAGCGTTTTTGACTTCTTTAAACCGCGTCGGCATTTTCAAAAGGGAGATTTAGACGGAGCCCCCGAAAGTTTCCCGGATAAAATCGAAATTTTTACCGATGAACCGGTTTTTGACGGGCAGTACTCCAATCAGTGTTATCAGGACCGGATCAGGGAAGCCTATTATCATTATAAAGAGATCACAGGCAAGGAAAAGCCTTTTGAAAACTGGAAATACCTCATTTTCCACCTTCCGTATGCGTTTCATGGAAAGCGGGTATTCACAGAAATTTACAGCCTTGAGAACGGATTATCGTACGAAACGCCTGAAGAACAGAAAGCTGTGGCAAAATCAGAAGAATACATTGCGTTTATCAATGAAAAAATTGAAAAATCGCAAAGGGCATCTTCCGAAATCGGGAATATGTACACTGCTTCTATTTTCATGGCTTTGCTTTCCGCTTTACAGACTTCATTTAATGAAAATGAAGAACTGGCAGGACAGGAGGTCGGATTTTTAGGTTACGGAAGCGGTTCCAAATCCAAAGTCTTCGCCGGAAAAATTTCAAACAACTGGAAAAAGGTTGCTGGAAAGTGGAATATTTTTAAAGGACTGGAAAACCGGACGGCTATTGATTTCGATACTTATGAAAAGCTTCACCGGAAACAACTGGAAACATCCGTCAACGCAAATTATAAAGGTTTCGGACTTAAATCCGTAGAACTCGAGAACCCGGTGCTAAAAGGGGCGAGATTTTACGGTTTTCAGAAATAAAATCAGCTTTAATACAACCTCAACCGGAATTTCAATGAGTTCCGGTTTTTTTTATTTAAACAAATTCTAACTTTATAATCAAAGTTACTGTCTTTTGTGACTTTTGGCTTTGTCGCATCTTCGATCGTGAATAGTTTTTAGATCACATCAAATTCGTCTAAATCATTGTAAGATAAACAAATGAGGTAGGAGATCTGAATCTGGTCACTGAAAGATCTTTGATTTTTCATGTGTTATGAACTCTTTCCAAAACTTCATACTTCATCTTACATAGCGCATGTATTAAATCTGCTTCATATTAAAGCATAGCTTGAATTATTTTTTCCAGAATCCGTTGCGCTGTGCCCAGCTCTTAAAGAGATTCGGCCACTGAACAACCTCACTTCCCGGTTTCCCTAAACCCCAGCCATGTCCGCCAGTCTTGAAAATATACATTTCCACAGGAACGGCTGCCTTTTTTAAAGCGGCCTCCATAAGATAGCTGTTCGCTACAGGGGAAATAGGATCGTCGGCAGCATGCACCAGGAAAGCAGGCGGCGTATCTTTGGTTACCTGTTTTTCCACAGAGAAATCGGTTTCTTCCTTAAGGGTAGGATGGTTTCCTAAAATACTTTTCAGGGAATGTGTCTTATTATTAGGCGGAAGCATGGAAATAACAGGATAAACAAGCCCCATAAAATCGGGCCTTGAAGATAATGAATCGGTGGGATCCTCCGGTTCGTAGAATTTCTTATTATAGAGAGTCGCGGTAATTCCTGCCAGATGCCCGCCTGCGGAAAAACCTAAAACCCCGACTTTATGAGGATCAATTCCGTATTTGTCTGCGAGGCTTCTGATCAGTCTTACAGCACGTTGTGCATCTTCAAAAGGAACATCGGTTGTGGGCCAGCCCTCCTGCGGAAGCCTGTAAATAAGCTCGAATGCAGTAATACCTTGCGATTGCAGCCAGCGGGCAGCGGGAGTGCTCTCTTTTCCCAGTTCGATATGGGCATACCGCCGCCGCTTATTACCAGAATAGCTGTTCCGTTAGAATGTTCAGGCCGGTGGACGATCAGTCTGGGTATCGAAACGCCGGTAACAGAACCTTTACTGCTGATGATCTCGGAACCTCTGGATCCGCCATGATCAGGTATATTGCCATTCCATAAATCAATTGATTCCAGATTCCTTGATAAACTAAAATTCTGTCCATAAGAATGGCTGAACGTCAGAAAAATTAGTGCAAAAACAATAATTTGTCTCATTCAAAGAAAATCGTTTTATCCTGAAAGCTTTTTGGGGTAACGCCTACCAGTTGCTTAAAAACCCGGGTGAAATAATTCGTATCTGAAAATCCGGTCTGGAAAGCGGTTTCCTTAATGCTGTTGCGGCTGGCCAAAAGCTCTTTTGCCCTGCTGATTCTTTCCTGGAGGATAAAATCGTTCGGCGAAGTACCCAGCTCCTCCTTAAACATTTTAAAAAAATTCGATTTACTGACGTAAGCCATTTTGGCAATGCTTTCCACCGATAGCTTCTGATGCAGGTTCTTCTTAATATAATCCACCACGAATCCGATCCTGGATTTATTTTTGGCTATATTCTTTTCCACAATCCCTCTTCCCTGGGTCTGCATCAGCCGGATCAACAGCTCTTTCAGCGCAAAATCCGCCATAATATCCTTTTGGGAATTGTCATCCATCGCAATTCTCATAATATTATTGGTAGCAGAAGCAAGAGAGGTGTTGTTGAAAAGATAATACTCATCCAGTTCAATATTCCAGTGGGAAGTTTCGTCGGCTTTCGGGAGATGGTAGTTGAGATAGTTCAGAGAGTCTTCAATAAATTCAGCATTAAGGCTCAGCGAAATACACTGGGTAGGGGTTTCATCGGCCTCCGGAAAATCGATCACCATGGTTTCTCCCGGTGAGACCAGGACGCTTTCTCCGGGGAAATAATCAAAATACCCGCTCTTTTCATCCAGTTTCATGTGTTTTTTACCCCGGAGCATGGCAGTGAAAGCGATCGTTTCAAAATGCAGTTTCACCCCGAAAGCAGCCTGGTGAGTTTCATAAATACTGAACTCGCAGTTGTTTAGATTGAAGATGGTCCGATTTTCAACCAGGCTTGTCAGCTGGTTTTCCTTTTGCAATGCAGGAGTTTCTAATAAAATCTTGTTACTGTTCATCTCTCAACATTTTTTATGCCTGTTTACTCAAATATAGAAAATATCTGCTGATCAATTTGTTAAGGAAACTATAAAAAATAAATGCCGTGTACGATTTTGAAGTTTTTTTGTACGATTATGCTATGCAAATCGTAGAGGGAAGTGTAATTTGGTGCATATAAAAATTAAAAATTGTACGAATTATGAGCACTACAACACAACAGCAGCCGGAAACGGTATTGCAATGGCCGGAATTTAAAAACCGGTATGATAATTATATCAACGGACAGTTCACTGCACCTGCAAACGGAAAGTATTTCGACGTGGTTTCCCCGGTAACCGGTAAGAACTTTACCCAGGCGGCCCATTCTTCCAAAGAAGACCTTGAGCTGGCCGTCAATGCTGCCGAAAAAGCTTTTGAAACCTGGAAAAATACTTCCTCAACCGAAAGAAGCATCATCTTGAATAAAATTGCCGACCGGATCGAGCAGAACCTGGAATACATGGCCACCGTGGAAACCATCGACAACGGGAAAGCCGTAAGGGAAACACTGGCAGCCGATATTCCGCTGGCAATTGACCATTTCCGGTATTTTGCCTCCGTCATCAGGGCGGAAGAAGGTTCTCATAACGAACTGGACAAAGATACCGTTTCCCTGATCGTTCACGAACCGCTGGGCGTTATCGCACAGATTATCCCATGGAATTTCCCGATCTTAATGGCGGTATGGAAACTGGCTCCGGCACTGGCTGCAGGAAACTGTGTAGTTTTAAAACCGGCAGAAAGTACTCCGGTTTCCATCATGGTACTGATGGAGTTAATTGGTGACCTGCTGCCTCCTGGCGTTGTCAACATTGTGAACGGCTTCGGTGCAGAACTCGGAAGGGCTCTGGTAACCAACCCGAAAGTAAATAAAGCGGCATTTACCGGTTCTACGGCAACAGGCCGTCTGGTGATGCAGTATGCTACGGAGAATATTATCCCGGTAACACTGGAATTGGGTGGGAAATCCCCGAACGTTTTCTTCAGTTCCGTCATGGAGGCCGACGACGAATTCTTAGATAAAGCCATTGAAGGAGCCGTACTCTTTGCTTTAAACCAGGGTGAAATATGTACCTGTCCGTCAAGATTGCTGGTGCAGGAAGATATCGCCGATGCTTTCATCGCCAAGGTGATCGAAAGGGTAAAAGCCATTAAAGTCGGAAACCCGCTGGACAAAACCGTGATGATGGGCGCGCAAGCCTCACAGATCCAGAAAGATAAAATCCTTTCCTACATTAAATTAGGAAAAGAAGAAGGCGCCGAAGTACTTGTCGGCGGTGATGTGAACAATGTAGGCGAAGGACTGGAAGAAGGATATTATATCCAGCCTACCATTTTCAAAGGAACAAACCGGATGAGGATCTTCCAGGAAGAAATTTTCGGGCCTGTACTCGCTTTCACCACCTTTAAGGATGAGGAGGAAGCCGTGAAAATTGCCAACGATACCATCTACGGGCTTGGCGCAGGAGTCTGGACCAGGGATGCGCACCAGCTGTACAACGTTCCGCGTCAGATCCAGGCGGGTAGGGTATGGGTCAACCAATACCATTCTTATCCGGCAGGAGCTCCTTTCGGGGGATACAAGCAGTCGGGAATCGGGCGTGAGAACCACAAGATGATGCTCGACCATTACCGTCAGACCAAAAACATGCTGATCTCCTACAACAAGAACAAACTCGGTTTCTTTTAATTTTTAATACATGATGGCGTGTCCGTTTCCCCGTCTTGCAACGGGGAAACGGTCGGGCTATCCAGGGCTCCACTTCGTTCCGGTGCTTTGCACGCCGCTTTCAGCGGCCCCTTCCTATCCCTCACGCAAACAACTTTGGCCATTGGCTGAACATTTGGGATACCTTTCACGATAATGCGGGATTGGTCTTTAAACAGGATATACCCTCTGTGATCAGAATTACTTTATTCTTAAAAAACAAGATTATGCAAAATAAAATACCCAGGCTCTCTGCTACTGAAAAAGCGTTGGAAGTTATCTGGGAACTGGAGAAACAATACGGCGACCTGATGTTCTACCAGGCCGGAGGATGCTGTGAAGGTACCCAGCCGCAGTGTTTTGAGAAAGGCGGATTTTTCCCGAGAATGAACGATGCCATGATCGGAACCATCCACAACCACGAGTTCTGGATCGACCGCGACCTTTTCGAATACTGGCAATATTCCCATTTTACCTTAGACGTCACCGACGGCTTCGGCCCCGGCGGATTTTCACTGGAAACCCCTTTGGGAAAAACGTTCAAGGTCATCTACAGGCTCTTCACCCCGGAAGAATTCAAAAACCTGGAGCCGGTGAAACGGAGCGAATGATTTATTCGATACTCTTAAACCGGTTATTTTTCCGTAAAATAAAATGCAGTTCTCTTTCAAAATCATACCTGTCTTTTTTCAGGCTTCGTTTTAGTTTAAAATAAAGGATCATTATTACAATAAAAGGTAAAACAGCAAAAATGAAATTGCTGTTTTCTTTCATAAGATCCAGACCGATAAGCGTACTTGTCAGGAACACAAAAAGTAAGGCAAATAAGTGATGAAAAAAAGGTATGAATACTACAGTCACAAGGATTTTATTATTTTCCTCAGCGATTTTTCCTTTGATGAGAACATGTAAAACATGAAAATCAAAAAAATGCAGTCTTCGTTTAATCCTAAAGTTATGTTGATTGACCATTCCACGGTATTCAAATCTTGTAGGAATTCCGTTATCAGGAACTAACGACAGAAAGGTCGGATTGGTTTTATAAGTTATTTTCCTGAGGCTTTTTGTAAAATCAGAAGGATCCATTTCCATACTGAGTACAAGGCTTTCGTAAAGTCCGATGTTTTTGTAAAAAGAAATCATGGCAAAGTGATAGAAAAAATTTAATACAAAATCAGAGTTCATACCTTCACAAACCTGCTCACAAACATCGAGGCCACCAATTGTCCTACGGCATTCAGTACCGTTGCCAGCGGATCCACCAGAGTCCCGATAATCATCACAGCCGGAACCGCTTCCTGAGGAAGCTGGTACACTGAGATCATTAGCATTTCCCCTATATAGCCGCCATTCGGAATCCCGCCGGCGACAATGCTTACAAAGATGGTAATTCCCAAAGCCAGAAGCAGGTTCACCGGATCAAAAAAATCCCTTCCAATAATCAGGAACGCCACATAAATCTTAATGATCGACGACATCGACGAACCGTTTTTGTGCAGGGTCGTCCCGATCGGAATAACGATATTTGAAATCTGGCCCGGAATCCCGATGTTTGAAGCCGCCTGTAGATTGGCGGGCATAGTGGCAAAGCTGCTGCAGGTACTCAAAGCTGTTAATGTTGGAAACGGAGCGTTGGTCCAGAAGCTTTTTACCCCGTTTTTTCCGTTGGCCATAAAAGCATACAGCGAAAAGAAAACGATAAAATAAACCACTCCGGCAACATAATACAGTCCTAGCGGTTGAGCATAAAATCCGAAAAGCTGAGGTCCTAACGTGGCAACCTGGTAGGCGAAATAAGCACCCAGGCCGATTGGTGCTGCTTTCATAATGATCAGAAGCAGTTCTTTCATCACTTCATATCCTGAGGCGATGAACGACCTGAAGACGTATCCTTTTTCTCCTGCTTTTCTGGCAGAAAAGCCTGTCATAAAAGCAAAGATGAGAAGAGCCAGCATATTCTGCCTGGAAAAAAGCTGGGTAAATTCCCCAACGGTAAAAAAGCCCACAATCCTGTCGCCCCAACTGCTTTCACCGGCTGATGCTTCCACCACTTCACTGCTTCCCGTAACACCCGAAACCGGAAACAGGTATACTGTCCCAATGGTAAACACGGCCGCCGTTACAATGAAGAACAAGAATGTAAGCACCATCACAAACATAATCCTCCCGAATTTCGACTGCTGTTCCAGCGAGGCAATGGAATTGGATACGGCAAAAAATACAAGCGGTACCACGCTTACAAACAACAAGTTAAGAAAAATGTCACCCAGAGGTTTTAAATACTCTACTATACCGGGTGCAACGATTCCGATGATGCTTCCAATGGTAATTCCGAGGAGCAGGAGTAAAATTCCGGAGTAGTTTTTCAGGACTTCGTTCATGGGTTGCTTTTTAACCAAAGATAGAGGTAATTTTTAATATTCCGGCAGCTGTTTTCGGTCTCAAATTTGTTAATTTTAAGAAAAAATTGTTTCTATGGCTTATATAGATTACTATAAAATTTTAGGCGTAGACAAAAACGCAACTCAGGAAGACATTAAAAAAGCCTACCGTAAGCTTGCCAGAAAGCTGCATCCCGATCTTAATCCCAATGATAAGGAAGCGGAAAGGAAATTCAAGGAGCTTAATGAAGCCAATGAAGTCCTCAGTAATCCCGAAAACAGGGCTAAATATGACAAATATGGTGAACACTGGAAACACGGTGAGGAATATGAAAAAGCACAGCAGCAACAGCAAAGGCAGTATCAGAGCCAGGGCGGAAGTTTCGGAGGCGGATTCTCCGGTGCTGATTTTGGTGAAGGAGAAGATTTTTCAGATTTCTTTCAAAATATGTTCGGTGGAGCGGGTGGAGGTTTCGGAAGAGGTTCACGGGGAAGTGCGTCGGGAAAATTTAAAGGACAGGATGTACATGCAGAACTGAATCTGAGTCTAAGGGATGCTGCCGTTACGCACCCACAGACCTTTGAAATCAATGGTAAAAAAGTAAGAATCACCATTCCGGCGGGTGTCTACGATGGACAGCAGATTAAACTGAAAGGCCACGGAGAACCCGGCTACAATGGAGGTCCAAACGGGGATCTGTATATTACTTTCAATATTTCTGCCGATCCGGATTTTGAAAGGGCAGGAGATGATCTGAAAACCAAAGTAACGGTTGATCTTTATACGGCCGTTTTAGGCGGTGATGTAAAAGTAAACACCCTGGACGGAAGCGTCAGCCTGAAAGTAAAACCCGGTACCCAGAATGGAACAACAGTAAGACTGAAAGGAAAAGGGTTCCCGGTATACAAGAAAGAAGGGCAGTCGGGCGACCTGTTTGTGACCTATGAAGTGAAACTTCCGACTGATCTTACGGATAAGCAGAAAGAACTTTTTGAACAACTTAAAAATTCCTGAGCCATGAGTGAAAGAATATCGAGGGAAGAACTCGTAAAAATATACAATATCGAAATTACTTTTTTTGATGAACTGGTCGATTCCGGCCTGCTGAATATCCAGACTGAAAATGAAGTGCGTTACCTGATGTATGAGGATCTGCCGAATTTCGAACGGTTTACCAACTGGCACTATGATCTCGACATCAATCTTCCGGGACTTGAGGTGATTCATGACATGCTAAAAAAAATGGAAGATCTCAGACAGAGAAACCGGGAATTGATGAACAGGCTGTCAACAATCGGTAATCAATATGAGGAGGGTTAGGTTTTAGAGTGAAGTGTAAGAATGTAGTGAAGAATGACGGTTTCAGAGTTTAAGAGTATAAGGGTTGGAGTGGAAAAACTTATATTTGCATCCATAACTTAACCGATATGAGTGAAGAGAGAGTCATCGTTCTGAAACCTAAGAGAAAGGACTTCGAGGAAATATATTTTAATGGTAACCAGGGAAGTCTGTTTTTTTCGGCAACTACCCGAGGGAAAACAATCACCACCATTGTTGTGGGAGCCATTCTCCTCATCGTCTTTATCTTCAGGAATGATTTTACGCGGGAAAAAGCCGGCATTTTATATTTTGTAAGCTTCCTTTTTTTATTGTGCGCCGTTTTCCTTTCGGTAAGCATTAATAAGGTATCCCGGTGGAAAAAACAGGTAAATCATTATTTAACAAAGCTTGAAAATTGTAGCATTTACGAAATTCGGTTTGACGAGAATTTTTTCACGGTAAATATCGACGGCGAAAAAGAAACCAGCGAGTGGAAGGACTTTGAATATTTCGACAGCAATAACGACTGTATTGTCCTTGAAGGAAAATACAGCTACATGTTTCCCAAGAGATCAATGAGCGAGAAAGACTACAGCTTCCTGAAGCAGGTTTTAAAGAAAAACATTACCGCATAAAACAAAAACTCAGAGCGAACGCTCTGAGTTTTTGTTTATCATTAAGCTGATTAATCCAGCCAGCCCATTTCTTTCATCCACTCGTCATTGTAGATCTTTCCCACATAGCGCGAACCGTGGTCGTGAAGGAGCACTACGATCACATCATCTTTGGTGAATTGGTCTTTCATCTGAACCATGGAAGCGATGGCGCTTCCTGCTGAATACCCGCAGAAAATCCCTTCTTCCTTTGCCAGTTTTCTGGCGTAGATGGCACCGTCTTTATCCGTTACTTTCTCGAAATGATCGATCACCGACATATCATAGTTTTCAGGAAGAATATCTTCTCCGATTCCTTCGGTAATGTATGTGTAAGCATTTTCTAATTTGATTTCCCCGGTTTCGTGGATTTCTTTCAGGATCGAACCGTAGGTATCAACACCGATCACTTTGATGTTTTCATTTTTCTCCTTGAAGAACTTCCCGCAGCCTGTAATGGTTCCTCCCGTTCCGGCACCGACAACGAAATGAGTCAGCTTGCCTTCCGTCTGTTCCCAGATCTCGGGAGCAGTAGACTCATAATGCGCAGCCCTGTTGGATAGGTTGTCGTATTGGTTGACATACCATCCGTTTTCTGTCTCCTTTGCCAGTCTTTTCGATACTGAATAATAAGAACGTGGGTCAGTAGGTTTTACGTCAGTCGGGCATACAATTACTTCAGCACCTACTGCACGGAGAATATCACATTTTTCTTTAGACTGTTTGGAGTTGGTTACAAAGATGCACTTGTAGCCTTTGATGATGGCAGCCAGCGCCAGCCCCATCCCTGTATTTCCCGAAGTTCCTTCGATAATCGTTCCTCCGGGTTTCAATCTTCCATCTTTCTCGGCGTCTTCAATCATTTTCAGGGCCATTCTGTCTTTCACAGAGTTCCCGGGATTGAAAGTCTCCACCTTTGCCAAAACCAATGCCGGAAAATCTTCGCCCAAAACCTTATTAAGTTTTACTAATGGCGTATTTCCGATAGTTTCGAGGATGTTGTTTGCGTATTTCATAAATGTTTTTTAAAGCACGGGCAAAGATACAGCTTTCGTCTAATTAATTATGACCCATAGATGATTAAAAATGCAAAACAACTGTAAACCTGTATGGTAGATGTGAAAGTATCACTAAATTATTTAGAATAATCTTACGTAAATGAGATGAATTTTTTAAAATCCGTAAATCAGCATTTTTATTTCAATGCCTGAATTCGACCGTATCGATCAATGAGAATAATTACTACACAATAATTATTTTTCATGATTTTAGATTCACCAGCAGAGCAAATTTATCATTCGTCATTGACATTTCTAAAACCACCCCGTCAAAAATTCAAAGAATTTTTGATACCCTTTCGGATCAGAGAGGAATTTCGGTTAAGGATATTTATTGTTGGGATTTGATGCAAATCACCCGTCAGTTTTTATGATTCTGAATTCACCCGCAAAGCAAATTCAGTATTCATCATTAACCTAATTGTATTTAATCGCTTTCACCGGAGAAATTTTGCTGATCAGGTAACTTGGAACAATCAGTGCCAGGCCGGAAATAATCAGGATTCCGAGAGAAATGGAGATGATGGCAATCGGATTAAGATCTACCGGTACGGTGCTGACGTAATAATTCTCCGGATTTAATTTAATAACCCCAAAAATCTTCTGGATGAAAATCAACCCGAGACCGATCGCATTTCCGTACAATAATCCGGGAATCATGATAATCAGGGTATAGTTGATAAAAGTGGCTCTGATCTGTGCATTGCTTGCTCCCAGTGTTTTCAGTAAGCCGATAGAGTTTGTTCTTTCAATAATCAAGATCAGAAGAACCATGATAATGTTGATAACCACTACAATGAGCATGATGATGATAATCAGAGCTATGTTTGTATCAAAAATACTGATCCAGTCGGTAATCTGCGGAAATTTCTCCGTTGCTTTTTCCGCATAGTTTTTATATCCGATCAGTTTCTCGATTTCCGGCATATTGCGGTCGATATCATTCACATTTTTGAAGAAAATATCAAGACCGCCAATCTCATCCGGCTTCATATCCTGGATCTTGCGGACCTGGTTGATTCCTCCCAGCACAAACTGGTCGTCGATCATCTTAATATCAGTCCTGTAGATCCCGACTACTTCAAACTTCCTGTAAATGGGCTTCTGATCTGCCTTAGAAAAAACGGTGACGATGCTGTCCTTTACTTTTAAATGAAGATCGCCGGCGATCTTCTGTGAAATGATAACACCGTTGTAATAGCCTTTTTCGGTAACTTTAGGTGAGGTTCCAGCTACCAGGAATTTCTTAAACCTCAGACTATCGAAATCTTTCCCCACCCCTTTGAAGATAATGCCGGCAAAATTATGTTCATTTCTCATAATCCCTGTCACCGTAGCATATTTCTGAACACTTTCCACATCCGGAAGCTCCCTGATCTTTTTCAGATCCAGCCCCTGGTTATCGAGGACGGAAGTATTGTATGAGGAATTGGATCGTGTAGACCGCACGGTAATGTGCCCGCTGAAGTCTGCCAGTCTTTCCTTGATCGCTTTTTTGGATCCGAATCCGGTAGAAACGGTAATCAGCGAAACAATGATTCCCAGTGCCACGGAAAGCCTGCCGATGAAGATAATCACCCTGGACAGGTTATTTTTGTTATCTTTGGAAAACGCTATTTTTCTGGAAAAATATAAAGGAAAGTTCAAGACTATGAATTTAGATTTCAAAATTAAAAATTTACTTCTGATTTGCCTAATTTTTTTAGGAGTATTCAATCAATATTATTCTCAGACTCAACAGGCCGGTGATTTTAAGACCGGCGCAGATCAGCCTGCATTGTACCTGCCACTTCTAAAGGGAAAAACTGTAGGTGTGGTAACAAACCAGACCGGACTGATGAGTGACAGAACCCATGTGGTGGATTTCCTGGTAAAAAACGGAATCAGAATCAAGTCTATTTTTGCACCGGAACATGGTTTCAGGGGAGATGCAGATGCCGGCGAAAAAGTGAAGAACGGAGTCGATGTAAAAACCGGAATTCCTATTGTTTCCCTTTATGGCAACAACAAGAAGCCAAGTGCTGAACAGCTGAAGGGAATTGATATAATTGTATTTGATATCCAGGATGTCGGTGTCCGTTTCTATACCTATATTTCTACATTAACCTATGTAATGGAAGCGGGAGCGGAAAATAATGTGGAGGTGATCGTGCTCGATCGTCCCAATCCGCATGACGGCTATACGGATGGTCCGGTTCTTAAGAAAAACTGGACAAGCTTCGTTGGAATGCATGAAGTTCCTGTGGTATACGGTTTAACCATCGGCGAATACGGTAAAATGGTAAATGGCGAGGGATGGCTTAAAAATAACGTTCGGGCAAAATATACCCTGATCCCTATGAAAAATTACCATAAAACAAAGCGTTACCCCATGCTGGACCGGCCTTCGCCCAATCTTCCGAATGACAAATCGATCAATCTGTATCCCAGCCTTTGCTTTTTTGAGGGCACCCAGGTTTCCGTGGGCCGGGGTACTGAGCTTCCATTTCAGATTTACGGTTCGCCCTGGATCAAAAGCCTGCCTTATCAGTTTACCCCAAAACCGACAGCCGGTGCAAAAGAGCCTTTCTTAAACGGTAAATTGTGTTATGGTGAAAATCTTTCAGCCTATAAAGAGGATCTGAAGCAACTTAATCTGGAATGGCTGATGAAAGCCTACAAAAATTATAGAAATCCGGAACTGGATTTTTTTCTAAAATCCGCTTCGGGAAAAAATTATTGGTTTGATACGCTGGCAGGAAGTGATGAGCTAAGGAAGCAGATTGCAGCCGGAAAATCAATCTCCGAAATCAAAGCATCCTGGAAATCCGGTTTGGACGCATTTGAAAATATCCGGAAAAAGTATGTTGTTTACGAAAAATAAAAAGAGGAAGGGTCAATAGTGAATGGTGAATGGTGAATTTGCTTCGCAAGTGAATTTAGAATCACAAAAATTAAACATTCATTCGCAGAAATTAACTATTGGCATTAAACGTAAAGATGGTGAACGGCCAATTTGTTACGCATGTTGTAATTGACTATTGACTGGCGCAGCCAAATTGAACGTTCACTTTATATCAGTCGAAATTCTGCGGAGGAGTCTTATCGTCTTTTCCTTTGTTCATGATAACCAATCCGATGGAAAGCCCGATAACACCTGCACCGGCGATCATCAGGGCTGTTTCAAGTTTATCTGCCTGGTCGTTACCAAGGTAATTCATCAGGAAAAGAATGATAAATGTAATAATACAAATGATGATATGATTTTTTCCGAATAATTTCATAAGATTATTTTAATTTGTAGGAAATCATCACGCCGCCTCTGTAGGGAATGATTTCACCGCTTTTATTGAATTTTTCAGCTTTGTCATACCGATCGCCTCTTGCGCGGTCATATCCCCTGTAATAGTCCTGTGAAGTACCTACAGTACCATAGATGTCGATGTTCCACCGATCTGAAACTTTAAACTGGTATCCTGCAGTAACCCCAAAAATTACTGAATATCCTTTCTGGTAAAGGTCAGAAGATTTCCTTGTAATTCCGGTTTCTTCATCAGTAGTAAGGTTGTCACTCCAATAATTCCATTTTTGTACATTAAATTTTGATCCTGCAATATTAGCTCCGACGTACCAGTGTTTAAAAGCTTCATCGAAATAATACCTTCCTTCCAAAGAAATAGAGTAATACTGCAACTCGTGTCCGGCAAAAGATTTCCATGGAGAAATCAGGACATCTCCCTGTACCGTAAATTTTTTGCTTACCTGATGCTCCAGTCCCAGGTTTACGATTCCAATAGGGATAAATAAAGCATTTCCTTTTAGATACACCCTTTTTTCAGAAGATTGTTCCTGTTCCTGAGCATGTAAGTTTACCAATAAAAACAGGGCAAGAAATCCTGTGATAAATTTAATTTTTGACATCCTTTATTTCAATTGTTTTAATAATTCATTCGCTAAAGTGGAATCTTTCTGTGATTGGGTGGCGATATTTTTAGACATTTCTGCATAGGTTTTTGCCATCTCTTTATTTCCCGTTAAAAAATAAAGTCTGGCGAGAATGTAGGTGTTTTCGGAAGTTTCACCCTGCATAACGGATTTTTCGGCCCATTCGGTTGCTTTTTTTAGTGAGGATGGGGTTTTGATATGTTCGGAAAATACCCATGCTGCCTTTAAAAGTTCATTGGGTTCAAAGGCTTCAGAATTTTTATAATAAGCCAGGGCTGCCTTTTCATATTCCGGGAAATTGGAATTTTGCTCGTAATAACTTAACTTGGTCTGGTTGAGCTTTACTTCTGCATCATGCTTCCCTATAAGCGGTTCGGCATTTTTCATAAAATATTCGTCATTGATCTTCTTGTTCCGGGAATCGATCGATTGCTCCACGATTTTTCCAAGTTTGATCTGGCTATCGAATTCTTTATAGGTTTCTTCAGGTAAGAATTTAACGATATCCGCTTTTCTGTCTAAGAATGTCTGATAATTTTTATCTTCAGTGGATTTCAGGAAGAATAACAGGAACCCGACCTCGTCTTTCGTAAATTCGTCGGTTTTTTTCTTATTCTCGAAATACCTTTCGGAAGCCTGCTTGGCAAAAGGATAATCCGTAGAAGAATTAAGCTTCATAATATTGATCAGGAATTCCGGATTTTTTTCGCCTTGCGCAAAGCGTTCTTTCAATGAGCCTTTTTTATTGTTTGGAGAATTTACATCCTGTGCCATGGTGAGAAACATACTTTCTTCCATATAGCCGAAATTCTGCGAAACCACTTCTCCGTCGCCGTTCAGGAAAAGGTAAGTAGGATAGGAGCGTACCCCGTATTTTAAAGCAATATCCCTGCCTTCGCCTTTTTCCATATCAAATCTCGCGTTCACGAAATTCGCATTAAAATAATCTCCGACCGATTTCTGGGTAAAAATATTTCTTTCCATCATCTTGCACGGCCCGCACCATGAAGCATAGGCATCCAGAAAAACAATTTTCTTTTCCTTTTTTGCTTTGGCAATAAGGTCCTTAAAAGGCAGGTCCTGAAATTGGATGGCTTCCTGGGCAAATGCTGCTATTGCAGAAAACAGAAATAAACCGGAGACGATCTTCTTCATTTTCAAATAAAATTTCAAAAAGCGAAGATACTTATTTTTCAGGTAAATGAATTGTGATTGATGTGGGATTTATGATTTGTTTTTAATCGGTATACGTTTAAATAGTATGAGAAATGGATCGTCAGTTAATATATTCAGGATAAGAGATGATCAGTTTCCTAATTCCAGCTGATTCTTTACTAAATTAAAATAATCAGACTTCTTTTCAACGAGAGATTCATGGGTACCCTGTTCTGTAATACTACCCTGTTTGAGAACGATAATCTGATCTGCATTTTTTACTGTTGAAAGACGGTGTGCAATAACGATTACTGTTTTTCCTTTAAAAAATTCCTGCAGATTATTGTGGATGATTTTTTCATTTTCAGCATCTAATGCAGAAGTTGCCTCATCGAATAAAATAAATTGAGGATTCTTATACACTGCCCTTGCAATAAGGATCCGCTGTTTTTGGCCTCCAGAAATTCCGTTGCCAGAAGCACCGATCTTAGTTTTCAAGCCTAAGGGAAGATCATTAACAAATGATTGTATATTAGCGGTACGTAATGCCATCTGCATTTTTTTTTCATTGATCATTTCATCGCTTGTTGCAATGTTTCTTTCGATGGAATCCGAAAAGATATGCCCGTCCTGCATGACAACCCCACAGTTGTTTCTTAGGTCTTTCGGAGATATATCAATAAGGTTGGCATGGTTGAAATAAATTTCCCCGTCTGTAGCATCATAGAATTTTAACAATAGCTTCATGAGGGTTGTTTTACCACTTCCACTTGCACCTACAATAGCTGTAATTTTTCCTTCAGGAATAAAGAGATTGATATCTTTCAGTACATGCGGAGACTGAGGACCTTCGTACTGAAAAGATACATTTTTAAAGTAAATTCCTTTTTCTATACCATTCTGCCGGGTAAATCTTTCGTTCATCAGCGGAAGTAAATTTTTCTGTTCTTCTTCAGGATGATTCTGGACCTCATTAAGACGGGAAAGGCTGAGTTTCGCTTCCTGCATAGATCTGAAAAATGCAATAAGCTGTCCTACAGGAGAGTTCATCTGGCCGATGATATAAGAAACACTTAGCAGTGCCCCCAAAGACATGCTTCCATGAACCACAAATGAAGCAGAGAGAAAAATGACGATAATATTTTTCAGTTGATTAATGAAATCAAATCCGGAAAGCTGGATCTGGTCAACTTTCAGTATTCTCAAATTGATTTTAAACAGTTTTTGCTGGATTTCTTCCCACTCTTTACGTTTATATTCTTCAAATTGATTAAGTTTCATTTCGGAAATTCCGTTTATGATCTCATAAATGGATTCCTGATTTTCACTTTTTTCCTGAAAGCGATAATAATCCAGCACTTTTAATTTTTTGAGCCAATATAATGACCAGGCGATAGAAAGTGCAGTAAGGGTGAAATAGGTGGCCAGGATTCTGAAATCGTAGCTCCATAGCACAATAAAGAAGACGGAAAAAGTAAAAACAGAAAAAATAGTAACCAGGCTGCTTGAAGTAAGAAAAAGCTCGATCTTTTCATGATCCTGTATCCTCTGATTAAAATCCCCCATAAATTTTGTTTCGAAAAATTTAATCGGAAGGTTCATCAGCTTTTTTAAGAAGTCGGAGATGATATTGATATTCAGGCGGCTGCCGACATACAGCATAATCCAGTTGCGGAAAATACCCAAAATAATGTTTCCTGCAAAGAATGCAAGCTGAGCGACAAGAATATACGTAATGATCCCCATGTTTTTTTTTGATACTCCGTCATCGATCAGTTTTTGTGTGAGAATGGGTAGGGCCAAAGTGCTCACCGTACCTAAAAGAAGGATCAGCGAAAGCCAGATAAACTGTTTCTTATGTGGCTTTAGATAGTTGTAGAGATAATTCAGTGATATCTTTTGATCCGGAATGTCTTTGCTGTTAAAAAATTCATCGGTAGGCTGTAGTAATAGTGCGATGCCTTTATCGCTATTTTTCTGCCATGACTTTGTAAACTCTTCCTCCGTTAATTTTAATATTCCGTGTGCCGGATCAGCAATTGTAAAAGATTTATTACGAGTAAAAACGGAATTTGAAATTTTTATAAGCACCACAAAATGATTTTGGTTCCAGTGCAGAATGCAGGGTAAAAATTCGTTTTTTAAATCCTCAACCGAAATTTGTGTGGCCAGTGTTTCGAAGCCGATTTTCTGTGCGGCATTGTTAATGGCCAGAACCGAAACACCCTCCCTTGATATAAAGGAATGGTCGCGTAAATACTGCAGACCATATTCTTTGCCATAATATGAAGTGATCATGGCTAAGCAGGATGGTCCGCAGTCCATTTTATCATGTTGAGGAATAAATTTCATTAGTTTTCTTCTTCTAATAACAGATTTTCTGCTTCCTGGATCACTGTATGAGTTTCTCCTACAATCTCAACTCCTTTTTTGTCATAGATCATCGAAAGGAAATATAAACCAGCCTCTATTGGCCATTCATTTTCCAAATCTTTTAATAATTCTGATACTTTCCATACTTTATGGGTATTTAAATGATCAACGATGTTTAATAATTCCGGATGGTATCTCATCTCTATTTTTGTACCTCTTACATATAAGAAAAGTTGATCTTTTACCTCATCTACTTTGTAAATCATTTTGAACGGCTCGTTTACATAAATTTCTTTTTCAAGAAGGAACTCATAATTCTCTACATTGTATTTGTCTTCTTTTTCTCTCGATTGTGGAGGAGCTTGCCATCCTGCATTACTTACTAATCCATATTTAAACTCATTATAAAAATATCTGAAGAAATCTCTTGCTGATCCGTTAAGAATATCTTCATCAATTTTTAAAATAGATAAAAATTCATCAAACGTCTGATTGTTTTCAAGGAAATTATGTTGTGGGCCAATAATTTCTTTATTCACATCTACGTAATCGGTATACAGAGTATTTAAAATCCGGTCGAAGAATTTTACTTTTGAAGGGTTATTAAACCAGAAGGTTACGCCTATTGATAATTCATCGCTTTTTCCGATATGAAATTTGTCCCAAGGCATAAAGAAAAGATCTCCTGTTCCGAAACCATATTTTTCGGCGTGTTCCAGTAGCGGTTCGATTTCAAAATTGTTATGCTTGGTTCCTGTAAGATCTTTGTATTTTTCCTGGTCCCATATGTACATCGTTTTGTCACCGGGTCCCAGATGGAAATGCAAGACATTTTCGCCTTGATGATCCTGATGTATCCCCAGAGGTGTCCAACCATAATTTCCGATAAAAACAGTAACATCTACTCCGGTTGCCGGTATTCCGATAATTTCAAGAAGAGGCTCTGTAATGATTCTCAGTTCTTTAGAGATGAAATTTGAATGTCTTTCTAAAAAATTGATAATCAATCCAAATTTTTCTTTAAACATTCTATTGCAATATTCTGTTATTTCTTCGTTTTCAAACGGCGGATTTTTATATAATTCTTCAATGAAATCTGCATTTTCTTTTCCTTTACCTTGTGAGGGAAAGTATAGCCTGAAACCATCGTGATCTTTTGTTCTGAATCTGTTGATAAGGCCATCTGTTACGGCCTCTTTTAGTTTCTTTATCAAATCCTGAGGGATTACATCCTTAATTACACAAGTTTGTGTAAAGTTTTTATTGGTTGCAATAAAGTCCTGCCAGAAATCTTTATTAAACTCTTTAGTACTCATATTTGAATATTTTTGATAGTGAAAAAAGTAATAGAGAAAAATATTTTTTCTCTATTACAATTGTTATTTATAAACCGATAACACGTTGAACTTGTTGAACTTGCTGAACAATTCTGCGTACTTGCTGTACAACACCGTCAGCTGCTTCGGCGTCACCGAAACCACCTCTTAATTGATTTTGCTCAAGTGGAGAAAGAGTTTTTGCCTTTAAGAACTCTTTTGCGTTGAATTTTGCTTTTTTCATGATAATGAAAGTTTAAAATGATTTGTTTTATGGATCAAAGTTTATCGACATTAGCTCCTTCGCTGGTCTCTTCTTGCAAGAAAATTATTTTGTAATCCTATCGATTTCTTCCTGATTTTTGGTCTCTCTTTCTTTTACGGTGCCTTCTAATTTGCCACCGAAATTATATGTGATTGCTAACCGGAAAAAACGATTGTCATAATAGTTTTTAAATGTGTTTTTTAGACCATTGCTATAAGTGGTATATTCTGGTCTGTTGCTGCTTAAAATATCGTTTAGCTGGAAAGATGCGGTCAGCTTTTTTTTAAGCATCAAATATTTTAATGTTGCATCAAGCTGATTTATTCCGGAGACGTAATTGATATTATCAACGCCTTTACTGCTTATGTTATAGGTAATATTTAATGATAAAGTTTTTGCTTGATTTAAAGTCACATCATTGCTTATATTTAAATTAGCATTCCAGCCATTTAATTGATTTGGTGTTTCAGGGATATAAGATTTTGAGTGGCTGTAAAAAACTGTTCCAGAGATATTTGTAATAATATTCTTACTGATATTAATATTTAAAATTTCACTCAGTCCCAGATCATAAGAATTGATGAAGTTTAAATATTTTATTTGGCTTACTTTTGTTTCCTGATCAATAAGTGAAAACTGATTAAATCCATCTTTCAGAAAATTAATGAAAAGTGTACTTATCAAAATACTTTTATAAGTATGTGATAACTCGAAATTATCTGAAATTGAAGGTTTTAGTATTGGGTTTCCTTCTGAATAAGTAAAAGGAGAAAGTATCCATCGAAAAGGATTCAGTGCATCAAAAGCCGGTCTGTTTATTCGTTTTCCGTAATTGAACGAATAGGTGTTTTTTTCATCAGGGCTGTACACAATATAAAATGTCGGAAAAAATTTAATGTAATTGTTTGTGGTTATTATATTCCTGAGTACTGAGTTTCCCTCAAGCTGCGTATTTTCTATTCTCAAGCCAAACTTTGCTTCGACGGGAACCGTGAATTTTTTACTTGCAGAAGCATATAATGCCTGAGTATTTTCTTTTAGAATGAAATAATCGGTAAGGCCCGTGTTTTCAGTTAAAATATCATCAGCAATGTCGAAATGATTATATCTGTTTTTAGTAGTAATGAAAGAAAATCTTGCTCCGTAATTTAAGTTTATACCATCCTCTTTTAAAGGGTGCTCCATATCAATATTCACAGAATAATTGCTTACTTTTTGGTTTCCTTTCGCTAACGAATTTTGTAAAGTGTTTCCTTCACTTACTGTTGTAAATCTTCTGTTGGTTTTATCATTGAGATTCAAAAGATCAAAATCCGCAGATAGTATTCTTCCCTTTTCATCAATATTATAGATAAAATGATAATTGAAAGTATGTAGCCTGTCTTTTATATCCGCTGATCCTTTCGTATTTAAAGTCGTCAATTCTCCGTTATCAATATCCGTTACGGAATTATCCAGAATTTCAGGATTGGAAAAAATGCCGTTATATTTTAACCCGTTGGTTATTTTTTTTGATTTATATTCCAGGTCCAGCTTTGTATTGAATCTGTCTGAAAGGTCTTTTCTCTTGTTTGCCGTATTCCATCTTTCGGTAGGGTAAAAGATGCTGTTGGTTTCTACCGGAGCCGTTTTACCTTTAGTGTAGCCCAGATTGGCTAATAAAGACAGATTATTCTTATTGTAGTTTAATGTGCCACCCAGACCTCCCGTAGGATAGGTTGCCTGATGGTAGACAGATCTCAAAGAGGTATTCCACGTATCCTTTTTTTGTTTTTTCATGACGATATTGATCAGCCCGGAATTTCCTTCTGCAGAGTATTTTGCAGGAGGATTTGTAATTAGCTCAACCGACTTTATATCGTCGGATTTTATGGTTTTTAAATATTCAGTCAAATCATTTCCTGTAAGCTGAACCAATCGGTTGTCGATCATAATCATTAAGTTTGATTTCCCTGTTATTGAGATATTCTCATTAGCTACCCGTACACCCGGTACTTTTCCTATAGCATCTAAAGCATCTCCGCCGGAGGCTGCAATAGAGTTCTCAATATTCAGGATAAGGCGGTCTACTTTTCTCTCTATTAATTTTCTTTGATGCTGAATAACAATACCTTCTATATTTTTTATGGCTTCAATTCTGTAGTTTTTTGTTATGTCACTGCTTACAGTAAGATTTTCACTGAAAACCTTATTTGTATTTTGAAAAATTTCTATCAGGTAATTGCCCGGTGTTAAACCTTTCATATTATATTCTCCTTTTTCGTTGGTAATGGAAGAATATTTTTGCTGATTTTCTTTAGTAGCAATTATCTCCAAATCTTTCATCCCAATTCTTGAATCATTGGTAACCACACCTGACAGGTTTTGTGCAAAAAGAGGTATTCCATAGCAAATAAATAAAATGAATAATAATATTTTGCGCAGCTTCGTTTTCATACATCAGCATCAGGTTTTATTAATTTAAGAAATGAGTATCATTTTATTCAATCATATTATTAGCTTCCAAATATTCCAACCTCCTTCCGGTTTACAAGTTTTTAGCAGTTTATAACAGCTGTATTTTTCATTTTTAAAAATCTTGGCTGACACTATCTGATCATAATCTGATCTTAAAAAGATTTGTCTTGGTCATGTGAATTATTTTTGTAAATTTATATGGATTGATTTATTTAGTTACTACACAATAGTGTAGAATTTTCAATAAAACAGAAAAATCGATAAAAACTAATAGCTAAAATGAATTTTATGAATGAGAATATAAATGGTTTATTTTTCGTTAACAGTATAGTAAACGAGATTTCATCTGAAAAAAATCATCAGTTAAACGCTTACCTTCAAGTGACCGAAGCCTTTTCAAGGATAAATTATATGAGTGTTTATATAATTGACTATCAAAATAAAAATTTCGAATATGTATCGGATAATCCTCTGTTTTTATGTGGACATACGGCTGCAGAAGTAATGAAAATGGGATATAGTTTTTACTTTAAATGTGTAAAAGAAGATGATCTTGATCTTTTGCTTAAAATCAATCAGGTTGGATTTGATTTTTATAATAAAATTCCCGTTGTTGAAAGAAAACAATATACGATATCTTATGATTTTCACATGTTAAATAAAAAGAGACCTATTCTTATTAATCATAAATTAACGCCTATTTTCCTTACTGAATCCGGACAAATATGGAAAGCAATCTGTGTAGTTTCTCTTTCTGCTCATACCAATGCCGGAAACATGACAATTTTTAAAGAAGGTGAAAGCCAATTTTGGCGCTACGATTTTAATGGTGATTATTGGAAAAATGAGCATAAAATAAAATTATCGGATCGCGAGCTTGATGTACTGATATATTATGCCCAAGGTTATACCATTAATGAAATTGCAGACAAGATTTTCGTTTCGCCTGACACGGTAAAATTCTACCGTCGGAAATTATTTGAAAAAATGCAGGTATCCAGTATTTCGCAAGCCCTATCATATGTTACAAATCATAAGCTCTTATAGAAAAAGATTACGGAAACGATTATAAATAAAACAAAAAAGTCATCTCAGATGAGATGACTTTAAGTGGTTTCTCCAGGAATCGAACCAGGGACACATGGATTTTCAATCCATTGCTCTACCAACTGAGCTAAGAAACCGTTAAGGGGTACTTCATTTTTGAAGTGGTGCAAAAGTAATAATAATTATTACATTCTGCAAGGTTTATTTTAAAACCGTTTTGAAGAGAAAACCACCTTTTTACAGGTGGTTTTTCTAAGTGGTTTCTCCAGGAATCGAACCAGGGACACATGGATTTTCAATCCATTGCTCTACCAACTGAGCTAAGAAACCATTCTGTTACTTCGTTGTTTTAAAGTGATGCAAAAGTAGTAAGTTTTCGTATATGAAGCAAGTATTAATAATACTTTTTTTAACAAAACTTAAAAACTTACTGATTTTCAGCCGGATTATTTTCCTGTTCTCTTCTGATCTGCTCGCTCATTTCCTCCAGCACAGGCTTAATCGTGCTTTCAGGAAGATCACTTATCCTGATATACATCAGCCCGTCAATAGCGTCGTTGAAATTAGGATCCACATTAAAAGCGATAACCTTTGCATTCTGCTTGATGTATTTTTTAATTAAAACAGGCAGTCTGAGTTCGGGTTCAAGATCGTCGATGATTTTATCCAGTTTGTTAAGGTCGGATTCCATTTCTTCAAAGAACAGATGTTTATCCCTATCCCGCAGTTTCACCTTATATTCGTTTCTAGGGGTGATGTACTGCGCCACCGCAGAATCATAATAATTCGACCGCATAAATTCGATCATCAGCGATTTTGAGAATTCCGAAAATTTGTTGGAAATGCTTACACCGCCCATCAGGAACTTATGATCCGGATTTCTCAGGCAGACATGTACGATTCCTCTCCATAAAAGGAAAAGGGGGAGCGGCTTCTGCTGGTACTCCTGGCAGATGTATGCCCGGCCCATTTCGATCACTTTTTTAAAGAAAGGGTGGATGTCCTGCTCGAATTCAAAGAGCGAACTGGTATAGAATCCCCTGATGCCGGACTTTTTCATCACTTCTTTACCCAAAGCCATCCGGTAGGCACCTACGAGTTTTTCTGCTGCGCTGTCCCAAAGGAACAGATGGTGGTAATGTTTATCGTACTCATCCAGGTCAAAAGGAAGGTTGCTGCCTTCACCCACGGCCCGGAAAGTCAGTTCACGCTGACGTCCGATTTCCCTCATGATCGAAGGAATCTCTTCGTAAGTGGTAAAGTAAACTTCATAGTTTCCATTGCTGAAAAACATCTTATCCGTTCCTCTCAGTTTGGAAATGTCCTTTAAAATATCTTCTTTTGGGGTTTCATCAATTATATTCTGGACGATGTTCTCTTCTTTTAACAAAGGGAACTTTACCGACAGGTTTTTAAGATTGATGCTTTGCGCCAAAGATTTTCTCTTTTCATAATAAGACTGCATCATGTAAACCTTACGTTTCAGGTATTCGCCCAATTCTTCAATCGTCTCCATATCGTCCATGGCTTTTACCGTTATTGGTTTTCCGATCCTGATCCTGATCGGTTTTTCCCGGTCTTTCATCATTTCAGCAGGAAGCATGACGGTCTGTAAATTGGGATGGAGCTTTGCCACCTGGTAGAACATCCTGCTGTTCTTCGCATGGAAATACATAGGTACCACCGGCACTTTTGCCATTCGGATGAGCTTCAGTGCCGGTTTTTCCCAGTCTTTATCCAGTATTTCGCCGTAAGGATTGTTCTTGTTTGAAACTTCCCCTGCCGGAAAAATTCCTACACATCCACCGTTTTGCAGGTGTTTTAAAGTTTCCCGCATTCCGGAAGAGCTGCTGTATGCTCCTTTTCTGTTTTCAAAAGGGTTAACGGAAATCACGTACGGTTCCATCGGCTTGATCTTTTCCAGAAGAAAATTGCCCATTACCTTAAAATCCGGACGTACTTCCGATAAGATCTTGCACATGAGGATTCCGTCGATTGCACCCAGTGGGTGGTTCGAAACCAGGATGAAGGGTCCTGTCTTCGGAATTTTGGCAAGATCCTCTTCAAAGGCGATGTAGCTTAAATTACGCTCTCTCACAAATGAGTCGAAAAAGTCTTTACCTTCCTTGTCTTTCAGTTTGTCGTATAACTTATTTACTTCGTTTATTTTAGCAATGCTCATCACAGCAGATGCCACAGGATTTTTCAGAAATCCTATTTTATTCAAACCGGAAGCATTTATTAAATCATTTTTCGAAATTAAACTCATGTGTGTTTAGTCGTAATTAGTTTTATTGTGTTACCATTTGAAGTGTATTCTTCGAAATCTGCTCCAATAATACGTTTTTTTCCTGGTAAAATTGGTCTATGTTTTCGATCTTCGCATTTCTTACGGTAAATAAAGATACATTTTTTACAACTTCCGTCTTAAAAACTTTCTGAAGTTCTTCATTTAATTCTTCAATGGTGTGGAATTTATCTTCCAGGCATAAAGCTAATGAGATCGCAGAATTCTGCATCAGCGAAACTTTAATTTTATATTTCGATAAATATCCGAAAATCAGGCTCATATGGTCTTCCGCAATAAATGAGAAATCTCTGGTTGAAATTTTCAGTAACGTCTGGTTTTCCTTTAAAATATAAGATTCTTCGCTCTGGTTCTTTTCTGAAGCCCCGACTTTCGTCCCTTCTTTGGCAGGATCAACGAAGGATTTTACATAAAAAGGAATATTTTTCTGCTGAAGCGGCTGTAAGGTTTTCGGGTGTATAACACTTGCCCCGTAATAAGCCATTTCAATAGCTTCTTCGTATGAAATATTGGAGAGCAGGGTAACATCTTTGAATTTTCTCGGGTCTCCCGTCATAACTCCCGGCACATCTTTCCAGATCGTCATCGCCTCGGCATTCAGGCAGTAAGCGAAAATCGCAGCCGAATAGTCGGAACCTTCTCTTCCTAAAGTTACCGTAAAATTGTTTTCATCTGACCCGATAAAGCCTTGGGTGACATAACAGATTTCCTTATTCAGATTAGAGATAAATTCTTCCGTCTTTGTCCAGTCTACAACACCTTCACGGTATGAATTGTCGGTTTTCACATAATCCCGGGCATCGAGCCACTGGTTGGTAAACTGAATCTCGTTCAGGTATTCGCTTACAATTTTTGTGGAAATCATTTCTCCACAGCTTACTACCTGATCATAGACAAAACTGTAGTTCGGCGATTTGTTTCGCCGTAAAAAAGAATCGATATCGTCAAAAAATAAATTGATCTCCGCAAATACAGCGTGATTCTCAGGGAATAATCCTTCCGCAATCTCAATATGTTTCCGTTTTATCTTTTCAATCTCCGTTTGATAGTTATCCTTTTTGAAATAAAGCTCCACTACTTTTTCCAACTCATTCGTCGTCTTGCCCATCGCTGAAATTACCAGCAGACATTTGGCAAATCCCTGGCTTTTTAAAACCATAGATACGTTCTTTACGCTTTCGGCATCCTTTACCGATGCTCCACCAAACTTGAAAATTTTCATTAAATTGTTAATAATAAAATTGTTAGATAAAAATTACGGGAATATTTTACGGGGCTCAAAATTATAAATTTACAACGAGATATGAAAGAGCCCATGAATCTGACTTGATTAAGATTTTATTAAAATAATCAATACTGTCGGATTATGCAGCTTGCCGTATCCAAAAAGGGAAGCTGTTTTTATGATAAGGCCCGGTTTTTTGGAGGGTATTAAATATTTATATAGCTTACAGACAGAGGGTTATCAGCTTTTGTTAATAATTCTTTTACATTGTAATAAATTTTACGAAATTTGAGCAAATCGTAAAAAGAAAAATATGTCAGAGCAACCATTACAGACTTTAGGAGAATTCCTTATTGAGAGGCAGGATGATTTTCAGTATTCCACCGGAGAATTTTCTCGCCTTTTAAGTGCAATAAGGCTGGCTTCAAAAGTTGTAAACAGAGAAGTAAATAAAGCAGGAATCGTAGACATTGCAGGAGCCGCCGGAAACCAGAACATTCAGGGGGAAGAGCAGCAAAAACTGGATGTGATTGCCAATGAGATTTTTATTACGGCTCTGTCTCAGCGTGAGGTGGTATGCGGAATCGCTTCCGAGGAAAATGATGACTTTATCGATATCAAATGCGGTGAAAACGGGCATTTAAGTAAATATGTTGTGTTGATTGATCCCTTGGATGGATCTTCCAATATCGATGTAAATGTTTCTGTAGGAACTATTTTCTCGATTTTCAGAAGGGTAACCGAACCGGGAACTCCGGTGCAGCTCGAAGACTTTTTACAGAAAGGAGTCAACCAGATCGCAGCGGGATATATTATCTATGGTTCATCCACCATGATCGTTTATACTACAGGAAACGGGGTGAACGGATTTACCCTTGATCCTTCTCTGGGAACGTACTATCTGTCTCATCCGAACATGACATTCCCGAAAACCGGAAAGATCTACTCAATTAATGAAGGAAACTATATTAAATTTCCGCAAGGAGTAAAAAATTATCTTAAATATTGCCAGATGGAAGAGGGAGACCGGCCTTATACTTCAAGATACATCGGTTCATTGGTGGCCGATTTCCACAGAAATATGCTGAAGGGCGGAATTTATATCTATCCTTCTTACTCGCAGGCTCCAAACGGGAAATTAAGGCTGCTGTATGAGTGCAACCCGATGGCTTTCATCGCAGAACAGGCCGGAGGAAAAGCAACTGACGGTTTCAGAAGAATTCTTGAGATTGAACCTACTGAGCTTCACCAAAGAATCCCTTTTTTCTGCGGAAGCGTCGATATGGTGGAAAAAGCGGAGGAATTTATGCGAATCGATAGCGTAAAATAATGAAAGCGGAATATTTAAAATATCTGTTAGAATTCAAACGCCCGAGTGGAACATCTCGCGGCGTTTTACTTGAAAAGGAGACCTTTATCCTAGAAGTTTCAGATAACGGAAAGAAAGGAACCGGCGAGTGTGCCATTTTCCGAGGACTGAGTTTCGACGACCGGCCGGACTACGAAGAAAAGCTCCAATGGCTCTGCACCAATATTGAGAAAGATCCTGAATTTTTAAAAAAACATTTAATTGATTTTCCATCCATCTGGTTCGGATATGAACAGGCCATGCTGAATTTAAAATTCGGGGAAAATCTCTATTTTCCAAGTGAATTTACAGAGGGCACTGTACCAATTCCCATTAACGGGCTGATCTGGATGGGCAGCATGGATTATATGGAGGAACAGATCCGCGATAAGCTGAACCACGGGTTTCACTGTATCAAATTAAAGATTGGGATCGACTGGAAATCCGAGTTTGAAATTTTGAAAGCTCTGAGAAAGAAATTTTCTGCTGAAATGCTGGAACTTCGTGTAGATGCCAATGGCGGATTTACCAAAACTGAAGCGGAAACTGTGCTGCAACAGCTGGCAGACTTACAGATCCATTCTATTGAACAGCCGATAAAAGCGGGAAATCTAAATCACATGGCTGAGTTATGTGCTGAAACACCAACACCAATTGCCCTGGATGAGGAGTTGATCGGAGTTACGGATTTTCATGAGAAGAAGAAGCTGCTGGAACTTATAAAGCCGCAATATATCATTCTGAAGCCTGCTCTTGTTGGAGGCTTTGCCGGTTCTGATGAGTGGATTTCTCTGGCAGAGCAGCAGAATATCGGATGGTGGATTACTTCTGCATTGGAAAGCAATATCGGGCTGAATGCCATCGCCCAGTATACTTTTACAAAAAAAAGCCCGATGCCGCAAGGATTGGGAACCGGAGCTTTGTTTGTCAATAATTTTGAATCACATCTCAATCTCCAAGGTGAGTGGCTGTGGTTTAAAATATAAACTAAAAATTTCATTAACAGGCTGGAGGAGGAGAATCCGGGCAAGTGGTTTTTCCACAGTAATCAGGATCCCATGACCTGCAGCACATGGCTGTCGGATTCCAATTGTTACATCCCAAAGGAGGCCTTCCCCCTTTAATGGCTTTTAATTCTTCTCTCTTGATTTTCTTTAGATTTTTCATAAAACATTGAATTATTTGATTGGTTATGTAAATATGAAAATCTTTTTGGAGACACGCAAAAATTTCAGCGTAATTAACAGATATTAAAGAATTTATTTCTTTAACTTAAATCCACTAATTACCCCGAATTCTGACTGATAAAAATCTCGTTTTATGCTCTAAATCTTAGACGCTTTATTTAGATCACGTCCTTTACGAAAATTGCTTTCTTGATGTATTCTAACAATACAGAAAACTTTGTTCTGAATTTTTCCATGATATAAGTTGTATTTCCCCAATAGTTGTAATAATCAATTCTGCAATCTCTATGCCAGACTGTACTACCACAATTTTTCAATAATGTGTGATATTTTATTGTTTTGTTTAATGATTTGGTTGATAGTTTATTGTGAATGTGTTTTCGTTGTTTTTTATTCGATTCGTAATCAGATTCCGGTCAACTCCGTTTAAATTCTGAAAGATGTCATTCTGCACCATCGAGCTGGAGAGATATCCCCAATGGTTACCGATCTCAAATTTAAAAGTATTCAGAATATCATCTTCCACAAAAGTACAGTCGATGATGGAGACAATATCTTTTAAATGATCAATATTGCCCGGTCCGTTTTTCCCAAGTCTTGGCGTAAGGATGTTCTTGGTAAACTGTGAAATGCCGAGAATTACATCTTTCCTGTTCAGGTAAACGGAAACCCGGTTGGAAAGAAGAGGGAGCTTATTAAAAGAGTCTTCCTGATCCTCAAAGACTTTGTAGCTTACATCCGAATTCAGCAATACCACCTGATCGATCACGCGCAGGATGTTTTCTTTCTTTAAGCTGTAAAGCATACTCTGAAGCACACGGTTACCCATCGAATGGGCCATGATATGGATTCTCTGGTTACACGGTGCCAGGTCGCGGTTTGAAAAAATATCCTTCAGAAACTGAGTGTAAAAGTAAAAAAGCCTCACCAGCGAAGTCCCGGAATTGATGCTGGAAGCTTTATCGTCAAAATACGTCAGCGGAACGATACTGCTTGAGGCTGGCCAGCTGACAAACAGAATGTGTTCAACAGGTGATGCCGGATTATCGATAAAGATTTTTTTAAGATCGATAATCGCTTTCAGTTCATCATCAAAATCATAAGCATAACCATGAATGAAAATCATAACGTCGCTCCGGGTTTTTGCAGACGACATATTTTTATAGAGCTCGTAGAACATCCTTTGGGTTCCTCCCAGATTATTAGCGGTTAGAGAAGATTCCCGAATTCCTTTCTCTTTCAGCAAAACGTCCAGTACTTCCTGGTAACCCTGCTTTTCAGGCTCCGAGAAAAGGGTATAATTTAAAATGTTACGATTAGTGTAGTCCTTTTTCTTTCTGGCTGCTTTTGTAGGCTCCTGATAATCTTCAAAGTCACATTTGGCAATTCTGAAATTTGGAATTGAATATTCATCATTGGAGAAAGAATCAATTTTTTCTCCTTTGTAGCGAACGATTTTTCTGTTGCTCAGGATGTAGACGGCCATGGTACTGTTAATTTGAATAAAGGTTTTTAGTCGGTCTAAATTAAGCAAAAATATCATATCCGGATCATTATCGGTTTAAATTATCATTTGGGTAAACCCCTAAATTTCCCTAAATTTGCAAATTGTCGTTTTATACGGCATCTTAAAGCGAACTTTAATGGAAGAAGAAAAAAAATCACTCAATTTTATTGAGCAAATTATCGAAGATGATTTGGCAAACGGCCTGAAAAGAGATCAGATCCGTTTCCGTTTTCCGCCTGAACCAAACGGTTATCTGCATGTAGGTCATACCAAAGCGATCTGCATCAACTTCGGTTTGGGCGAAAAATACAATGCTCCCGTAAACCTTCGTTTCGACGATACGAATCCTGAAAAAGAAGAGCAGGAGTTCGTGGATTCTATTATGAAAGACGTTGAATGGTTAGGTTTCAAATGGGATAAAGTACTGTACGCCTCCGATTACTTCCAGCAGCTTTACGATTGGGCAGTCCAGCTTATTAAAGAAGGAAAGGCGTATGTAGACGAGCAGCCTTCTGAAGTGATTACCGAACAGCGAAAGAATCCTACAGAACCGGGAGTGGAATCCCCATACCGAAACCGTCCTGTTGAAGAATCTCTCGATCTTTTTGAGAGAATGAAAAACGGTGAATTTGAAGAAGGGGCAATGTCACTTCGGGCTAAAATCGATATGACGTCACCGAATATGAATATGCGTGATCCGGTGATGTACAGAATTCTTAAAAGACCGCACCACAGAACGGGAACCGCGTGGAAAATTTACCCGATGTACGACTGGGCACATGGAGAATCCGATTATATCGAACAGATTTCGCACTCGCTTTGTTCCCTGGAGTTTGAAAACCACAGGCCGTTGTACAACTGGTACCTCGATCAGGTTTATGAAGAAGGAAAAGTAAAGAACAAGCAGCGGGAATTCGCCAGGATGAACGTTTCCTACATGATTACTTCCAAAAGGAAACTGCAGAGGCTGATCGCTGAAAATGCAGTGAACGGCTGGGATGATCCACGGATGCCTACCATTTCCGGGATGAGAAGAAAAGGATTTACCCCTGCTTCCATCAGGAATTTTATTGAAAAAGTAGGGGTCGCCAAAAGAGAAAACCTCATTGAGCTTCAGCTATTGGAATTCTGTGTCCGTGAAGATCTGAATAAAGTAGCCAAAAGAGTAATGACGGTAGTAGATCCTGTGAAATTAATCATTGAGAACTATCCTGAAGGTCAGGAAGAATGGCTGGAAACTGAAAACAACCCGGAACAGGAACATGCAGGAACGAGGGAAATTCCGTTCTCCAGAGAGCTTTATATTGAGCGTGAAGACTTTAAGGAAGAAGCCAATAATAAATTTTTCAGACTGAAATTAGGCGGAGAAGTACGTCTGAAATCTGCCTACATCATCAAAGGAGAAAGGGTGGAGAAAGATGAACACGGAAACATCACGACCATTTATGCTACCTACGATGCCAAATCCAAATCGGGAAGCGGTACGGAAGAAAGTTTAAGAAAAGTAAAAGGAACCATTCACTGGGTATCTGCGAAACATGCCATTCCTGTGGAAATCAGGAACTACGATAAATTGTTTACAGTGGAGCAGCCGGACGCTGAAAAGGACGTGGACTTCCTAAATTTCATCAATCCGGATTCCGTAACCACCGTTCAGGGATTTGCCGAGCCAAATTTAAAAGAAGTGGCAGTTGGGGAACCGTTACAGTTCCAGAGAATTGGCTATTTTACAAAAGATCAGGATTCTACGGATACAAATTTTGTATTCAACAGAACCGTGACCTTAAAAGACTCTTATAAGCCGGAGTAGAAATTTATTTATAGATATAAATGAAACAGGGCTTAATTTTTTAAGTCCTGTTTTTGTTTTTTAACACTGATGACACGAATAGGCTCACAAATATCACAAATAGTAGTTGTGTCGTTTGTGAAAAAAAATGAGTGCTGTTTGTGGTTAAAAATGGAAGAGATGATGGCTTAATGCTGATTAACCACTAATGTCACGAATAGGCTCACAAATAATAGTTGTGTCGTTCGTGAAAAAAAATGAGTGCTGTTTGTGGTTAAAAAATGGAGCAGGCAATGGCTTAATTTCAAATAATAAAATATAAAAAATCAAAATTGTGAAACTATTAAAAATATATATCAGTTCATTCAGAGGGCTGTCGGCGGAAAGCTGGATGCTTGCCCTGGTGATGCTGATCAACCGCTCGGGCTCAATGGTACTTCCTTTCCTGGGCGTATACATGACCGATCATTTGAAATTTGACATTGAAAGTGCCGGTATTGTGCTCAGCTTTTTCGGGATCGGCTCGGTTGTCGGTTCCTGGCTTGGCGGAATGATTACGGATAAAATCGGAGAGTTTAAAGTACAGAGCATGAGTCTTTTTCTGAGTGTTCCCATGTTCTGCCTGATCCCGCTCTTCCACACCGAAGCGGGGCTTGCGGCGATTATTTTCATCCAGAGCTCCATCAGTGAAGCTTTCCGGCCTGCCAATTCCGTGGCGGTTTCCAAATATGCCAAACCCGGAAACATTACGCGGGCATTTTCACTGAACCGGATGGCGGTAAACCTCGGCTTTTCCGTAGGTCCGGCGTTGGGTGGCATTCTGGCCGCTATTTCGTATGACTTCCTGTTTTATTCCAATGCAGCGGGTGCTTTATTGGCTGGATTAACCTACGTTTTCTTTTTCAGAAACCGGAGCTACAGAAATAAAGAAAAGTCTGACGTCGTTTCGTCTGATACGACGGTATCTCCTTATAAAGATTCAAGATTTATCCTTTTTGCAGCAGCCTGTTTCCTGTTTTCCGTATGTTTTTTCCAGATATTGAACACGCTCACCATCTTTTACAAGCAGGAAGCCCGTCTGTCTGCCGAGAAAATTGGCTATATCCTGGGCTTCAGCGGGGTTATCGTTGTGGTCATGGAAATGATCATGGTACAGATCGCAGAAAAATATTTAAAGCTGAAAACAACTATGCTGCTGGGCACACTTTTTTGCGCGGTTTCTTTTGGAATGCTGGCTGGAGGAACTTCGTTATGGATTCTGGTGATTTCCATTACCATTTTAAGCATCGGCGAAATCTGGGCACTTCCGTTTATGGCCACCATTACGTCGCTCCGTTCCGGAGCCCATAATAAAGGAGCTTATATGGGATTGCTGGGTATTGCTTTTTCACTTTCATTCATCATCACCCCTTCACTGGGAACCTTTGTCGCGGAACGTTTGGGGTTTACCTTTTTATGGTCAGCTACAGGAATTATTCTCGGAATGACAGCGGTCGCTTTCTACTATATTGTTCCGTGGATGATCGGTAACAGAAAAGAAACGCATGAATAAATTAAAAATAAGGTTAGATGAAAGAACCTTTGGGCAAACGGGTTCTTTCCTTGTAGATCAGGTGATTCTGTCAGTATTACGATGGTTCATGTATTATCGTGAATTCAATTTAGTTAACGTGAACCGGGTACTAAAAAAAGTTGGAAGAAGGATGCTGGATGCTGGAAGCACCTTCTGTTAAGATATTACCAGGAATTTTGAATATCAACAGATTTTTTTGTTAAGCCCACGGTTTTTAAAATCTCCACTTTTTTATACATTAAAAAGCTTTAATATAATTAATTATCATTGAATTCACGTTAATTAAGGTTTATCAGTAGCGTCGGGCTTTAGCCCGATGTGATTATATCAGTTTAAAATCCGGCTTTAACCGAAACTTATCATAATTTGGCTAAAGCCTATTTAAATTAACCGGAAAACCCTGAAATGCATACGCAATCTTTAAGATTAATTGAAAACTTTAGTTTAAATATCCCCTGATTATAAATGAAAGTATGGTTTTTGCATAGCATCAGGCAATGACAAAACTTTACTTTTTCCTTCCTTTGTTTTCGGCTTCCCTACTGCTGGCTCAGCAGAACGATTCTACACGTCTGATTTCTGAAGTCCGTATTGATGCTTACAAGAAACCGACGGCCTTCATCTCATCTACAAAGTCCGTTTCCGTGGTTTCAGAAAATCTGCTGAATCAGAATCCACCGGAGAGGATGCTCGAATCCATCAACCAGATTGCGGGAGCGAGAATGGAGGAGCGTTCACCGGGCAGCTACCGGATTTCCCTGCGTAGCAGTACATTGAGATCGCCCTTCGGAGTACGGAATGTCAAAGTCTACCTCGACGATTTTATTTTGTCCGATGCTTCAGGAAATACCTATTTTAATGTGATCTCCCCGGAACTCATCGACCGGATGGAAATTTATAAAGGCCCGGAAAGCGGCGATTACGGAGCGGCTACAGGAGGAACGGTTCTTCTGAAAACAAAACGGTCAGATCAGGTTTTGGCAAACCTGTCAGCCGGAAGCTACGGAACTTTCAATCAGAGCTTTGATCTTTCAAAACAGCTCGGAAAACATTTTGTTGAGGTTTTTCAGAACTATTACCAGACCGATTCTTACCGGGAGCAAGCTAAGGTTCAGCGGAAACAGGTTTTTCTTAAAGATTATTTCAAATATTCTGAGAAAGGTTTGCTGAAGGCTATGCTGATGTATTCCGATCTGAATTACCAGACGCCGGGCGGACTGACGCTGGAACAGATGGCTGCCGACCGGAGACAGGCCAGGCCGGCAACAAAAACAGTACCCGGAGCCAAAGGCCAGGATGCCGGAATCCGCAATAAAATGATTCTGGCCGGACTCTCACACGAATTTAATATGACACCGGAATTTTCCCATTTCGTGATGGTCCAGGGCTCCTATGTCGATTTTGAAAACCCGTTCATTACCAATTTTGAAAACCGTTTTGAAAAGAACTTTGCTCTCAGGACGCACTTTAATTATGAAAGAAACTGGAATTCGGTTTCCCTGGCTTACCGTCTTGGATTTGAAGGAGGAATCAATGATATATTAGTTAGAAATTATGACAACAACCGGGGAGCAGAGGGGAATCCCCAGAATTTCGACCGGCTTAAAAATACCTCCGGATTCTACTTTTTATCCCAAAAGCTGAATATTGGCGAAAGTCTGTTTACCGATATTTCCTTGAGTTTAAATTCAAATGCCTACGATTGGGAACGGCAGTATCCGCGGGAAGAACAAGGAAATGTGAAATTCAGGAACCAGTGGCTCCCGAATTTCGGCATCGTTTATCTCCTGGAAAAAGGTTTTTCGGTCCGTGGAAAAATAGGGAAGGGAAATTCGGCTCCGACCAATGAAGAGATCCGCTCCTCAACACAGCAGTTCAACAGCGGTTTAAGGCCTGAATCCGGCTGGAACAAAGAGGCCGGCATCAGGAAACAGTTCGGGAACTCTATTTTTGTTGAAGGGAGCTACTTCGATTTCCGGATGAAAGACGCAATTGTAAGAAGGCAGAACGAAGCCGGACAGGAATATTTTGTCAATTCCGGGGAAACGGTTCAGAAAGGGGTAGAGGTGTTGATCGAATCTAAAAATTTTGATTTAAAAAATGATTTCCTGAGCCGGTTCAGATTCAGGTTCTCGGGAAGTTTCTATGATTTTAAATTTAAAGACTACCGTCAGAATAAAAATGATTTTTCAGGGAATGATCTCACCGGGGTCCCGAAAACCACCATCAACAGTTTGCTGAATTTTACATTCTTCAGGAAATTATCCGTCGACTATTCCCATTTTTATACTTCAAAAATTCCTCTGAATGATGCTAACTCGGTATGGTCGGACGCCTACCTGATTGGAAATATCCGTTTTGGCTTTCCGGTAGACCTGGATAAAACGAGGCTGAACTTATATCTCCAGGTTCAGAATCTATACAATGAAGGCTATGTGCTGGGCTTTGATATCAATGCTTTCGGAAACCGGTATTACAATCCTGCTGCCAAAAGGAATTTCGTGTTTGGGATGAAAATCGATTTTTAAATTAACATAAATTTGAAATGTAAATCAGAAGAATGGGCTGGAAGAGGGGTGCTCGATGCTGGACGTTGATCTTTGCCGATATTAGTTTTACAGGTATTAATTATCAAATGAAATCATATATCTAAGGGACAATTCTTCCCAGTTCATCTTTGATTTGTTAACGGATTTATGCTGCATAATATCCAGCGCTTCAGAAACATATTGCTGAATACTGTCTTTCTGAGCCGAAATCCGGATGGAAAAAAGGACCGCTGCAAGCGATGCGGCAATTAAAAATTTATTCATACTTTGCTTAATGGGATAGCGGTTTAAAGATAGCTGAAATAATTAACAAGACGATCTTTAAAATAAGAGAATATCAATGTTTTGCAAGAATATTCCTGATAATTATTTCCGCATGGATCCTGGAGTTTTCAATGAACCACAGATGGGTATCCTTTCCGCCGCAGACTACACCGGCAAGGTATAAATCCGGAACATTTGTTTCCATAGTTTCAGGGTGGTAAAGAGGGTTCAGGCATTCGCCCTGCAGTTCGATGCCTGAATCTTTCAGGAAATCGAAGTTGGGAAGATAGCCGGTCATGGCCAATACAAAGTCGTTTTCAATCTCATTGATTTCTCCGTTTCTATCTTTAAAAACAACGGAATGCTCTTTAATTTCAATTAGCTCAGATTTGAAATGCGCGGTAATGCTTCCTTCTGCGATCCGGTTTTCAATATCCGGCTTTACCCAATATTTTACACTGGGCGAAATTTCGTCATGGCGGATGATCATGGTGACTTCCGCACCTTTCCGGTAAGTTTCCAAAGCGGCATCCACCGCCGAATTGCTGGAGCCGACAACTACAATTTTCTGTCTGGCGTAAGGATATGGTTCGGTGTAATAATGTTTTACTTTGGGTAAGTATTCACCCGGAATATTCATCAGATTAGGAATATCATAAAACCCGGTAGAGATAATAACGTTTCGGGCTATATATTTTCCTTTTGTTGTTTCAATGGTGAAAATCTCATTTTCCTTGGAAACTTTTTCCACCTTTTCATATAGGTTGATATTGATATTTCGCTGCCGGGCAATGCCCTGGTAATATTCCAGTGCTTCCTGCCGTCCCGGTTTAGGAGCGGTAGAAATAAAAGGAATACCATCAATCTCCAGCTTTTCCGCGGTTGAGAAAAAACGCATGTATAAAGGATAGTTGTATAAGGAATTCACAATGGTTCCTTTTTCGATAATTAAATAGCTGAGGTTGTTTTTTCCGGCTTCCAGGGCACAGTTCAATCCGATAGGGCCGCCTCCGATAATAAGAATATCTAAAATGTCCATAAAACAAAATTACAAAAAACGATAAAGCAATAGGTTTAAATCCAGCAAAAACCGTACACTAAACAATCAGTTTTCGTTTTAAAGGATAAAAGTAAGTTTAGAGATTAAAATGTGGCATCTGTTTTGTTGCATAGCAAGGTTAAATATGGTGAGAAATATGAAAAAAGCAGTATTCCTATTATCTTTTTTAGCAGCGTTTTCCTGTAAAAAGAATCCGGAAAAATTTGTCAACGACAATCCTGAATCTGCCAAGCCTTTACAAACAGAGACTGTTCAGGAAAAATCAGGGGCAATGGATAAGGAAACTGCGCTGAAAGCGGCTAATGAAGCAGTACTTCAGGCGTTACACGACAAAAATTATAAAAGATTTTCCGAATTCATTCATCCCCAAAAAGGCGTGCGTTTTTCCATGTATGCCTTTGTAAGCCCTGAAGGCGATAAACTTTTTTCTAAATCTGATTTCATCAAATACCAGCCGACGAAAACCATTTTTACCTGGGGTGCATTGGACGGCTCGGGAGATCTTTACAAATCGACGATTACCGATTATCTGATTAAATGGGTTTATTCAAAAGATTTTGCAACGGGGCAGGTATCTATTAATGAATTTCAGGGAAGAGGAAATTCACTGAACAATTTAAAAGAAATTTATCCCAAAGCCGATTTTACGGAGAACTTCGTGAAAGGTTCAGGAGAAAGTGCTGAAATGGACTGGAAATGCCTCCGTCTGGTCTTTGAACCGTTTCAAGGAAAATATTATCTGGTAGGAGTTATTAATGACCAGTGGACGATTTAAAGCTTCCCCGGATGGTGTACTGTGTTTTTGACACATAAGTCACAAAGAAAGATTTTTTTGTTTGTGTCTATTTTAGAGCACATAAGATAAAAATCAAAGATTTTTTCAATATTCCCCGAAAGGAGTATAAAGACAGTTTAGAGATAAGCATGGAAAGATTCAGGTGTAGATTCCTACAGAATGACAAACTTAGCGTTTAAAAACTTCTTTTTTTGGCAAATTGTTTATACGTCCTATTTGTCATCCCCGCAGGGGTTCTCGATAATATTGGATGTACATAGCAAGATCCGCATCTGGATTCCTACGGAATGATAAACTTAGCGTCTAAATTTCTTTTTTTGGCAAATCGTTTAGACACTCTATTTGTCATCCCCGCAGGGGATCTCAATATAGTATTAGAGATACGCTTGGGAAAGATTCGCGTCTGGATTTCTACCGGAAATCGCAGATTCGACGTAGTTACTAATGTCCAGGTACCACCTTGACTTATGGGTTACATCTTGTACGGTTTTAAAAATCCATTTAAAATTTCAGCCAGCTTTTTCGTCAGGTTTCTTCTGGAAAACTGTTCGATGTTTTGGGTATTCTCTATCAGTTGATTTTTCTTCCAAAGTTCAAATTTTTCAAGGATGAAATCTGTAATGGTTTCAGTATCCTGATAGCTGAAATGTTTACCAGCCTGGGTTTCTTCCAGTATTTTTGCAACATCGGCTTCATCCGGACCGAAAGAAATGATTTGCTTCCCGGTAGCAAGGTATTCAAAAATTTTTCCCGGAATAATTCCTTTTGAAGAAGGGTTGGGGAAATTGGTAATCAGTAATATATCCGAGGCCCTCATTTCTTCGATTGCTTTGTCATGGGAAAGGTAGCCTAGGTTTGCAATATGGTCTTTTAAAGCTGATTGTTCAATCGAGTTTAAAATCTTATCATCGACCCTTCCGGCGAATTTCAAAGTGAAACTTTCCGCAAAATCAGGATTTGTTTTCACCAGTTCATCCAAAGCTTTCCATAAGTTTTCCGGATTTCTCAGCTGCTCCAGAACCCCGATGTAACTGAAGGTGAACTTTCGTTGCTGATGCTCGTCCGATATCTGTTTCTGGCTTTGAGATTGGGAATCAGCTTCATCGAACCCGTTGGTAATACAAATGGCATTGGCTCCGTTCTTCCTGAAATTTTCGGCATCGGTGTAGCTGGTGGCCAATGTAATATCGGCATTTCTGAAGACCGCACTTTCCAGCTGACGGTGCTTTTTATCAGAACTTTTCGTAAGCTTCAGGTGTTTGTAATAAGAAATTTCCGTCCAGGGATCGCGGAAATCGGCTATCCATTTCAGATCTGGAAATTTTTCTTTCAATGCTAAGCCGATAAGATGTAGCGAGTGCGGCGGTCCTGAAGAAACCACAACATCGATTTTGTTTTCCTGTAAATACTGTTCCAGAAATTTAACGGAAGGTTTTACCCAGAATACCCTTGCATCAGGAATGAAGAAATTTCCCCGTACCCAGATCGAAAGCCTGGATTTCCAGCTTTGGTTTTGCCCGACATCAAACTGCCCGGCTTTAAATTTTTTATTGCTTTTATTCAGCTTTTCAGCCAGCTGGTACGGTTCCCAGATTTTTATTTTTACCATCTCAAGACCTTCCGGAATATCTTTCATCAGACTTTCATCCAGTAAAGGGTAGCTTGGGTTTTCCGGCGTATAGATCACGGGGGTCCAGCCGTTCTCCGGCAGGTACTTGGCAAACTTCAGCCATCTTTGAACACCTGGGCCTCCCGCAGGAGGCCAGTAATAGGTAATGATAAGTATTTTTTTTTGAGAATTCATTGATTTTTATTTTAACCGCAAAAGAGACAAAAGATGAATATGGCTTTTCAGTTATTCAAAAGTTGACAAAATGTAAACTGATATTTTAATCAAGTTGGTCAAAGTACTTATTAATGAATAAATGATAGATGTTTTTTACATTAAAATTTACCAGAATTCCTTTAGGAACTTTTAACAAATTTATATAATTAATAACCTGTGATCTGTGAATCTCCAGAATAGAAGCAACTGCTTTTATTTCCAAAACAATTAAATCTTCTATTAAAAAATCACATTTAAAATCACAATTCAAATGCTCATCTTTATAAATTACAGGAATCTGAAACTCAGACTTATATTCTATATCTCTTAGTTTAAATTCTTTTTCCAAAGCTTTGTGATAAACGATTTCTGCCAATCCTGCACCCAAAATTTTATGAACTTCAATACAAGCCCCATTAATTACGATAGGTAAGGTCCGTTATATATTTTTGAGTAATCATTAATATATCGCTTTTTCAAACTTTTGAATTTCTACAATTCAGCCACTTTTCTTTTGTCCCTTTTGCGGTAGAAAAAATAAATTCCCAGACCGCTCAAAAGAAGGAACAATCCGAAAGAGATCAGTGAAATCCATTTTCCTTTTTCGATAACTTCCGGCTCGAAGACCATCCGTACATGATGGCTTCCTGCCGGAACATGCACGGCACGCAGCAGGTAATCGGCTTTGATGTAAGGCACTTCTTTTTCATCCACAAAAACCTTCCAGCCATGAGGGTAATAAATCTCGGAAAATACAGCCAGCTGCGGCGTTTTTGACTGTGATCTGAATTCCAGTTCGTTCGGCTGGTATTTCGTTAAATTTATAAATGCGGTGGAATCGGCCTGAACCGGTTTTCCTTCAAAATATTTTCTGTCTGAAGAGGCGATAACCGCCGTCTTTTTACTGTTTATGGTACCGATGGCCTTGATTTCCTGGTTCGGGGAATCCATAAATTTAAGATCGCTGACAAACCATGCATTTCCGTTGGCCTTCGGATTCGGCATTGCCTGTGGCTGTTCCGGGCCACCCAGAACAAGGTATTTGGTATTCAGGAGATTCAAGATATTCGGAACTTTTACCGAGTCCATCACCTGGAAATATTCATTGATGACGTCATCATATCTTCTCAGCTTTACCGCATGGTAGCCTCCGATGGACGACTTGAAATAAGAAGTATTGGTCTCGCTGAACGTTCCCAGAATATTGTTGAAAATCCGGTAATGGGTTTTGTCTTTTTCAGCAATGGTTTCCAGTGTTTTATTCACATTAACATTGGCTAGGATCGATTCCAGGTTCGGATTTCCCTGTGCCTTTTCAGCCAGAAGATCCGAGCTTTCCGTCTGGAAAGGGTTTTCGGCAAAGATTTTATCCACGTAGTTTTCATCATTCAGATATCGTTTGTTTACCGTCCACAAGTCGAATAAACTGACCACCCCGATAATCACCAGAGCGATGTTCTGATTAAGCTTCTGTTTTAAAACCATGAATAAGGCTGCAAAGGTAATCGCCACATAGAAAAAGGCTTTAATGGCGTCAATCCGGAACATCTTAAATCTTTCATCGACCAGATAGTCCAACAGGAAAGGAGGGAGGTACGTCTTTTCATTTTCCGTCTGGAAACCCAGAAGGGATTTTCCGAAAAGCAAAAGGATCAGGACAAAGCCTAAGGTTCCGCCGCCTACATACAGAAGAATTTTCTGTTTGTATTCCTTAGTTAATTCATTATCTGTAAAAAACCGGTACAGTCCGATAATGGCTATTAATGGGAATAATAATTCAACCACTACTAAGATAGAAGACGGTGCCCTGAACTTATTGTAGAAAGGAATAAAATCGATAAAGAAATCGGAAAGCGCCATGAAGTTGCTTCCCCATGCCAGAAAAATCGTAAGCACCGAAGCACCCAGGATCCAGTAACGGTATTTTTTGGAAGCGAAGAAAAAGCCTAACAGGGCTAAGAAACATACAATTGCTCCCTGGTACGCAGGTCCAGAAGTTCCGGGCTGGTCGCCCCAATAGGTAAGGCTTCCAAAGCCTTTGGAAATCCTGTCGTATTCAGCCTGTGAACTTACATTCTGCTGGACCATCTCCTGGATTTTTGCCATCATTTCCTTACCTTCCGGCTCCTGGCTTCCGCCGCCCATCAGTCTCGGAATGAAAAGGTTCAGGGTTTCCAGCTTTCCGTAGCTCCACATCAGCATGCTTTCCTTGTCCATGCCGGAATCTCCTCCGGTATGGCTTTCGTTGGTCAGGATCTGCTTTCCGCGGACGGTTTCTTTAATGTATTCGGAGTTGGCCATGATCCTCTGGGAGTTCATTCCGACCCCTATCAAACAGGAGGCTGCAATGATTCCGGAAGAGATCAGGAAGTGTTTGGCCGTCGTTTTTTTCTGAATCGTTCTGATCAGTTCAGACAGGAATAAAAATCCTAGTGCAAGGAAAAGATAATACGTCATCTGCGGGTGGTTCGCAGCGATCTGAAGCCCCATAAACAGGGTCGTAACGATGAATCCCCAGATGTATTGTTTCCGGATATAAACCAGCAGGATCCCGGCTAATAACGGGGCAAAATACTCGATGGTATTAATTTTACCGTTATGTCCGGCTGCAATAGCGATATAAAAATAAGTGGAAAGGCCGAAGAAAGTGGCTCCCAGAAGGGCATATTTCCAGTTTCTCACCACCACCATCCCCAGCAGGAAAAAACCTGCGGCAAGTAAGAAAAGATAATTGACGGGCCGCGGGAAAAAGTTCAGCTTGGAGTCGATATTTTTAATAATATCCCCTTCAAACCGGCTTCCCATCTGGTACGTCGGCATCCCGCCGAACATAGAGTCGCTCCAGTAGGTTTCCTTTCCGGCAGCATCCCGGTAATCCAGGAGTTCTTTGGCTCCGCCGCGATACTGCACGATGTCATGCTGAAAAAGCTGTTTTCCCGTAATGACAGGGGTGGAGTATAAAAATGCTAAAACGATAAATACAACTAATGAAATTGCAATATAAATCAGGTTTTTATTTTTCGCCATGTGGATGGTTATGATCTTTACTTTTCGGAATGGTTATTTTTTGTCCTTGTTTTCTTTTACCTCTTCATAGTCTACGGTTTCTGCATCCCAGTTGAGGCCCTGGTTATTCTTGTCAGAGTTTTGTAAATCCGGCTTGCTATTATTGTTCTGGTTGTTGAACCGGTAACTGTAGAACGTCTTGAAGAATACCCTTTTCAGAATATTCCAGACGAAGAAAATAATAATGGCGCTGAGTACGAGCTCAAGAATATATTTCATAATTTTTATGTAAGGTTTTACGTTAAAGTCCGGTTTTGCAGACCGCCGGTCAGGCGGTTACGCGCTCAAACTCTTCAACCCTAAAGTCCTGTATTTATTTAGCCGTAGGGTTTACCATCACGGAAGAATTGGAAACACTGGTCATCGACTGTGATTCTTTTCCTTTCGAAATGCTTTCAATCTGGGTGGTCTTTACGGAAATGTTCTGGTTCTTGATCCATCCTGTATTCTGGTCAAACTTAATGGTTCCATTCTGGGCCAGTTCGCTGCTTAAGCTATGAACCACATCACCTTGGTTTTGCTTTTCCACCTTTTTAGGAATTCCTCCCGTTACAGAAATTTCCACCACCCCGTTTCCTGCGCTTTTCAGCGTATAATTTGAAGTTACTTTAATTCTTCCCTGCGCATCGGCATTTTCACTGTTGGACCATTTTCCGCCGATCTTGGCTCCTTTTTTAGGGATGATCGTCAGGTTTTTGGTAAACTGGTCTTTCAGTACTTTTTCATTAAAAGATTCTTTAAGACTGGCCACTACGCTTTCTTTCTGATTTTTGTCTTTTATAAGCGTTCCTACGGAATTGGCCACTTTATTGTAAATGGGATCGAAGCCGGTAATGGAGATCACGTTTCCTTTCGTATCCATTTTCATGTTCAGCTTATTTCCTGTCAGTGCCCGGTTGATGTTCCAGATCATTTTCAGGTCGTCTTCTTTCGGGATCGGCAATTTGGTATCTACAACAAGGGTTTTCCCCTGAGCCGTCTGCGAGTTTCTTTTAGCAATAAGATTCAGGGTAATGTCGTAAACATTTCCTTTGATGTCATTTACCGTAAAAGACATTTCGTCCGTAGATTCGTTGGTGGCATTGATGGTTTTTCCGTTAGGATCCGTCATGGTTTTGGTATCCCTCTGATAGGTCGTCAGAGGATAAGTTTTTCCTTTTTCCAGTTTAAAAGTCTGGGTATAAATACCTGCAGAATCCTTGATGGCAGGATTTTCTTCCACTTTCGCCACGGAGTCGGCCGGAACTTCCACCGTAATGGTTTTTCCCGTTTTAGGATCAACTTTCGTTATTTTTGCCGTTTCTTTTTTGTTGCACGAAACTAAAGCTATGGTTGAGATCAGCGCAAATGCTGCTATGTTTTTCATTTAAATTTTTTTAATGTTGTTAAATTAATTGACTTTCGTAAATTTCTGTCGTACCGCTTCATATAAAATTGCTCCGCAGGCAACAGAAACATTTAAAGACTGTGTTTTTCCTTCAATCGGAAGTTTTATTTTTTCATCGGCATGATGAAGTACTTCTTTGGAAATTCCTGTTTCTTCATTCCCCATCACGATGGCTGAAGGCTCGGTGAAATCGACGTCGTAAATCAGTTTTTCGGCTTTTTCACTGGCTGCATAAACGGAAATTCCGCTTTGCTGAAGAAAATCTACGACATGAGCAAGGTTAGGAGCCTTACATATTTTCACGTTATATAAAGCGCCTGCTGATGTTTTAATAGCATCCGAATTAATAGGTGCCGCTCCCTTTTCAGGGATAATCACCGCATCCACTCCTACACATTCTGCGGTTCTGCAGATCGCTCCGAAATTTCTGACGTCGGTCAGGCGGTCTAAAATCAGCAGGAATGGCGTTTTTCCTTCTTCAAAAAGCTGAGGCACGATATCCTCCACTTTGTGAAAAGGAACATCCGAAATAAAGGCCACAACCCCTTGGTGGTTCTTTCTGGTAAAACGGTTCAGTTTTTCAACCGGAACGTAGTTGGGACGGATTTTATTTTGAGCTAAAATAGCTTTAAGTTCAGCATAAATCGGTCCCTGTAGCGCATTCTGCACGAAGACCTTGTCAATTGTTTTTCCCGCTTCAATAGCTTCAATCACGGGACGTAATCCAAAGATGAAATCGTCTTTTTTATCTGTCATTTTGATATTTTAAATAATGAATGGTCAATGGTCAACTTTACTTCGTAAGTCAATTGTATTTTTTAAAATTCACATTTGACCATTGACTTGCAAAGCAAAATTCACTTGAACTATCTTCCTTTTTCTCCTAAAATTGCTCTTTTCTGCGCCAACGCATATCCATAGTGCAAACCTTCATGCATATTGTTAAAGATAATTGCATCCTGGATGCTTTTCAGGTCCATTCCGAAGCTGGTGGTGTAAGGCGTGTAATCTGAAAACAGGTCGCTGTCGTAATCCTTCATCAGGATTTTCGAGGTTTCTGTCAGCAGGAATTCCAGATCTTCTACTTCCGACTTCTGGACGTCCAGATTCGGCAGAGTTCCTTTTTTATAGGTCTCGATCCAGTACTTATCGATTCTGAAAGGGTTTCCGCTCAGGTAATAATGCAGGAGCTGCTGGGTAGCAACCGTATGGGCAATGTTCCAGTACAGGTTGTTATTGAAACCATCGGGAATCAGCAAAAGATCTTCGTGCGAAGTATTCTGTAAAATATCGAGAAGATTCTTCCGGACCTGACGGTGCGCTTGAAAATGATAATTCATTTTGCAAATTTTTTAATCACCAAAAATAGTTTAATAAACTGGAAATGACAATTTTTGAAAGGAGCATTAAAGTAAAATTTATATATTTTTATGAAAAACGGAAATCATGCTCCTGAATTCTAAGGGATACACCCGTTTGGAATCTTGCAGTAGAGCTGGAACATTTAACAAACTTTAACTTAAAGATGGCATTTTTTGTGTTGATTAATGCAAGTATTTATTAGAAATTTACCAATTATTTTAAATAAGACTATGTCAGATACATATCAGGCGGATGATATTCGTCAGCTCACGGAACAGGTAAAGGAAGCCAACTTCTATTTTTCCCGTCTTCGCGAAGAAATCAACAAAGTAATTATCGGTCAGGAATATATGATCGACCGCCTTTTAGTAGGGCTTTTAGGGAATGGTCACGTTCTTCTGGAAGGGGTTCCGGGACTGGCAAAAACCCTGGCCATCAAAACCCTGGCGGATGCGGTACACGGACAGTTTTCGAGAATCCAGTTTACGCCGGATCTTTTGCCTGCAGACGTTGTGGGAACCATGATCTATAATGTGAAAGACAACGATTTTTCCATTAAAAGAGGTCCTGTATTTGCCAATTTCGTATTGGCGGATGAGATCAACCGGGCCCCGGCCAAAGTACAGTCGGCGCTGTTGGAGGTCATGCAGGAAAAACAGGTGACTATTGGTGATGAAACCATGAAACTGCCGAAGCCTTTTCTCGTATTGGCTACCCAAAACCCGATCGATCAGGAAGGAACCTACCTGCTGCCGGAAGCACAAAGCGACCGTTTTATGCTGAAATGTACCATCGATTATCCTAAGTTTGAGGACGAAAGGCAAGTAATGCGGATGGTTTCCACTTCACATCAACCGACGGTAAAACCGGTGATTTCCCTGGAGCATATCGTTGCTGCCAAGGAGCTGATCAACCAGATTTATCTTGACGAAAAAATTGAGAAATATATCCTCGATATGGTGTTTGCCACCCGTTTTCCTGAAAATTACGGCTTGGCCGAACTGAAAAACTATATCGGCTTCGGGGCTTCTCCGAGAGCATCGATTAACCTGGCCATCGCTTCCAGAGCGTATGCATTCCTGAAGGGAAGAGCTTTCGTTATTCCTGAAGACGTTAAGGCTTTGGCCAAAGATGTGCTGAGACACCGAATCGGCCTAACCTTTGAGGCGGAAGCGGAAGAAATTTCATCAGAAGAAATCATCAACAGAATTTTAGCGAAAATCCAGGCTCCGTAATGGATGAAGTAAGGATAAGAAAGGCAGTCCGCGAAGACTGTGCGCCAATGCTGGATCTCATTAAGGAACTGGCTGAATACGAAAAGGCGTTGCATGAAGTTTCGTTAACACTTGAACAGTTTACTGAAGACGGGTTCGGAACGGCTCCGGTCTGGGGTGCATTCGTTGCAGAGGCTAATGGGAAAATTGTCGGGATTTCATTGTACTATGACCGGTATTCTACCTGGAAAGGCAGAAGGCTATACTTAGAAGATCTGGTAGTAACCGAAGAGATGAGGGGAAAACAGATCGGCCGGAAATTATTTGAAGCCACGATGGAATACGGAAAGTCAAGGAATTACAGCGGAATGGTTTTTCAGGTGCTGAACTGGAACGAACCGGCTATTAATTTCTATAAAAAATATAGTCCGAAATTCGATGAGGAATGGTTGAATGTTTCCATTGAGTTCAAAGTTTAATGTTCAAGGTTTAAATTTTTATCATTTGTGCTAAAAATTTTCAAACTTAGAAAATTCCAACTAAAAACGCTGAACCCAAAACATTGAACTTCAAATAAATTAAGTGCTATGCAAATAAAAGATATTGTAAAAAAAGTAAAGCAGATTGAAATCCGTACGCGAAAGAAAACGGAGGCTACTTTGATGGGGCAATATCACAGTGCTTTTAAAGGTCAGGGGATGACTTTCTCGGAAGTCCGCCCGTACCAGTTCGGTGACGAGATCCGGAGAATCGACTGGAACAAGACCGCCCGTTTCCGCGAACCTTTCGTAAAAGTGATGGAAGAGGAGCGGGAACTGACCATGATGCTGCTCGTTGATATTTCGGCATCGATGGATTACGGAACCAAAACCCAGCTGAAAAGGGAATATGTAGCAGAAATTGCTGCAAGCCTCGGTTTTTCAGCAGCGGGGAACAATGATAAAGTCGGACTTATCCTGTTTGCGGATAAAGTCTATAAAGTTATTCCCCCACAGAAAGGAAGGAAGCATATCCTGTCGATCATCAGTATGATCCTGACGGCAGATTATGTGCCTGCCGTTTCCAAAATAGATAAAGCGCTGGAATATATGATGGGTATTTTCAAAAGGAAATCTCTGGTTTTTCTTTTTTCAGATTTTGAAGATGAATACGATTCCAAAATGCTGCGGGTGGCTTCTAAGAAACATCAGCTCCTGGGGATGCGAATCTACGATGAAAAGGATAATGAAATTCCGGATGTGGGCTATACGCTGCTTTATGATGCGGAAACAGGGAAACAGGTCTGGGCAAACACTTCAAGCGCAAGATGGAGGTATACCTTTGCAGAAGCGCAGAAGCAAAAGCTGAAAGTATTGGAAGAAGATTTTTCCAACAGTTCCGCCAGTTTTATGAATGTGAATACGGGAGCCGATTATTCCAGACTGCTGTATGGTTATTTTCAGAAAAAATAAATTCACCGGAAGTGGGCAAGGCTCATTTTAAAATGTATTGAAATTGAAAAAATTAATAGTATTATTCTGTTTTTTAATCTGTGCAAATGCTTTTTCACAGATCCTTTCCTCCAGCGTGGAAAAGAAAACCATCGCCTTGGGAGAAGTAAACCATATCGTTGTGACGATCAATAATATCCACAATGAAAAAGTTTCCGCCGCTCCCCAGAACGAACTGCTTCCTTTTCATTTCGAGGAAATTAAAGACAGTATTGCACAGACGCAGGATGTTTATTACAGAAGGATCGAATTTACTGTTTTTGATGAGGGGAAATTTACGATTCCTGAACTGGAATTTAAAGTAGGAGGAAAGGTTCTGAAGACTATTCCTTACGAAATTGATGTCATCAACACGGCTCAGAAAACAGACCCGATCAATGACATTATGAACAATAAAGAAGTAAAGCTCGAAGTAACCGATTACTGGGAACTGTACAAGTTTTATATTCTGGCGGCCATTGCGCTCATCTGCCTGATTATTGCCATCATTATGTTTGTAAGATATGGGCGTAAGAAAAAAAGTTCTCCGGTGGTCACTACAAACCAGACGCTGAAAGAACTGGATTCCCTGAAAAAGAAAAAATATGTGGAAACCGGAAACTACCGCTCGTTCTATGTGGAGCTGATCGATATTTCAAGAAAATTTATCTCCACCCAATACCGTCTGCCGGCAGATGTTCTGCTTACCGATGACCTTATAGATCTGATGAAGAAGAACAATACCATTTCCCAGGAAAATGAGCGCGTGGTGGAAGAAGTTTTTGTAAGAGGCGATCTTGTGAAATTTGCAAAGACCTTCCCGGACCAAAAGATTATGGAAAAGGATCTCGCGGATATTACGGCATTTGTGAAGCGGTCATCAAAGGATTTGGAATTTGAAAACCTGAGGAAAGATGCTTAATTTTGAATTTTACAGTCCGTGGTTTTTATTGCTTTTTATCCTGTTTATTCCGCTTCTGTTTAGGGATATCAGCAAACAGAAAAGGAAAGGCATCAAAGTGCCGACAGTTAAAAATATGGGTGACAGCAGTGGAATCCATATTGTGATGTTTTTCCTGAAGATTTCGAAATACCTGATCCTGTCGGCTCTGATCATTGCCATGGCAAGGCCAAGAACCTTCACAATTTCTCAGGATCGGGACGATACTAAAGGAATCGATATTATGCTTTCCGTAGACGTTTCGTTAAGTATGCTGGCCAAGGATCTTTCGCCGGACCGTTTGACAGCTTTAAAAGATATCGCCATTAAATTTGTTAATAAAAGACCGAATGACAGGATCGGTTTGGTGGCTTACTCCGGAGAAGCTTTTACAAAAGTCCCGGTAACTTCCGACCATCAGGTGGTTGTAGATGAATTGAACAGCCTTAATCCGCTGGAATTACAGCCGGGAACGGCAATCGGTGAAGGTCTTTCCGTAGCCGTCAACCATTTGAAGAACAGTAAAGCTAAAAGCAAAATCATCATTCTGATGACGGATGGGGTCAATACGATAGAAAATGCGATGCCGCCTGCCATAGCAGCGGAACTTGCCAAGAATAACGGGATTAAAGTCTATTCCATCGGAATCGGAACCAACGGATATGCGCTGATGCCCACGCAACAGGATATCTTCGGAGATCTGGTTTTTACGGAAGCGGAAGTGAAAATCGATGAACCGGTTTTAAAGGAAGTGGCCCAGATGACGGGTGGAAAATACTTCAGGGCCACATCAAACAGCAGTCTCGAAGAAGTATATGACGAGATCAACCAGTTGGAAAAATCGGACGTGAAAGTGGCAAAGCTCTTTAATTATCAGGAATATTTTAAGATTTTCCTTTGGGTAGCTTTGGGCTTGCTTTTTCTGGACGCTTTACTGAGATGGGTATTTTATAAAATTTTAAGCTAATGGATTGGTATTTAGGGAATTATTGGTATTTATTGCTGCTGCTGCTTTTGCCGCTGCTGGCTGCCTTTCTGATCCGTTATCTGAAATGGAAAAAGAAAAAAAGGACGGTTTTTGCAGACAGCCAGTTTCATGAGCATTTGTTTGAAAAAAAATCGGGTTTTACGAAATTCTTTCCTGCCCTGTACCTGCTGGCCGTCTTGTTCCTGATTTTTTCAATCATCGACCTGCTGAGCGGTTCGGAAGAAATAAAGACCAGCCAGAAACTGAATAACGTTATTTTCATGATGGATGTTTCCAACTCCATGAATGCGGAAGATATTAATCCGAGCCGCCTGACCGAAGCGAAAAACCTGATGCTTCAGACGATGCAGAAAATGAAGAACGATAAAGTCGGGATCGTAATTTTCGCGGGACAGGCAACTTCGATTATGCCGTTAACCACTGATTACGGCTCAGCGGAAACCTACATCGGCGGTATTGAAACGAATTCCATGCAGATCCAGGGGACTGACTTTTTAAATGCGATGAAAATAGCCGTCGAGAAATTTAAAAATGTAAGCAAAGACGGGCGGAAAGTCGTTTTGTTAAGCGACGGTGAAGATAACGAAGGAAATGATGATGCTGCAATTCGATTAGCCAGGAAAGAAGGGATCATGATCACTTCCGTGGGAATCGGAACAGAGGAGGGGGCTCCGGTACCGGAATATGTTTTCGGCCAGCTGATGGGATATAAAAGCGATATGAACGGGCAGACCGTGATTTCCAAAAGACAGACGGAAGCCCTTAGAAAAATGGCAGATGCTACCGGCGGAACCTATATCGACGGAAATAATATTAATGAAGCACCAGACCGGATTGTGGATGCTTTAAAAAAGAAATCGGGATCCTCGGAAACGATGGTAAAATCTCAGAATGCCAACCATTATTACCAGTATTTTCTTGCGGTTTCCCTGTTTTTCTTCTTTCTGATTTATATTTTTAATCCCAAAAGAGATTTTAATCTGTAAAATCCACGATCATTGTCTCAGTTTCAGTCAATTACTTTAACCTAGTTTTAACAAATAAAACGCTGTTTATTAACATATAAAGGAATAATTTTGCACATAATGAATACTAAAATCATTTTTTTGTCGTTTATTACTGCTTTCCTATGCTCAGGCTTCCTGTTTGGGCAGGAAAACTACCGTACCCTCGTGTATGAAGGGAACGAGAAATTCAACGGCAAAGATTATGACGGTGCCTCTGTAAAATATCTGGAAGCTATCCGGAAGAACAGCAAAGAATTTACAGGGCATTATAATTTAGGAAACGCATTGTATAAAAGTAAAAAATATGAAGAGGCCAAAGCAGAATTTGAGACCGCACAGAAGCTGGCACAGACCCTTCCGGACAAAGCAGCTGCCCTTCATAATCTAGGGAATACGTACATGCAGATGAAGCAGCCGGAAAAGGCAGCGGAAACTTACAGGCTATCCCTGAAGCAAAACCCGTACAGCGAAACAACAAGAAAAAATTACGAAATTGCGAAGCTGAAAGAAAAGGAAAACCAGCAAAAGCAACAGCAGAAGAATAACTCCGGTAAAGGAGGCGGCGGTGGTAAAGATCAGCAACAGAATGATGATCAGAAAGGAGGCCCTAAAGACCAGAAACAGGATCAGGGACAGGGCCAGCAGAATCAGGGGAAAGGTCAGGGTAACGACCCTAACAAAAACCAAAACAATGAAGGAAAAATTCCTAAAGGCCTCGAAAATCAGATACTCAATAAAGTTAGCGATAAAGAAAGAGAAACTGCCAAAAGGATTTTAAATAAAAATTCTTATTCGATGCCTGAGAGCAACGAGAAAGATTGGTGATGCAGAACAGAATAATTTACATATTGCTCCTTTTCACATCCGTAATTTCTTACGGGCAGGTAAATCTTACCGTAACACCGGATAAGACAACCTACAACGGGAAAGATATCGTAAATCTGAGTATTGTTCTGGAAATATCAGGAAGCGAAAATAATCCGCAGACTAAATTGCGTCTGCCGGATTTTTCAAAATTCAACTTAATCGGAACGGGCTCCGTAAACAACGCGTTTGTGGATCCGGAAACCAATACTGTCGTTTCACAGTCTGTTACCAGACTTGCCCTTGAGCCCAAACAGAAAGGAAAACTCAAAATAGGATCATTCCTGATTACCATTAATAACAAGATCTATAAGACCGAACCTTTTGAAATTCTGGTAAAAGATCTTGAAAAAAAGACCTCGGTAGCAGCCAATACTTCGAAAGATGTATACCTGAACATGGAAATCGAAGACCGTGACGTGTATCAGGACCAACCCACTATTGCTGTGTTGAAGGTGTATTCAAAGAATATGGATAATTTCAGAAAAGTTAGAAATATCCATCTTCCCGAACAGGAAAATCTGGATATTTTTCCGATCAGTTTTGCCAAATCGGAGATTGATCCTTCGGATAACGGAAGTATGGCTTCGCAGATCCTGGCCGTTTTCATGGTATTTCCCAATGAAGCCGGTTATGTAGATATCCCAGGTGTTTCCGCATCTTTTAATTCTTATGCTCATAAAGATCATATTGTTTCTAACAAAGTAAAGATCAATGTAAAGAAGCTTCCTGAAGGTTCGCCAGATTGTTTTAAAAATGCAGTCGGAAACTTTAACGTAAGCGTCGTTAGTACTTCAAAAGAAAAAGTCGAGGTTAAAAAACCGATGAATGTATTGGTAAAAGTGACCGGCGAAGGAAATCTAAAAAGCATGGAGCTTCCTAAAATCGCTTCTTCTCCCGACTATGAAGTTTTCGCGCCGAAGATCACTTCAAGGGTCATCGTGGGAACTGAAGGGATGAGAGGAGAAGTGCTCGCCAATTATCTGGTGATTCCTAAAAAAGCAGGGGAGATTACTATTAAAACAGAGCATTTCGCATTTTTTGATCCATCAGATAAAGAATATGTGGACCTGGGTGAACAGTCTCTTGCTGTGAATGCCTTTTCCCATGATCAGATTCTCGAATCGCGTACCACCGTTGAAAAAGTAAATGAATATACCAATACATTCCTGGAAACGGTTAATACGCCTGTTTTGAAAACAACTTCACTCAAAGTAAAGGAGAAAAGCAAGTTTCACTGGAATATTCTCTTCATAAATATCTCCATTCTTATAGCCCTTTTTATAGCTTATATCGGATTTAAAACATGGCAAAGAAAAAAAACATCCGTTAAAAAAACTGCAAGTCCTGAACCTATCGGATCCATTGCGGAAACCGAAAGAGAAATCAGGGAAAGACAAAAAGTGGATATAAATGATTATTTCAGCTATTTGGAAAATCTTAAAGATAATTCGGAATATGATAAGTTTTTCCTGACTTTTGATGAATTGGACCGGGAAGTTAGAAAACAGTCTGCAGAAGGGTCTTCAGAGGATTTCGCCAATGTTCTGGAAAATCGGGACGGATCTGCTGTAGCAGAAGAATACAGAAGTCTCATCCAGCGGGTACAGATCGAAAAATATACACCGGTAAAATCGCCGGAAGCTATGGATGAACTGCTGGCAGCTGTTGTTAATTTATATTCTAAGATTAGCAAATAATCAATTTATTTTCATATTTTTGCGAAATTCTTAATAATAAAACGATGGAAATTTTTAATCATTTTTCTATTAAAGAAATAGTAACCTGCTTCATGGTACTTTTTGCCGTGATTGATATTATCGGTTCTATTCCTATTGTCGTGAGCCTTCAGCAGAAATATGGACAGATCGAAGCGGAAAAAGCCACAATGACTGCAGGGGCCATTATGTTGGTTTTCCTTTTTGTAGGGAATAAAATCCTGAAATTTATCGGTGTAGATGTTAATTCATTTGCCATAGCGGGTGCTTTTGTGATTTTTATCATTGCTCTGGAAATGATCTTGGGCATCGAGATCAACAAAACCTCTGAAGTAAAGGCTGCCTCCATCGTTCCGATTGCCTTTCCTCTGGTAGCAGGTGCCGGAACCTTAACCACCACGCTCTCCCTGAAAGCTGAATTTCATGATATTAATATTATTTTTGGAATCATACTCAATACAATTTTCGTATATTTGGTGCTGAAATCCGCTACTTGGCTGGAAAGAAAAATGGGCGATGCTACATTGGCCATTTTGCAGAAGGTTTTCGGGATTATCCTGCTGGCGATTTCCATTAAATTATTTACGGCAAACTTTGCACAATTGGTGCAGAATTATATTAATTTTTAAGAATCATGCAGAAGTTTTATAAAGTATTTTTGGTAGTGTTTATCGTATTTATCGCGATTAATGTATATGCACTCGACTGGCAGTCGGATATGTTGTCCGAAGATAACTCGAAGTTTGTATTTTCCATTGCCTCGGCGGTTATCGGCCTGATGTTGCTTTTTGTAATGAATACCTGGAGCAAGATCGGTGTAAAGAAATAAATTTGAAAATTTATTCAATTATATATACCTCTTTCAGTTTTGAAAGAGGTTTTTTATTGCTCACAGGTTTTACGGATTTGTACAGATTTCCACTGATGAGCTGAGACTTCAAGTATCTCTTTATATTTGAAGCATAATTTAAAGTACTCCGTTTGTCATTGACTGCGTTTAATCTGCGATTTCTTAAGCATAGTATTAAAAAGAAACGTGGAAAGATTCGGATTTCGATTCCTCTGGAATGACAAAGCGGAAGGAAAGTTATATTGTAATAATTCATCCTATAATCATATAACACAATGATTGTCATTCCAGGAATCTAAGCATAGTACTAGCAAATCAATTGGAAAGATTCGGGCTTAGATTCCTGCGGAATGACAAAAGTGGAAGGAAAGTTATATTGTAATAATTAATCCTATAACATAATGATTGTCATTCCGCAGGAATCTAAGTATAGTATTAGCGCATTAATTGGAAAGATTCGGGTTTAGATTCATTCGGAATGGCAAAAATGCACGTAAACATTATTTACAAAATTCAACACTAAACTTTTCCCGTAGGGAAATTCAATCTAGTATGAGAGAGTCGCATGGAAAGATTCGCGTTTGGATTCCTACCGGAATGACAAAGGTGCTGGTAAACATTGTTTAAAAATTCAATATTAACCTTTTCATTGACTTTGTCGAATCTGCGATTTCCCGCAGGGGATCTCAATATAGTATTAGAGAATCATATAGAAGATTCACGTCTGTGTTTCTATGGATGGTAGATCATCTCCCCAGAATCTAAATTATAAAACAATAAGGTTTTTCACTACCGCTTCGGATTTCAGCTCGGTTTCGGTCCATTCTTTTTCAGGGTTACTTTGTGCGGTAATCCCGCCGCCTACAAATACATGAACGGCATTTTGATAAAGCTTCGCACACCGGAGGTTGACGAAGTAATGGACTGTGTCTTCAGTCTCAATTTTGATGTAACCGGCATAGAGTTCTCGCGGGAATTTTTCAAGCTTCTGGATGTTTTCCTTACAGAATTCTTTCGGAATGCCACAAACTGCCGGCGTAGGATGCAGCTCCTGAATAATGGCATCGAGATCTTCCGGCCGTATCTTTGCCTTAAAATCGGTACGGAGATGTTTGATATTGCCGGAAATATGATCGTAAGTTCCGGATTCATCGATGTTTTCAGAGTAATTTTTTAAAATATTCCTGATATAGCGGGTTACAGGCTTCTGCTCTTCGATTTCCTTTTCCGACCAGCTTTCTGAAACGGGGAGCGTTCCGGCAAGGCTCATGGTTTCAAATTCGTGTGTCTTTTTGCTGAATTTTCCCAGCACTTCGGAAAAAGCCCCCATCCAGGATTGTCGGCCATTTATAAAAATATACCTGAAAGCATTCGGATAGGATTGGCAAAGGTTATCAAAGCTTTTTTTCAAATCAATTTTCTGAAAATCCCTGAAAATTTTTCTTCGGGAATAGACGAGTTTCGGAAGGTCGTTTTCTTCGATCACGCTAATGACATTTTCCAGTTGATTGAGATATTCCGTTTGGGTTTCAGCAATGAACCCGCTCCGATCTTCCGGTAATGATGTACTTGAAATATTTGTCTTTGCAAAATCTCCGGTATTCACTTCAATGATATTCCCGGTAAAATCAATTTGGCTTGACCCGTCAAAGGTATGAAAGCTGATATTTTGCTGTACGGAACTTTCGTCGGTGGAGTACAGTTTTTCATCGAAGGGAAATTTAAAGTAAATCATTGTCTAAGGGATTTGCAGAAATCAGAGTTTCGAAAGGATATAGGAAATTCCGAAACTTATTTTTCTTTCTGCAAAGGTATTATTCGTCTTAAAAATCTCAAAATCAAAGTCAGCATTTTTTAATGAAAAATTCTTTAAAGCATATTGCTGATATTCGGCGGATACAAGCCATCTTCGTAAAATCCGGTAGTGAAGTCCTAATGCAAAGCCCAGGTTGGCCTGGTTGGATTTAAAATCATCCAGCCGGTTAAGAACATTGTTTTCCGGTACCAGAAACTGCATCTTATAGGTGTTGCGATTCACAAGAATGCCGGCAAAAGGACGGATATTTTTCCAGTCATACATGAGTTTCAGCTGAAAGGAATATTCAAAGTGCTTATTGTTAAATCGTTGGAACAAAAGCGGCTGGTTATTTTTCGTAAAATAGTATCCATTAAGAAAAGTATCTTCCTTGTTGGCATCCAGATCGAAGGAGGAATTCCAGTGATAGACATTTGCAGAAAGCTGTACTGAAAATTGATTATTAAAAAAGCTTTTGGAAGCCCAAAGTCCCAGATGCTCCCCGAACTGATTGTTGCCTGAATTTCCTGTATCCCAGCTGGTGTTTTTTAGGCCGGCACCGCCTTCGATTCCGTAAAGAAAAGTAGCTGGTCTTCGTAATTGTGCTCTTCTGGAAACTCTTTGCCGATCGATTTCTTCTTTGTAAACATTACGTACGAATTTTGTTTCTTCAACTTTCAATTCGGGAAGGATTAGACCTTTCAGCCTGGACGGTAAAGGTTTGAAACGGTAGACCGTATCATAAACAATTACTTTTTCATAAACATATACCGTGTCCACTTTCTTTTTTTTACGGTGCTGGGCAAATGAAAAGCTTACCGTTAAGACTGATAATAGCAATACGAGTTTTCTGAGCATCATGGTCTGTCGGCAGTTTATTTTTCTACAAAGATAGTGTCTCTTTTAATGATTTTTTTAACGACCATTACTTTTTGTGGTGCTTCTGCTAAAGAATCTCCGGTAATGCCCTTTTTGAAATTTTGCCTGCCGATTACTTTTTCTTTATCATTTATTTTGAGGATATTGTTTTGCCCGTCATTTTCAGATGATACTTCTTTTATCTGTCGGTTGGTTAAGCTTTGTATTGAATCTGAACCCGATATCGATTTATTAAGCTGTGGATCTTCTATAACGTTATGATTTTTATCGAATAAAGCTGCAGAGGATTGGGATTTATGAACGGTGAAAAAACCGTTTCCAGGCCGCAATAGGAGAACTGATATTACAATAATGATCAGAACAGTTCCTGCGATTATTCCTTTCTTTTGCAGGGCAGCATTCGAAGATGGAATGACCTGGATTTTTCCTGTACTGCCGGATGGAATTTCAAGTTTTTTTGAATGGGAAATTGTAAAGTCTGCAAACTTACTTTTGAAAGTCTGTGCCCAAAGCAACCCGCCAAGCCCGAAGATCACGAAAAGCTGCGCCAGTTTCTTTTTCGGGGTATTCTGGTTGATGGCATTGCTTAGTAAATAATTCTGCACCGACTTTTTAGCCCTCAGCAGATGAGATTTGGATGTGTTTACCGTAATGCCAAGCAGTCCGGAAATTTCGGCGTGCGAATGGTTTTCAATGAAAAAAAGGTTAAAAACCGATTTATGGTGAGGCGGGAGATTGTCTATTGATGATAACAATTCCTCGCGGGTAAAGTCGTAAATGAAGATGTTTTTTTCTTCCGGAAAAGTATGTTCCATTTCTGCGTAGGTATCTGGGATTTCTGAGGGTTCCGTATCAACGAATGTATTTTTGCTGTATTTGCGGATGTGCTGTAAAGCGTTATTGACAACAATTTTTTTCAGCCATGCAAATAATGCTTTTTCGTCGTTCAGCTGGTTGTTTTTCTGGATGGCGGTGATAAAGCTGTCCTGCACGATATCTTCTGCTGTATAAATATCCTGGATATATCTACGACAAATCCCCAAAAGTTTTGGGGAATAGTCTTGGTAAATATGCTGCCAGTTAATAGTTGACATAGATTAGTTGGGAATAACGGTGAGACTTCTGAATCGGCCATTCTGATTACCGGTATTGGTAGTCGTAAGCACTTCTACATCATTGATGTATACTTTATAATCAACGCCGGAATTATCTTTATGGAGGATTTTGTAAACATTGTCGTTCAAAACTTTGAAATCATCACAAAACATAAACTGACTTCCGGTTGAGACCAAATTGTACTGAGTATCATTCTTATAATAATACTGTGGAAGAATATAATATTTGTTACCGTTGTCCCATTCTGCCGTACGAAAATCTGCAGGATTTATGTAGGAAGGGAAAGCCGTATATATATTAGTCGTAAGATTGTACTGCTCGAGTGCACCGGTTTGCCGGTGTTTTGCAATTAAATAAACACCTGATGTATCATATAAAAACTTAGAAAAGTTTTTGGTATTCGATAATAAGTAATAGGTGCCATTTTTATAATAACCTGCGTCATAATTGCCTGAATTATAATTTTTTGTTGCCGTAATGTAGATATCATTGTTGATAATTTCAATATCGGATTCAGCATTAAGGGTTCCTGCATTATGGGTATGCAGAACCGTCTTATTGCCATTTTTCCAATAACACAACTGGTAAGCGTCATTAGTGGATGTCGAAGCGGGATTTTTTATGTTTCCTACGATGTATACATCTCCATTTTTAAAGGCCATATCTTTCATCTTGAAATCGTCAGAAGACTGCAGACCAAGCTGCTGTTCGATATCATACCGAATGTTGTTTTTCCAGTAATAATATTTGAAGGTATAGGTTGACGGATCAATTTTGATTCCCTCTACATACACATCAGTATTATCTACCGTTACCTTAGTAGCAGTGCATCCTGCTCCTGATGATAACACGGTTTTAGCTGTATTTTTCCAATAGCTGGCTGTATTGTTCTCATCGTTTCCTGCCACATACAGATCGTAGGAGACCGGCGTATTTTTGTTTATAGTTTCATCGGTGCCCGTTTCCCTGCATGAAACTAAGACCATTATCGTTAAAATAAGAAGTAAAAATAAATTTTTCATAATAATACCTTTTTATTTAAAGATGAAAAAAAATGAAAAGGTTGCATCAAAAAGATAAAATAAGTTTTAAATGTAAGAATTAATCTTCGATCCCTTGCGCTTCTCTGAATATTTGAATATCTTCCGGATCAGTTTAAAATAAATATAAGTGGTAAACCTGTTTTAATGGTGGATAAGTTTTTAGATCAGATTAAAAACTGAATGTCCTGTGAATGCCGATGTTTCCTTAAAAGCAGAAAATTCCGGGGGCATACCGGAATTTTCCATTTCTATATGAAGAAAACTTATTTTTTTAGTAATATTTTCAAAGCTAATTATCCGTTGCAGAAAAATCAAAGTCTTTCAATTGCAGTTTCCGTTGCAAGGTGAAGTCTGGGTACCATCCTGTATTGTAAATGTAAACTGAAACGCCTCAAAATTTTCTTTTTCTGCTGTTTTCGTATAATTTTCATCTCTCATTAAAATATTCCGGCTGTTGTTATCCGTGGCCTTCCATATTTTAAACCGGTTTTGTTCGTAAACAATTTTTACGCTGTCTGCATAGAAGATGATGTCATCCACAGAGCCGAAATTAAGATCCAGTTCCTGGCTGTATGTATTTCCTTTACTGATCACATGTTTCGTTTTTTTACCTTGATAGTAGGAGTAGATATCCATATCAGTACTGCTTTCATTGATATAGCTGTATTTATTAATGATCCTATAATCTATAATTTCTCTTCCGCAGCTTAACGCCAAAAATAAAAAGGGACTAAAGTAAAATATTTTTTTCACAGATACTGGGTTGCTGAGCACATTGTAAAGAATTAAGTCTTTCCTATAAGAAACAGAAGAACGAAAAGGTTGCAGTTGATATATAAAAAAAGCCCAAAAAATTTGAGCTCCGTATTTTATTCATTTAATCTTATTTCCGGATGATGGTATTCGTCATGGTGGTGTGGCTGATCAAGGCGTTTTTTTCATCACGGATTTCGATTTCGGAGACGTGCATGGTTTTTCCTTTCCGGATAAACCGGGCAACCGCAGTGACCGTTCCGTCCTTTTTGCTTCTCAGGTGGTTGGTATTGATGTTGGTTCCCACACCGAAGTATTTTTCGCCGTCGATAAAGATATTGGACAGGCTTGATCCCATGGTTTCGGCCAGCACGCAGCTTGCCCCGCCGTGCATAATTCCGAAAGGCTGATGAATCCTTGGAAGAACAGGCATGGTAGCGGTTAAGGTTTCATTTTCAACATCAATATCCGTAAAACGGATCTCCAGGGTTTTGGCGAAGGTCTCACCGCCCCAGCAGTTGATGAACTCCAGTATTTCTTCCTTCGTTTTATCTTTAGTATACATCTTTTTTTATGGGTAATAAGTAATAGGTAATGAGTAATTTTGCTAGTTGCTAGTGGTGTTTTCAGTATCGGTGCCCATGATATTAGGGTTCCAGTTTTCAGGGATTTTCGGACCGATGTCATTTTTTATATAATAGTCCTGAATTTCCTGCATAATTTCCGTAAAAGGTAACGAAGCAAGCTTTTCGTAAGGGATGGTGTAACCTAAAAAAATGGTATTTCTTTTAAAATCCCCTGCCGCCAGTACGATCGGAACTTTTGCCGCCAGCGCCATATGGTAGAATCCTTTTCTCCATTTCGGAACCCAGCTGCGGGTGCCTTCCGGGGTAATCACCAAGCTGAAATCGTCTTTTGCAAACTGCTCCGCCACAAAATTAATCAGGTCGTTTTTCCGGCTGCGGTCGATCCCGATTCCGCCCAAAGCTTTGACGATTCCTCCATACCAGGCTTTGGTATGGGCATCTTTAATAATGATCTTCAGTGGTTTTCCCAACGACCAATAGGCAAGATTCCCAAGGATGTATTCCATGTTGTGGGTATGGGGGGCTACAACCAGGATACAGCGGTCCAGGCTTCGTGCATCACCCTGCAGGACGACCTTCCAGCCCATTAATTTTAATATCAGTCTGCCAATCAGCTTTTTCATAATCTTTCGGTTAAAAACAAAAAAGTATAACCAAAGTGGTTATACTTTACAAATATATTGAAATATTATCGCTCTTAAAACAGACTGCTGATTAAATCAACAATTTTCATTACAATTTCTAATGCCAGTTGTACCATAATTGTTTAATATTTTTTGTGAGTGTCCGGTTACTATTTTTTTATTACACAAATGTAAAAATTTTTATTGATATGAAGAACTAAATCTTTACATTTTTTTATTTTCTCTGAGAGAAGAAGGGTGTGAATTTCAAACGGTTGAGTTATCCATCCACACCTTCTGCCACTCTCTGAATTTTGGGTTATTTTGTTTGTATGGAAATTTCGTTTTTGTCCTTATCCACTTTGAAGTCGATGTTGGCGCCTTTCATTTTTTTGATGCTGTGTTTCATCGAATCGATCACGTGGTCTGCTTCATCGCTGGCAACCTTTTTTCCGTTAACGATGATACTGTCTTGGTCATCGGAATTGTATTCTATGGTAGAACCGTTTACCGTGATCTTGTTCTTTTCAATCTTGATGTTGCCGTCCTCGTCTCTGTCCTGGTCGTTGTCATTGATGCCATCTGCATTCAGATCTCCATCGAAACTGATCCCGTCCTGTTTTACCGGAATTACGACGGTTTTTAAAGGAAGTACCAGTTCATAATCTACGCTGTAATCCCTGAACCGGTGGTCATAAGGATATTTGATGTAATTCGGGAAGATTACCTTATTACCTATAATATCCACGGGAACGTTTACATTTAAAGGAAGATTGTATCCTTTTGCTTCTTTTTTGATGATCAGATAAGGCGTCTTTACATCGGCTTTTCTTGTCACATCCACATGGATCCAGTCTTTGTGGTAAACCGAAACCTTATCAGAATAAAGATCGTCGTCATACGCAGTGAAATTCTGGGGAATGGTTACCTGTTTAAAATCTGCATAGATCGTATCGGATTTGGTGTTGATTGAAATTTCTTCCGTATCTTCTTTATGACCTTTGAAGAACATTTCCCTTTTCGCCATGCTTATTCCAAAATAAGCACCAAGGCCCACTACAGTAAGGAATAGGGCACCCAGAACCCATCCGATGTTTCTCAGCTTTGTTTTCGGGGAGAAAATCTTAATGCTCAGTACGGTAAAAAGTACGGCAGGAATCAGGGATCCGATGATAATCAGGGCAGAAAATACAGTATATAATCCGTCGTCGTCAAAAAGGAATTTCATTTCATTGGCTCCTGGAAAGTTGGAATCGATCCCGAACAGACCGAAGAGTACAAATACCCCGATAATGCTTCCGAAAGCCATGAGGGCAAAGAACACTCCTACAAGGTATTTGAGTATATTCCAAACACCGCTGCTTGCGTTGCTGATGTACGGTTTGTTTTCGATGTAGATTTCGCCCGCTCTTGTTGTGGTTTCATTCGCAAACTGGACCAGTTTGCTGGATTCTTCCTTTAGGTTATCAAAATTCAATGGTTTTCCCTTCATTTTAAGGAAGTCGGAGGCGGTTTCCGCTTTCGGTAACACCGCCCAAAGGATGAAATAAAGAAGGATCACCAGAAAGGAGGATCCCGGTGCTACCCAAAGGAACAGGAATGCACCCACCCAAATCAGCCTCATTACTGTAAGATCCATTCCGAAATAAGCGGCCAGGCCGGCACAAACCCCGGCAATCTTCTGTCTTTCAGGATCACGGAACAGCTGCTTTTTATCGGAATATTCGGTTCCTGCGCTGCCTGTTCTTTTCGTGTTTTTCTCAGAATAGTACGCTTCTTCCTGTTCTTCGATCTTTTCCGGGCTTCCGATCTGGGCAATCACCCTTTCTACATCCGAATCGTTGATCACTTCACGTTTTGCCATGGAATCCCTGAAGATTTCCACCATTCTGATTTCGATATCGTGCATTACCTCATCCGCTTCCGAAGCATCCAGAGAGCTTCTCAGCGCATTCAGGTAATCGCTCAGTTTTATATAAGCATGTTCTTCTATGGTAAAAGAAAAACCGGCAAGTCCTATTGAGAGTGTTTTGTTCATAGCTTTGTTTTTAATGTTTTTGAGTGATTTGGTTAACTGAATCTGTCAATTCGTTCCAGGTATTTTGAAGTTCGTTTAGGAACAGTTTCCCCTTTTCCGTGATCTGGTAATATTTTCTTGGGGGTCCTCCTGTAGATTCCTCCCATCGGTAGGAAAGGAACTCTCCGTTTTTTAATCGGGTTAAAAGAGGGTAGAGGGTTCCTTCCACGACATCCAGCTTTCCTTTTTTCAGCTCATCGATCAGGTCGGAAACATACATTTCACGGTGGTTGATCAGGCTTAAAATACAGAATTCCAGAATCCCTTTCCGCATTTGCGCTTTGGTATTTTCGGTATTCATCTTTAATAAGTTTTGTTAATTAGTTATATAATCTTCGAATCGGGAACCCGGCCAGCAGAACCTTCTTCGATTTTACATTACAAAGATATGTAATTAAAATGGTATTATGCAATACAAAGTAGTGAAAAAATATTTATTTATTGTGTAAGTTATTGAAAATCAATTTAATTATTTTTAATGTTGAAATTCGGGAACTACTTGTTTCTATGAAATCGGATTAAATTTTAACGATTTTACCAAGCAGGCTGGTGGTTCTTAAAGTAACCAGCGCTTTTTCCTCTAATCTTTCCTGATAAGATTCAAAATGGTATTTTTTATAGAATTTACGGACGATCAGGGCCATTTCCATCATGGCAAAATGTTCGCCGATGCAGAGGCGGGGCCCGGCTCCGAAAGGATAATAGGCAAAATTACGGGCATTTTCATCATCGAAACGCTCCGGAATAAAATCATCAGGACGATTCCAGTATTTCGGGTTCCGGTGAAGGCCGGAAATATAAAGGATGATTAAAGTCCCTTTTTCCCACGAATACTCTTTGAACCGGTCGTCCTCCAGGGCCTGGCGGTCCATAGCCCAAGCCGGGGAATGCAGCCGCATGGCTTCTTTAATGACATTGGCGGTAAAAGATTTTTTCATCAGGCTTTCCGTCGTAAAAGCATGTTCCCCTTCTTCCTCAATTTCCTGCCGTAATTTCTTTTCCGTTTCCGGATGTTGGCTGATCTCAAAAAAGATAAAGCTTAACGCATTGGCCGTAGTTTCATGGCCGGCGATAAATAGGATCAGCATTTCATCCACCAGTTGCTGATCAGACATAGGCAGCCCGGTATCTTCGTATTTTGAATGGATAAGCATATCCAGAAGATCATTCTTTTCTTCACCTAAGTTTCTACGTTTATCTAGAACATTCTGAATAATGGCTTTCGACCTTTCGCTTTTTCTGATGGTTTTCCCGATAAGACCGAACGCTTTCAGGATCTGCGTGTAAAACGGAATCCTTACTTCTTTTGCAAAAACTTCCTGGACTTCCGTAATGATTTTCCCCAATTCCTTTATTTCAGTTTCACCGATATCCGAACTGAACAGGGTTTTGGCGACGATGTTGAAAGCCAGTGTATGAAAAAAGCCGTAAAGGTCTATTTCCGGCTCCTGGCCAAACGAACGGAATGATGTATTGATTTCCTCGTCCATAATGGAGACCAGATTGGCAATTTTGACTTTGCTGAATCCCGGCTGAATCAGCCTCCGTTGTTGGAGCCAGTCTTTTCCGTTGTTGGTGAGCAGACCGTTACCAAGGTATTTCCCCAGTGTGATGGATTGTATTTCCGATTTGAAATAGTTTTTATGATTCTGCTTTAAAATATATTCGATGAATTCCTGATCCTGCGTGAAGATGAATTTTTTATCTGTAAAAGAAGCTTTCAGATAATAGCTGTCTCCTAAGATGGCGTGATTTCCGCTGATAATGCCCAGCGGATCCTTGACTCCGTTTAAAAGGGCGTATAATTTTCTTTTTCCTGTAATTTCCGGTGGATAACTGAATTTCGGAGCCATGCTGAATATTTACCTTAAAATTACAACTAATCTCCCATAATAAACATGAAATTTTAAGGGATTAGATGATTTACATACAAGTCCTTCAGCAATATTCTCGATTTTTCTTGCTGCTTTGCAATTTCCAATTTCAGAAATGAAGACAAATGGCATTTGAAATAGAGGGTATTTTAAAAGCCGTATTTTTGTAAAAATTACCATTACGTAAAACAAAGCAAGCAATGAAAATCCAGAAAGAAATCGATTTTATCCTGGCGGTAGACGCCCTGAAAAATGTACAGCGAAGAAATTATAATGCCGATGATTCACGAAGGGAAAATACGGCGGAACACTCCTGGCAGATTATTATTCTTGCCCAAATTCTTTTTCCGTATGCTAAAAACCGAGCAGATATCGATTTGCTGAGGGTGATCCGCATGCTGTCCATTCATGACCTGGTGGAAATTGAAGCCGGGGATACTTTTATATTTGACGAAGCGGCGATGGTCGGGAAATTTGAACGGGAAAAAATTTCAGCCCAGAAGATTTTCGGTATTCTGGATGAACCGTTGCGGTCCGAATTTTTTAACCTTTGGCTTGAATTTGAAGAAGAGCAGACGCCGGATGCCATTTTTGCCTGTGCGATCGACCGCATTATGCCTTTTATCCTGAATTCGCATACCTCGGGAAAGAGCTGGACCGAAGCGGGTGTAACGGAAAAACAGATCCGGAATATGCTGGAAAATGCCATTAGCCGGGCATCTGATGAATTGGGAGAAGCCTTCCAATTCCTATTGATTAAAAACCTGGAAATGGAAAAAGTGGTGAAATAGATGGGATGAGGGAAGCTGGAGACTGGAAGTTTTTTCCGGTCTATATCACAATGAATATCGTCGAGTTCCTATTTAAATAAAAGTTTCGGCGGGCAAAGCCCGCCGAAACTCCTTAAAAAACATGAGAAGTATGGGTTCCGGCAAAAGGTTGCCGGAACTTTATTTAGAGGATTTGGATGGGCTTCTTAAATTCATCAATCGCCACAAAGGTAAAATCACCTACGATGGCCCGCTCTCTTTCATAAGAGTACATCTGCTCCGTGTAGATTTCCACATTTACTTTCAGGCTGGTTTTTCCTACATGCACTACTTTTCCGATCAGTTCCACAATAGTTCCTGCCGGAATCGACCTTTTGAAATCGATCTTGTCGCTGCTTACGGTTACCACGCGTTTTCTGGCAAAGCGGGTGGCTGCGATAAAAGCCACTTCGTCCATCAGCTGCATGGCCGTACCTCCGAAAAGTGTGTCGTAATGGTTGGTGGTATTGGGAAAAACCGCTTTGAAAATGCGGGTTTCGGACGTTTTAATTCTTTCTTCTGTCGTCATATTTCATTATTAATTAATGCGAAATGAAATAGATCAATACAACAGCAAAGCAGAGATGGAAATCTCCGGGGTCTGTCCGATCAATAAACTTCAAATCGCGAAAGTTTTATGGTAAAGAAAAAGGCAGGTCTCCTGACTTGTAACATCTTTATCTCCTTCCCATCCGTTGATCCGGACAGTGGACTGTTAATAAAGACTTCAGTTACTTACAGTTGCGCGACAGTTCGTGATTTGCACACGATTCCCTTTTAATCTGCAGCTAAGCAGAACCGGTTTCCTGGAAAGTCCAAAATACAGCTGTTAAGCCGATAGAAAGGCTTTCCGGTGACAAAAGTAATGATTATTGATGAATTATTCAGGATTTTTGAAGATGATCTGGCTTTCGGCCTTTCCCTGCTTGATGGTCCAGATCGTGGTATAACGGTTCTGTCCGGAACCATTGATCATATAAAGGAAAATATGGTCGTTGTCGATGGCCGTTACGCCCACATTATTGAAATCCATGGTTGGCTGAAACATATTCTTGATGGCATCCCTTACGAAAACGGAGCCCCGTCCCGGCTGCTGAACCCGTACGGATTTGATTTCGGTTAGGTCTTCAGGAAGTTCTTTTCCTACGCCCCATGCTTTTACCTTATCCACTTTAAGGATATTTCCTTCCGCATCTTTCTCCTGCTTTTTGATCTTTGCATAAGAAGGGTAGACATCGATAATAACTTTGGTCCGTTGATTTCCCGGAATTTTCGGGTTGGAATCATCGGTAAAGATCAGGGATTTGCCGTTCTTGGATTTGGAGGGGGTAAATTGTGGAAGCTTGTCTACGAAAACCACCCGGTTCTTATTCACCATGCCTTCTTTGGTAATGCTGTCGTACCGTACGAAAGGTTTTTCGGTGTCTTCTCTCTCAGGATATTTGATCCAGATCCACTCGGTTTCTCCCGGGGCCGGCTTTTCGTAAATAAACACATCACCCGTCTTCATGCGGATCTTATCGACGATTTTCCGGTAATCATCTTTATGGACCCGTACCATAGCATAGCCTTCTTCAGCTTTTACCACCCCGAAAGGAACTTTGTTCTGGCCTTTGGCAAAAGCCACGGAAAAAATACTGAAAACGGATATATACAATGCTTTAGATACGGAAATCATCATGAAATTTTTTAATAGTCCAAATATATAAATTAAACTTGTTTAAACTTTTTATTCCACCACAAAAGTCACAAAAGATTTAGATTTTATTTGAAATTAAATGCTGCAAAGGATAAAAAAATATGCAGCCGTTTGAAAATTTTTGATTTTTAATGATGAGAATACTATTCAAAAGTCTGCGTCTTGTTATTTTAATAAAAAAGTTAGATCATTTGATATCCAGGAACATCAACCGCTATGCTGACCAGATCAACTTCCGGTATCCCGCATTTTTTCAGTCTGTTACCTGATTTCCACCGCAGATTTATTTTACTTGAATACTATTTTCGGGCAGATAATAATGCCGCTGTAATTCATTTAAGTCTTTAATTCGCTTCAAAGAGCCATCGTGAAGAAGGTAAATGTCGTCTGAAATCTCTATCGAATTCTGCACATCAAAATCTGAAATGATAAATCCTTTTTCTTTGGATCTTTCTTTTATCATTTTCATTACTTTTTCGGTGAAGATGGGAGAGAGGCCGCTGTAGGGCTGGTCCAGCAGGATAAATTCGGCTTCGGAATGGATGACCGTCATTACTTCCGCCAGTTTTCTTTCACCACCGGAAAGATTCTGGGTCGTTCTGTTTAATAAAGGTTTCAGGAGATCAGAATTAAAAAGTTTAAGGGTATTCTCAGGATTACAGAATAAAGGAATCAGGTTTTTTACTTTAATATTTTTCGGAAACGTCGGACTTTGTGGAAGATAGACGATCTTATTTCGTCTGTCCGATTGCTTCGTCAGCACCTGTTCGTTGTATTTGATAAATTGAGAATCGCCTTTCATGGTTCCGAAAATAATTTGGAGTAAAGTGGATTTCCCCGAACCGGTTTTTCCGAGTAAAGCCATAGTTTGCCCTGTTTCACAAGTAAGATAAATGTCCTGTAGAATTTTTTTTGACCCGTAAGATTTTGTAATATTGTCGATGTGGAGTTTGCTCATAAAAATTTAGAAATCAGATTAATAAAGAATCCGGCTGAAACCGTGGTGACCCAAAGAAAGAGTCTGGAAAATCCGAAATTGGCAAAAAAGACATATTCATTTTTCAGCCTCAGTTCATATATTAAAAAATGAAACGCCGGGAAAATTACAAAAAAGCAGAATCCGAAATTACGCAGGCTGAAACCTGCCTGAAAAGAAAATACTATTGAAAATAATACGGTGGGGATCAGCAGTTTTAGGTAAAAGATCCGCAGGATGTTTAGCATTTTAATCATATTTCAAATATAATAAAGATAAGTTTTTGATTTAATTCATTATCTTTAGCTTACTTAATAACTTTTGAAAACAATCTAAACCATTAAATATGATAAAACAATTACTTTTTTTCTTTATTTTCCTCACAGGAATTTCATTTTTTCAAAGTAAAAATGTACCGGTGCGGGATCCCGGCTACTGCTATCTTTGTGATACGGCGCCCGCGAATGTACAGGGACATCAGCATTTATCCCAACCCAGCCTCCGATGTTTTAAATATTTCAGGAGCTGAAGGAACTGAATTTAAAATTAACAATGCAGCCGGACAGCTGGTAAGTAAAGGGAAAATTTCCGATCAGAAGGTGCCGGTGCGCGATCTGTCAAAAGGGATTTATTTTATCCGGATTAAAGACAAGGAGAATATGACCCAACTGAAATTTATTAAAAAGTAAAAAGTTCTGCATTCAATAACAATTAACAGAAAGAGCGTATCACTAATGGTACGCTCTTTTTTTATACATTAATCATTTCTGAGCTTCGCTTTTATCTTATGGGTTTGAATAATTTTTCTCAGCTCTGAAACCTGATCTTTGGTAAAAAACTTTTTCGGAACCATATTCATGATCTTCGCACTTTGATAGATCAGGAACCAGTCTTTATTTTCCTTGACCTTATAAACGGAACTCCAGGCTATTTCTCCGTCAAAAGTCTCTCCCAGAATCCGGATTTTTTCTTCCGTAAAAGTATAGATAATGTGTTCCTGGATATTCTTGTTTGAATTAAACGCAAACCGTACACTGAAAAAAGAACGTACCACTATAAACAAAAACAAAATGGTATACCACATCGAAGCAGATTGCAGGAGTTCTCTTTCCGTGCTGCCGTCCACCGATTCTTTGATGATAAAAAATACCAGCAGAACTGATGGAAATACAATGAGGCGAAGCAACGAGCTTTTCACATGGAAAATAAGGAAATCCCTGAAATTGATCTGCGTATTTACCGTTATCATATAAGATTAAATTCTTTCCAACTCATCAGCATTGATCGTCGTCTTAAAGGTTCCGTAATTCACAATGACTTTATTTCTCGAAATCTTTTCAATGGTTCCGACGCTGGTGCTTCCGGTAATCCGGACGCGCTGACCTTCTTTCAGCCAAAGTGCACGGTCGGTTTTGCGTTTTTCTTCAAGCTTTTCGTTGGTTTCTGCGATTTTTTCAATCACTTCCTCTTTTTTCAGCTGCTGGGTAATTTTGCGTTTTACCACCTGAAGACGTTTGCTTTCGTCCTTATCCGCACCGATCTTCCTGAACTTTTCCTGTTCGAGAATCTTTACAAAATCTTTCACCACATCTTTTCTGGACTTTCCTTTTACATAGCTGTCAATAAAAGCTTCGATCTTATTTCCGAATTGTAGCTTGCGGTGTTCCTCTTCGTACAGCTTCTGGAAATTGTACAGCTTCTGCTGAAGCTGGTCATTCAGTTTCTGAAGATTATCCCGCTTATCTTCTACGGATTCTTTTCGTTCTGCAAGATCGGTTTTCAGTTTTTCCACTTCATATTTCTCCTGCTGAAGCTTAACGATGGTTTTGTCCAGGTTGACGATATCATGTTCCACTTTTTTCTTCGCGGAATGGATGATGAATCTCGGGATTTTATTCTTTTCCGCCACTTCAAAAGTAAAGGAGCTTCCTGCCTGTCCGACTTCCAGCTTATACATCGGTTCCAGCGTTTCCTCGTTGAAGAGCATAGCCGCATTCTGCGCGTTCGGAAGCTGTTCTACCACTAGTTTAATGTTGGTGTAGTGGGTCGTAATAATCGCAAAACTTTTCTTATCGTAGAAAAATTCAAGGAAACTTTCTGCCAGGGCGCCACCCAGTTCAGGATCGGAACCCGTCCCGAATTCGTCAATCAGCAATAGGGTATTCGCATCGGCCTCACGGATGATCCCGCCCATTTTCTTCAATCGGGAAGAATAGGTGGAAAGGTGGTTTTCAATGGATTGATTGTCCCCGATATCCGTCATGATTTTATCGAAGAAAAACATCTCCGATTTCGGATGGGTGGGAACCAGGATCCCGCTCTGGATCATCAGCTGGAGCAGGCCGACGGTTTTCAGCGTGATTGATTTTCCTCCCGCGTTCGGTCCGGAAATACAGATGATCCGGTTATGGTCCGTCAAGGAAAGTGTCTGAGGGAAAATGGTTTTGTTCTCCGCTTTATTTCTAAGGAATAAAAGCGGATGGAAAGCTTCCCGCAGCCGCAGGGTCTTATGACGGTTGATTTTTGGCAATACTCCATTGATCAGTTCCGCAAATTTCGCTTTGGCTCTTGTTAAGTCCAGGTCAAAAATATATTTCTGGTATCTCCAGAGCTGAGGCTGGAACTCGGCAAGCTCGGCCGTCAGTTTTCTCAGAATTTTATCTATTTCCTTTTTTTCTTCCTCTTCACTTTCTTTCAGCTTGAAATAATGCTTTACTACTGAATCCGGCTGGATATAAGTGATGGAACCGGTTTTAGACAATCCTAAAACCCTTCCAGGAACCCTTTTCTTGAATCCCGATTTTACCGCCAGAACCCTTTGGTCATCAATAATCGTTTCGCGGATATCGTCCAGGAATTCACTTTGCCCGTAATTGAATAAGGCCCGGTTGAAATTTTCCTGGATCGCTTTTTTGGCTACCTGAATTTCCGTTCGTAATCCTTTTAAAACCGGTGAAGCTTCACTTTTTACCTCTCCGAACCGGTTAAAAACTTTATCTACCTTGTCAATGATTTCTTTTTTGAATTCCAGTACCAGCACGTCTTCCATTAGACTAGGGAAGGTTTCCGGCATGGTAGGGAAGAATTTCTGCAGTTTTCCGATCTGTTCCGTCAGCGTTTTGATTTTCATGAAAGCACTGTTTTCCAGACGGTAATTCTCGATCAGCATCAGTTTCAGTTCATTTTCAATATCTTCGTATTCATCAAAAGGTACGGCATTCGAACTTTCAAAACTCGACAAGTATTCAGACGTTTTTTTCAGGGAAATTTCTGCCTCGTCAATTTCCATCGGACGGAGCTGAAGAATTTTTTCCTTTGTCTTTGGGGAATATGCAAAAGGAGAGATCTCCGCGAGCAATTGCGGAAACTCTAATTCGTTTAAATCTTCTTTATTTATATACACAGTACAAATTTAGTGAGAAAATGTGAATTTAATTTGAAAATGAATTAATTTGGGAATTTGAAAATATCTATCAATCAGGTTTTACTACATTTGAAATATGAAACTGGAGACCCAAAGATTAGTCGTTAGAGAAATCAACGAAAACCACGTTGAAGATATTCTGAAAATCAGGAGCAATGAAATCATCAACCGGTTCGTGCGGAGGAATTCGCCTAAAAACAATTATGACGCCCTGCAGTTTATTCTGACGATTAAAGAACGGACTAAGAATAACCAGACCTTTTACTGGGGAATTTCTTTAAAAGACCAACCCAATCATCTTATCGGAACCATCTGCCTGTGGAATTTTTCGGAAGACCGGAAAGTGGCTGAGGTGGGCTATGAATTATTGCCGGAATACCACAGACAAGGATTGATGTCGGAAGCTTTGGCAGCCGTTACAGACTTTGCTTTCCACAAACTGCATCTCGAAGAAGTTATAGCTATGACGCATCAGGATAACGAAAACTCCAAACAGCTTCTTTTAAAGCATCATTTTATACTGGAAGAGGGGCGGAAAGACGAAGGGGTTCCGGAAAATATAGTTTTCAGCCTGAGGACTTTCCATCCGTGATTTGTAAAATCATTATCTTTGTACCAATAAACCGAAACACAATGAATCTGTCATCCGAAAAAAGCGAACTTATCAAATGGATCAATTCTCTTGAAAATCCATTCATTATTGCGGAACTCAACAAGATTCGCAAAAGGGAAAACTTTGATTTTGAAAAAGAATGGGAACGGGGCGTTTCCGGAGAAGAAATAAAAAAACGTACCACAGATTTCCTTAAAACATTGCCTTGGAAAAAATAACGGTTCAGTATCTGCCGGAAATAGCAGAATATCTGAATGAATTGACTGTTCTATTGTTTCAGAAAAACTATTTTTCGACACTTGAATCTTCAGTAAGCTATATTGAAAAACTGATTGACTTCATTGATCATAAAATCAACCTGTATCCTAAAAGATACACACCTGAACATTTATTGGAATTGGGGTCAAATTATGTATTTTACAGAGCAAATCCATCGACATCCTGGTATGTATTCTTTGAAAATTTTGAAAATCAGTATCTCATTACCTACATTACCAATAATCATTCGGAAATCATTAATCTTCTCTAAAAAGTTGTTTCAATACCAATAAATGATAAAGGCAAGAAAATTGATGTGATTCTATAAGCGTAATATATTATAAAGAAATAAAATTTTCCGTAAATAACTTATATCAATAGAACTATCAAGGAAATTCATTTTCAAATTAAACCATTTCCAAATTAAAATCATGACCTGGACCGAAGTTTTAGCACCAATAAAAAATACACCATACTTTACCAATCTTTGGGAAAAAGTTAAGCAGGAATATGCCACAAACAAAGTATTTCCGCCGAAAAGCCAGATTTTCAGGGCACTGGAAATTACACCTTTTGATGATATTGAAGTCGTTATCCTCGGTCAGGATCCTTACCATAACGATTACCAGGCGAACGGTCTTTGTTTTTCCGTTTCCGAACAGGTAACGGCACCGCCTTCGCTGAAAAATATTTTTATTGAATTAAAGGATGATATAGGTGTAGTAAGAACTTCAAAAGAACTGGACGACTGGGGAAAACAAGGTGTTTTGTTGTTAAATGCCACGCTGACGGTCCGTGCGCACTCGCCAAATTCCCACAAAGATCTGGGCTGGGAAAAATTCACCGACTATATCATTAAAGAAATTTCTGATAAAAAAGAGAACATTGTCTTTGTGCTCTGGGGAGCCTTTGCACAAAAAAAGGCCGAACTCATTGATCCGGCCAAACATTTTATCTTAAAATCTGCACACCCTTCGCCTTTTTCGGTTCACAGAGGCTTTTTCGGGAGCAGACCTTTTTCTAAAATTAACGAATATCTGGTTTCAAAAGGAAAGAAGCCTATTTCATGGTAGACTGATCGCCACCTTTCGTAATAATAATTCCGATTCTGTACTTTCCTTTCAGGGCTTTTGCTCCATCAACAGCTCCGGGATAAGGCTGAACGTCCGCTAAAGAGATCGTATAGCCGTTAAATACAGCCGATGCGCTGTAATTTCTGGATTTGTTATCAATTGTAGCAATCTCAAATGTCATCGGCCGGGTTGCGGTTCCCATAACTTCAATCTGTGCCACGGCAACGCCCGCCCAAATGCAGTTGACGTCTTTCGGACAGCGGCTGTCCTCGGAGATTCCTTTGAATGTAACATTCATCTGGTATTCTTTTAGGAAACGGTTTTCACCTTCGTTGAAGTAAAGGATGGTTTTGTCTGATTTACTCACTTGATTCACCTTGGCTTTATCAGTATCCACTTTGATCTTATTATTCTTTTTTTGAGCATTGCAGTTCATTAAAAACAGTGAACCCAGGCTTAGAAGTAAGGCTTTATGCGGTATCATAATTTCTTTTTTTAAATAATATTGAGCATATTGAAAAGTACTATCAAAAACATGGCCACTCCTACGACAAGACTGAATCCCGTTCCGTAAATAAATCCGATGAATGCCCCTTTTGTTGATTTCCAGGCTTTTGTCATATCCTTGCTGTCATGAAGAAGCTCCCCGATAAAAACCCCTGCAAACATCCCCACAAGAAATCCCAGGGGAATAGGCAAAAACATACCGACAATGGTTCCGACAATGGATCCGATGCTTCCCCAGCGCGTTCCGCCGTACTTCTGGTTGGTCTTCGCCGGAATTACGTAATTTAAAACCACCGAAGCTGCGGTAAGGATTACAAATACCCAGACATAGATCATCGAAAGGTTTGCATCGGTCCCGAATTTATAGATCAGCAGTCCGCAGATGCTTAATAAGAGTCCCGGAAGTACGGGAAGGAAAGTTCCTAAAATGCCCAGAAACAGTAAAGCCAAGCAGAGAATTTCAATTAATACGACGTCCATGAGATTTGATTATACTATGCAATATATGAAAAAAGCGGCTCTTTTGAAAGCCGCTTTCTGTATAAGTTGAAATTCATTAAAGGTTCAGAATAACATACTGCAGGATCACTCCGGCATTTCCGATGTTTCCGGTAGCGTGGTTGTGGAAGGTCGTGTAATAAATATAACCGCTGCTAGCCGATCCGGAGCAAGGGCCAACTGTTGCGCCCAGTGCAACCAGATAAGGTACGATGGCCTGTGGAACGGAAAGGCTGATCTGGATATTTCCGGGAAGGGTAATGCAAACCGTTGTGAAAGTAGTAGTGGGAGCATTACCGATTGGGGTTGTCGGAAGCCCGGTTGCCGAAAAATGATTGGTCCGGATCATCAAAGCATCATTGGTGGAGGTTTCTTTCACCAAAACTTCCCAGTAAGCCGGATCGTAACTGATGATTTTCTGCCATGTACCCAGATCGTAATTGATGTTCAGCGTATTGAAGCCTAAAGCAGTGGTAAGACCGGCGTTGGTTACGGTAGCTCCTAAATTGCCTGAATTTCCGATGTTTTTCGAACATAATTTCGAATCGGGAACAAATCCTCCTGCCGGAGCACATGCGCTGGTGTTACTGGTTCCGCCTACCAGATAAGATACATCCCAGTCGGAAGCATAGATACTCCCTCCGTTAGCCACAAAAATGGCAAGATTGGCTTCAGCAGCAGCATAAAGTGCAGGATTGGATGAATAATTGTTCCGTGAGCCACAGTTAAGGAAAATAATATCATACTGAGCAATTGTGGTGAGGTTGGTAAGGTCGTTATTGGTAATTTCCGTTGCAGTATATCCCAGGCTTAGAATAATATCCTCGATTTTATCATAACTTCCTTTTACGTAAGCAATTTTTGCCACCTGGTTCAGCTTGGTCTGTCCGGCATCCAGGCTCAGCGTTTCGTTATTTTTTACCGTAGCATTAATTTCTGTCCGGAAATTACTTCCGTTACCCGTCTGGATGTAAAAGGTATGGTTTCCCACTGGTGCTTCAAGTGCGAAATTACCGTCGGCATCAGTTGCGGTATAATAAATCTTATACTTTTCGTCAAAGGTAAAAACCGACGCGCCTCCGATGGGTTTCACCCCGTTTTGTGACATGACTTTCCCGGTAACTTTTCCTGTTTTTACGGTATTGTCAATCGTGATTTCGGCAGGGGTTTCAGATTCCGAACGGCAGGCCCCTAATGATAAGAGAATAATGAAAATGAATAGAAGATTAAACTTTTTCATAAGCTTTAGTTTTTTGAATTAGGATACTAATTTAGTTATTTTATTGTTAAATGTTTTATAATTTTAAAATAATTTTAAATAATCCGTAAATTTTGGAATAGATTATGATAAGAAATCCTGTTTTTAAAAGGGTTTTGTGATTCTAATTTTAGTAAATTTGTTCTGATGAAAAACCAGTTAGAAGAAACCAAAGATTTAATACAGGAACTGAGTGAGCCCCTGTATGTTTATATAAGTAAAATTTCGCCGGCAGGGCTGGAATGGGTATTTCATATCATTGTAAAGCTGGCATTGCTGTGCGTCGTTTTCTTTGTGATCGATTTTGTTCTGAAAATCATCATCAACAGTGTGTTCAGCATCTTCCGCAATCAGGAGAAATATCCCATCGTCAATTCGGTGTATGCTTCAAAAATTACCAATTCCCTGGCGCATTTAATTGCCCTTCTCATCATTGGCGGGATTCATGAGTCTATTTTTGCAGGAGCACTTAAAAATACGACCAAATTTATTATCCGTTCTGTAAACCTGGGAATCGTAATGATCTTTGCCGGTATGCTGTACCGGGGACTGACGGCTTTCAGGAATTATTTTGTGATCAAACAGGATTATTATAAGATCATGGCACTGAATGCTATTTCGGAAACGATGAAGATTTTAGGGATCTTTATCTTTTCTGTGGTCGGGCTCTGTGTGGTCTTCGGGATCAAAGGTACTACCATCGTTGGAAGTCTTGGGGCGATCACCGCAGTACTGGTTTTGGTTTTCAGGGATACCATTCTAGGTTTTGTAACGGGGCTGCATGTCGCCACTTCCAAAAACCTGAAAGTAGGGGACTGGGTAAGTATTCCCAAATATAACGTAGAAGGAAATATTGCGGAGATCAATCTGTTGACGACCAGGATCAACAATTTCGATAAAACCTTTTCCACGATTCCAACGTATGACCTCCTGACTACGGAGATCAAGAACCTGCAGGTGATCTCGGAAAAAAATACGAGAAGGATTAAAAAATCAATTTATTTCAACATCAATTCCTTTAAATTCCTGACGGATCAGGATATCGAAAGACTGAAAAACATCAATCTTATTTCGGAATACCTGGCGGAAAGCTCCATCAATCTGAAGAAAGAGAAGGAGAACATGGCGCATAAAGAAGAGATCATCAATGGGCGGCAGCTTACCAACATCGGCGTTTTCCGGATTTATGCCCAGAAATATATCGAAAGGATCCCCGAGCTGGATAAGGAAGGCCCGATCATGGTGCGTCAGCTCAACATTACACCGCAAGGATTACCATTAGAGATTTATTCTTTTACCAATGATACGGAATGGGTAAGATTTGAGCAGATCCAGGCGGATATTTTCGATCATCTGCTGGTCGCTTCAAAAGCTTTCGATCTTGAAATTATGCAGGTAAAGGTGTAAGGCGATCATCCAACTGCCGACCTTAATGTAAAGAGAGTTCAATTAAATTCTATGCGAAATCTCAGTAGCGAAAATCTGCTTTTCATTTTTGGAATCTGTTTTTTATCAATAGCTTTGCAGCGGGATAATTATCAACAGAACTGACGGTATTATTTATTATGAATACAAGTGATTATTTTACTTAATGTATTGTCCGTCAGGTTATATTTAAAAATTTATCATTAGAAAATGACAAAATTAAGCGTAAACATCAATAAAATTGCCACCTTACGAAATGCAAGAGGCGGTGAAACACCAAGCGTAACCGAAGCCGCAGTGAAGATCCAGGAGTTCGGCGGACAGGGGATTACCATCCACCCGAGACCGGACGAAAGGCATATTACCAGAAAGGATGTTTATGACCTGAAACCGCTGGTGACAACAGAATTTAATATCGAAGGAAATCCCCACCGCCCATTTATTGACATGGTGCTGGAAGTAAAGCCGGAGCAGGTAACGCTGGTTCCCGATGCCGATGATGCCATCACTTCCAATGCTGGCTGGGATACCAGGAGGCATCTGGATTTTCTTACCGAAATCATCGCTGAGTTTAAAAATGCAGGGATCCGTACTTCCATTTTTCTCGACCCGAATCCCGAAATGGTAGAATATGCTGCCAAAACAGGAACCGACCGTATTGAGCTATACACCGAAGCCTATGCAAAACATTATTCCCAAAATAAAGAAGCTGCCATTAAGCCTTATTACGATACGGCAGTGCTTGCAGCAGATTTTGGACTGGGCATCAATGCCGGACACGACTTAAGCTTAGACAATTTAAAATATTTTGCCGACCAGATCCCGAATCTTCTTGAAGTTTCTATCGGCCATGCTTTAATCTCCGAAGCTCTGTACATGGGATTGGAGAACACCGTTCAGGCTTATCTGAAAAGACTGGCGAAATGGTAAAATTAGCTGGATGACGGGTGATGGAAGCTGGAAGTCTTGTTGTGTGTAATTTTGAATAATGTTCAATATGCTCATCAATTTAATTAAAATAACGGACTTAAAATCTTTCAACTGGAATAAATATTTGATATCCCGCACCCATCATCCGTCCAAAAATACCAACATTAAATAAAAAACCGGAAGCTTAAATTATTGGCCTACCTAAACATCCTGCTTCCAGCATCCATCTTCCAACCCATTTAAATACAGGATTATGCAAATCTTAAATTCAAAAATATTCGGCGAAAACCTTTCTTCAACACCACTGCTGGTATTCCACGGCCTGTTTGGAATGCTTGATAACTGGGGAACCTTCGGAAAAGATTTCGGGGAATTCATGCCAACCCATCTGATCGATCTCCGCAATCATGGAAGAAGCTTTCATTCGGAAGAAATGTCTCACGATGATTTGGCAGACGATATTCTCCGGTATATGGATCATTACGGATTGGAAAAAGCACATATTCTGGGGCATTCGTTAGGTGGAAAAGCCGTGATGCAGTTTGCGATAAAATACCCTGAAAAAGTAGAGCGGTTAATCGTGGTCGATATTTCACCAAAAGCATATCCGCCGCATCACCAGGGAATCATTAAAGCTTTGGAGACCGTAGATTTCGATACGGTAAATTCCAGAAGTGAAGTGGAGGCGGTGCTGAGCCAGTATATTCCGGAAAGATCCACCATTCAGTTTTTAACCAAAAACCTGTATTGGGATGACAATAAAAAGCTGAACTGGAGATTTAATCTGAAAACATTATCGGAAAAATACAACCAGTTTGTATCAAATGCCATAAAATATGGAGTTTTCGAGGGGGAAACTTTATTCATTGCCGGGGAAAAATCCCATTATATCCTTCCGCAGGACGAATTTTCCATCAGGCAGCAGTTTCCGAAAGCGAAATTCGTTACGGTAAAAAATGCCGGTCATTGGGTGCAAGCTGAAAATCCGGTCGATTTTGCAAAGGTGGTAAAAGAATTTTTACAGATCCCATATCCTGCATAATGCCTCAATTTCAATTGTTAAAATTTTCTTAAAAAAGACATTTATTCTTCATGGTGTGAATTTTTTTAATACTTTAGTGACTCCTAAATCACTAAATATTAATACTATGGAAAATAAAAAATCCAAAAAGCCTTTCTTCGCATCTTTTCTTGAAAAGCAGATTCAGGACCCTGAGAAAATCAAGGGAGGATCAGGTATTGTTAAGTCAGCGGCAGAAGACAATATCACAGCCGTGCTAAAAGATACTGTAACGGCTCCGAATCTTGATGCCGTAACGATGAGATATCCGTCCGACAGCGATGCCGCTGAAGATCTGGATTAATGGACTCTCACACAATTCTTTATCAATAAAAAACTGTTTCCTTCTCAGGACAGTGTTTCATTTATTCTAGAGGCGAAAGCAAGGGGTGAGAAACACTAGCTTATTATCAAATTAATAATCCCACCATATCATGAAAAGTAAAAATTCTAAAAAGCCATTCTTCGCATCTTTTCTGGAGAAGCAGATCCAAGAGCCTCAAAAAGTAAAAGGAGGATCCGAAACTTCTACCGGCGTTCTCAAAGATGCCGTAACCGCGCCTTTGGCCGACAGCCTTACGAAACCGGGAGAAGATACGGTAAGCATGAAATATCCGTCCGACAGTGATGAAGGCGGAAACGAATTATAAAAACCAGATTGAAAACAACCATTCAAATTACAAACATTATGAAAAAGAAAGACAAAAAGCCGTTTTTCGCTTCTTTTCTCGAGAAGCAGATTGAGCATCCTGAAGGCATTCAGGGCGGAGCGACAACTCCGAAGACCGATCTTATTACCATTCCGGAAAGAGATGGAGTAACTTCCCCTTCAGTGGACGGGCCAATCACTTTGAAATATCCTTCAGACAGCGATGATGGTGGATTTGATCCGGTGCCGCCCGGTGATGACCCTCATACTCCGGCCCCTTAATCGTAAATAAAAGTACAATCAAAATTAAATTATATGAAAAACAAGAATTCAAAAAAGAAACCTTTTTTCGCATCGTTTTTAGAAAAGCAGATTCAGGATCCTGAAAAAATCAAAGGTGGAACAGACGTTTCTTCTCCTCTTCAGGACGGAGTAATTGTTACCAACAAAATTACCGATCAACCTACAAAACCTACTTTGGATATGGTTCAGACCATGAAATATCCATCTGATGGTGATGATGATGTTCCTACAGTTTAATAAATTTTCAGTACACATTTACAAATTATATCTGGGGGAAACTTATATTCTAAGTTTCCCTTTTTAATAAAACGGCTACATGATTCTCTGCATCACCCACTCACAGGATTTTTACAATATCGATCTGTTCTTTAATTATTTATACTCGAAGGGTATTCCTTATTTCAGGCTGAATTCCGATCGTTTGAACCATTTTCAGAAAATCAATCTTCAAGAAGATTTTTTTGAACTGACAGATGAATCCGGAAACACCCTTGATTCCAGAACGGTAAAAGCGGTCTGGCACCGGAAGTCCTGGGGGATTTCTATTCCCGAAGAGCTGGATGAAACCTATGCTAAAATTTTCCTGAAAGAATATGCTAGCCTCCGCTATAATCTTTTTACTTTATTGGAAGACCTTCCATGGATCAATCCGCTACAGAACGAAAACAAAATAGACGGCAATAAAATCCATCAGCTGAAACTGGCGAAAAAGCATAATTTAACCGTTCCGCAGACCCTATTTTCCAATGATCCGGAGAAAATAACGGAATTTTTCCACCAAAGCTGCAACGGGAAGATGATTGCCAAGCTTCACGGGGTTATTTCAAAATCGATGGGCGGGGAAAATCTTCTTTCCACCCATATTATTGATGAAGATTCTCTTGAATATATTGATGATATCGAGTACTGCCCGATGATCTTTCAGCCTTATATTGAAAAAGAATATGAATTGAGAATCGTCTATTTGGACGGAGAATTTTTTACCGGAAAAATCAACAATAGCGAACATGCGGACTGGCGGATTGCCCGGGGAGATTATTTCTGGTCCGGATATACACTGCCTGAAAATATTAAAGCCAACCTTACATCGATGATGAAAGAAATGGGTTTGTACATCGGAGCAATTGATATGATCAGAAGCAAAGACGGAAACTATTATTTCCTGGAAGTAAATCCGCAGGGAGAATGGGGCATGCTGCAGAAAGAGCTGGGTTTCCCGATTGCGGAAAGGATAGCCGACAACCTTATCAAAAGAATGAAAACCAATGAATAAAATTTTAATCATCACCCATACCGGAGATAACTTCTCCGTTGAAAAAGTAACGGAATATATCAGCAAAAACGGATGCGAGGTTATTCGTTTCGATGTTGATCTCTATCCTCTGAAAAATAAACTGTCAACCCGTTTTGAAGATGGGGAATGGATTACCATACTCGAAACACCGGAAACAAAATACCGCCTGGATGATATTTCAGCCATCTGGTACAGGAGAGCTTACAATATCGGAAACGGACTGAAAGAGGAACTCGACGGAAAATTCCTGGGCGCCGCCTTGGGAGAGATCCGAAATACGCTTTTCGGTTTTTTTGAATCAGCCGATGTATATTCGTTAGGAAAACCGAGCGTTTACAGAAGGCTGGACAGTAAAGAAGAGCAACTGAAAATTGCCGATAAGATCGGGCTAAAAATTCCGGAGACCTGCATCACCAATAATCCTGAAGAAGCCAAACAGTTTGTGCTGAAACATCAGAATGTAATTGCCAAAATGCAGACCGGTTTTGCTATTTACGAAGATGGAGTGGAAAGCGTGGTATTTACCAATGTCATCAGTGAGGAAAAGCTCGAAGAACTGGATACGCTCATGTATTGCCCCATGCAGTTTCAGAAGAAGATCGAAAAGAAAAAAGAGCTTCGCGTAACCATCGTCGGACGTGATGTCTATGCCTTCGAAATCGATTCCCAACAGTCGGAGAGGGCGAAAGTCGATTGGAGAAAAGATGGAATCAACCTGATCGATAAGTGGATTCCGACGGAACTTCCCGCAGATATCGAATCGAAATTGCTGGAACTTTTGGATGTCTACCACGTCGATTACGGAGCAATTGACATGATCGTTTCACCGCAAGACTATTACTATTTCATCGAAATCAATGCAGCGGGAGAATTTTTCTGGCTGGATAACCTTACGGAAGGCAACCTGATCTCAAAAAGTATTGCCGATGTGCTTTGCGACAAAGCTCCGAGAAGGAACAATATGGTTCTTGTTTAATTTACAGCTTTAAACATCCAGGGCTTCAAAATCTATTTAAAATAAAAGGTTTGAACTTTTAAGCTAATTTATATTCTTGCAGATTTGACAGATATAATAGATCATATTTTGCATTTATATCTAAGTAATTTCAATATTAAACATTTTCTAACCTTCAAGGTTTCAAAAACCTTGAAGGTTTATTTTTACTATGCAGGGCTGAACCCTAATCCCTTTTTTAGTTTGCCGATTTCTATATTTTATCGTTATCCTGTTTTATGAATGGAAGCAGTATTCTGTTATAAATTAAAAACGGCTGATTTTTCAGATAATTTCTTAAAAAAATCTAATTCTCACCATCATTTTTTCAAAGAATGGGAAGGATTATCTAAAAATAAACTTAATTTTATCATCTAAAATGTGATAGGTGTCTAAATTCTTTTCTCTAATTTTTGTTGCGGTATATGCTCTTGTTTTGGCCGGGACCGGAAGTCCGGAAAAGAATGAACTTTTCACAAAGGCAGACAGTGAGATCGTTCTGTCTCCGGAACGGACGATGGAAGTGCTGGATTATATCGAAAAGAATTTTCCGCTGGATGATGCAGAGGCAGGCCGGCTGATGTATCTTCGGGCCAAATCGCTCTATTATCAGAACAATCTTACGGATGCATTAAAAATAATCTCGAAAGAAAATGGGCATTTTTCTCCCGGTATTATTATTTTAAGAAGAAACATCCTGTATTCATTTAATATTAAAGATACTTTCTCTCCGGAGAATATGCGGGGAAACAGCGATTACCGGTTTTCCGAAAAAGTGGGACAGCTGCTCAGCCGCCTAGCCGGTAATGGGAAGCCAGTCGGTTCTCCGGAACTGTCGGAGATCCTGAAAGAAATGACGTCGCATCATCCTGAGATACAACGGGAAAATATGCTTAACCTTACGGAATATCTTGCTCAGCATGATCCCGACGAGCGATACCGGGATTTTCTGAACCGGATCGGAAGCTTCTATCTGAATGATCCGGCGTTCAAAATGCTGTATGCCAAGTATCTGATGAAAAACAACAGGACTGGTGAGGCAGGGATAATCATAACAGGACTTCCCAAGGAAATTCTGGAGCAAAGCACAAATGTATACCTTAAATACCGGTATTATGATCTTCTGGTTACTTACTATTCAAAAACCGGTCAGCATCTCGATTATAAGGAATACGTACAGAAAAAGGAAGCTTTATTCAGTACCATCGACAGGGTGACCTTTTCAGCCAAGAACAAATGGTTCGGCATATTGGAAGAAAATTACAGAAATGAACTGAATTCATCAATAATTACCAGACGGTATATTTTATTTTCTGTTTTGGGTATTGCCGTACTGCTGATTACTTTTCTTGCCGTAAGGTTTTTGCAGATCAGAGCCCGGATTAAGGAATACGAAAATTTTACCATCAAGCTCAGGTTCAACCAGGATAAAAAAGCAGTTCAGCCTCAGGCGATCTCCGAGAAAACGGAGACCATGCTTATGCAGAAGTTGAAGGATTTTGAGAAAACTAATGATTTCATTAGTTCCGATATTTCTCTTCAGAACCTTGCCAAAAAACTGGATACCAACACTAAATATTTATCGGAAATCATCAACAAGCATAAGCAGAAAAATTTCAATGCCTACATCAACGAATTGAGGATCAATTATATTACCGGTAAATTAAAAGAGAATCCCATATACAGGAATTACAAAATAAAATATCTGGCAGAAGAAAGCGGATTTTCCACGCACAGTGCCTTTGCTGCAGCATTTAAGACGGTAAATGGCATATCGCCGGCTCATTACATCCAATTGTTAAATCATAAAGAAGAATGAAGGTACCGCTCTTTATCGTATTGTTGTTATTATGCTTTTCCTGCAGAACGGATGATCCGGCAGAAGATAGGATGGTGGACCATGCTGAAAAATTAATGCTTTCCGATCCCAGAAAGTCATTTGATCTCGCTCAGGATCTGCTGAAAAACCATTCGTTGGTCCATAAAAATAAGGTGCGCAGCTTTTTTGTTCTTGCGAATACATCCAATGTTATGGGGAAGCCGCTGGATGTCATAAAATATGGTCATCTTACGCTGGAGAATGCTACGGAAGAAATCGATATGATTACGAAGATCAAAGCCCTGACGTTAATAGGAAATACCTATCAGTCTATACAGCTGAATGAAAAATCACGGATGAATCTGGACCGGGCCGAGCAGCTGCTGTCTTCACCGGCAGTTCCCGATTCAATGAACATCATCCGAGGAAATATATTCTACCTCAAGGCGATGAATTATTTCAGCAATATGGACGGAAATATTGCTCTGTCTTATTTTGATAAAGCCATTCATCAATATCTTATCTCTAAAGAACCGGTAGCCCGGATCAATCTTAAATTTGCATACGTTAATAAAGGATGGGCACTTATAGACCAGAAACGTTTCAACCTGGCAAAACAGAATTTTGCATTGGCAAAGGCCGATCTGGGATCTGGTTCGAAGAAATATCCGCCTTTATTCGTAGAACGGCTGGAAATGACTTCTGCCCTTGCGGAAGCCAAATTGTATTCCGTACAAAATGATCCTGAACGTTCCAATGCCATTCTTTTTGGCATATTAAATGACCAGAAAAATCCTCAGGTAAAAAAAGAGATCGAAAATGATGTTTATAAACTTTTAGCCGGTAATTTTTTAAAAAAGAATGATGTCGGGAAGCACGATTATTATCAGAATCTGTATATGAGCCGTACCGGTAAATATAATCGGACAGCGGCGGATCTGGTGAATCAGCTGATACAGCAGGAAGGCAAAGAATTTGCGGTAAAGAAAAAAGGATCCGACCGGAAATACTTTTTATTAATAGGTATTATCGTACTGTTTTTCCTGCCCGTTATCCTGTTTTTAATGAAAAAGACCACGGAGCTGAACATAAGATACAGGCAATTAAGAAAAGAAGTGCATGGGGTTTTACCTGTTGGAAATCAGTAATTTAGATTGTTTGTTTATCTGCCGGAATCATGAATATTCTTTAAAAACGATATACCTTTCTTTGGTGTTTGTAAAATTCAAAGCTATTTTCGTAGAATAAACATCTACGAAAAATGAAGAAATTCTATCTCCTTAAAAAGCCGTTAAAAGTGGCTTCTATTAAAAGAAATCATGGAAAAGATATCCGGTTTTCCTTCTTTAAATTTCTAACGGTTTTGGCCGTATTTTTACTGTCGCTGAATGAAAACTGTAAGGCACAGATTATAGCCTACACTTTTTCGCAATCCGCTTCTGCTTATACTCCTGTTGCTAACGAAACAATATTGGCTGCCGCAACGGATAATACCGCCACGTTGAACCTCAATAGTGTGGTTTCTGCAGTCAATATACCCTTTGCTTTCAGCTTTAATGGGAATTCTTATACTTCTCTTAATGTCTCTTCCAACGGATTTATTACTTTCGGTTCCGTTGCGCCGTCTCCTTTTTATACCAGTCCTATTTCAGGGACTACCGCGTATCAGGGTGCAATATCCGCATGGGGACGGGATATTTCCAGTTTTTATAATATAAGCGGAAAAACAGGGAAAATTTCATATGGGGTCACCGGGAATGCTCCTAACCGGGAATTCATTATCCAATGGACCAATTTCAGACCAAATGCCTCCACGGTGAGCACCATTGTTTATTCATTTTCTTTTCAGATTAAATTAAAGGAAACCTTCAATATTATTCAGATCGCATATGATCAGGGATCATATCTGGCCGGAAGCACAACGGTAAACGGTACCGCCGAAATAGGGATACGAGGAGCTTCCAATGCTGAATTCAACAACCGTCTGAATCCTACGACTGCTGCATTTACAACTTCCGGAGCCGGAACCGCTAGCACTTCAGCCCAGGCCTTCAATACGGTGGGTACGGTGCCCGGAATGCCGCCCGCAGATCTTGTCTACACCTGGACGCCGCCAAGCTGTTACGCTCCAACCGGTATTTCCGTAAATAATCTTACCTCGGTTTCTGCAAATTTGTCATGGAATGCCTCTGCATCATCACCGGGAGGATACGATATTTATTACAGTACCAGTTCTACAGCACCAACATCTTCGACGGCCCCTACCTTTTCTAATGTTCCGGGAACTTCCTATCAGATCAATAACTTAAATCCTTTAACCACTTATTATGCCTGGGTACGCTCAAACTGTGGTAATGGAAATGTGAGTGTATGGTCACTTGATACCATGATCTTCACTACAAAATGCAGCAATCCTCCTGCGGCTCCTGCGGTGAATGGAACAACGATTTATCCCAACCATCAGGCTATTCTTACAGCTAACCCGTCATCATCCGCCAATTACAGCTGGTATGATGCGCCCAATGGTGGCAACCTGATGTTTACGGGAAATCCTTTTACAACACCTGCATTAACGGCTACAACCAATTATTATGTGAGTACTTTTACAGGAACTTCCGGAATCCAGACAGGGAGGCCCATTTACACCAACGGAGGTGCATTTACGGGTTTTGGAACCACTAACTTCGGACTGGTTTTCGACGCTCTTAGCTATCTGGTGTTAGAAAGTGTAACCGTATATCCTCTCAGTACCACCAGTTCTCCGGGGACTTTGACTATTGACGTTATCGACTCTAATGGGATTATCGTTAATACAAAAACGGTAAATGTAGTAGGCGCTCCAGTCTCAGCACCTGTCGCCCAGACCATCAATCTCGATTTTCCTATTTTTCCGGGAACCAATTACAAATTACGTCCTCGAGGTTATACGGGTATAGACGGTTTGTTGTACGAGTCGAATACCACTGCCGGTTATTTCGGATACCCTTACAATGTTCAGAATTTAATAGACATAAAATATGCTACCTTAACGGCAGCTCCCACGAATACGCCCAATACCGGTCTTTATTACTATTTTTATGACTGGAAAGTAGGCAATAAATGCGAGTCGGCCAGAAGTCCGGTTACAGTAACAGTAAGTTCCATTCTTTCAACATCGGAAGCAGACAGGAAGGATACCGTAAAAATGTATCCGAATCCTTTTTCAGATGCAGTGATGATTGACAGGCCTGAATTGATAAGCACGCTGGGTATTTTCGATTCTTCAGGAAAAGTAGTGATGCAAAACGTAAAAGCTGAGCAGAAGCTTATCCTGAGCCATCTGGTACCCGGAGCATACGTTGTGCAGATTCTCATGAAAGACGGTACCCGCCAGTCTGTAAAACTTATTAAAAAATAAAAGTAAATTATATTGGGAATGGCCGTCCGGATTTTATTCGGGCGGCTTTTTTATATTAACCGTCATGAATTCGGACAACGATCGGAAAATTAAAAATTTTTCCAGTCTATGCTTAGATAATGGCCAACTGAAATTTTATGGTTTTTATCATTTTAAAACCGAATTCTCCTTTAAAAGTCGCAAATTTGCATAAGGTAGAATATTATCATAATTTAGTCAGCAATCAAGAAAAAAAAATTGATGGTTTTTGTTACGGGTGCAACCGGTATTTTAGGCAGGGTGGTGGTTTTGGAACTTCTGAAGAAGGGAAAAAACGTACGGGCTGTTAAGAGGCCGGCAAGCAATTTAAACGAGGTAAGGCATTCCTATACCTATTATACGGAAGATCCCGACGGCTTTTTCAATCAAATTGAATGGATCGATGTGGATTTTGATGATATTTATTCCTTGCGGGACGCTCTGGAAGGAGTGGAAGAAGTATATCACTGTGCGGCAAAAGTAAGCTTTCATCCTAAAGATGAAAAAGAAATGTATCATACCAATATCAGGGGCACGGAAAACCTCCTTTATACCTGTGAAGGTTCCGGCGTTAAAAAATTCCTTCAGGTAAGCTCTATTGCCGTACTTGATACGGTGAATGAACAGGGAGAAATCGACGAAGATTCCAGCTTCAATCCCAAGCTTGAACATTCTGCCTACGCATTATCCAAACATCTTTCTGAAATGGAAGCCTGGAGGGCTTCTGCAGAAGGCATGAACATAGTTATCATCAATCCCGGAATGATCATCGGAAGTGGAAACTGGGGGAAAAGCAGCGGAGATATCTTTCCGACCTTTGAAAAAAACAGCTTTACCTTTTCCGGCGGATCCAGCTATGTCGATGTTAGGGACGTTGCCAGGATAGCGGTAGAACTGATGGAAAAGAACTGCTTCGGAGAACGTTTCATTATTGTAGCCGAAGGCAGAAGATACACAGAACTGGCAAAGCAGATAAGATCAAAATTGGGATTGAAAGAAGCGAAAGTCCTGTCGGAATTTCAGCTGAATGTGGGAAGATGGGCCAATATACTTTTCGGATGGCTGATTCCTAAGCTGAGAATGATAACAAAAACCAATATCGAAGCCATTTCCAGCCTCCATGTAATTTCCAATCAGAAAATAAAAGAAACGCTGGACTATCAATTCACTCCTGTTTCGGAAAGTATTGATTTCCATTTGAATAATTATATGAACGATAAAAAGATGAAGCCATGAATCTTGCAGAGGCCATTATCCTAAAAAATACAGAAAAACACCCCCTGAAAGCAGCCATCGGTTTCAAAAAGAAAGATGCAGGATGGAAAGAGCTAAGCTGGAAAAAGTTCAGCGAAATTATTTTTAAAACAGCCAATGCCCTAAAAAATGCAGGGATTGGTGAAAATGATAAAGTAGCCATCTATGCCGACAACTCTTCCGAATGGATGATTTTCGATCTGGCTGCTATGGCGATAGGAGCGGTTAGTGTTCCTATTTATACCACCAACAATGCTGAACAGGCAGAATATATCGTTAATGATTCCGGGGCCAAAATTATTCTCGTGGGAGATCAGTCCCAGTATGATGCCGCCCTGCAGATTCTACAGAAAGAAAACAGCCTTGAGACGATCATCGTTTCTAAAAAAGCCGTCTGGATCAAAAAAGAATTCAGCAGTTACTATCTTGAGGATTTTATTGCCAAAGCTTCGCCTGAACTTGAATGCTGTAAAAAAGAATACGAAGATGTAGCCACAATCATCTATACTTCGGGAACCACAGGAACACCCAAAGGGGTAATGCTCACCCACGGAAATTTCATCAGGGCATTGGATGCCCATTTTGAGTTTTTTAAATTTAAAAATTTTGAAGAAGAGCTATCCCTGGCCTTTTTGCCACTAACCCACGTTTTTGAAAGAAGCTGGAGCCTGCTGTGCCTGTATGGTGGCGCAAGGGTGTATTTCCTTGAAGATCCGAAAAATATATCAAAGGCCCTGGAAGAAGTAAAGCCTACCATGATGTGTGCCGTACCGAGATTTTTCCAGAAAGTCTATGCCGGTGTACTGGAAAAAGCAGAAGAAGGTTCTTCGATGAAGAAAAAGATCTTCAACTGGGCTTTGACAGTCGGCTGGCAGACTGCAGAACTGAGAAGAAACGAGAAACCTGTTCCGTTCTGGTTAAAAATAAAGCAAATCATTGCCGATACTTTGGTTTTCAGTAAAATTAAAGACCGGATGGGCGGAAGGCTGTGGTTCTTACCTTGCGGAGGGGCTTCGTTATCCCCGGAAGTCACAAAGTTTTTCGAGTCCGTCGGAATCCATGTTACGGTGGGGTACGGACTGACGGAAACAACGGCGACGCTCACTTTATTTCCGTTGACGCATTTTGAACATGGTACGAGTGGCAAGCCGCTACCCGGCGTTGAGCTCAGGATCGGCGAGAATGATGAGATCCAGGCACGCGGAAACGGAATTATGAAAGGATATTACAACAGACCAGAAGAAACACAAAAAGTATTTACCGAAGATGGCTGGTTTAAAACCGGCGATGCGGGGAGAATCGATGGCAAAGGAAACCTCGTCATCACCGACCGTTTGAAAGACCTCATGAAAACATCCAATGGAAAATACATCGCCCCGCAGCCGGTAGAAAATCTTTTAACCAATAATAATTTTATTCAGCAGATCGTCCTGATTGCAGAAGGAAGACAGTTTGTCTCCGCCCTTATCGTTCCCAATTTTGAATTCTTAAAAGACCATCTTCAGAAAAACAATATCCCGTTTACCAGCTGGGAAGAAATCGTAAAAAATGAAAAGGTAAATGATTTCTATAAAGAAAAGATCAAGGAACTGCAAACCGATTTGTCTGACTACGAAAAGGTAAAACGGTTTACTTTGCTGCCTGCTGAATTTGATATCAATACCGGTGAGATTACACCTACTTTAAAGGTGAAAAGAGGCGTGGTTCTGAAGAAGTATGCGGATCTCATTGAGGAGATGTATTAGGCTAAGTTTGAGGTTAAGCTAATAGCTTGCAGAATTAATTGATAATAAATACGGTATATATCCGGTAAAAAATATTCCATCATGATGATGACAACACAGGAATTTTTAGGAAAAAAAGAATTTACAATCCATAATCAGACGGTTTCCGAAAGCTGCCCGTCGAATATTGCCCTGATCAAATATTGGGGAAAGTACGACAATCAGATCCCGGCAAATCCGAGCATCAGCTATACCCTGAACCATTGTAAAACGAACACCACCATGGAGTTTACGGCGAATGAACCTTTTTCCGTTCAGACTTTTTTAGCCGGAAATGAAGAGGTGAAATTTGCGGAGAAAATAGAGAAATATTTCAGGAATATCGAGCCGTATCTTTCCTGGATTTTACAGGGAAAATACACTATTAAAACAGAAAATACCTTTCCGCACAGTTCCGGAATAGCCAGTTCGGCTTCCGGCTTCGGAGCCATTGCCAAATGCCTGATGGATCTGGATGAAGCTTTTTCAGGAAAAACCTCGGAAGAGGATTCGTTGAGGAAAGCTTCTTTTCTGGCGAGACTGGGTAGCGGAAGTGCCTGCAGAAGCTTATACGGTGGCTTGGTGGTTTGGGGCGCCTCTCAGGTAAAGGGCAGTTCCGATCTTTTTGCCGTTCCGTATCCTGAAGAAGAAATCCATGAGGTTTTTAAAAATTTTAACGATTGGGTTTTATTAATTCATGAAGGCCAGAAAAGTGTTTCTTCCACCGTGGGCCACGGGTTAATGAATACCAATCCGTATGCAGACCGCAGGTTCCAGGAAGCCCGTGAAAATTTCGGCCCGATGAAAGAAATCCTGGCAGCAGGAGATATGGAAAAATTCATCAGGCTGGTGGAACACGAAGCATTGACGCTCCATGCCATGATGATGATGAGCGATCCCGCTTTTATCCTGATGAAAACAGGAACCCTGGCCGTTATCAATAAAATTTGGGATTTCAGGAGAGAAACCGGGTTGCCTTTGTTTTTTACTTTAGATGCAGGTGCCAACGTCCACCTTCTATTTCCGAACGACGGCTCCGAAGAAACCGTCAGATCCTTTATCGAAACCGAATTGCTTCAGCATACCCAGAACAATGGAGTGGTGAAGGATGTGATGAAATTTTAGATTTTCAGGAAATACGATCAGTAAATATAGCCTTCTCAAATTGGGAAGGTTTTGTTTAACTTCTTAAAGTTAAAAGCATGACTCTTTTAGCGCGTAAAATATGTAAGAGCTTGTCATTGAATATGCCGAATCGCCATTTCTATAGGATTAGACGCAAATCTTTCCTTAAATCTCTAATACCATGTTTAGATTCCTGCGGCATGACAAATGAAATTTATATAAAATATGCAGGAGCTTGTCATTCCGAGGATCTAAACTCGAATTTTTCTATAAGTTCTCTAAGAATACGCTGAGATTCCTGCTGCATGACAACTAAGTGTATAAAGGCAGAAGCCTGTCAGTCCGTAGGAATCCAGACCCCGAATCTTTCCAGAAGTTTTTTAATATTACGTTGAGACTCCTGCTGAAGGACATTTCTCTGCATAATTTATTATATGCGTTTAGTTTGTCATTCCGTAGGAATCCACACTCGAATCTTTCCGTAAATTCTCTAATACAATGTCGAAATTCCTGCGAAATGACAAAAAGACATAAACCAGTAAAGATTAACAATATGAGAAATCAAGTATTCGTTAAAAGTGCAGAAATCCACCTTTATCCCTCCGTTACCACAGCATCCCGCTCTCCGTCTTCCTTTATACCTTCTTCAATCATTTCTTCGGCTTCGGCTTTTTCTTCTTCAGTCGCGTAATCGATTTTTTCTTCCTGCTTCTTTTCCTGCTCATGGTCGATGAAGAATTCACAGTAGACGGGAAGGTGATCGGAACCGAAGTTTTCAAGGGTTTTCAGGTCTTCGATAAAAATTTCTTCGCTGTGGAACATCAGATCGATCGGAAACCGCAGCAGCCTGTATCTGGCATGGAACGTTGATACGAAAGAACGTCCGATCCGCGGATCGATCAGGTGGCTGGTCTTCCTGAACAGGATAGAGGATTTGGACCAGGCTACATTGTTGAAATCGCCAACCACGATTACGGGCTTCTTAATTTCGATCACTCTTTTGGCCGTGCTCAGCAGGTCTCCGTCCCTTTCTTTGGAGGTTTCCTCTTCAGTTGGGCTCGGCGGCGGCGGATGTACTCCGAAAAATACAAACGAAAAGCCGTCCTCGGTTTTCAGGTGCGCCTCAATGCTCGGAATATCATCGGCTACAAAATAATGTGTCCTCGATTCTTCCATTTTGATCTTTGAGTAAAAATGCATCCCGTAGGTATTTTCCAGCGTTACCTTATGCTGGTAAGGATAATCTTTCTCCAGTTTCCGTAAGGCCTGTTCCCAATCTCCGTTGCTTTCCATAGTAAGGAACATCTCGGGTTGATATTTTCCGATCAGCTGGACAAAACGGTCATAATCCCTGTTAAACTGATAAACGTTGGCGGAAATAAAATGGATCTTGTCCGAAGACTGATATTTCTGAGTAAATTTTTTAACGGGGTACAGCGGGGTATACTTTATTAAAATAACACTGTGGTGGATAAAAATCAGCATCAAAAGTCCCTGAAAGTACCATAAATATGGGGAAGAACCGACAAAAAATCCTAAGATTATCGTAAAGAGCGTGAAAAAAGTAATCTGTATCTTACCAAATTCCGGAGTACGGAAAACCCAGTGCGAATGCTGAATTTTAGGCAATAAGGTAAGAATTAATAATAAAACGGTCAGGCTCAGGTAAAGGATCCACATATTTTTTTAATCAACGGATAAATTTAATTCAAATTTCTAAGTTTTCAAACCGATTGGTGTTTAAAATTTATGAATTAAATTAGAATCTATCAATTAATTCTGTATTTTTATCATATAACAAATCCTCAGATTCATGAAAAAGATATCTGCCGTGGTCCTGCTGATAGGAAGTCTTTGTTTTGGCCAGCAGAATCCGGAAATTGAAAAGCCGGTCCGCAACCTTTTTGCCGGCATGAAAAATGCTGATGCTGAACTTTTGAAATCGGCATTTTCCGATACGGCCATTCTTCAGACCATTACCAAAGACGGCGTGAAAAATGAAAATATCAACGATTTCATTGCCTCCGTTTCAAAGATGGAGAAAGGGTCGCTGGACGAAAGAATTACCATCGAAGCCATTTATACGGACGGAAACCTGGCCAGCGTATTTACGCCATATTCGTTTTATTTTAAAGGGAAATTCTCTCATTGCGGAGCTAACAGCTTCCAGCTGGTAAAGCAACAGGACGGAGAATGGAAAATACAGTATCTGATTGATACCAGAAGAAAAGATCAATGCAGGGAAATTAAATAAAATCAAATGAAAATCCACCACATTGCCATTATATGCTCGGACTATGAAATTTCTAAAAAATTTTACACCGAAATAATAGGTCTGAACATTCTCCGCGAAGTCTACCGTGAAGAAAGGAAATCATATAAGCTCGATCTTGCCATAGGAGAACATTATGTCATTGAACTGTTTTCATTTCCTGATCCTCCGAAGCGCCCTTCAAGACCGGAAGCCTGCGGATTGAGACATCTTGCCTTTTCAGTGGAAAACGTTCAGGAAAAAAAACAGGAACTGACGCAGAAAGGGCTGGCCTGTGAAGACATCCGCTTGGATGAATTTACCGGAAAAGAATTTTTCTTTACTCAGGATCCCGATCAACTATCTTTGGAATTTTATGAAATGTAAAAATTATATACTGAAAATCAAGTTTAAAATGAAAAAATACCTCCTGTTAGCTGCTGTTTTTTTTACCTTTTCATCGTATGCGCAAATAGTGAACGAACCCAAAAACCATCCTAAAGAATGGTCGCAACCATATGAGCCGTTCAGAATTGCCGGGAATCTGTATTACGTGGGAACCTATGATCTGGCTTCCTACCTTATTGTGACCGGTAAAGGAAATATCCTTATCAATACAGGGCTTGCCGATTCACTTCCGATCATTAAGAACAATATTAAAAAGCTTGGGTTTAAATATGATGATATTAAAATTCTTTTGCTTAATCAGGCGCACTATGATCACTTAGGAGCAATGGCTGATATTAAAAAAGAAACTGGCGCAAAGCTGTATGCAGATGGGGCAGATGCGGAGGTCCTGAAAAGCGGAGGGAAATCGGATTATGAAATGGGAAAGTATGGCGTTACCTTTAAACCGGTAATTCCCGATTTTATTTTAAAGGACAAACAGGTAATTACCTTGGGAAATACCAGGCTGGAGATGCTTCATCATCCCGGTCATACCAAAGGCTCGTGTAGCTATCTTCTTGAAACGAAAGATAAAACCAGAAGCTATAAGGTACTTATCGCCAATATGCCGAGCATTATTATCGACCATAAATTCTCTGATGTTTCTACCTATCCGGGCATTGCGGAAGATTACGCTTACACGCTCCGGGAAATGAAAAAGCTGGATTTTGATGTCTGGGTAGCTGCCCATGCCGGCCAGTTTGGCCTACATGAAAAGCATAAGCCGAAAGACCCGTACAATCCGAAAATCTTCATGGATAAAAAAGAATATTTTGATGAACTTAATGATCTCGAAAAAGAATACCTCGAAAAAAAATCAGCTGAATAAAATATTAATGCGCATAACCCGTAAAGAAGCTGATCGCCATAATTGCCAGAACGATGGAAGAAATGATAACGTAAACATAATCCTTTTCCTTTAAGTAACCGATCAGAGCAAAGATAATCCTCATCAATGGGGTAAAGATCAGAAGGAGAATTCCCAGCTGGATGATGGCCATGCCTTCTCCTTTGCAGAGAGTGGTCCAGAAATGTCCCCATACTTTTTCCGAAGAGCCGCCCATATCGAGAAGCTTATACTTTTTCGGCATCTGGAAACCTTCCATAAAAAGTTTTACAAAACCTACCAGTGATGTGGTAACCGATAAAATAACACCCAGACGTAAAAGATTACCTACAGAACGGTTAAGATCGGTGTCCGTGAAATTCTTACTCATGAGAAGTTGCTTCTAATTCCGTTATACATCATATACACTGAAAGAATCGTAATTACGATTGCGAAAAATGTTTTCAGTTTTTTTGTCTTGGAAACCATCAGGGTTTTAGATCCAATGAAACTTCCTACCACAACGCCTACCAGAACCGGTGCTACAATAACGGGAATGATTTCACCCCTCTGGAAATAAATCAGCGAACTGGCCACGGCCGTTACCCCGATCATGAAATTACTGGTGGTGGTTGAAACCTTGAACGGCAGTCTCATCATATTATCCATGGCCAGAACTTTCAGGGCACCGGAACCGATTCCCAATAATCCGGACATGGCACCTGCAAACATCATCATGAAAAATCCGGGAACGGTATTTCTTGCCGAATAGCTTTTTAAAACCCCTTTATCAGGGAAAGTTCCGTATAATTTCAGCTTTTCTTCCAGGCTTCCCGTAACGACGGGTTCCTGATGATCAGGCTTGCCTTTTAGATTTAAAATAACCGTCAGAAGAAGGATGCTGGCGAAGATAATCCCGATGGTATTCGGATTCAGCATTCCGGAAACCAAAGCCCCCACAATCGCTCCTGCGGTGGTAGCTATTTCCAGAAACATCCCGATCCTCATGTTGGTGAAGCCTTCCTTAACGAAAGCTACGGCGGCTCCGGAAGAAGTCCCGATTACCGAAATAAGAGAAGCGCCGATGGCGTAATGCATTGGAACACCGAAGCCCAGCGTCAATAGAGGAATAATAATAACGCCTCCTCCTAAACCGGTCAGTGAACCCAGAAGTCCTGCCGAAATTGCTCCAAGGAAGAGAATGATGATTTCTGACATGGTACAAATATAAAACTATTGTAACAGTCTGCCAAACGTTTAAAAAAGATAAATTTGACGTATTTTTGCATAAAACAGAATTTTATATGAAACTATTTTATGTCATCCTGGGAGCCACACCGCCCGGCCGAAATATTGAGCAGCACGATGTCTTCTTTGGGATTGCCGAAAGCCTCAAAGATCTGGTGGAAGAGATGAAGGCATTCTGGAAAGAAGCTAAGGGGAAAATCCATATCGACTGTTATCAGGAAGTCAGGTTTGTGGACGGTTATGAAGTGCAGATTGTCGAAAGGGGAGCGCAGACTTCCGAAGAACAGCTGTATTTCATTAATCTCGGAGGATATAAAAGAGGACACTTTGAAGAATTCCATGAGCAGCATCTGGTGGTGGGAAACTCCATGAGTGATGCCGTGAAGAAAGCAAAGTCTACTGAGTTTTATAAAACCATGGGTTTCAAAGGAGCCACCAGCCATATTGATGAAAAACTGGGGGTAGATATCGACGATATATTCCCGGTAAAGGAAATCCTGCCTTCCGAAATGAAGCAGCGGTACGCCATTTCCCTGGTGAAATCCGAAGCGGAGAATCAGGAAAATTTTGTAAGTCTGGGCTATTTAAAAATCGACAAGATTCAGTAGTTAAAAATGTGTGCTGGATAAAAAGCATTAATCTGTTAAAGTGGTTTCAGGCAGCACTGATGCTTCGTTATTATTTTAACACCGTATCTTTTGCTTAGTGAAATGACTTTCCGGACGAAATTATGCATCTTAAATAAAATCCTTGCGGACTTTGCGTTTGATCACTAGAGGATACCGGACTTAAAGTTCTTGTAACCGTTATTAAATTAAATCTAACAGAAATAAATAAAGTAAAAAATGAAAATTGGAATTTTAGGAGGCGGACAGCTTGGAAGAATGCTGATCCAGGAAGCATTGAAATACGACGATGAATTTTATACCCTGGACCCAGCTTCCGATGCACCCTGCCACAATATTTCTTATTTCACCAAAGGCAGTTTTAACGATTATGAAACCGTTCTGGATTTCGGGAAAGACAAAGATGTGGTGACCATTGAAATTGAACACGTTAATGCTGATGCACTAGCCGAACTGGAAAACCAAGGCGTAAAAGTGGTGCCGAATTCCAATATTATCAAAACCATTCAACAGAAAATTCTTCAAAAGCAATTCTATAAAGCCCACAATATTCCGAGTCCGGAATTTGAGGTAATGGATGGCAGTTCTGATGAAATCAAAATGCCTCTGCCTTTTGTACAGAAAATGAATACCGGAGGATATGACGGAAAGGGCGTGCAGGTAATCCGCAACGAGGAGGATATGAAAAATCTTTGGGTGGAAGATTCGGTTATAGAAAAGCTGGTAGATATTGATAAAGAACTTTCCGTTATTGTAGCCCGAAATGAAAACGGTGAAACCAGAACTTTTCCCGTGACGGAAATGGTCGCCGATCCTAAATTGAACCTGTTGGATTTCAATATCTGCCCGGTTCTCCTTTCGGAAGAGATTGAACAGCAGATCGATGCGATTACTGAAAATTTCCTGAATGCTATCCAGTCGCCGGGGCTTTTTGCCATCGAGTTGTTCCTTGATAAAGAAGGAAAGGTTTGGGTAAATGAAACCGCACCAAGGCTTCACAACTCCGGGCACCAGAGCCAGGAAGGAAATGCGAACTCCCAGTTTGAACAGATGTACCGCGTGGTAAAAAATCTACCGCTGGCGGATACGGATGCCATCATTTACAGCGGAATGCTGAATCTGGTGGGAGCAGAAGGCTATTCCGGAAAAGTGCTTTACGAAGGCATGGAGGAAGTCCTGAAACTGCCGGAAACCTATATTCACCTCTACGGAAAAACCGAAACCAAGCCGGGAAGAAAAATGGGACACATCAATGTGCTGGCCGAATCCCGGGAAGAGCTGATGGAAAAGCTGGTGATGGTGAAAGGCATGGTAAGGGTAATTGCAAAGTAAAGAATAACGTTAACAGGGCTTTTAGCCCTGTTAACGTTATTCTTTACTTAAAAATTTTCTTAATCACATTCCCGATCTCCATAAAATCGTCATGATTTCCCACGGAACGTTTCTCAGGGTTGTTTTCATCGGATTCCGAGAAAGGGAAAATCAGAAGATAATTGTTGTTGTTCAGCTTACGGTTTAAGAGTTCCGGGATCAGCCTCATGGCAGGAATATATGATGACATGCCTCTTTTGGCCATAAAAATAATCAGGGCTTCATCGTCTTTGAGCTGGGATGCCGTTTTTTCACCGTCTTTCCAGGAATTCATGATGATAAATTCCGCTTCAATATTCGCTTTCTTTATGATTCTCTGAAGAATGTCAAGGATTTTTTCCGAAGCATAAAACACCAATGTGGCTCCCGAGTTTCTCGCAATATTCCAGACCCGGAGAAGCGCATGGAAGAACCCGGCTTCCTGATGGGCATTCTCCGGAATCATTACCGCATATTTCTTGATGGTCGATAAGGGCTGGGCAGCATGATACACCAGAACGTTAACGTCTCCATTCTGTAAATATCCATTGTACAAATTATAGACAAAAGAAGGGGAGAAGCCTTTTTCATCATTAACGGCTATGATCAGATCGGTAATTTTCTGCTCTTTGATCACATTGCTTACCCCGTTAATTACATCATTATCATACCTTTTCAGCGACTGTATCTTTACATCTGCCGCCGCCGCCGCATCGGTAGCCGTATGTAGCAGTTTTTCCGCATTTTTTACTGAAGATTCGTTTTTATCTTCATTAATGATGTTTAATGCATAAAGATGTTCCGTATTGGAATGGGCTTTTATTAAAATCCCGAGATTTACCATACGTTCTACTGTTGATTCATAATTAACGGACAGAAGAATATTTTCTTCCTCGTGGCTGTTGCCGGATACGGTGTCTTCATTATCCTGTTCGGCAATTTTCTGGGCACTGGACATCGATACGAAGGATGAAATGGTACATGAGATCAGGATCAGAAGGATGCTTCCGTTCAGCACGTGCTCGTTTAATAGACGGATCGGTTCTCCGGTTTCAGTTTCCGAAAGGATAATATTGTAACCCACCATTACGGAAGCCAGAGTCGCTGCAGCGGAAGCCGAGCTAAGCCCAAAAATCAGCTTACCTTCTTCTTTTGATAGACGAAAGGTTTTTTGAGTGGCAACTGCAGAAAGGTATTTTCCGCCGATGGACGCCAAGAGCATAATTCCTGCTACTTCAAGGGTTTCCCAGCTTTTGAAAAAGGCTTTAAAATCAATCAGCATCCCTACGCTGATTAGAAAGAAGGGGATAAAAATTGCGTTTCCTACAAACTCTACCCGGTTCATCAGCGATGAGGTATGCGGAATTAGCCGGTTCAGGGCCAGTCCGGCAAAAAAGGCTCCGATAATGGCTTCCACACCGGCCAGCTCAGCGAGTAAAGCAGCCAGGTAAATCATTACAAGAACAAAAATATACTGCGAAATCTTATCGTCCACTTTTTTAAAGAACCAACGTCCGATAATCGGAAACACCAGCAGAACAATCAGTCCGAAAATAACAAAGGAAACCGAAAGCTTTACCCAGAATTCCGTGCCGACGTCTCCCTGCGACATCCCTACGATCACAGCAAGTACTAAAAGAGCCAGAATATCAGTGATCATAGTTCCTCCGACAGTAATGTTGACCGCCGGATTCTTAGCGATCCCCAGTTTGCTTACCAATGGATAGGCTATTAAAGTATGCGATGAAAACAGACTTGCAAAAAGAACGGACGTGAGTACGGAAAAATGCAGGATATAATATGCTCCGAAATAGCCAAGAACAAAAGGAACCGTGAAGGTATAGATTCCGAAGGTAAGGCTTTTCCATTTATTTTTTTTAAAATCGCCCATGTCGATTTCCAGTCCTGCTAAAAACATAATGTAGAGAAGTCCCGTTGTTCCGGTAACTACGATGCTGCTGTCCCTCGCAAGGACATTAAACCCGTTCGGACCGATCACGGCTCCGGCAATAATCAGCCCCAGCAGGTGCGGAACTTTGATCTTGTTTAAAAGCAGCGGTGCCGCGAGGATGATAATTAAAACCAACAGGAATTTCAGTACCGGGTCTTCGATCGGAAGACTCAGGTTGTGTATGCTCAGTAAGTTCATAAAGTGATTATTTGGTGGAACGGACCAATTCTACGGAAAATTTGGCCATGCAGTTATTGTCCGCACTAATGGTTCTGGTACCTCTTATTTTATTGGCGGAAAAATCGTTGAGGAGAACGTTCATTTCAACCTGTTTTTTCGAGGTGGAATCGGTTTTAAAATTAAGTTTTACCTCATTATTTTCAAACTTCCCGGAATACACCCTCACCAGATTATTGTTGTTGATGATTTTTGTTAAAAGCTGGATGGAATCGCTGTCGAATTCCCAGGTATCGATTCGCTGGTCGCCCACCACATAATCGCTGCAGTTGGACTCCGTGCAGATCACTTTTCCTGTCCACAATCCGGCTATCTGGGAAGGCCATACAGCAATTTTTACAGAATCCTTTTTGGTGGCAAAAATACTGTCCCGCATTTTTAATAACAATTGGTATTCGGTTTCTCTCTGGGCAAATGCTTTTTCTTTTTCCAGCAGCTGCTGTTCTCTCATCGTAAGGTCATTTTCTTTTTTCCTGTTGTCGCAGCTTATTAAAAAAAATACAACGGCAAGAAAAGCGAATAAAGTGTTTTTTATCATATCGAATTAAGGCTTGGAGTAAACAATATAAGAAAAAATAAGGAAAGACGAAAATCTTCTTTTTGCAGCACTTGGTGATAAGCAGGTCTTATTTCTGTCTAATCGTCTGTCTTTTAAACATTTCCCGGTTGTAGTTGATAATAAAAACGCCCAGGATAATCAATGCAGCAGCAATAATAAATTTAGCGGAGATTTCCTCATTTAAGATCAGCCAGCTCAGGAATATGGAAATGATGGTATTCACGTAAGCCAGAATGGAAACCTGTACCGGCGAAACTTTCGTTAAGGCATAATGATAAGCAAAAAATGCAGCTACGGAGCCAAACATGGCAAGGTAAAGCATGGCGGAAACACTTTTTAGGGACCAGTTTTCAAAATTATAATTTTCAGTAAACATGAAAGCGAAAATAATCTGAATGATTCCGGCAAAGGCAAACTGATAAAAAAGATTCAGTGAAATATTGCTGCTTTGAATATTCATTTTTTTAGTGAAAATAGTGCCCGATGCCCATCCCAGGATTCCGCAGAACAGCAGAAATATGCCGAATCGGTAATCGGGATTAGCCAAATCTCTGATCCCGTCCCAGAAAATAAAGGCAATCCCGCTGAAACAGGTCAGGACACCAACTAAAGCTTTGAATGTAAACTTCTGCAAACGTAAGGCTACGCTCCATAAAAATACGATGATGGGGGAGGTAGCGCTGATCAGTGAAGTGAGGCTGCTGGTGATGGTTTCTTCGGCAACCGTCGTTAATCCGTTGGCTATAATCAGCATCAGTGAGGCGAAAACAAGCTGATAGCCCAGGTTTTTCCAGCCGATCCACTGAAGCTGCCTGCGGTATAAAAGGATCATCAGCATAATCACTGCAGCCAGGAACTGCCGGATTCCAGCAACAAACCAGGCCGGTATGGTTTCCACAGCAACCCGTATCGAGAGAAAAGTGGTCCCCCAGACAATAGCAACGGTAAGGATGGCGAGGGTAAGTTTGTAATCTTTCAAAACAATAGTACTTTTCAAAAATATGTAATTTAATACCCGCCGGGCACGATTCCCGGATTTTAGGGTTATGAGAACAAGTTTTACGCCTTTTTGGAAGAACCTTATTAATTTTTTATCTTTGGGCATCTAATAAATTGAAGAATGGTAGGAATTATAATGGGAAGTCAGAGCGACTTGCCGATCATGGAACAGGCGGCCAACTTTTTAAAATCGCTGGATATCCCGTATGAGCTGACCGTAGTTTCCGCGCACAGAACTCCGGAAAGAATGTTTGATTATGCCAAAACGGCTAAAGAAAGAGGTCTGAAAGTTATTGTTGCCGGCGCAGGCGGCGCAGCACACCTTCCGGGAATGGCAGCAAGCTGTACGACGTTACCCGTTATCGGTGTTCCGATTTTATCCAGCAATTCCATCGACGGCTGGGATTCCGTACTTTCAATTCTTCAGATGCCGGGCGGAATTCCGGTGGCTACTGTGGCCCTGAACGGTGCCCTGAATGCAGGGATTTTAGCCGCAAAAATTATCGCAACCTCAAATGAGCAAGTGGCTGAAAACCTTCAGAAGTACCAGGATGCACTAAAAGATAAAGTATTGGGAACCGTTGATGATATCAAGGCAAAGCATCCCAATCATTTTGATCAGTAATTTTTTTTAATTGAATGATAGAAACCGGGGCTCACGAATTTGTGAGCCCCGGTTGTTTTTACTGTTTGATAAATTTCAAGTTTTGAATGTTTTTATCGGTAATCAGCTGTAAAACATAGTTTCCTGAAACCAGATTTCCGATATTGATTTTGCCATCGCTCAGTATGCCTTCTAAGACCGTTCTTCCGCTTTGGTCGAAGATGATAAAATTATTTGCCCTGGCATTATTTACAAAAATAAAATCGATGGCAGGATTTGGGTAAATACTGATGTCCTGTTTGGATTTTACATCGGAAACTCCTAAGAAAGACTGACATTCCCCGTTGTAGCTGTCTCCGGAAATCGTCCAGTTTTTGTTGGTAATCAGATAATTTCTTGCGTTTACAGCTGCCGGATGAGCATAGACAAGAGGAGATACGGAGGAAAGGCTGATATTGGCCGGTGTAGAAGGGTTTTGGCTCCATCCCAGTAATGTACTGTCATAGTTCTGGCAGTTGATGCCCGAATTCCCCAACATCCCGTCTGCACTGGTAAGACTGCTTAGCTTCCATTTGCCCAGGTTTTGATTGAATTGATTGGCATTGGCAAACATCCCCGTCATAGAGATAACGTTTGAAGTGTTCCAGTTTCCAATATCTTGATTGAAAGCCTTTGCATTATAGAACATCTGATGCATATAAATTACTTTTGAAGTATTCCAGTTTCCGATACTCTGGTTAAAATTATCCGTACCGGAAAACATTCCGCTCATATAAACTACTTCAGAGGTATCCCAGTTTCCGACAGGCTGGTTGAAAACTTTTGCACCGGTAAACATATTGTTCATCTCGATAACCTTCGATGTATTCCAGTTTCCGATGGGCTGGTTAAAAGCCACTGCATCGGTAAACATGAATTCCATATCCGCTACATTAGACGTATTCCAATTTCCGATAGGCTGGTTGAATGCTCTTGCATTATGAAACATAGCTGTCATTTCCGTTACTTTGGACGTATTCCAGTTTCCAATGGGCTGATTAAAATCGCGGGCCATCAAAAACATTATAGCCATGGAGGTTACATTGCCGGTCTGCCAGTTTCCGATAGGTTGGTTAAATGCCATGCATCCGTTAAAAAGCCCGATAAAACTTGTCACATTCGATGTATTCCAATTATTAATAGAAGGATTTCCCGATAGATAGGGACAACTCATAAACATATATGACATGTCGGTAACGTTGGAAAAATCCGGAATATCTGTAGCAACCATATCTATATTAGTACAGCCGGTAAATGCATACTGCATGGAAGACCACTTCGTATTTCCCCACTGGTTAATGGCTATGATCTTTGAAGTATCCCCAGTAAGATAGGAAGTATCCGGCAGAGTTGTGGGATCCCTGAATAATATTCTGTGGAAATTCCCGCTTCCGCTGCTTACTTTTACGGTGTAAGTGGCATTTCCGGCATTTGGATTAAGAGGGGTTCCGAAATCCAGCAATACCTGGTATACAGATGTCACCCCGGTAAGTGTGGCGTTATGAGACGGATAGCCAACCTCTTCCCATTGAATTGTATAATTGCTTCCCCGAAGCGGAATCCAGGCCTGCGTATTTGACGAAGGGAAAGGCGGATTGGTGGGAATAGGGTTTTGGGTGTTACCCGGTTTCCAGGTAGTGATGAATTCATTTTGCGCCCGAATGAAATGACCGGCCAGCACAAAAAGAAAAGTGATGAGTATTTTTTTAAACATATCAATATTTTGTGAATTAACTTTTGTAAAAGTAATGAAAAATTCAAAAATATTAATTGATTTATTGTTTTAAGTGAAGAATTTTAACCCATATGATTTTTTATTGTGAAAATTGTTAATAAAAAACTCTCCAGAGCGGAGAGTTTCATTTTATTCCTGAAGCATATTGTCCCGGGTATTTTTCTGTACGGCAATGGCACCGAAAAGAGCGAGCAAAAAGGCAAATCCGTAGAATCCTTTTTCGCTTGGAAGAATGGTTGCATTCCAAAGCCCGATGGCCAGCAGTACAATCGATGATAGGGTCGCAAACCAGCAGATCCCGTAATAGATATCCGTTACCTTGATGTTTTCCAGCCGGTCTCTAACAGCCTTTTGTAAGGATACTACAGCAAAAAGCCCGTAAAGCAGGATGGTAAAATAATATCCTTTCTCATTCAGCTGCATTTCCGCCCTGGCCAATCCTACGATAAAGCCGATCATCCCGGCTCCCAGAGCAATCCATGATGCCGCGACAAAAGCGGTCGATACATTTTGCTTTTTCATGTTTAATGTTTTTGTTAATCTCTCAAAGATATTAATTTAAATTAAATGTGAACGGCAACTGGAATCTTTAAATTTTATTGTGCAAAGACCGGAGGTAAATGGTCAATCCGCTGCGCTTGACAATAGTTAATTTAATTGTATAATTTGAGTTTTTAATGAAATGCTAGGTTTTAAACGCTATGTCCGCAAAGTTTTTGATATAAAAAAGATGTTGTATATGTCCGTTCGCGAAGGCACTTCGTTCAGTAAATGATAGCAATGGATATATAAAAGTTGATTAGTTAATATTGTTAAGCCCTTAACCGAAAATTCCACTCCTTTGGAGGGGTGGCGAAAATTATGAAATAATTTTTGACGGGGTGGTTTATAACGTATGATTTAAAAAGTGAATGGTGAATGGTCAATCCGCTGCATTCGTCAATGGTTAATTTATTTCGTTTGTCAATCTTTAACGCGGTGTCCGCAAAGTTTTTTGATAAGGATTCTGCATATTTCCCGTTCGCAAAGGCGTTTCACTCAACAAATGACAGCGGTGGAAGGGTAAAGGTGAATGGTCAATCCGCTGCGCTGATCCATAGTCAATTTTTTCGGTTCAATGACCAATCTGCTGTATGTACTAATTTGTACGGGATTACGATGACTATAAATCAAAAAGCGAATCGTATAACTCTTAACCGAAAATTCCACTCCTTTGGAGGGGTGGCGAAAATTATGAAATAATTTTTGACGGGGTGGTTTATAACGCATGATTTAAAAAGTGAATGGTGAATGGTCAATCCGCTGCGTTCGTCAATGGTTAATTTATTTCGTTTGTCAATATTTAACGCGGTGTCCGCAAAGTTTTTTGATAAGGATTCTGCATATTTTCCCGTTCGCAAAGGTGTTTCACTCAGCAGGTGACAGCGGTGGAAGGGTAAAGGTGAATGGTCAATCCGCTGTGCTGATCCATAGTCAATTTTTTCGGGTTTAATTACCAATCTGCTTTATATACTAATTTGTATGGGATTACGATGGCTACAAATCAAAAATCAAATCATATAACCCTTAACCGAAAAATTCCACTCCTTTGGAGGGGTGGCAAAAATTATGAAATAATTTTTGACGGGGTGGTTTATAACGTATGATTTAAAAAGTGAATGGTGAATGGTCAATGCGCTGCATTCGTCAATGGTCAATTTACTTCGTTTGTCAATATTTAACGCGGTGTCCGCAAAGTTTTTTGATAAGGATTCTGCATATTTTCCCGTTCGCAAAGGCGTTTCACTCAGCAAATGACAGCGGTGGAAGGGTAAAGGTGAATGGCCAATCCGCTTCGTTATCAAATCTTTCCAGCATATAAGATTGACCATTCACTTGCGCAGCAAAATTCACAATTCACCATTAACAAAAAAACTCTCCAAATGAATGGAGAGTCTTTATTTTTGCTAGAAACTAAAATCCTAGTATCTGTAATATTCAGGTTTGAACGGACCTTCAACATTTACTCCGATGTAATCGGCCTGTTCTTTTGAAAGGGTTTCCAGTTCCACGCTTAATTTCTTCAGGTGAAGGGCAGCTACTTTTTCATCAAGGTGCTTAGGCAGCATATACACTTCGTTTCCGTAAGCTTCAGAGTTGTTCCAAAGTTCGATCTGAGCCAATGTCTGGTTAGAGAAAGAGTTGGACATTACAAAGCTTGGGTGTCCTGTCGCACATCCAAGGTTTACCAATCGGCCTTCTGCAAGGATGATCACTTCTTTTCCGTCGATGGTATAGATATCAACCTGTGGTTTCACTTCAGATTTAGTAGAACCGTAATTTTCGTTCAACCAGGCCATATCGATTTCGTTATCAAAGTGCCCGATGTTACAAACGATTGCTTTATCTTTCATTTTAAGGAAGTGCTCACCTCTTACAATGTTGAAGTTACCGGTAGTCGTGATGATAATGTCTGCATTATCAACCACCGTATCCAGTCTTTTCACTTCGTAACCGTCCATTGCTGCCTGAAGCGCACAGATCGGATCGATCTCCGTTACCGTAACGATAGATCCGGCACCTCTGAAAGAAGCGGCCGTTCCTTTTCCTACATCTCCGTATCCGCAAACGACTACTCTTTTTCCGGCTAACATCACGTCTGTTGCTCTTCTTACCGCATCCACAGCAGATTCTTTACAGCCGTATTTGTTATCGAACTTAGACTTGGTTACAGAATCGTTTACGTTAATCGCAGGCATTACCAAAGTTCCGTTCTTCATTCTTTCGTAAAGTCTGTGTACACCGGTAGTGGTTTCTTCAGAAAGCCCTTTAATATCTTTTGTTAATTCAGGATATTTGTCGAAAACCATATTGGTTAAATCTCCACCGTCATCAAGGATCATGTTTAATGGCTTTCTGTCTTCCCCGAAGAATAATGTCTGCTCGATACACCAGTCGAATTCCTCTTCGTTAAGACCTTTCCACGCATACACAGGGATTCCTGCAGCAGCGATAGCAGCAGCAGCGTGATCTTGGGTAGAGAAAATATTACATGAAGACCAGGTAACTTCAGCTCCCAAAGCCACAAGAGTCTCGATAAGCACGGCCGTCTGGATGGTCATGTGAAGACATCCTGCGATTCTAGCGCCTTTTAGTGGCTGAGATGGTCCATATTCTTCACGGATGGCCATAAGACCTGGCATTTCAGCTTCCGCAAGGGTAATTTCTTTTCTTCCCCATTCTGCAAGGGAGATGTCCTTAACTTTATAAGGAATGTATTGTGTTGTGGTACTCATATGTAATGAATAAATTTAAATTCAACGATAATAAGTTGCAAAATTACAACTAATAATTAAGATAAAAAAACGCTGATCTGCATAGAATTACGGAAAATGATTTATAACAGGAATTTGTAGAGCCTTTGCTAAAAATAACCTCAAAAATGACAGGATCTTCCTTCAAAAAAATTCATTAATTTTGTCCGATAAAACAACGCAATGCCACTGTACCGCGATTTTTCCGATGACAACGCTACCATTCTCGTCTGGAAGTACGACGAAGCCGACGAACTGGATCTTCATCAGCTGCTGGAACCTGAAAATGCGGAGAAGGTAAAAGATTATCATCCGAAGAAACTGCTGGAGGTTCTGATGGTACGGAAATTACTGAAAGGCTTAAAACCATATTCTAAAATTTTATATAAGGAGCGGGAACCTTATCTGTTTCCGAAAGATGCCGAGGTTTCCATTACCCATTCTTTCCCTTTTGCAGCCATTGCGATTTCCAGAAATAAAATCGGGATCGATATTGAAAAATTCAATCCTAAAATTTTAAGGGTTATCGATAAATTTACGTACGAAGATGAGCGGGGATTTATTCCTTTTGATAATGAAGTAACCTTTTATACCATCATCTGGAGCGTTAAGGAAAGCATGTACAAAATCCATCATTCCAAACACTGGTCGCTGAAAAGGCATTATGAAGTACGGCCTTTTGAATTGAAGCATCTTCACCATATCAAATGCCGGGTGTATGATGATGAGATCTCAGACGATTTCAAGGCAAGAGTGGAATTTTTCGACGACTACTGTTTTACGATTGTTGAGGAATAGGCTTCATAGCTTCCGACTGCTCGTGGGATTCATTTTTATAGGTTTCGATCACCTTACGCTGCTCTTTGGCAACGTCAAAGAGCAGTTCAAGCACATCATGGATATTTTTAAGTTCGGTCAATCTTGATATTTTATCAGGATCGCGGAGGTCATAGGCTTCGCTTTCGGTAAGTTCGGCTTTCCTTTTCAGGATCAGGTCATCCAGTGATGAGTCTTCCGGCTCGATACGGCTTTCCATATTCAGGGTTTCGGTAATTTTTTCACCGTCTAAAAGGATGGTCACTTTCTGCATTTCGGCTTCGATCTTCCGGCTCCAGCCTTCCGCGTCAATTTCCGGATATTTTTCATTGTCCTTAACATACTGTGACAGGGAAGCAGTATAGGCCGTAATCAGATGGGAAGTAGCGACAAACTGGTGTACCACCTCCAGTTTTTTCTGCTGGTTTTTGGGATCCGAAATCATGCGCTGGAAATTGTCGGAAAGATTTGCTAAGGAAATGATTGCGTTCTTGCGTTTTACTTTATAATCTTCGATGTTAAAACTTTCACCGATAAATTTTGAAATAACACTCCGGAAATAAATAAGGTTGGCCTGTGCCGATTTTTTCATCAGGTCCAGGTTTTGCGTGTGTTCCCAAACCGGCAGCACAACATAGGCTACCAAAGAAGTAATAATGGCGGCAATAATGGTATCGACGATCCTGTCCCTGAAAATAACATCCACTTTTCCGGGACTGAGGAAATTGAAGCTTAAAAAGACATAGATTGTCATAAACAGCACGGCCCAGAAATATTTTCCTTTCAGAAAGCTGAAGCACATGATCATGCTTAAAAGAAGGATGGTAAAGAGGAGCTCATTGATTTGAATGTAGTGGAGAATCCCATAAGCAACAACAGCTCCGGCAATGGTTCCGTAAAGACGCAGCAGGTTCCGCTGTTTGGTAATGGAGTAGGCTGGTTTCAGGATCGCCACGGTGGTGATGAGGATCCAATAGGTATGTCCGATACCCAGAAACTGGAACAGGGAAAATAAATAGCCTACCAATAAAGCAATTGTAATCCTCAGCGCATGGCGGAAGTGCGATGACGAAAGAGAAATATTGTTTTTTAAAACCTTAAAATTCAGCTTTTCCTCATTGGGCATAAATTTCCTGAGGTCCAATCCGGTGGAAAGGCTTTTAGCCAGCTTAACGTTCTGTGAAAAAACTTTATAGATCTCGCTGATTTCTTTGGTAATTTCGTTGATGCGCATGAGGATCTGGCGAAGCACCATAAAATTTTCAAAATTGTCGGGAGACATTTTTTTGTTTCTGAGTTCAAAATAATGATGGCTCAGGCTCTGCAGTTCGGTATCGAGATTAAAAATAGGCTTTGCCCTGGTACCGATCTGAAGAGAAATCCCGATGTTGGTAATTTCTTCGGCCAGCAGGTTCAGATAGTCGTGAATATTAACAAGAATGGTGGTATCGCCGAAACTTTTCTGAAGCTTTTCGTAATCGCTTTCGGAGGTCATCAGCTTTTCGTGGAGATCCATGGAATTCAGCAGCATCAGCATGAGCAGCCGGCTGGTTGTGGTGGATTCGTTGACGATTACCCGGGTTTTAAAAACGGTTTCCCGGGTTTCTTCCTGCAGGTTTTTAATCTCGATCTGCTTGGCGATGACTTGGGTGGTAAGTTTATCAAAGTCCGGATTTTTCTGATAATGGTTTGCCTTAATTTTAAGGAATTCCGCGAGCTGGAGGTAATTTTCACCGATCATCTGGCTGGCCAGCTTGTATGGCTGAATGGTGGTTACAATTAAAAAGATAAGTAAAAACCAGGTACAGCCGGAAGCAAAGATCAGAAGGCTTTTAAAGATATTGTCTCCGGTGAGATGCCCGTCGATAAAAATGGCCATAACGACCAGCGATAAAGAACCGACGGCGGCCAAACGCTGTCCGTATACTCCGATAAGGGAAAAGAACATCCCGAAAACGATAATTTCTGCAAACACGAGAATTTTGATGTGCATAACCAGACTTGCAACCAGTGCCACTACAACGAAGCAGACGATGGCAAAGGTTAATGCATTTCTTCTCCGGATGAATGGCCCCGGCTGATCGGTAAGGGCTACAAAGCTGGTTCCGAGCGGAAAAAGGAAATATTCCTTGAGGATTCCGAAGTGGGCAAGAAGCACACACGGCAGAACGGTGGCCAGTGTAATCCTGATGGCAGAATATACGTATTGGCTGGTCACAAATTTTTTGAGTTCCGCGGAGTAGTTCATGCTGCAAAAATAAGAGTTAAATATGAATTATGGGTTTACAAATGGTGAATTTTCCCGTGCCGGTGTCTGATGATCTTTCTAAAGAATCAGCAACCGGAATGACAAATCAGTATCAAATTTTAAACCATGATGAGAAGTGGATGGATTTGGGGTTTGAGAGTTTTAGAGTATGAGAGTATTGGAGTATGAGGATATAAGGTATAAGGGTTTTTGGGGTTTCGGCTATGAAGTTCTGAAAGTGGTTAAATATCGGATCTGTTACTAATTTATATCTAAGAAAAAATCAGGTTGATGGAATGGAAGAAAGAAGGTTTTCCTGTTAAATTTAAATAATGAGCCGCTGTCTTCAGTTGCAAATGGTAATTTTCGGGAACGGCCCTTTGTCTATCGATAGACTGTAGATGAGGTGGAATATTATCGGTTTAATTGTTTTTTGTTCCCTTGGTTGAAACGGATGGCTGCCCGTCATAGCCCGGATAGAAGTGGTTACCCCGCAGCAGGATTGGAAGGCCTGGGAGCGAATGGGTTTTGGCGGCGGAGCGCATAGGGGCGTATTGACGTGAGGAGTATGAATGGATAGCCGGAAAAAGCTCCTGAAAAGTAAAGGGCAAATGGTGAATTTTGCTGCCGAAAGTTTTAATAGCTTTAGAAAAATTGACAAGCGAAGCGGATTGATAATTAACGGTACATGGTAAATTGTGAATTTTGCCGTGTAAGTCAATGGTGAATCTTAATGCATTAAAAATTGACGAGCGAAGCGAATTGACCATTGACAATTCATTGTTAATATGCTGCTATTATCAACCACCCCGTCAAAAATTATTACATAATTTTCGCCACCCCTCCAAAGGAGTGGAATTTTCGGTTAAGGCTTAAGATGTTGTTTTTTTGATTTTACGTGAATCTCAGTACGTCTGAAAAATTGACGAGCGAAGCAGATTGACTATTGACTAGCGAAGCGGATTAACTGTTCACCATTCACCATTGACAATTGGCCAGTTTCTATTAAACAAAACAGGCTGCGTCAAATGAGGCAGCCTGTTTATCAACTTTAAAATTGTATTTCTTAATAATCCACATTGGATGTATCATCACCAATGTTCCAGGTAAGCCCGAAACGAAGGGTATTATCCAAAGCTGTATTGATTTTTGACATATTGATCAGGTAAGAGATATCCAGTCCGAAAGAACGGTATTTCAATCCGATACCGGCCGTTGCAAACTGTCTCGCTCCCTGCTGCTCGCTTTCGTGGAAGTAACCGCCTCTTACGGAGAATGCATTGTCATAGGAGTACTCTAAAGCACCGCTGTACATGATGGATTTTTCGTTTTTAAAGGATTTTCCGATTCCCGCCATTACACCAACGTTCGGTACCTCATAGATCGGCTGTCTTGTATTGGGATCGATTCCTACATATTCGGAACCCGGAACCAGGATTTTAGAACCTTCTACACTTATTCCCACACGGTTCATGTCATCAAGGTACATGTCATAGCCAACCCCTAATCTTGCCATTGTCGGAAGATAAGATCTGGATTCTTCGTTTCCAGTGTAATCCAGTTTCGGCCCTAAATTCTGAACGGCAAAACCTCCGTTGATTTTACTTTCCATGCCTCCCAAACCTGAGAATCTTGGAGAGGTATAGTATCCGGAAACATCTACGGCAAAAGTATTTGCCGGTTTCAGGGTCGTATCGGTATTGAATCCTCCGGCTAAGTCGGAACGAATGAATCTACCGGTAACGGCCATGGAATACGAATCCGATAATTTCAGACCATATGCCACGTCTACTGAGAATTCGTTTGGCTTTGAGGTCCCCATGGAAGTTACTTCATTTCCTACTAACTGCGTTAGATCCACTTGTCCCATATTGAAGTAATAGATACTCGCAGAGATGGTAGATCTTTCTTCCTGACCTAAGAATTTGTGAAAAGCTCCGTATAATAAAAACACATCATTGGTAAGTTTCCCCATGTAAGGTGTATAGTTAATTCCTACGGAAGAACTTGTTCTGCTAAAAGGGTATTTCGCAGCATTCCAGAATTGTGAAAAAGCATCCGGAGAGGTTACCACACCCTGGTCTCCCATACCTCCAGCTCTTGCATCCGGTGCGATTCTTAAGAAAGGAGCTCCGGTTAAAACAGGTCTTACAAGGCTTAAATCCTGAGAGTAGCCTAAAAAACCGGCACTTAACCCAATTCCTAAAAGCAGTTTAGTAGTTAAATTCATATGTTGTCTTTTATATATTATCAGTTTTTTGTTAATATGTTTACTGTAATCGTTTTAAATTTATTTCAAAAGTACCATTTTTTCTACAGCTGTAGCACTTCCTTTGCATTTTTCTTGATTCTGACTTTTTGCAAATATCTTAAAAATATACGTACCTTTTGCAACAGTTGCCCCAAAATCGTCTCTTCCGTCCCATTCAATGGCCTGACGCGGCGTTCTAAAGCCCTGCAGGAAAGGTTCTGCGACTACCGGCTGAGATAATGTTCTTACCAATTTTCCGGTAATGGTGTAAATCTGAACGTTCACTTCAAGGATGTCATCACAATTATGCTCAAACTGAATATACGTTTTGTTGGTAAATGGGTTCGGCCAGTTCAGTGGCCTGTTGATCACCAGGTGCTGGTCGGCTTCATCCTTAACTTCAAAGTTTAACGTAGAGGTTGTTGAATTATTGTTTATATCCCAAACTTTAAATGTTAATTGATGCTGTCCGATAGCCAGATTTCTGAAAGGATAGGTTACATTACCCTTCTGGTAGTCGGCAAGGGTGGGACTTAAACATCCGTTTCCTTCTCCCGAGGCATAAAAATCATTCAGTACTACGGTGTTGATAATTTGACCGTCCAAATATACTGTAATATCGTGACCGATACCAGACCCTGTGGAATTAATTCCGGTATCGTCGGTAATACATGCCAGTAACATCGGATTCTGGTCGGTAATACCACCATCGGCAAAGTTGGTATTGTTCATATATAATTTTACTTTCGGCGGTTCGTTATCATTGATTCCATTCGGATTAATATCTCCTACCTGTACCGCCTGGTTATTGAATACATCACTGGCTTTGTTATCCGCATAGGCCAGGATTCTTCCCGTACCTACAGCATAATTGATGTCTTTCGGAACATAGAACTCTACGGTGAATACTCCGTTTACGGCTGTTCCCGAAGCTTTGACGATGGCACTTCCTTCTTCGGTGTACTGAAGAATAGGAGTAAGTCCATTACTATTATTTAAAGTGGATTTATTTAATCTCTTATCAAAAATGTTGATTACCACTCTTCCGTTAAAGGTAGTATTAACCGTACCGTTCGGGTTATTTACATGGCCTTTGATTTTTACGAAATCCAGTCCTCTGATCAGGCCAGGAACCGGTGTATCGATATTATCGATCACCAGTAGCCTTTTCGGTCTGCTGAGCTTCATCGCCGGATCCCCAAGGAAGTTTACCTTCAGGTGTTCCGTAGATGCTCCTTCCTGTTTTTTAGCATTTAAGTGCGCATAGCCCAGCGTATCAAAATCGTCGCTGGTAAGCTTGAACATATTCTGGGTAAAGGTATTGGTAAAGGTTACTCCATAAGACACGTCGATGGCACGGCTTGAAGTGATCATCGTGGCGGGGCCGCCCTGTTTCAGCTTGATGAACTGCTCACCTGCCGACGAGGTGTCGGGATCGTCCCAAAGGGTAAATTCGCAGGTAATGGTAGATACAAAGGGGAATCTACTGTACACCGTTGAGAAATTATTCGCATTCTGAACCTCGCTTAAGGTTAAAACCCTTTCCTGAGCCCAGCCGTTGATTCCTCCGTGTCCGAAGTAAAACATATATAAACTGTTTCCGATATCATTGGAGATCGCCTGGTTCACCTGCGGATATCGCCGTCCGCCTGCCGTACTCTGTGCCGGGAATGCATCCAGGTAGAGCTTTCTTACGTTGTATTCTTTAAGATTCGTAGAGCTGGACTGCTCGAAAACAGACACCAGGGTATTGTTCATTACCGTATGGAAAGGAGTAGAATTTGGTCCGTCGTTGTCATCATCTACGATAAAGTCCAACTTCATTTTCCATTCTCCGAACGGCGTGGACTGTCCCGGTAAACCATTATAATAAGCAAGGGTTTTGTCGATCATATTTCCTGCTTCTGTCACGTTTCCTGCCGGAAGCCTTCCTACGGGCAGATCGGGAAGATTGAAATCGATAAACTGGGTAGTCTGCGGTTTGGTCATTACGATGTAGTCGTCTGTAATGAAAGACCGGATCACATCCTGCGAAATCTCACTTTCATAGCTGGAAACCACATTTGAATTGCCTGAAATCCTGTTTTTATAATCATAGGAAGCATCCCCTAAAATGAAAACATATTTCAGGGTTCCGGAAGGTGTATTCAGTCTGGTCACAAAATCACGGATTGCTGTAAGATCCCTGCTGCCGCTGCCAAATTCATTATAAATCTTATCCGTATCTACGATCTGTACATTATAGTTGTTTTTGGTCTGATGATAATTGGCCAGCCGCTGGGCCTGTCCCATCATTTCCGGAACCGTAATGATAAGGTAATCCACATTCTGTAGTGCCGAAAGGTTCTGGTTATTGATCCTTCCTACAAATTGGGGACTGTATGCCGCATCTGCTTTAAATGCCACGAATTCATTGTTGAAATTGGGATCGGACGCGGTATAGCCGAAATTGAAAGTGGTATTTCCTGCCGCTTTATTCACTCTTCTGTTGGCATTCGTAATATCGGTAACATCCCAGATCTGTTCCGCTGCAGATGCATTGGATAAGCTGAAACCATAGGTGGTATTGCTTCCGCTTACAATGGAATAGTCCCTGAAATTCATCTGAGTTCCGTTGAAGCTCAGGTTATCTTTATATTGTACCTCAAAATAATCGGGATAGAAAGTTCCGTTCGGGTTTACCGAAATATTCGGTTTTAAATTGAAGGTAATCTGGCTTCCGCTCAGTCCGGAAATCGTTCCGTTGTACCGGGTGGTGAAAAATTCATACGTTCCGCTGGAATTCGGGGCCGGAATCGCAACAGAAAGAGGATTCTGGTTGTTGATATCATAAGTAATGCTGTTCTGCTGCGATTTGTAGGCAATTACCTGTGCCCTGTAACGGATCTGGTCGCCACTCTGAATAGGAGAAGCTGTGTTGAAAGTAATGGTCTTATCGGTACTGAAAGGCGTATCTTCCACCCAGACACGGCCTACTTTCATCAGATTTTTCTGATCGTTGTTGATGAACTGGTAATTGTCGAACCTTGTAATAAGGGCGGAGGAAGGCAGGTTTACATCCACCGGCTGAACCCTTTTCCCCGGGCCTTTATCGAAATTGATATAATAGTAAGAGAAGTCTTCGTAAATATTTTTTACGTTTTCACTTCTGTCGCTTCGGGTATCCGTTCTTTTATAGCCGTTTCCATTTGCCGTGTTGTACAGATTGTAGCCATTGGGTCCCTGGGCATAAAAAAGGGCATAATCGTTATCATTCCACACCCCGTCATTTTCACCGACTACCTGGATTGCATTTTCCTGAAGGGCGCCGTACTTCACATCCTGGTTGAATTCCGGAAGCATAATACCTCCGTTTCCGTAGATTCTGAAGTTTTTAGGGTTTACGGAAGATGGGTTGATCCCGTTATCCTGGAGGAACTGTTTTGTGATTTTAAAAATTCCGGATTTATCGACTTTTATTTTATAGAAGTTTCCTGTAGAAAGAGGATTATTGGTTGTTCCTACTTTCATCGTGCTGCCGGTGCTGTTAGGGATGTTGCTTTCTGAAATTTCAAATGAAGACAACCGTTGTACCTGCCCCTTTACATTCTTAAATAAAGAAACATTAATACTTGCATACCGGTCGCCATCAAGGTTATAATAAGCCACATCCTTTACTTCATAGTCCGGGAGAAGATCTTTGCTTATTTCAAACAGAGCTCCGGCAGAGACGTTTTCCCAAACAGGATTTGAAATTTTCAGCTGCTTTTCTCCAACCTGTTGTTTAGTTGTAATAAAAATGTTATTTTGGCTGAATAAAAATCCTTGATTTTTGAAATTTGGGAGATTAAGTTTTGTATCGCCAAAGTCCCTGATCTTAGAGCCATCCCATTCGATGGTAATCCTTTGGGCCCAGAGTATTGATACAAAGCTTAATAGAAATAAAAGTGAGATTTTTTGTTTCATGTTTATGGTTGAAATTTCTGAATTACAAAATAAATGAAAATTTTATAATTAAATTGTGATACAATAAAATTAATTTGTTAACGTTTTTCAAAAAAATCAACTCTTTACTTGATTTATTGAATAATTTACTTTTTCTTTGTACTTTGAAAATATTTATATCGACTATGAAAAAACTAAAGTTGTTTTCATTAATAGCATTAAGTTCTACACTTGCATTAACCAGTTGCGGAGGATCTAATAATGGCGGCGGTACGAAAAAATTTGTCAGCAAAACAGGTTGGAAACCAAACGAGAAACAAGGTTGGTTTTTTGCAGGAAAGCAACAAAAACAAAAAGGTTGGCCGGGAATGGTATATGTAGAAGGTGGAACTTTTACAATGGGATTAGTGAAAGATGATGTTATGCACGATTGGAATAACGCGCCGCGCAGAATGCAGGTAAGTTCATTCTTTATCGGGGAAACTGAAATTACTAACTACGAATACCGCGAATACCTTACATGGTTGAAGTACGTATTCCCTCCGAGTGATCCGAGCTTTAAGGAAATCTACAACGGTGCATTGCCGGATACCTTATTGTGGGACAACAAACTATCTAGAAATGATTTCAACGAAACGTATTTCCGTTCTCCTGAATTCGATTACTATCCTGTAGTGGGGGTAAGCTGGACTCAGGCCAACAGATATTGCGAATGGTTGTCAGACAGAGCCAATGAGAAAGCTCTAATGCAGGCGGGTATCATTGCCAAAGATTTGTATATCAACGAATCCAATAACCAGGGTGGAACGGCATTTAACATGGATAAATTCAAATCGAATGATCCTGAAATGCAAGGGTACATCAATGAAAAAAGAATGCAGCAGAAAACCGGTATGAAAACTACCAACCAAAGACTGCTTGCTGCAAACAGAGCTCCGAACGCTGCTATGGTAACCAAATTCAGACTTCCTACTGAAGTTGAATGGGAATATGCAGCTTTAGGTATGGCTAAAAACAGAGAATATAACCAATACTTAGGTAAGAAGCCTGAAATCGATCAGTTAAGAGGGACCAAAGGAAAAGAAAGAGGAATGTTCCTTGAAAACTTTAAAATGGGTGCCGGTGACTATTCAGGTCTTCCGGGATGGAAAAATGACGGATCTGCCAAAACCTCAGATGTAAGACAATATCCTTCCAATGATCTTGGGATCTACGGAATGTACGGAAACGTTGCGGAATGGACGGCTGACGTATACAGACCAATTATCGATGAGGATTTCAGTGATTTCAACTACTATAGAGGAAATATGCCTCAGGCTGTCGTAAAGAATGCAGACGGAACCTATAAGATGGTGGACGAAAGCAGCATTAAGTATGATACTTTAGCTGACGGAAGACTGGTTTACAGAAACCTTCCGGGACAGTTTGAGAGAGAAACGATCGCTGATTACAGAAACTACAGAGACGGAGACAGAATGTCTTCTCTGAATTACAGAAATGCTTCAGATTCTGCTTCTTCTTATAACATGTACAATTCTCCTAAATCAAGATTTATTGTAGATGCTAACGGTAAAGTAGTATTACAGAAAGATAAAAAAGAAAGAACTTCTGATATTACCAACGATATTAGAGTAGTAAAAGGAGGTTCTTGGCAGGATACAGCTTACTGGCTGGATCCGGGACAAAGAAGATACAAGTCTCAGGACAGAGCTTTCGGATGGATCGGTTTCCGTGTTGCACAGGATGCCCGAGCTAACGATAAGGGTAGAACAAGAAGATAATATTTATCTAAATAATTTTCAAAAAAACCTTCCGGAATACTGGAAGGTTTTTTTATTTTTGAACCATGAATATAGAACAGTTTTACCCTTTGTTTTTACAGGCAGAAAAAGTAACCATCGACAGCAGGAAAGTAGGAAAGGATGATATTTTCTTTGCTTTTTCCGGAGAAAACTTCAATGCGGCAACTTTGGCCGGGCAAGCCGTTGAGAACGGAGCCTTGGCGGTCATTGTAGAGCATAAGGATTTTGAAGACGCATCAAAGAATATTTTCTATGTTCCTTCTACACTTGATTTTCTGCAGGCACTGGCCATTCATCACAGACAGCAGCTGGATATTCCGGTTATAGGACTTACGGGGAGCAACGGTAAAACAACGACGAAAGAAATTATTCATGCCGTCCTTTCCGGGCAATTCAACGTGCAATATACATTCGGAAACCTGAATAATCATATCGGTGTGCCGCTCACCCTGCTTTCTATTAAACCGGAACATGAAATGGCCGTGATCGAAATGGGGGCCAATCACCAGAAAGAAATCGGTTTTTTATGCTCTATTGCCCAACCGAATTTCGGGTATATTACCAATTTCGGAAAGGCACATCTGGAAGGTTTCGGCGGATTCGAAGGGGTAATCAAAGGGAAATCGGAACTTTATGATTATCTTAAAAATAACGGACAGACCCTTCTAGTAAACGAAAATGATCCTGTTCAGGTAGAAAAAACCGAAAATTATTCACCAAGAATTACCTTTGGAAAAGAGCATTCAGACTATTATTTTGAGCTCTTTTCAGAAGAAAATTTCGTAGGTGTAATTTATGAAGGCCATAAAGCGGTTTCAAAGCTTACAGGCGATTATAATTTTACCAACCTGTGTGCCGCAGCAAGTCTGGGACTTCATTTCGGACTCAGTTTTGATAAAATAAAAGCTGCGATCGAAAATTATATACCGACGAATATGCGTTCTCAGATTGTAAAAAAAGAAGGGAGAACACTGGTGCTGGATACCTACAATGCCAATCCAAGTTCTATGCAGGCTTCACTTAATAATTTTATTACGTTTGAAGGCTCTAAAACCATTATTATTGGCGATATGCTGGAACTGGGCGATGAAAGTGAAAAAGAACATGCAGGCATCCTGAAACTGGCTGAAGATTTAGGCTTCGACCAGATTATTACTGTTGGTAAAAACTTCGGGAACGTACGTGCATCATCCTTAAGCTTTGAGAACACGGCTGCGCTAACCGAATACTTAAAAGCTAATAAAATACAGTCTGAAAATATATTGCTGAAAGGTTCCAGAGGGATCGCCCTGGAAAAATCCATTGATTTTATTTAGTCTTAAGATCCCAGAATTCCTTAACGATCAGTTTGATGTTTTTGAAGGTGCTTGGGAAAACTTCGTTCTCGATCTGTGTGGTGTTTTTCCAGGCGACTTCGGTAATTCCTTCTTCAATCTGCGGTTTTGAAGTGTCTTCCCCTTTGAAATTCATTTCAAACCAGTGCGTGCATTTCAGCACTTTGTCACCATTTCTTTCTACATAGATATGATAGGTCGTGTTGATAAACCGTATCAGCTCCACATTCGCCAGTCCGGTTTCCTCTTCGATCTCACGGACAGCCGATTCTTCGCGCGATTCACCTTTCTCCATTTTTCCTTTTGGCAGATCCCATTTGCCGAGTCTTTTAATAAAAAGAAGGTCGCCCTGAGGATTATTAACCAGACCTCCTGCCGCTTCAATGATCCTGAAGAGCTTTTGAAATTCGCTCCAGATTTCATCAAGGTTTTCCCCGAAAACATTTAATTCTTTTACCGATGTATTTTCAAGAAGATCCAGCGCGATCTCCAGGCTTGTGACGTTTTCGTATCCAAGCGTTTTTTCTAAGTTTTCAGATTGCTTAGACAACAGTAATTTTTTTTCGTTCACAAAAACTTTATACATATATTTGTAAGAATTAAGAATTTAATACAAAAATAAAAAATGAATTTAGAAGGACGAAAGATTATTGTCAATAAATCATCTAAAGAATTGGTGGAAATCCTGAAATCGCCGGAAAATTACAAAGATTTTATGCCGGACGGTCTTCAGAAATTTGAGACAAGAGAGGATGGATTTAAATTCGGATTGCAGGGAATGCCTGAGATTGCCCTGAAAATCGATGAAGTGAATGATCAGAAAGCGGTGTTGAAGTCCGCGAGCTCCAGCCTGGATTTTGCTTTGACAGCAACCCTGAATCCGCTGAATGAAAACCAGACCGAAGTACAAATGCTGTTCGAAGGAAAATTCAACCCTTTCATTAAAATGATGGTCGAAAAACCACTTCAGAATTTCATCAATACCTTAACGGATAAGATCGAAGCTTATAAATAAATGGAAAACCTTCAGCATTGAAGGTTTTCTCATTTAATAAACCTGTATCACTTATTCAATATTCAATTCTTATCTCTTAAACAGTCCGGCATTCAGTTCTTTACCCATCGAGCTTTCTGCCAACTGGAGGTAATTGCGCTTGCTCTGGTCTTTTTCGATAACAACCGTTCCGAAAGTCCGTACGTTTTTCATTTCCAGGAAATCCGTTGATGTGGCATCACTGTCGCTTAACGGCCCGCTCCCGTAGCCCGCTAGTTTTTTAAAACCGGTAAAAATGCAGTCAGAGGCTTTGTATCGGCGCAGGCTTCCTTTTTCCCTGATCCATATGGTATCCGTATTGGCGATAATGTTATGATGGAAATCAAACTCCTCTCCGTTGGTACCCTGAGTTGTCCAGACCCCACAGAAATAACCGCCGTACACCAACGAATAGCGCATAGCACTGCGGCTGCCTGTTTTTCCATCATTTTTCCAGAAAACAACGGGAATTTTGCAGTTGAAAAAAACACAGTGGTCGATCACAAGGCCATAGCCATTGGCGATAACCCCGACATGCAGTGGCAGTACATCCACATTCCCGACGAACAGGCATTGGGTCACCAGTAAATCGTCCAGCTTTTTACCATCGCGCCAGATAGGGTAGGACCTTCGTAAATGATGATCATCCAGGTAAGTATAATCGGGACTGCCTGTAAACTTAAGACCCTCAATTGTAACATGGCTTACCTCCGGCTGTATTCCTTTGGCTTCTTCTCCGCCCACGCCGGGCTCAAGAGGTACTGCTGTTATAATCACCGGCATTTTTTCCGGCTTCCAGTCTGTGTCGTCGGGCATTACTTCCGCACGCATGATCAGACGGTGGGTCAATGTATATTTGTCATTGGTAAAGAGGACGGCCCGGGTCAGCAGATGAATGCCTTCCGAAAGGATGATTGTTGTTTCCCCCTGCTCTTTATTAAGATTTACGCGCCTTGCTGCTTCTGCAAGCGTTCTTAATGGCTGGGTTTTCGTACCGGAGTAGCTGTCGTTGCCGGTCTTACAATTAATGTATAATTGTTCTGCCTTTAGCCAAAGCAGATTCGTAAAGAAAAACAATAGGCTGAATGTTGTGGATTTTATCATGTTTTTTTTCTGTAAAATTAGAAACATTCATATCCGGCAAAAAGGTCATTTCATATTTAAAATGGTCATTTTATATATTTTTCCGGTATTGGTGGGGAGTCATGCGGGTAAATTTTTTAAAGAAGCGGTTGAAATTGGAGGGGTCTGAGAAACCGAACTCATAGCAGATCTCTTTTGCCGATTTATTTTGATGCAGCTGTCTCTTTATTTCCGAAATCAACTTGTGATGAATCATCTGCTGCGCCGATAGTCCGCTGAATTGTTTACAGATTTTGTTAAGGAATCCGGGGCTTACATTTAACCGTCTGGTGTAGGCTTCTACAGTCTGGTCGTGCAAAAATCTTTTTTCCAGCATGGATCTGAAGCGATAGAAATCCGCTTGAATGTAAGTGTCGCGCTGGACATGATAAACCGCTGCATAGTAGCGATTGAGAACGATAAGCAGTTGGTAAAGAAGTGACCTGATAAGGTGGTTGCTGTCATTCTGAATTTCTTTGAACTCCTGTTCTATCTCCCGTAAAAGGTCGGTACATTTTCCAAATGAGGTTTCATCGGTCTGCATTCCGGCAGGATGTGAATACTGGTGAAAATACTGAAACCGGTACAGAAATAATTCATCCGAAAAAAAGAGATGCAGGAAATCCTTTTCAAAGAACAGGGTGTAGCCTTTTAATTCCGCATCAATATTCCAGCGACGGACCTGTCCCGGACTGGTAAAAATAATGGTTTGCGGGCCTATCTGCATTTTGCTTTCGTCCAAAGCCAATGTTCCGGATCCTTCTTCGATAAAAACAATTTCATAAAAACTGAGCCGGTGTAATGTACTGTCCAATACATAATGTTTCAGGGTCTCGATACGCCCGATATCCAGCAGCAGTTCCGGACCATATTTACAGGGCAGAAACTGATAGGTTTTAATTGGGGAAAGTAATGCCATTTTTACAAAATGAGGTCTGGTTAATTAACCGGAATTTGGGATAAAGATAAAAAACTTTTAAAGAATAGATTGAATGACTACAATTTACAGAATAGGAAAAAGGTCCTGGCTGAATTATTATTGACAAAAATTTCTGCAGACGGTGGGATATTATTTTTTCTTACTTTAGCCGTTAGATTTGAAAATTATTTTCCTTATGACTACTAAACTGTCAGTTGTCCTTATATTAAGTTTGCTATTCAGTTTAAAATACAATGCGCAGAACAAAGCATTATTTCCGTCTGATGTGATCCCATTTCAGGTAACTGTGAAAAAATCTGTTTATAAAAGAAAAAATGCGCTGGCGCTGGAAATAAAAGGTCAGGCTGACGGAGACAGGACCCTGGCAATTCTCAAAAATATCGATTTCCATAATGGCATTATTGAAGCTACGGTTTCCGGACAGCCGTTGGCCAACGCCGGAGAGACAGCACGCGGGTTCGTGGGTATTGCGTTCAGGGCAGTTTCGGACGCTTCCGGAATGGAAGTTTTTTATCTCCGGCCTACGAATGGCCGGGCTGATGATCAATTGCGCAGAAACCATTCCAGCCAGTATATTTCCATTCCGGGACATCCTTGGGAAAAACTCAGGAAGGAAACGCCGGGGGAATATGAAGCTTACGTCGATGTAGTGCCAGCGGAATGGACCAGAATTAAAATTGTGGTAAAGGATCAAACGGCCAGGCTTTACGTTGACGGTGCTTCTCAACCCACATTGATCGTCAACGATCTGAAGCAGGGTAAAGATATGAGGGGAAGTATCGGCTTATGGATAGGCCCCGGAACATTGGGACATTTTACGGATGTAAAAATCACCAAAGAAGATTGATTGAATTTACAGAAAAGTTTTCTGCTAAACAATGAGCCCGGAAATATGATTGGCCGTACTTCCCGTTGCCGAAGACAGTACGTTCGTCTCATGATTCATTTTTAAAACGCCCATAAAAGCAAAGATCAGAGCTTCTTTGAAATCAATAATATCTTTATCGGGAATAATGATTGCAACATCTGTTTTAGCTTTAATTCTTTCAATCAGATAAGCATTATAAGTTCCTCCTCCTGTAAAAAGTACTTTTTTCAACCGGTTTTCATCTAAAACTTTTGAAATCTGTATGGCCGCGTGCTCCGTGAAGGTTGCCAGCAGGTCAAGCGGATCCGTTTCCTGAAATAAAGGAAAAATACAATGGTTGCACCACTCAACTCCCAAGGATTTCGGGTGGGATTGATGATAGAAGGGTAATGCGTTTAATTCGGACAATAATCCGTTATTGACTTTCCCTGTTTTCGCCAGATTACCGTTTTCATCAAAATTTTTATTGAGCTTTTGAGCAAGAGAATTTAAAATGATGTTGACCGGCACAATGTCAAAAGCAATCCGCTGATCATTGACGGTCAGGGAAATATTTGAAAAACCTCCAAGATTGAGACAGGCATCATACTGTGAAAATAACAGTTCGTCACCAATCGGAACCAACGGCGCGCCGTTTCCACCCATCAGAACATCCTGGCTCCGGAAATCATAGATCACAGGGAGCTGCGTTTCCAGCTTAATGGCCCTTCCGTCACCGATCTGAAGGGTAAATTTTTTTTGCGGCTGATGAAAAACCGTATGGCCATGGGAGGCGATCAGGTCTATTCGTTCGGGCTGATGTTTTTCGATAAACTCTCTAACCGATTTTCCAAGATAAAAACCATATTCCGAATGCAGCTCCAGCAATTCCGGCGCGGGCAGATAAATGGAATTTCTGAGTTTCCGTTCCCATTCCTCAGGATAGGGAAGGGTTTCGGCTTTCAGGATTTCAAAGCTCCAGGCATGCTGTTTTTCGAATTTGGCAAAACAGATATCAAGTCCGTCTAAGCTTGTTCCGGACATTAATCCGACAGCATGGGAAATCATGGCTTTATTTTTTGTTTTGGGAAATTTCAGGGGTGGCAAAATCCCCGGAATTCTGGAAGAATACATATTCCGAGAAATCATCTTTGGCCCTCATACCATGCGCACCGATGAGTGTACTTCCGTTTTTTCTGGTTACATAAACGGTATCGCGGGTATAAATACTTTTCTTGATCTGATCCCAGTATACGCTCTGCATGGCAAATTTATCCCCCTCGTTTGTAGTGATCCTTACATTGCCTTTGGCTTCATAGAACTTTTTATAATCGTAGAACTTGGCATACTTGGCTTTGATGGTTCCCGGGATTTTCGGTTTCTTCTTGTCGAAAAACTGGATGTCGATTCCTTTTCTCGCTACCGTATACGGGCTGTCAATCAGCTCGTATTTTTCAATAATCGGGGCTTTGGCCTTCATGGTAACAAATCCTGAATCCCGTTGGATAATATAGGCATTGTTGATGATCTGTGAGGCGAAGTTTTTACTTTGCTTGGAATTGGCTTTTGTAAGGTCTTCCTCACAGGAGGTCATAATAAAAAATATAGCACAACTGAAAAGGTATGCTATATTTTTTTTATGAAGTATGTTTCTAAAAAACATCATATTAGTTGTAAAGTGTTTTTCTGAACCATTTATCGGCAAAATTGAAGCCGACTTTCAGGTTAATGAAATTCTGGTTGATCAGGTTATTCTTAAGCGTTCCCCTTTTCCCCAGTTCCAGACCGATTTCCAATCCGCTCATCCTGGTGATGCTGCTGTTTTTGAATGGAAGAAGAACACCGCCGGAAACTCCGAATTTATTGATGTTCTGTCCGGCGATCTGAAGATTTCCTTTTTCATAGAAGGCTCCGTAACGGTATACGATTCTGGAAAAATAGCTCCTGAAGTTATTATAGTTCGGCAGATACCATCCTCCGGCAGAAATCCTGTAAGAATCCTGCAGATCCAGGGTGTTCCCGAAATAGGTAATGCTTTCGCCTTTTTTATAATCTCCCTGCACAGAAAGGAACCATTGGTTTTCTTCTCCGTAACCCACCCCTACGGAAGCCTGTAAAGGCAGAAGATTTTTGGATTTCGTACTTTTCTGCTCAATAATACTTTCGTTGCTCTTTGTAGTACCCGCAGCATCAGCATAGAAATAAGTACTGTTTACATAATCTGTGGTTATATTACTGGTGTTGCCGAAAGTAGTTGTGGCACCGATGGTGAATTTACGGTCGGTACTGGTATTCAGGTTCTGGTAGCTTGCCCCTAAGGTAAAGTTGAAATTGTGGATGCTGTTTCTGGTTTCATAACCGTTGATCAGCTCTGCATTAGGTTGTGCCAGCTCATTCAGGTCATAAAGGTTTCCGAAATAATAATTCGCTCTTGCTCCCAAAGCAAGTTTATCCGTTACCTTATATCCCAAAGCGATCTGGGCAGTATTTAATGTCCCGCTTCCTTTGAATCTGTTATATCTTATGATTTCATTATTTTCATTCTTATCTTCATGAAGAATGTTATAGCTTTTTGAACTGTACGGCTGATAGGAAATACCCATTTTCAGCTTTGGAGACAGAGGGAAAGCCAATGAAATATTGGATAAATACGTAGAATGCTTGGTAGATTTCGTATTATTGTAATCTGTTTTAAAGTAATTATTCTCGTTGGTAGCCTCCAGTTTTATACTGGTAAGCTCGAAATTGGTATTGTTTGCAGGATTTGCAAAATTGAAATTACTTGTAAAATCGCTTATGAAAGCGGTTGATATACCTCCCATAGAGGTCGTTTCGATCGTATTATCATATTTTACATCTCCGATTCCGTAAGCTGCATAAGGTGAATTACTCAGATTCTGCGCATTAAGGAAATACCCAACTGATATGAATGATAGTACAAAGATTTTTTTCATTCTTTATTTTTAAAACAATGCGCAAATATCTTAAATATTAATGAATTGTAAAAATTATATGAGGTTAAAGTTTGTTAAGGCAGATGTAGAGGGAAACCGTAGGCTTATTATGGTAAATAGTGAATGGTCCATTTACTTCGCTTATCAATTATTCAGTCCTATCATTTGCTGAGTGGAATGCCTTTGCGAATGGAAAAATAAATGGCATGATCAAATAAAATTCCTTGCGATCCCGGCGTTAAAAAATCCGCTACAGGTACTTTAAAATTCAAAATTGATTTGCATCAAAATTTACTTATGAAATAAAATTGACATTACAGTAACCTACAATTTTTTTATCTTTGAGCCATGAATTGGGAGAACATTGCCGGACAGCACAACCTGAAAAAACTTCTCAGGGACAGCATCGCCGAAAACAGAGTGAGCCACGCCCAGCTTTTCACTGGAAAAGAAGGCTATGGAACGCTGCCTATGGTCCTGGCCTATGCCAAAGAAGTCCTGAGCCGTGAGAATGAGCATGCCGCTTCAAAAGTGGAACATCTCAATCACCTCGATCTGCATTTCAGCTTTCCGGTGTTTACAGACAATAAGAATTCTTTAAGCAAAAATAAATTTGAAGAGTTCCGGGAAATGGTGATAAAATCTCCGTATGCAAGCTATGACGACTGGACTGCTTTTTTACAGTCGGAGAACAAACAGCTTTTTATTTCGGCAGATGAAATCGATGACCAGAACCAGAAGTTTTCATTAAAAAGCTATGAAGGAGGCACCAAGATCCTTATTGTCTGGAGAGCCGATAAAATGAACATCGCTGCAGCCAATAAATTCCTGAAATTTCTGGAAGAGCCGCCGGCGAAAACCGTCATTTTGCTTACGGCAGAATCGGTTAACGATATTCTGCCCACCATCCTTTCCAGAACACAGATTGTGGAAGTGCCGAGGATTACCGACGGAGACCTGGATGCTTATTTACAAAAAAATTTCAGCATTCCGGAAGAGAAGATCAGAGAAATCGTCCATGAAGCGCAGGGTAACCTCAATGATGCTCTCAAACTGCTGCAGACAGGAAGCAGAAACGATGAGTTTGAGAAATTATTTGTGCAGTGGGTACGCGATGCTTTCATGGTAAAAAAGAAACCTGAATTTTTGAAAAGTATTATCTTTTGGGCCCGAGAAATTGCAGGCTGGAACCGCGAAAAGCAGAAGAATTTTTTAAATTACTGCTCGGAGATTTTCAGGCTGGCCCTGCTTCAGAATTATCAGTCGGAAGGGCTGGTTTATAAAAAGATTGATGTCAACGGGTTTAACTGGGCCGGTTTTTCAAAGTTTATCTCCGGAGCTAATATTGAAAGTATTCTGGAGGAAATCAGCACTGCCGATCTGCACCTTACCCGAAACGGAAATCCCAAGATCGTCTGGACCGACCTCGGGATTAAGCTTTCAAGATATATTCATAAAAATTAATGAATCACGGCTACGGCAAAAATCTGCTATTAACCATTCGTCTGACTTTGGAATTCCCTAAGTTCTTTTTCCATAAATTCCGGTGAATTCATCTGGATTCTCATTGAATGGATATTGCTAATTGTGGTTTCAACAGCTTTTTCAAACCATGGAAATTCCTGGCTTAACGAGGTAAGTTTTGCCAAAGCTCTCAGAGGCTCACCAGACTTAGACAGCTTTACGGCATGTTCGTACCTGAAAAGCGGACAGTAATAATATTCTTCTGCAAGGACATCCCACTGGTCAGGTGCTGCTTCTGCGGCAATAAGATAAGAAAGGGCAAAAACCGAAGAATCTATATAGTCTTCAGAAAAAAGGAAACATCCGAAAAGGCTTTCCGTATCTTCTTTGCTTAATTTTTTTTCTAAAACTTTCTGAAAAATTTTATGTGAATTTTCTCTTTCGTTATGATTTTCCGACAGATGTAAAACGGTGGCATATTCTACTTGTACCGGATCTTCATCAGGAAATCTGCGATAAGCCTCTTCAATATACTTTCGGGCCATACCGTTTTGAATCATAGAACGGTACATTTTTGAGATGGCCACAAGCTCTTTGGCTTCAAAATTTTCTTTATCCTTTAAAAATTCTTCCAAATACCGGAGGGCGATTTTAGGATAGCGGTCTTTGGTATATCGTTCCAATACCTGCCAGTGTTCAGGCCTTTGCGGTTGAGACTCATCCCAGAATTTGTACAGCAGCGACATTCTGTCCCACTTGGACCGGATCCCTGCCCACTCTGCAAAGAGTTCTTCATATACCATATGCGGCGGGTAAATATTTCCTTTGTCGTCTTTTATCTCAATACTTACGGAAAGGGTAGGATCTGAATAATACCTTTGAAAAGCTTCAATAATTTCATGATCAAACTTTTTTCCCGATTCCATCAAAGCTTCTATCGGTTCCTGCTCTTGGTGCGATTTAGTTGCCGCAGTTTGTCCTGACTTGTTTTTCTTATTCCCGAAAAGAGAACGGAATAGACCCATAATTAGTTTTTTGGTAAATATAGTTATTATCAATCTACATTGAACTCCGTTTTAAAGCAAATTTTCCCGGAAACAATCAGTTGCCTTCTTAAAATTGCAGAAGAAAATCAGATCAAATTCATATGATAGAATGGTCTATAATAATTATTAATATTTTTAATTAAAATTAACTATTTGTTAATCAATTATTTAAATTCTGCAGCATTAAAAATAAATTAAAAATTCAATCAATCGTTTGATTTATTCAAATTTGGATGTAAATTTGCAACGTCAAAAACGAGAACGTAACTAAGATGATTTCGAAAGAAGAAAATATATTGTTTGCTGCCGAGAAACTTTTTGCAGAAAAAGGCTTTGAGGGGACTTCCACGCGGGAGATTGCAAAAGCAGCCCATGTGAATATTTCCATGATCTCTTATTATTTTGGTTCAAAAGAGAAGCTGTATGAAAAGCTGGTGGAGTTTAGGATGAATGAAGGGCAGTTTTTCTCAAAAGACATTTTGGAAAGAACCGATATTGATGATTGGGAAAAAATAAATAAGATTGTAGACCAGTTTGTAGGAAGGATCAGACACCAGAAGTGTTTTTACAGAATCATGCAGCGGGAGCAGCTTCATACCGAAAATCCAAATATCGTGGATATGCTGAAGCAGGCCAAGCTCGGATTTCTCGCCATGTATTCCAAAATACTGGAAAGCGGTTTGAGCAAAGGGATATTTACCAAAAACCCTCCGATCTATCTACTTCATTCTACTATAAGCGGAACTGTGTTCTATGCTTTCAATGCAAAGGAAATGTACAAGGAATTCCTGAACGATACCGATGATGAAACTGTTTTCGACGAAAAGTATTACACAGAACTTAATACACATATTAAATACTTACTAAAAGACCTTTTAGGTTATGAAGAAAATAAATAACTCAGTCCTTGCGCTGGCCTTCTTCGTAGGGATTGCAAACACAAATGCCCAGGAAAAAAGAACACTTACCCTGGATGAGGCCGTTCAGCTTGGTATTCAAAACAGCAAGAACCTGAAGATCGATGCTGCTAAAATAGAAGAAGCAACAGCAGATCTTCTGGAAGCAAAAAACAGGCAGCTGCCCGAGCTTAAAGTTTCCGGAAGCTATATGTATCTTCCCCTGAAACCAAATGTGAACATTAAACTTCCCGGCGTTACCGGCGGAGGTCCTGAAGTTCATCAGGTAGCTTATGGATCAGCCAATCTCAGCGTCCCGATTTACAGCGGCGGAAGAATAAAGTATGGGATTGAGTCGGCCAAATACCTGGTAGAAGCCTCCAAACTAAGCACTGAAAACGATAAAGTGGCTATTGCCTATAACGTGGCTCAGGCTTACAATAATCTATTCAAGGCCAACCAGTCGATTAAAGTACTCGAAGAAAACCTCACTGCATCCCAGAAAAGGGACGAAACATTCCTGAAACTGGAAAACAACGGGGTGATCGCCAGAAACGACCGTCTGAAAGCAAGCTTGCAGACTGCGAATGTTGAACTTCAATTATTGGAGGCCAGAAATAATTATAACATTGCCAACATCAATATGGATCTGTTACTGGGACTTCCCGAAAGTACGGAAATTGAAGTAGACCAGAATTACATCGAGGAAGGAAATGAAGTAAGGCCGGTTGATTATTACATCAATGCAGCCCGTGAGAACCGCAAGGATCTTCAGGCACTGGATAAACAACGGCAGGCTGCTGCATTGGGAACCAGAGCTGCCAAAGCAGAAAATCTTCCTTCGATTGCCTTTACCGGAGGGTATGTGGCAGCGGACATTCCCAAATTTCTGACGATTTACAATGCAGTAAATGTCGGAGTCGGAATTTCCTATAACCTGTCCAATCTCTGGAAAGAAAACTCTTCCCTGAAACAATCGCAGGCCAGAGAAATGCAGCTGGCTGCCACCAACGAGCTGCTTAATGACAACATTAAGCTCGATGTCAACAGGGATTACCAAAATACGGATTATTCTAAAAAAAGGATCGCCGTTTTCGAGAAATCTGCCGAGCAGGCCAATGAAAACTACAGGATCACAAAAAATAAATATGATAACGGATTAGCTACTATGACCGAGCTTCTGGATGCGGATGCCGCACAGATTTCCGCCAATGTAGGAGTTATCAATGCAAAAGCTGATGCCGCACTGGCGTACCGCAAACTATTACAGACCACAGGAACTTTAACGATTAAATAAATAAAGAACGATACCCAACATGGAAAATAATACGACCCCAGGCACTGAACCGAAAAAGAAAAAAAGTTTAGTATTTCCCATCATCTTAGCGGTTGTTTTGATTGGCGGAGGAATTTACGGATTCAATGCCTATACCTACGGCCAATCTCACGAAGAAACAGACGATGCGCAGATTGCATCCAACCTTTCTCCGGTAATCTCCAAGATCTCAGGATATGTAACGGAGGTAAAGGTAAAAGATAACCAGTTTGTAAAAAAAGGAGATACCCTGATCATTCTGGACAGCAGAGACCAGAAGCTGGCTCTGGAACAGGCGGAAGCTGCATTGGCAACGGCAAAAAGCAATATTTCCAACGCGCAGGCCAGTACAACAGCCACTTCCAAAAACATAGGATCTTCTCAAGCAGCAGTAACCACCGCTAACGCTCAGATCGAAGCAGCCCGTGTAAATGTATGGAAAACTTCTCAGGATCTTAAAAGATATGCAAATCTTGTAAAAGACCATTCCATTACCGAACAGCAGTATGAGCAGGCACTTGCTGCTAAACAGACCGCGGACAAGCAGCTGCAGGTTCTGATCGATCAGAGAAACCAGATCGCCCAGCAGACAAATATCGCGTCTTCACAAACGGCGGCAAGTTCTCAGCAGATCAGTGTGGCAGGTTCCGTAGCCAAGCAGAGAGAAGTGGATGTGGAAAATGCCAAATTGAATTTATCCTATACGGTGATTTTAGCACCGGAAGACGGATATGTCGGAAAAGTGCCGATCCAGGCCGGGCAATATTTACAGGCCGGTTCCCAATTGTTCGCTTTGGTGAAAAACGACCAGAAATGGGTAGTAGCCAACTTTAAGGAAACACAGGTGAATAAAATGGTGGAAGGACAGAAGGTGAAAATTGAAATCGATGCTTTTCCTGATCAGGAATTTGAAGGCGTGGTAAGCTCTTTCTCTCCCGCAACCGGAGCTACATTTTCCATTCTTCCCCCGGATAACGCGAGCGGTAACTTCGTAAAAGTAGTTCAGCGGCTTCCTGTAAAAATTGATTTTGTAAACCTTGATAAAAACATCGCTAAAAGGTTGAGAACGGGGATGAATGTGAAAGCAGAAGTTTCTTTGAAATAATACAATACAAGTGAATTGTCGATGCTGTGGAAGAAACAGGATGAAGATGAATCATGAAGCAGAAATTAATGAGGGATGGATAAATCATTGACAATTCCTTTTTTATAAAATAATATAAGTGAATTGTCAGTTTGCGGAAGAATGTCAGAATGATGATGATTGAAGAGGCAGATTGATAATGCAGGTGCTGAAAAATGAAATGAGCCGATGAGGTGGAAATGATGCGGACACTGATAATGTAGAGGAATGCGGTTATTGAAGTTAGGTTCCTTATGATGCAGGAAAAGAAGAAGCAGGAACCGTTGATGTAGAAGGGACCGCCTGAACGGAAAATCAGTAAATAAGAATATGGAGCGGAGGTTTCGTCATGAGGAAGGTTTGAAAAGAATTCCGTCTGAATGCAGAAGATTGATGAAGCGGTATGGCAGCCATGAGATGAAATGCTGACAATTCACTTTTTATAAAATTACCATTAAAATATACAGAGGTTAAGAGATCCGGATCGCAATGATTAAAATTAACCTTAAGATTTAAAGTAAGGAAGAGGGAGATTTCCGAATCAACCCAGCCTGAACTCAATCTCATTTTAAAACAGAATAAAGTTAGTTCGTTACCGGCTTGTTCAGATCATAAATTTCCGGGTCTCGGAATCTCTTTATTTTTAATACCGAAAAAAACTATGCAGGATTCTTTAGTAGAATATGGAGCAAGGAGGGTAATCATCACGATTACGGCCATTCTTTGTGCCCTCCTTGAAATTGTGGATTCCACGATTGTAAACGTTGCCCTCAACGAAATGAAGGGAAACCTGGGAGCCACACTTTCCGAGGTTGGATGGGTGATTACAGCTTACGCGATCGGTAACGTGATCATTGTACCCATGACAAGCTGGCTTTCCCAGCAGTTCGGAAGAAGGAATTATTTTGCGGCGTCAATTGTTATATTTACCGTATTTTCCTTTCTCTGCGGAAATGCAACGAACATTTGGGAGCTCGTATTTTTCCGGCTGATGCAGGGGATTGGTGGGGGAGCATTGCTGGTAACCTCACAGACCATCATCACCGAATCCTATCCGGTAGAGAAAAGAAGTATGGCGCAGGCAATCTATGGTCTCGGAGTAATTATAGGGCCTACGCTGGGTCCGCCGCTCGGAGGATACATTGTGGATAATTTCAGCTGGCCGTATATCTTTTACATTAATATTCCGATCGGGATTGCCGCGACTTTAATGACACTTCAGTTCGTAAAAAGTCCTAAATATGCCGAAAAGCGTAAAGTTTCCGATGTCGACTGGTTGGGAATTGCTTTACTTGCCATAACAGTAGGTTCTTTACAGTTCATTCTGGAAAGAGGACATGAGGAAGACTGGTTTGCCAGCGGAATGATTGTCGCTTTTACCGTAGCAGCTGTATTAGGATTTATCCTGTTCCTCTGGAGAGAGCTTACTTTCAAATATCCGATTGTGGAACTCCGGGTTCTGAAGAACGGAAATCTGAGGATCGGAACCGTTATGTCATTTGTCCTGGGATTCGGGTTGTACGGCTCAACATTTATCGTACCTCTTTATACCCAGAGCATCCTGGGCTGGACAGCGCTTCAGTCGGGTGCCCTGATGATCCCGGCAGCTCTTACGACGGCTTTTATGATGCCTATTATCGGAAGGTTGTTGTCTAAAGGTGCAAAACAACAGATCCTTGTTTCCCTGGGACTCTTTATCTTCTTTATTTACAGCTTCTGGGGCTATAAAATTCTTACCCCCGATACCGGCAAAGATGCATTTTTCTGGATGCTGATCGTAAGGGGTGCGGGTCTCGGACTCCTGTTTATCCCGATTACGTCTCTTTCGTTAAGTACGTTGAAAGGGCAGGAGATCGGTCAGGGAGCGGCCTTTACAGGGATGATGAGACAGCTGGGCGGTTCGTTCGGGATTGCGGCCATTACTACCTTTATTGCCAATGCCAGCCAGAAATACCGGGTAAACCTGATTTCCCATCTTGACGAAACGGATTTTGCCGTCCAGCAGAGGCTGCAGGCACTGAAAGGAAGTTTTGTCGCCAAAGGGATGACGCCCGATGCTGCGATGAATGCTGCCTATAAAATGCTTGATCTCTCCGTCACGAAACAGGCTACGGTACTGTCTTATATGGATGTTTTTCTGTATTTAGGCGTAATCTTCCTGATCTGTATTCCGTTCATTCTCTTTATTAAAGAACGGAAGAGTAAGGAAAAGATTGATCTGAGTGAAGCAATGCATTAAAATAAAAGAAACCGTCCCATAAAAATGAGACGGTTTTATTTTGTTAATTTGAAATGAATCTCTCTACTTATTATTATGAAAATGCTTCCTGCTCAAGTTTAGTTAAAGTGTATCTGGTAAAACACAGGAATTAAAGACCATATCGTTTATTAGCTTCACTTTGCCATATAGTTATCTTTTATAGGCTATGCAATTTATTTAAAAAGTTCTATACCAAAACCCCGTTTTTGGAAGCAATAGGATCGGGAAGCTCTGTTTCACCTGTCATCTGAAGCAAGTCGATTTCAATAGTCCGGCAGATCGAAAGCATTGGGATATCGAACATCAGCCCCTCGAAAGGATTTTCAGAATAATCGCCCACCAATTCCATAATAATATAGATCCATCCGATCGTTATACAAAACGGAATCGAAGCCCAGATTCCCCAGTCTCCCAGCTTGGCAAACTCACTTACAAGCCCTAAAGGAAGCAGCATGATAAAAATGATATTAAAAACAAATGCAGTGCTGGCAAACTGTCTGGGAAGCGGGAACTTTTTGATTCGTTCGGCCTGTCCCTGCAAGGTGTAAAATTCATTTAAACAATCCTGTAACTGCTTCTGATTGAAATCCGAAATAGCATTGAGATTCTTTAGCTCATTCACATCTTTAGACTGCTGGGCTATAAGATAAGTTGCGAAATTCTTATAATGAGGCTGTAAACTTACTTCTTCCTCAGATAAATATTTATTAAGGAAAATAGGTGTTCTTCCATAATCGGGAAATCCTGCTTTAATCAATCGGTTCCGCTTGTGGTCGGTATTTTTAAACTGGTCTTCTTCCACCTTAATGTGTTCCCATTCGGTGGGAATCAGAAGTTGTTCGCGTAATTGGTACAGCCATGCAATATGGCGAAATACTATTTTTTTCCGGCGGTCTTCCAAAGCAAATTTTCCTATTTGTTCCTGGTCAGTATCAAACGCATAGACCATCGATCCGAGCATTCGGCTGGAATTAACGATTCCGCCCCAGATTTTCCGGGCTTCCCATAATCTGTCATACGCCTGATTATTTTTAAAACCCACCAGAAAAGCTTCCGCAGTACCGATCAATGCTACGGGAACCCAGGGAATGATCATCCAGTCCCAATGGAAAACATGAAAAAGCACAGCAATAAGAGTACACCAGACGGAAATCAGGATCATATGAAACCCCGATAAATTGAAAATCTGTTTGTAGTTGACGTATTTTGTTGTGATCATAAGCCGTGTAAAGAATTGAAATCAGCGAAAAAATAAGCAAAATAGATACCATGTTCATGGGCTCGAATAGATAAGCTGAAAGCTGGAATTTTTTTTGTTAATATTACGACCAGGAGGACTGATTATTTAATGACATTGTTTGTTAATAATATTGATTTAAATGTATGAAAATGAATTAAATAGATTTGATTTTAATTGTTTTAATATGGAACTAAAGGCAAGGCATAAAAAAACCTCCGTGCTTCCGGAGGCTAATTATTTTTATCTGAACTAATAATTCAGCATTTCTTCGATTTTTGCACCCAGCTTTTCTGCGTTCGGCAGCATTTCCTTTTCGAGTATCAGATTAATCGGAACTGCCGGAACATCAAGAGCCCCCATGGTTTCAACCGGAGCGTCGAGATAACGGAAACAGTTTTTGGAAATCCTGTGGGCAAATGCTTCCGCAAAAGAATTGTTCAGCTGTTCTTCCGTCAGGACGATACATTTTCCATGAGCTTTCACTCTTTCGAAAACCAATTCTTCATCAAGAGGAATTAAGGTTCTCAGATCGATAACTTCAACTCTCCCGTTAAAGCTTTTTGCTGCTTCCTTCGCCCAGTAAACACCCATTCCGTAGGTTACAACCAATAAGGTTCTTCCTTTTCCGGTTTCGTCCTGATCCGCTTCGATAATCACTTTTCCTTTTCCGAAAGGTAAAATATAATCTTCAGCCGGCTCTATGGTTTTGGCATCCTCCGTTCCCGGAACTTTGCTCCAGTAAAGGCCTTTGTGCTCCAGCATGATTACCGGGTTCGGGTCATAATAGGCAGCCTTCAGCAAACCTTTAAAATCTGCCGCATTGCTCGGGTAGGCAATTTTAATCCCTTTGATATTGGCCAGGATACTTTCCACGCTTCCGCTGTGGTAAGGTCCGCCGCCGCCGTATGCACCGATCGGGACACGGATGATATTGCTGACCGGGAATTTTCCCTGGCTCAAATAGCTTGATTTTGAAATTTCCGTGATCAGCTGGTTGATTCCCGGATAAATATAATCGGCAAACTGTACTTCTACGATAGGCTTCAGCCCAACTGCACTCATTCCGGTGGTAGAGCCGATGATGTAAGCCTCCTGAATTGCGGTATTGAATACCCTTTTGCTCCCGAATTTCTTTCCTAAGGTTACCGTTTCACGGAAAACACCGCCGATTCTTTCCCCGACGTCCTGTCCATACAGTAATGCTTCAGGATGTTTCCACATCAGTTCCTGGATCGCGTGAATGGCAGCATCCACCATCACGATCTTTTCCCCGTCCTTAGGTTCGCGTGTTCCGGTTTCTTCGGTAATTGGTGTCGGTGCAAAAATATGCTGCATTACCGTTTCAGGTTTCGGATCTTCAGCGTTTTTAGCCTTCTCGAAAGCTTCTTCCGCCTCAAGACGCGCTTTTTTCGTAATTTGTTTTAATAATTCTTCGTCAACACCGGCTTCCAGCAAATGGTTTCTGAGGATTTCTCCCGGATCTTTTGCCCGGTGTTTGGTCAGGTCTTCTTCATCTCTGTAAAATTCCCTTCTAACTCCGGAAGTATGATGTCCGATCAGAACGGTTTTTGCACATACGACCAAAGGTTTCCTTTCGGTACGTACAAAATCCACCGCCTTCTTCATAACCTCGAAGCTTTCAACAAAATCGGTTCCGTCTACCCTCATTCTGCTCAATCCTGTAAAGCCTGCTACAAATTCGTAGGCATCGCATGTCCTTGCTTCTTCTTTGGTTACGGAAATTCCCCATTCGTTGTCCTGAACCAGGAAGATAATAGGAAGCTGGTGCAGGGCGGAAAACTGAAATGCTTCACTCACTTCACCTTCCGTTACCGAATTGTCGCCAAGGCTGCAGACCACTACCGGATTGTTCTCAAACTGCTGTAAGTTAAAATCCTGGATGTATTTGATTCCCTGCGCAACACCTGCTGTCGGAATGGTCTGCATTCCCGTAGCCGAACTCTGATGAATGATTTTCGGCTTGTCTTCATCGCGGCTGGAAGGGTGGGAATAATACGATCTTCCTCCCGAAAAAGGATCATCAGCCTTTGCCAACAGCTGTAGCATCAATTGGTAGGGTTGGAAACCGATACCTAAAAGAATGCTTTCGTCTCTGTAATAAGGAGAAACCCAGTCTTCTTTTTTCAGCTGATAAGCAGTGGCCAGCTGGATGGCTTCATGGCCTCTCGACGTACTGTGAACATATTTGGTAACATTTCTGTTTTCTTCGTAAATGTCTGCCATTGCCTTGGCAAGCATCATATGGTTGTAAGCATTTAGCAGAATATCCTGAGAAACTTTTTCGTGAAGTGTATTTTCCATAGAAGGCAAAGATAAACAAAAAAATAAAACACTAACAACTGTTAGTGTTTTAAGGTTTTAAATGCTGTAAATTATTGATTTTCTATTCTTTGATAACTTTTTTAGAGAGGGTTTTGTTTCCTGTTTTTATCTCTACAATGTATATTCCTCTTACATAGGAAGACAGATCCAGGCTTTGTTCATTCCCCTGTATCATGCCCGACTGCAGTTTTTTACCGGATAGGTCATAGATCGTAAATACGGATCTAGCAGGTGCTTTCAATACTTTTACATAATCTTTGGTAATGGTAGGGGCAATGATGATTCCATTGTCCTTCGTCACATCATTTGTTCCTAAAACAGACTGCTGGGAAATACCTGTTACCATAATGGAATAATTTTGAGGCGAAGGATTCCCTGAGTCATCTACCAGGGTTCCTTTATTCCCGGTCTCAACACGGTAAATCCTTCCGGCAACAGGATTATCAAGCACTACCTGCTCAATATTGTCCACTGTGTTATCGGCTTTCGTTGCAGGAGTCATTGGATTATTTGCGTCCAGTTTCCATGGATAGTATATGGTATTGTTTGTTGTATCGATAATCCTTACATCAAGATCATTGACCAGTTTGGATGTTCTGTTATTGTAAACATCGGATACGAACTGATAATTAGGCGTGTATTCAGGATCAATCCAACTGACCGTCACTTTCAGCGGCTCACTTCCGGATGCGGTAACCAATTTATTGTTTTTGACACCGCTGATTAGTGTCTCATCATTAAAAATAACGGTATTATTCGCTTTGCCAACCAATAATTCTGCTCCCTTCTTTGCATTGATAAATCCCCAGCCGAACCATGGATCCGGACCTGTATTTCCGGCCTCGGAAGCCGAATGTACGGTAAGAACTTTTGCAGAGGCCGCATTAAACAAAGCATTGCCGAACAATTGCTTGTAAATCTGTGTCCACAGACCGATGATTCCTGTTACGACCGGTGCTGAAAAGGACGTTCCGCTTCCGCCTGCCCAGGCATTGCTTCCTGCGGCAGAAGAAGATGCATAATAAACATTCGTGCCTACGGTTGAAATATCCGGCTTTATACCACCGTCGTCTCTCGGGCCTGCACTGCTGTAATCGGAATGCACCACATCGGATGCGCTGGTATAACGGTAATTATTGGAACCGATAATATCGGTAGCACCTACCACAATGATATTTTTCGCCAGTGATCCGGGGCCGATGCAATCGTACCCAAGCGAGCAGTTATTAGCCGGAACGGTATCACTGGAGCTGAATGGTGCCTGTCCGGTGGAGGTCTTGTAATATTTAGGAACGGTGGAACCGGTTCCGTTGGGTCCCATCCCAAAAGAATTTCCGGCGGATTTCACGATAACGAAAGACGGGTTGTTGTAAACCAGCGCATCATAATTGTAGTCGTTGGAATCATACGTCCCCTGAAAATCGTAAAACGTACCTCCGCTTTTGGAACCGTTATAGACATACGAAGAAATATTTCCGCTGCTGTCATAATTTTCATTCCATCCGGGATTGATTCCGTAAGAATGGTTTGAAATATAGGGCTGGGCCGTCTGTATTTTCTGATAGACGGTACTGGTAGAAGTATCTCCCGGCAGGGTTGTGGTGCTGAACATATAGCTGTCCATCGTAGAATTACTGGCCACCCCTTTTGCATTTCCCACCGAGACCCCGCTGCTGTTTGAAAGGGGAGCATTCTTCCCTCCGATAAAGCTTCCCACACCGGTAGAATGATCGGAATAGCTCTGAGAACTGTCTTCTTTGTTCGTAACCCTTCCTGGTGCATTATTGAATGCCGTATGGGATTCATAGATCCTTCCGCCGTCAAAGATCGTATACTTAATGTTCTCTCCGTTAAAAGATCCGGAAAGCCCTGAAATATTTCCGGGTGTATTCAGCAGATCCGAATTGGAATTCATCAGCTGGCGGGTGTCCTGTTCCTGCAGGAAATAGGGAACCCCGAAATGAAAGCCGCCCAACCGGGATTTCAGCGAATCTATTTTTTTCTGTGTCGTACTGTCCGGGCTTTTCCCGTAAACTTTTTCAGCATAAGCATCAAACTGTTTTTCATTCTCTGTCTTCTGCTTTTCAAATTCTCTTCTCAGCTGATCATTGCCTTTTTGTGCATACATGGAAAGGCATAATAAGGTCCCTGCCAGAATTAGATGTTTTTTCATGCCGCTAATGATTAAGTAAATATTTCATAACAAATGTAGGCAAGATTCAGAATCATTGTTAGTAAATAGGCTCCTGGACAATGAATCTTAATTGAATTTTAATGAGTCTTAAATTTTTTAATTAAACTTAAAAATCTTCGTAGATTTTCGTAGGCCGTAGTGCTTCCTCTTTTACATTGATTTAGTGGGGCATTTTCAGGCAGGTCCTTGCTGAGCAAAATGCTTTGAGAATAAAGTTAAAACACAATTTATATAAAAGCTTTACAGCAATTGCATTAATCGGTTTTTCTTTGTTATTTTTTCTGATGTAAAATGATTTTTAATTTAAGGGAATTAAGTTGGAAATGTAATTGCCAAGTATCGGTAAATCATGTAAAAACACCTGTATTTTGACGGTAAGATCAAAAAAATGAAGTAACTTTACATTCTCTTTTTAAATAAAAGCTGAAATAATACATGTATTTAGTTTTTGACACAGAAACCACAGGTTTACCAAAGAATTTCAACGCTCCGCTTTCAGACTCAGACAACTGGCCAAGAATGGTGCAGATCGCGTGGCAGTTGCATGATGATGACGGGACATTAATTGAAAATCAGGATTATATCATAAAGCCCGAGGGATACGATATTCCCTTCAATGCGGCGAGGATTCATGGGATAACTACAAAAATTGCCAATGAAGAAGGACGTGATCTCGAAGAAGTGCTGCACGAATTTTCGGAGGTACTGGAAAGGGTTCGGGTTGTTTCCGGGCATAATGTAGAATTCGATTATAACATCGTCGGAGCCGAATTTTACAGGAAAAATGTAAAAGATAACCTTCAGGAAAAACCTAAAGCCGATACCATGGTTCTGGGAACCGATTTTTGCCAGCTCGGCGGCGGAAAAGGCGGAAGGTACAAGTCTCCGAAACTGGAGGAGCTATACGAAAAATTATACGGGCATAAATTTGATGAAGCACACAATGCTGCGGCTGACGTAAACGCCACCGCGCAGGTTTTCTTTGAAATGATGAGGATCGGGATTATCCCGGCTGAAGTCCTGAAAACTTCCGAAGATCAGCTTACGTATTTCAAAACGCTGCATCCGGATCCGATCAAGCCTTTCAATATCGTGATCAGAAGGCAGGTTGCAGATTTCAATAATAAGAAGAAACAACAGGATTTCGGAAGCATTGATGAGATCGATCTCGGAAAATATTTTAATTTCGACAACCACAGTGTTTTCTCTACGTTAACTGCCACGTCCAGTATTAATGATTTAATTAAAAAAGCAGCCGATAATAATTTCCCGGCCGTCGGTATGGTGGATCTGGGAAACATGATGGGAGCCTTCAAATTCGTTTCGGCAGTTGAAGGTGCCAACGGCGACCGTGCTAAAAAACATAAAGAATATCTGGCTAAAAAACAGGAAGCCGAAGAAAACGGAACCGAATTCAATGAACCGGAGCCGGTTTCGGAGCCGCTGATCCCTGTCGTGGGCTGTGAATTTTATATTTCCGAGCGTTACGAGCAGAAGCAGTTTACCAAAGATGATCCCGACCGCAGGACCCAGGTGGTTCTGCTGGCAAAGGATTTTAACGGATATAAAAATTTAGCCAAGCTTTCCAGTATCGGCTTCCTGAAAGGATTCTACTTTGGCGTGCCGAGGGTAAGCCGCGACCTGATCGCGCAATATAAAGAAGGGGTTATTGCCCTAACCTCCGGAATTCACGGGGATATTCCCGATGCAATTTTAAATACCGGGGAACAGAAAGGGGAGGAGCTTTTCAGATGGTGGAAAGATACTTTCGGGGAAGATTTCTATGTTCAGATCCAGAACCACAAACTGCCCGAGGAAGAGCATTTAAATGATGTACTGCTGCATTTTGCCGATAAATACAACGTGAAGATCTTAGCCCAGAACGAAACCTTTTATACGGATAAAGACGATTCGAACATTCAGGATATAGTAAGCTGCATCAAAGATGGTGAAAAGCTGTCGACGCCTGTCGGAAAAGGATTCGGGAAAAGAAGAGGACTCGCAACGGAAGAATATTATATTAAAAATCAGGAAGAGATCAAGGAGGCCTTTCTGGCTTATCCCGATGCTTTCGAAGCATATGAGGAATTTTTTGCGAAATTCAGCCCTTATACTTTAAAAAGGGATGTTCTGCTTCCGAAGTTTGATATTCCACAGGAATTTATCCATCCCGAAGATGATATTGACGGCGGAAAACGCGGGGAAATGGCTTATTTGACCTATCTAACTTATGAAGGTGCAAAAAAACGATATGCCGAGATTACCGATGAAATTAAAGAACGTCTCAATTTCGAACTGGAGGTTATTGCCAACACGGGATATCCCGGTTACTTCCTGATCGTTCAGGATTTCTGTAACGAAGCCCGGAACATGGGCGTTTGGGTAGGGCCCGGACGTGGTTCCGCAGCGGGTTCTGCCGTTGCCTACTGCATCGGGATTACCAATGTAGACCCTATTAAATACGACCTCCTTTTTGAGCGATTCCTGAATCCTGAAAGGGTCTCAATGCCAGATATCGATATCGATTTCGATGATGAAGGGCGTGACCGGATCATCAAATGGGTGATCGATAAATACGGGCAGAACCAGGTGGCACAGATTATTACTTATTCGGTTTTGGGTGGTAAATCCGCTATTAAAGATGCCGGAAGGGTATTGGATCTGCCGATTCCGGATACCAACAATATTGCCAAGCTGATCCCGTCCGTACCGGGGATGAATATCGCGAAAGCGTTGTCCAAATATGATAAATTAAGGCCGGAAGATCAGATGCTTGTTGATGAAATGAGACTGGTCCTGGACAGTTCTTCCGATCCGCGGCACAGTGTGCTTGCCAGTGCCAAAAAAATGGAAGGCTGTATCCGGAATACCGGAATCCACGCTTGCGGGGTAATTATTACACCGGAAGATGTGAGTAACCTGGTACCGGTAACCATCGCAGCAAAAGATGCCGATATTTTAGTTTCGCAATTCGATAACTCGGTGGCGGAAAGTGCGGGTCTCTTAAAAATGGATTTCCTGGGTCTAAGGACACTAACGATTATCAAAGATGCCCTGAAACTGGTAAAGGCACGGTATGGAGTGGATATTGATCCTGATGAAATCCCGCTGGATGATGCGAAAACTTATCAGCTGTTTAAAGAAGGACGGACGATCGGGATCTTCCAGTATGAAAGTCCCGGAATGCAAAAATACATGCGGGAGCTGAAACCTACGGTTTTTGCCGACCTCATCGCCATGAATGCCCTGTACCGTCCCGGCCCGATCAAATACATCCCGAATTTCATCAACCGGAAACACGGAATTGAGGAAATTGTTTACGATTTACCGGAAACCGAGGAATATTTAAAGGAAACCTACGGGATTACCGTATATCAGGAGCAGGTAATGCTGTTGTCCCAGAAGCTCGCCAACTTTACCAAGGGTGAGGCCGATACGCTGAGAAAAGCAATGGGTAAAAAGCAGATCGATGTTCTGAATAAAATGTACCCCAAATTCATAGAAGGCGGAAGAAAGAACAATCTTGACGAGACCCGGCTGGAAAAAATCTGGAACGACTGGAAAGCTTTTGCCGAATATGCCTTTAACAAATCCCACTCAACCTGTTATGCATTTGTGGCCTATCAGACCGCCTTCCTGAAAGCAAATTACCCTGCCGAATATATGGCAAGTGTCATGAGCAATAACATCAACAATACGGAATCCATCACCATGTTCATGGAAGACTGTAAAAGTATGGGCGTTGATGTATTGGGTCCGGACGTTAACGAATCGCAGTATAAATTTTCGGTAAATGAAAAAGGGCAGATCCGTTTCGGGCTGGGTGCCATCAAAGGAATCGGGGAAGGGCCGAGTGAAGCTATTACCAGAGAAAGACAGAACGGAAGATTTAAAAACATTTATGATTTTTTTGAAAGGATCCTGCCTTCGCAGATGAACAAAAGGGTTGCGGAAAGTCTGGTGCTTGCCGGAGCTTTTGATGAACTCGATACTTTTCACCGCGGACAGTATTTCGATATCGATATGGCCGGAAAGACCAACCTGGAAAGGCTCATCCGCTACGGACAGAGCTTCCAGGAAAGCAAGAATGAAATGGAACATTCCCTTTTTGCGGATTTTGCGGAGGAAGTACAGATCGAACAGCCGAAGCTCGCTCCATGCCCGGAGTGGCCGAATATGCATAAGCTGAACAAAGAAAAGGAAACCATCGGATTCTACCTGTCTGCACATCCGCTGGACGAATTTAAATTCCAGTTCCAGTTTATGCAGGGGCAGCTTTCCAAAAAGGCGGTCCTTGAAAAAGATGAAGAAGTGAAGCTGGTAGCAGATGAGGTTCCTGTTCTGGAGCAGGATGTTCCTGAAGATGTTGCAGATCTTGTAGAAATTGTATCTGATGAATTGCTTACAGGAGAGGAAGAAATCATAGAAGAGGTTACCAAAAAGGCCGAACCGAAAGGGGTTTTCCATTTTCTGAATCTTGATGAGGTAGATGCTTATAAAGAACAGGCTTTCGCCAATAAACAGGAAGAACTTTTTGAAGAAAAGAAGAAAGACTGGAAAACGTTACAGAAAGAAAGAGAGAACGGTGGTGCAGGGAAAGAATATACGGTAGCGGGTCTTATCACCGAATACCGTGTACAGGACGGATTCAGGAGTGGCGAAAAAGTAGCTTTCGTAACGCTGGAAGATTATTCGGGTTCCTATTCTTTCCGTTTGGGAGACCGCGATTATATGAAACTGAAAGAAAAGCTGGAAGTTCAGCGGTTCGTGATCTTTAAGATTAAATTTGCCCAGGTGAAGGACGGCCGGGTTTTCGTGAATGTAAATGAAGTCATTGAGCTTCAGGAAGCCTTTGAACGGTTTGCAAAAAGTATCTCGCTGGTGATGGACGTTATGGATTTCCGTCCTGAAGACCTCCATTTTTTCAGAAGGGTGCTCGAAAAGAATCAGGGCAACCAGAAATTGAAGTTTTACATTAAAAATGTTGAGGAAGATGCTAAAGTTGAGCATCTCGAGGTGCAGTCTATGAAGCATTCGGTAAATCTAAGCGGCGAGCTGATCAAGGAAATACAGCTGCTTAATAAATATGAGTTTTATCTGAATTAAATCCTTCTGTATTTGTTAACTGATAAATTATGATTGCAATTCAAGTTTTGGATTGCGATTATTTTTTCAGAATATTTTAATCTTTAATCTGTTATTCATCTGAAAATTATTGTTAAATGTCAGTAACAGGTTTAAAATATAAAGCATTGATATTATAGAATTTCTGCTTTCTTTTATAATGTTAATTGGAAGTAGCAATTAAATGTTTGTTTAATAAAATTTTAATTTTTTTTTGACTTTTTATGTTTTATTTTTAAAAAAAACGCTTTTTTTTTGATTTTAAATATTAATTTAGCAGGCTAATTTTAATTTAACTAAGTATGAAGAACAATTACATTGGCCTGTTGCGTCGAAAGGAACCGACGGGCAATTCTTTTAAAACAAAATGGCTGACGCGAACATTTGCTGCTGCCGCTTTACTTTGGGGAAGCGCTTCTTATGCACAAACAAATGTTGCTAGTTATGCTTTTTCTAAAAGTACAGGTGCTACTTATACGCCGATTACAACAGGTACAAAATTGTTTCCTTCGGGAACCAATACCAGTTATGATAATGAGGTTTCTGCTGCAATTCCACTGTCTTCGCCTTTTACCTTCGGAGGTACTGCGGTTACCAGTGTATATGTAAGCGCAAACGGCTATATAACCTTCGGAGCAGCTCCTTCAGGAACAAATTATACCCCTTTGTCAACTTTGGGATCAACTACAGGAGCTATCTCTGCATTTGGTCAGGATGCAGGTTCTTCTACAGCTACCGGAGCTGCACCTGAAATAAGTTATTTAGACTCACCGACAGAATTTATTGTTCAGTATAAAGATCATGCGAATTATTATAACAAGAGTACAGAAAGATTAAACTTTCAGATTCGTTTAACTTATGCAACAGGAGCAATTAATATCGTTTATGGTACTTCCACTGATCCGGGAACTGCAACTTCCGGTATAAATCCACAAGTTGGTATCAGAGGGAATAGTGTTACTTATGCAACTAACGTTAGCCCATTAATGATTGGTAACGTACCTGCTGGAACAACCTGTGACTGGTCAAAAGCGGTTACCGGAAATGCTGAAACAAGCACAATGCTTTTCTCAAGCACAACCAACGTAAACGTTAAAATTCCAACAGGATTACAGTATACGTGGACACCAGGTACTCAATTACCGGTAAGAACTTTTGCTGCAACTACAGCTGTAACTAATGCTGGTGCGACTTTAAGCTGGACTGCACCAACGGGAGCAACTGCCTATAATGTTCAATATAGAGCATTAGGAAGCTGCGATTGGACTAATTTTAGTGGAAATCCGGTTTCAGCTACTACAGCTTCACTTAGCGGTTTAACGCAAAATACGACATATCAGGTGCAAGTTCAGGCATTGAATGGTACTTCTCAGTCTATGTATTCGCATATTCCAAACTTAGCAGGTACTGGTAGTGGATATGCGACGGCAGGATCATTTACTACACTTGCTAATTGTGCAAGCACTGTGACGGGACTCGCTTCCTCTGCAATAACACCAGATACGGCTACAATTAGCTGGACTGCATCTACTACTGCTCCGGGTAACGGATACGAATATTATTATAGTACTTCTTCCACTGCACCATCATCAACTACAACACCATCTGGTTCTGTAGGAGCGGGGGTAACTACAGCAAACTTATCAGGATTAGTACCTTCTACACTGTATTATTATTGGGTGAGAGGAAACTGTAACGGTACGGATAAGGGAGTTTGGTCCAGTTCTGCAAATTTTACAACATTAAGTCTTTGTCCAACGGTTACAGCACCTACAGCCAATCAAACTGATGTAACCACAACCCCAACAATTACTTGGACGGCTATTGCTGGTGCTACAGGTTATAAAGTAATAATAGGAACTACATCAGGATCTAATAATATTGCTGATGCAAATGTAACTACGGGTACCAGCTATAGTGTATCTTCTGCATTAAATAATTCTACACAATATTACTATTCAGTAACAGCGTATACGGCAAATACTTCTGCTCCTGCTACACCTTGTACGGTAAGATCCTTTGTAACAACTTGTACACCGGTTTCTACATTACCTCTGGTAGAAAACTTTGATAGTACAGCTACAGGTAGCAGCACCAATACCAATGCTCCTGTTTGCTGGAGATATCTGGAGCCTGCATCTTGGTCGGGCTATGGATACGTTTCTTCAACATATTATACTTCTGCACCTAGAGGATATTATATTTATAATAGTGATGCTACGACGGCAGGTGGCATGCTGGTTTCTCCTCAGATTACCATCCTATCAAATGGGAACAACAGAGTTCGTTTTATGGCAATGGGTGGTTCGTCAGGATACACAGTTCAGGTAGGAACTTTAAGCAATCCTGCAGATGCCTCTACTTTTACTCAAATAAGTTCTGTTACTTTGACTGGAGCAATGGCTCAATATACAGTAAATATCCCGAATGGAAGCAACCAATATCTTGCATTCAGACACGGCGTTGGTGGAACTTACAGATCTATTTATTTAGATGATATCAATATACAGGCAATTCCTACATGTTTAGAACCAACAGCTATTACAGCATCTAATATCACAACAACCACTGCAGATGTTGCCTGGACTGCTCCATCAACTGTTCCGGCAAATGGCTATGAAATATATTATAGCACAACAAATACAGCTCCCGGTACAACAACTCCGGCGTCAACAACCAGTACGACAACTTCTAAAAGTTTGTCTCAACTTTCACCATCAACAACTTATTATGTTTGGGTACGTTCTGCATGTAGTGCAAATGATAAAAGCGAGTGGTCTTTATCTGCTTCATTCACAACATTATGCGTAGGTGTAACAAACCTCTCTGAAAATTTTGATTCTACTTCATCAAGCGGTAGTATTTTACCAAATTGCTGGAGTAAATTAGTAACGGGAACCTCATCAAATGCGTATGTTCAGGCGAGTACTGTAATGAGTGCTCCTAATAATCTGTATATCTATGGAAATAGCGCAACAGAACCTGTTATTGTAAAATTACCAAGTATAACTAATTTAGATACAGGTAATTATGCAATTAAATTTAAAGGAAGAGCTAATTATACAGCTGGTGGAAAAATTGATGTTGGATACATGACTGATCCTACGAATGCATCCACTTTCGTAACTTTGGGAACTTATACCTCAACAAGTAATACAACAGTAGATAATTATTATTTAGCAATTACTGGAGTTCCGGCTGGTGTTACCACATTAGCTTTAAGAAACGCAGGTGCACCGGCTTATAGTGTTTTAATAGATGATGTTATATATAATCTGGCGTCTGTATTAAGCACAAATAATATTGCATCTCCAGTTAAAGAGAACATTAAAGTTTATCCAAACCCTTTCAGTGACATCCTGAATATCTCCGATATTTCCAATGTTAAAAATGTTCTGGTAACGGACGCTGCGGGAAGACTGGTAAAAACCATTACAAATCCTTCCACACAACTTCATCTTGGTGAATTGAAACAAGGAATGTATTTGGTCGTTCTTGAAATGAAAGATGGTTCCAGACAAATGATTAAAACCATTAAAAAATAATTTTTCTGATAGATTATTTTAATCATTGAAATAGCGGCAATTTGCCGCTATTTTTTTTGATATAATTTTTAATAAAAAATATAATATACTGTAAATCAATATTTTGTGATAAATAATTAAATGTCTGATTTCCAATGTTTTATATTTTAAATTTAATTATGTTATATTCATTAAATTGTGAATTTTAATGCTTATTATGTATTTTGTAAAATTAAAATTCAATTAAAATTAAATTTATTTTAAGTTTTATTGAGCTTTTGTTAATTTTTATTCACTAAATTTATATTACCTAATTTAATTTTTACCAAAATGAAGAAATTTTTACTCACGTGTATGATGTCCATCGGATTTGGGCTCATGGCGCAAACTACAGTCACCATAGGGACTGGAGCAAGTGCGAGCGGTACAAATGATAATGGTAATCCCATTTACCGTTCTACAAGTACCAGCTCCTTTCATTATTCGAAGTCTGTACAATTGCTTACTGCTGCCGATCTGTCGGGAGCGACGGTACCTTCGGGATCTACTATCAATTCAATTGCTTATTATAAAGCAAGTGCGTTCAATGTTTCCGGATCCAATGCCTGGACCCTGAATGTGTATTTAAAGAACAGTAATGCAACGGCTCTGGCAAGCGGAACTTCATGGGATACTATGACGGCAGGTGCTACTTTGTTCTATACAGCCACCATCAATAGCAGCAATAATTTCCCAGCGGCAGCAGGATGGGTAACCCTTACCAACAATACGAGCAATACTTTCAATTACGCAGGAAATGCAATCGAAGTGTATATCGATTGGGTACCTTCAGGTACGCTTACAAGTCCTTTTACTGGAGGAGCATTCTTATGGCAATATGATACATCAACTGCCGTACAGGCAATGGGAACCAGTAATTCTTCAGCGATACCGGGAAGCACAACATCGTTTTCCACCCTTTCAAGAAGGTATCAGACGCAGCTGAAGTTTACTTCCACACCATGTACGGGAACTCCTAACCCGGGTAACACTCTTTCTTCCGGATCGGCAGCGTGTGCAGGGCCTTATAATACAACCCTGAGTCTACAGAACAGTACAGCAGGTGGAGGAGTTACTTACCAGTGGTATCTTAACGGGTCTGCGGTAACCGGAGCTACTTCTCCGACACTTAACGCAACAATTACAGCCGCCAGTACTTATTATTGTGCAGTAACTTGTACAGGAAGCGGAATAACTACCAATTCAAATCCTATTACATTGGCAGCACCTTCCAATGGTATCTCTTCTTTTCCATGGAATGAAAATTTCGACAGTATGGCTTCGGTAGGCGATAATATTCTACCTTCCTGCTGGTTATCAGTACCTGGAGGATTTTCAAATACAACGAATTATGCAACGGCTACGAGCGCAGGAAATACTTATAATGATCCTAAATCTGCGCCTAATTATGTAACGATCTATTACCCTTCTACCAATGCAGCAACCCTTTGGACGCCTAAGTTTTACCTGACAGCAGGGCAGTCTTATGATTTCTCTTTCTATTATGTAGGAGACGGGCTTGCCGGATGGCAGGGAGATGTTTTGGTTAATAACAACCAGAATGCTACAGGAGCGACAAATTTAAATACCTTTGTAACGTCTACCCAAACAACAACCGGCGGTTCAAACAGCACCAATTATACTAAAGTTAAATCAACTTTTGTTCCTACTACGACAGGGAATTATACTTTCGGTGTCAAAACACTGGCGGTTACCAGCGCACCATATTATATGGGATTTGATGATTTCAATGTGATGATTACACCTTCCTGTACAGAGCCGACCGGTATATCGGTTAGCAATGTTACGACGACAGATGCATTGGTTTCATGGACTGCTCCTTCCAACGTTCCGGCAAGCGGATATGATCTGTACTACAGTACAAGCAATACAGCTCCTACTGCTACGACAACGCCTAACTTTACCGGAATTACAGGAACTTCCAAACAATTAAGCAACCTTACGCCTGCCTCTACCTATTATGTTTGGGTGAGATCAAAATGCAGCGCAACAACACAGAGTATCTGGTCTAATTCTGCTACTTTCAATACGCCTTGTACCGCTGGTTCACTACCTTATGTACTGGACTTTGAATCGGTGACAACACCGGCATTGCCAAATTGTACCCAGGTGCAGAATGCAGGAAACGGAAATGTCTGGACCACTGCTGATGCACCTACAGATAGTCCGGGTTTCACATCCAAAGTACTGAGATATGCCTGGAATTCCAGCAGCGCTGCCAATACCTGGTTCTATACACAGGCATTGAATCTTACAGGAGGTGTTCAATATACCATTACCTATAAGTATGGAAACAATTCGACTACTTATGCTGAAAAATTAAAAGTAGCCTATGGTACTTCAGCTACGGCATCCGCAATGACAAACACCATAGCCGATTATCCTGCAATTAATGACCAGATGGCACATTCTGTAAGTGTTAATTTTACACCGGCAACTACAGGCGTTTATTATTTCGGATTTAATGCTTATTCTGCGGCTGATCAGTTTTATTTGTATGTGGATGATATTACCATCAATACAGCTTCTGCTTTGGCTGTTTCCGAAGTTTCCGGCTCGAAGAACACACTCAAAGCATATCCAAATCCGTTTTCCGATGTGTTGAATATCTCTGATGTTTCTAATGTGAAAAATGTTTTGGTAACCGACGTTTCAGGAAGATTGGTGAAAACAATAAACAGCCCTTCTTCCGAACTTCACCTTGGAGAACTTAAGCAGGGAATGTACTTGGTAACGTTAGAAATGAAAGACGGTTCCAAGCAAACGATAAAAACCATTAAAAAATAAAATAACATTAATAAAACTGTCATAAGGATAGCGGCCGATTACTGGCCGCTATTTTTTTTAATAAAAATGAAAAATTCGTTTTAGTTTTAGATTATTATAACTAAATTAGTAAACATTACACAATATTATATAGTTTATGACAAAATTTCTACTTTCATGCTTATTATTTTTAAGCATGACCCTTTCCGCCCAAATCAGTCTTGGGACAGGAAGTACCACACTTGGAGTTGCTCCGATAAGTACCTATTATGGGTATTCTTATGTCCAGCAGATCTTTACCAAGCAGGAAATCAATGCCAATGCGGCAGGAAATATCACGGGACTTAAGTTCTATCTGGACCCGTCGGCCTCTATCGCTAACTCGTCACAATGGGTGATTTACTTGGGAATGACGACGAAATCTTCCTTTGTATCAGATTCAGATTGGATCCCGTCTTCTCAGCTGACACAGGTGTTTTCCGGAAACGTAACGAATACAAACGGAGTTATAAGCATTACTTTTCCTACTCCGTTTGCATACAATAACTCTTCCAACCTGGTGGTAGCTGCAGAAGAAAATTCTGCAGGATATGATTCCAATAACTTTGAAGAAGCAATGCATGTATACCCGGGTGCTCAGAATTCCACGCTCTGGTACAGGAACGATTACAATGACCCGGACCCGGCTTCGCCTCCGGCAGGTAATGAAAGAGCTGATTATAAATCCGTAATCACCATTGAAGGTCTTGCTGCTAGCCCTATTCCTGCGTGTCCTGTTGTTATATATCCTGGTGCCAATGCCAGTTTTGTACCGCTTACTCCCACCATAACGTGGGGCAACGTTTCGGGAGCAACCAGCTATAAAGTGTCTATAGGAACTGCTCCCGGGACAACCAATGTTGTAAACCAGGCTTCGGTAACTACCAATAGCTATACGCCTTCTACGCCCCTGGCAACGGGTACCAATTATTACCTTAAAGTAACTGCAGTAGGATCGGGAGGCGAATCTACCGGATGCAGTGAGAGAATGTTTTCCACCGTACCGCCGCCGCCGTCTAATGACGAATGTGCCACAGCCATTGCCCTTACAGTGAATCCTGATCTTAATTGCGGAGCAGTAACTTCCGGCTATACCTTGGGAGCAACAGATTCAAATGTAGCTCCGGCACCTTGTTACGGAACTGCAGATGACGATGTATGGTTTAAGTTTACAGCAACGGCTACCAGACATAAAATTTCTCTTTTGAATGTGGTTTCTACAGGAACTACCGTTAGTACAGATACTTATTTCCAGGTATTCAGTGGAGGATGTGGTGCATTAGCCAGCATCTTATGCTCTGATCCTAATTCAGCCATGGTATCAGGACTTACCGTAGGTCAGACCTATTGGGTAAGAGTGTACAGCTATTTCGGAGCAGGCAATAGTCAGGGCTTTGATATCTGTATAGGAACTCCGCCGCCGCCGCCTGCAAATGATGACTGCTCCGGAGCACTTACAGCAACAGCTTTTCCTTATACTTACACACAGAATAACGCTGCCGGCGCAACCAACAACGGAGGATTTGTTACCGCATGTACTAACAGCGGAATGAATGATGGAACCTGGTTTAAATTTACAGGAGATGGGGATACGTATAACATTACTGTCACTATGCCTGCAGGAAGTACTTTCGATCCTAAAATCGGTGTATTCAGCGGAAGCTGTTCATCCTTGACCTGTGAAGGGACTAGGGATAATGCAGCTGGTGGCGGTACCGAAACCATTTCCATTCCTACCACAGCAGGAAATACTTATTATGTAAATGTGGGACATTATAGTGATTATATAGATGAGCCTGAAGATGTTTTCACGATCAACATAACCAAAGGAGTTTTGGCTGTTTCGGAGGTCAAAGCGGATCAAAAGAATACCATCAAGCTATATCCAAATCCTTTCAGCGATGTGCTGAATATCTCAGATATTGCTAAGGTAAAATCTGTTTCCGTTTCGGATACATCGGGAAGATTGCTGAAGACCATCGACAATCCTTCTTCAGAACTTCACTTAGGAGAATTGAAACAGGGAGTATACATGGTAATTATTTCCATGAAAGACGGCTCCAAACAAACGCTTAAAGCTATCAGAAAATAAATTGATGATATCATCAATAAAGTCGGCCCTTCATCAGGGCCGACTTTTTTATGTTTAAATATCTGATTGCAATGGATATCTTGATTTCAGATTCTGATCTGATTGTCCTGCTTAATTTTAATATTAAACACCGATATAACAGAATTAAATTAACCGATTTGTTTATTTATCGGAAACAGGCTGGATGTCACCGGTACTAAGCCCGGAGAACACAGCGGGGAAGAAAGTGACAAGAATAAAGTAGATAACAATCATTAGTACAATTGCAGAAAACAGTGCAATGACCAGCATATTCGGCTTATTTTTCTTTTTAGGTTCCATGATTCCGTAGTATTTTAATTAATAGATTACTTATATTTTTTACTAAGCTAATTTCTTGCCACATTGCTTGCAATAGCGTGCATCATCATCAATATCTTCATTTCCGCACCGCTCGCATATTTTCTCAAGATTCTGCCTTTTGTTCCGCATTTCTGCAGTAACAATCCCTGTCGGTACGGCAATAATCGAATACCCTGCCAGCATCAGCACGACGGCAAAAAATTTCCCCATCGGCGTAATAGGGGAGACATCACCGTATCCTACCGTTGTTACCGTAACCACGGCCCAGTAAATCGATTGCGGAATGGTCTCAAATCCCGGTCTTCCGCCTTCCACCATAAACATCAGCGAACCTACGATTACCGAGAAAATGATCAGGAACAGAAGAAAGATGTATATTTTTCTGGAACTGTTCCGTAATGCCCGGACAATAACGGTTCCGTCATTCATGAAATCCAGGAGGTTGAAAACCCGGAATACCCTCAGCATTCTCAGCATCCTGAAGATCAGGAAATATTTGGTCACCGGAAACAAAAAGCTGAGGTAAAACGGTACAAGGGCCAGGAAATCGATGATGCCGAAAAAGCTGAAAATATAGCAGTTTTTGTTTTTAACGACGGCGATCCGCGAAAAGTATTCCGCAGAGAAAAATATGGAAATGATCCATTCCAGGATAATAAATGTGTAGTGAAACCTTTTGTCTAGCTTTGGAATACTTTCCATCATGATAATGGAAGTACTAATGAGAATCAGAACAAGCAATATAATATCGAACAGCTTTCCGAGCTTCGTGTCGGATCTGTAAATGATTCTGTACAAATGTCTTTTCCAGAGCTGATCTTCCGGAATCAGCTGATGTTCCCTTTCCATTTAGTTGTTGTTTACCCTGACGAAGTTAATCATTTATATGTTGAATTTCATGAATAGGCGTTTCTTAATTTTTCAGCCTGAATTTCTGTAATCCGATGTGATTATTGGATCCGTCTGTTTTCTTTAGCTAAAAATAACCTGCCATAACCACAATTATACCCGGCAAAAAATTAATATCTTCGCCATACTACAAATTTTAGATCATGAAACTAAGAACGGTTATTTCAAAAATAGAGGAACGAATTAAAATAAATCAGGCTGAAGATTTCGACAATGTGGGACTGCTGTGCGGATCCTGGGACCGCGATGTAAGCGGAATCCTTGTCTGTCACGATGCCCTGGAGAATGTAGTGGAAGAGGCGATCCTGAAGAACTGTAACCTGATCGTATGTTTTCATCCGATTATTTTTTCGGGGTTAAAATCGCTTACCGGAAAAAACTACGTAGAAAGAGCAGTTATTAAGGCTATCGAAAACAAAATAGCCATTTATGCGGTACACACAGCTTTCGATAACGATTTCTTCGGGGTTAACCGCGGGATCTGTGATCAGCTCGGATTAAAAAACCTGAAAATTCTTCAGCCTAAAAAAAATAACCTCAAGCAGCTTACGGTTTTTGTACCGAAAGAATATTCCGGTAAAGTAAGAGAGGCACTTTTCAGTGCGGGGGCAGGAAACATCGGCTTTTATGACGAATGCAGCTTTACCGTAAACGGAAACGGTACCTTCAGACCTGTGGAAGGCTCGAATCCTTTTTCGGGACAACAGAATGTAAGGGAAAATGCAGATGAAGACATGATCTCCGTAATTTTTGAAGATTATAAACAGGGACAGATTATCAATGCCATGAAAACCGCTCATCCTTATGAAGAGGTGGCGCATCAGATCTACAGCCTGGACAATACCAACCAGTATTCCGGACTCGGAATGTACGGCGATTTTGAGGAACCGATGGAGGAGCAGGCTTTCCTGAAATTCGTTAAGGAAAAATTCGGGCTTGAAATGATCAGGCATTCCGGTTTCAACAGCAAAAAAATAAAAAGGGTAGGGGTACTCGGTGGCTCGGGAGCAAGCGGAATCCGGTCTGCAATTTCCAAAAAATGTGATGCTTATCTTACGGGAGATATAAAATACCATGATTTTTTCCTTGCAGAATCCAAAATGCTGATCTGCGATATCGGGCATTTTGAATCAGAACAATTTGTAACTCAACAATTATTTGAAATTTTATCACAAAAATTTAGTACCTTTGCAATCTCAAAATCTATTGAGAAAACAAACCCGGTAAATTATTTCATTTAAAATATGGCAAAAACCAACGATATTTCAGTTGAAGAGAAGTTAAGAGCTTTATACGATTTGCAGATCATTGATTCCAGATTGGACGAAATCCGAAATACAAGAGGAGAATTGCCAATCGAAGTAGAGGATCTTGAGATTGAAATCGAAGGTCTTGAAAAAAGAGCTGAAAAATTTCATGCAGATATTAAGGATCAGGACGACCAGATCAAAACGAAGCACGAAGTGATCAACCATGCAAAGACTTTAATTGAAAAATACAAATCTCAGCAGGACAGCGTAAGAAACAACAAAGAATTTGAAGCGTTGAGCAAGGAGATGGAATATCAGGAACTTGAAATTCAGCTTGCTGAAAAAAGAATCAAGGAATTCGGTGCTAAAATTGCTCACAAAAACGAAACTCTGGATGAGTTGAATTCTAAGATCGATGATCTGAAGAATCACCTGAAGTTCAAAAAAGAAGAGCTTGAAGGCCTGATCGCTGAAACCCAGAAAGAAGAAGAATACCTGATCGAGCAGTCTAAAGAATATGCTGGTAAAATCGACGAAAGATTACTGGCTTCTTATAACAGGATCAGAACCAACTCTCCGAACGGTCTTGCCGTAGTAGGCCTTGAAAGGGGAGCTCCGAAAGGATCTTTCTTCACCATCCCTCCTCAGAAACAGATGGAAATCGCACAGAGAAAGAAAATCATCATCGATGAGCATTCCGGTAAAATCCTTGTGGACGACGAACTGGTAATGGAAGAAAACGAAAGAATGAATGCTGTAATTAAATTCTAATTTAAATACGATTTAAAATACAGAAGCTGTTTCAACTGAAGCAGCTTTTTTGTTTTTTGGATGTTAAAAGGCAACTGTAGGTTTAATTATTATCGTATAACTTTCCATTCACTTTTTCATTCCGAAGGAATCCAAACTCGAATCTTTCCTAGCTGTTCTCTAATACTAAGCTTAGATTCCTCCGGAATGAAAAGCGTGGTGTTAAATCTTTAAATTAACTATTGTTTATTCGTTATGCTTGTCATTCCGAAGGAATCCAAACTCGAATCTTTCCTAGCTGTTATCTAATACTATGCTTAGATTCCTCCGGAATGAAAAGCGTGGTGTTAAATCTTTAAATTAACTATTGTTTATTCGTTATACTTGTCATTCCATAGGAATCTAGACGCACATTTTTTCATGTGGTTCTCTAATACTATATTGAGATTCCTCCGGAATGACAAGCGTGGCGTTAAATCTTTAAATTATTATTGTTTATTCGTTATACTTGTCATTCCGCAGGAATCCAAACTCGAATCTTTCCTAGCTGTTCTCTAATACTATGCTTAGGTTCCTCCGGAACGACCAGCGTGGTGTAAAATCTTTAAATTAATTATTGTTTATTCGTTATACTTGTCATAGAAATCGGAATGACAAACGCTCCATTATGATATAAATATTGATTCAGAATTAGTTATTTACGGTATAATTTTCCACCCACTTTGTCATTCCGCAGGAATCCAAACTCGAATTTTTCCAGGGGTTGCCTTAATACCATGCTTAGATTCCTGGAATAACAAGCATAATATTATAATTTTTTATAAGGTTTGGTTAATGCTTTCAATATAACAAAAAAACCGCTCCAGAGAAGCGGCTGTATCTTATTCATGATGTTCATACATCTTATTGTAGAGGTTAATGAACTTCTCCTTTATAGCTTTCCTTTTCAGCTTCAGCGTAGGAGTTAAAAGTCCGGTATCGACAGTCCAGATTTCCGGGGTCAGTTCTATTTTTTTGATCTGCTCCCAGTTTCCGAGATGCTCATTGATGCCGTCGATCTCTTTCTTGATCCGGTCTTTCAGCTCGGTGCTTTTTGCAATTTCCTGTGGGGTAGTGCCAATGGTAAGGTTGTTTCTTGAAGCCCAGCTTTTGGCAAATTCAAAATCCGGCTGGATCAGGGCACAAGGCATTTTCTCGCCATCACCCACTACCATAATCTGTTCAATGAATTTAGAAGCTTTCGCTTGGTTTTCAATGGTCTGTGGAGCGATGTATTTTCCACCTGATGTTTTAAACATTTCCTTCTTACGGTCGGTGATCTGTAAAAATCCATCGCTGTCCAGGTGCCCGATATCTCCGGTTCTGAAATAGCCTTCTTCGGTAAATGCTTCTTTGGACATTTCTTCATTTTTAAAATAGCCTTTAAAAATCGAAGGCCCTTTTACAGTAATTTCCCCATCTGCCTGAATCTTAACCTCCAGATTGTCGAGCGGCAAACCTACCGTTCCGATCTTCATTTTGTCAAAACTGTTCACGGAGATCACCGGTGATGTTTCTGTAAGCCCATAGCCTTCCAGAATCGGGATTCCGGCATTCTGGAACATGAGGTTGAGCCTTGTCGATAAAGCGGCAGAACCTGAAACCAAAGTTATGATTTCACCTCCAAGCCCTTCTCTCCATTTTTTGAATACCAGTTTATCGGCAATAATTTCTTTTAATCCCGACGGTTTGGAAACGGTTTTCTTTTTGGAAATCAGGTCCAGCGCCCAGAAGAATATTTTCTGCTTCAGACCTCCTGCAGAGGAACCGGTCGCATAAATCTTATCGTATACTTTTTCCACCAGCCTTGGCACGACGCTCATATAATGGGGTTTTACTTCTTTTACGTTTTCGCCCATCTTGTCAATGCTTTCTGCAAAGTAGATCGAGAAGCCGTTGTATTGGAAAAGGTAGAAAAGCATTCTTTCGAAAATATGGCAGATCGGCAGGAAGCTCAGCACCCGTGTATCTTTGTAATCCAGGCTTTTTTTCTTCGGAATCCTCGGTACGGAACCCAGTACATTGGACACAATATTGTGATGGGTGAGCATGACACCTTTTGGTTTTCCTGTAGTCCCGGAAGTGTAGATGATGGTGGCCAGATCTTCGGAATTAATGGCTTTGGACAGGTCTTCCACTTCGATCTGGGTAGAATCGTCTTCACCGAGGTCGATGATTTCTTTCCAGTTGGCGGCTCCGGTAATATGGTCGAAAGTGAAAATGCCTTGTAATGACGGGATGTTATGTTTTACTTTGACTACTTTACCCAGAAGATCCTTATCTGAAACAAAGCAATACTTGATTTCGGCATTGGTAAAGATAAATTCATAGTCTTCGGGCGAAATATTCGGATATACGGGAACCGAAACCACACCGATCTGTGAAAGGCCGAGGTCCATAATGGCCCATTCGGTGCGCGAATTCGTGGTAATTAAAGCAATTTTGTCACCGGGCTTTATTCCAAGTTTCAGAAGTCCCCTTGAAATTTTATTGGCCTGGTTGATGAATTCCTGCGTTGATGTTTTTTTCCATTCCCCGTGGTACTTCGTTACGAACATATCCTGCTTCGGATATTTCTCTAAGGCACAGTGTGGTATATCGAATAATCTTTTGATAGTCATGATCGTTAATGTATAATATTTTAATAATTTTAAATATAAGAATTTTTTTTAATTGAGAAAATCTTAAGTGTTAATTAGAAATTAATAAAATGTATGACCTAATATATTTAATAATTCAAACTTAACTTATATATGATGAATATTTAAAAATGAATGTTTTTGATTGCCATACTCTAATTTATCATTCTATTTTCAGATTTGGACAAAAAGTGTAAATTAGCGACCATCTAATTATTATTTTTTTATGGACTTTAATTTATCAGAAGAACAGCTGATGATTCAGCAGGCAGCAAGGGATTTTGCTCAGAATGAACTATTACCTGAGGTAATCGAAAGAGACCGCGACCAGAAGTTTCCTGCCGAACAGGTGAAAAAAATGGGGGAAATGGGTCTTTTGGGAATGATGGTAGATCCTCAGTACGGAGGTGCCGGGATGGACAGTGTTTCCTACGTTTTGGCCATGGAAGAAATCGCTAAGATCGATGCTTCTGCCGCTGTGGTAATGTCCGTAAATAATTCATTGGTTTGTGCCGGTCTTGAAAAATTCGCTTCCGAAGAGCAGAAGGTGAAATACCTTACGCCACTGGCAAGCGGGCAGGTAATCGGGGCATTTGCCTTATCGGAGCCTGAAGCGGGATCAGACGCCACTTCACAGAAAACAACAGCTGAGGATAAAGGAGATTACTACCTGTTAAACGGAATTAAAAACTGGATCACCAATGGTGGAACGGCTACTTATTATATCGTAATCGCCCAGACGGATCCTGAGAAAAAGCATAAAGGAATCAACGCATTTATCGTAGAAAGAGGATGGGAAGGTTTCGAGATCGGGCCGAAAGAAGACAAACTGGGAATCAGAGGAAGCGATACGCATTCTTTGATCTTCAATAACGTAAAAGTACCGAAAGAAAACAGAATCGGGGAAGACGGGTTCGGATTCAATTTTGCCATGGCCGTATTGAACGGAGGAAGAATCGGGATCGCTTCCCAGGCATTGGGTATTGCTTCCGGTGCGTATGAGCTGGCACTGAAATATGCAAAAACAAGAAAGGCCTTCAGAACGGAAATCATCAACCACCAGGCGATTGCTTTCAAACTGGCAGATATGGCTACGCAGATTACGGCAGCAAGAATGCTTTGCTTCAAGGCAGCGGTAGAGAAAGATGCGGGTAAAGATATTTCCGAGAGTGGGGCAATGGCTAAATTATACGCTTCTCAAGTGGCAATGGACACTACGATTGAAGCGGTACAGATCCACGGAGGATACGGATACGTGAAAGAATATCATGTGGAAAGAATGATGAGGGACGCCAAAATCACCCAGATTTATGAAGGAACTTCCGAGATCCAGAAGATCGTTATTTCAAGAAGCATTGCAAAGTAATTGCTTGATTATACAGAAATAGTAAAAGGCTCTCTGTTTTGAGAGCCTTTTTACTTCACACGAACCACAAAATATTAATAATATATATCTTTTATCTTAAAATCAAATCTGATCAGCTTTATCTATTGGATGGTCATTTTTAATAAAGGTTAAATTTTATTTAAAATTATTTCAGTTTCCATCCCTTCGGATAACAAAGTAAAATTAAGCATAAGAATTTTTCAGAAAACGGATTTTCGATTAAAATATTATTAAAATAAAGCTTCCCTCTTCCAGTTTCCCTCTTCCAGCCAATAAAACATGTTAGTGTTCATGACGGTTTGTGTTTTTACCTCTTTTCTTATAAAAATAATAGCCGATTCCTCCCAGTAAGAACAAAGGCCAGAGCGGAAGAATAAACAGAAAGATTGAAGTAATGACATTCCAGCCTGATGAAACGGCAGCAAAAGATTTTTCACCGAAGGTTTCCGGGTTTTTATTCTCTGCATACGTACTTTCTTTGCCATAAAGGGTAATTTCCAGTTCGCACATCGTATTCTCTGCAACTTCCTGTCCGGTCACATCAACGCTTTTGTTTTCAACATCACCAAGATTATAGCTCAAATCGCTCATCAGGTAATCAAACTTCTGAAGCGGAACCTTTATTTTCAGATAGGCCGTTTTTTTTTCATCATTGCTCACCGAAATATTTTCGCTCCTTATGAATCCGTCATATTTGGCCACTTCTTCTTTTACGATCTCTTTCGCTGTTTCCGCATCATTTACATAAATTTCTAATACTCCCGTTTTTACCAGTTTGTTTTTCAGAACATTCAGCTCAGGATTTGTTTTTTTCGGCTGGTCTTTATAAACCACTTTGGTTTCCCGGATCACCTTCGGAGCCTGAACATTCACCACGATTTTCTGATCTTTTTTGGCCGAATCTTTTTTTTCCGTTTTGGATTCCAGCGCAACATTAGAAATCTTTTCCGAAAGGGAATCGACGATTTTTGAAGTGGTTTCGATTTTATCCTTTACCTCATTTCTGGCATTTTCAAAATCTTTGATTCTGACACTGGCAGAATCCAGAGCCGCATCAGCTTTCTCGCTGGCCCGATTTAATTTTTCAGATGCCGCAGAAACCGTGCTGTCCGCCGACTGAATGGTGTTTTCCAGACTGGAGGCTGCAGTTTCTCCTTTTTTACACATAATGAACGTGCCTGATACCGCAACAAGTACAATGAATTTTTTCATAACATTAATTTTTCGATGAAGTAAAATTAGGAGCGGAAGGGTTGTAAAGATTGTAAATGGAATGTATGAGTATAGTAAAACATTATTTACTTGAAAATCAAAATATTGAAATTATTTTACAAAAAGTTTTACAAGAATTTTTGGTTAAACAATATTAATCTGAAGGCAACGAGTATAAGTTTTTGTTTTTGTAAATCGATGTAATAGTTGATTACCGTAAAGTTAACCGGCTGAATTATGGAATGTAAAACTTTTCCATTCCATTTTAACGGATTGTTGGAATATGCAAATACACAGATTCTCTGAAATGCCGGACGTTTTCCAACATCTGCGCAATAAAAACTTAGCATTGATTATTGATAAGCGAAGCGGATTGACTATTCACCGCTAAAACCACCCCGTCAAAAATTCCTGCAGAATTTTTGCCACCCCTCCGAAATTGGAGGGGAATTTCGATTAAGGTATTTTTCTCTAGACTTTTAATTGAGGTTGGATTGTGCAAGGCCATTATTTTCGTGCATTCCAGCAATAAAAAAATCCGCAGAAAAATTTCCGCGGATGATATAATTAAATAAGCTTTTAATTAAGCATTTTTAAACTCACTGATAAAATGCAGCTTCACATTCGGGAACTTCTCCTGCGTCATATGGATCGTGAATGATGAATCGGCTAAGAAAACCAGTTGGTTGTATTTGTCTCTGGCTAAAAACCGTTGCTTCAATCTTGCAAATTCTTTGAACTCTTCAGACTTTTCATCGGCTTCCACCCAGCAGGCTTTGTGCATCGAAAGCGGTTCGTAGGTACATTTTGCTCCGTATTCATGCTCCAGACGGTACTGGATCACCTCATACTGAAGTGCTCCTACTGTTCCGATGATCTTACGGCCGTTCATTTCCAGGGTAAACAACTGGGCAACCCCTTCATCCATCAGCTGATCGATCCCTTTTGCCAGTTGTTTGGCTTTAAGCGGATCATTATTATTAATATACCTGAAGTGTTCCGGAGAGAAGCTCGGAATCCCTTTGAAGCTCAGTTTTTCACCACCTGTTAAGGTATCACCGATTCTGAAGCTTCCGGTATCGTGGAGGCCTACGATATCTCCCGGGAAACTTTCGTCCACCACTTCTTTTTTATCGGCAAAGAAAGCATTCGGCGAAGAGAATTTCATCTTTTTGCCTTCCCTTACCAGCAGGTAATTTTCATTTCTTTTAAAGATTCCGGAAACAATCTTTACGAAAGCCAGACGGTCCCTGTGCTTCGGATCCATATTGGCGTGGATTTTAAAGACAAACCCGGTGAAAGTATTTTCTTCAGGCTTTACGAGACGGGTATCGCTTTCTTTCGGCTGCGGCATCGGGGCAATATCGATAAAGGCATCCAGCAGTTCACGGACCCCGAAATTATTTAAGGCCGAACCGAAGAAAACCGGCTGCAGATCCCCTTTCATATAATCTTCCCGGTTGAATTCCGGATAGACAGACTGTACCAGATCCAGCTCTTCTCTAAGGGTATTGGCGGCTTTTTCACCGATCACCTCGTCAATCGAAGGATCATTGATGTCATCAAACTTAATCGCTTCGCCTACCTTTTGTTTCTTCTCTTCCAAAAACAACTGGATGTTATTTTCCCAGATATTGTAGATTCCCTGGAAATCGCTTCCCATCCCGATCGGTAAAGAAAGCGGGCAAACCGTCAGTCCCAGTTTCTGTTCCACCTCATCCAGCAAATCGAAAGCATCTTTACCTTCACGGTCCAGCTTATTGATGAAAACCAGCATCGGGATGTTCCGCATCCGGCATACCTGAACCAGCTTTTCCGTCTGTTCCTCGACCCCTTTTGCCACGTCGATTACTACAATTACAGAATCTACTGCCGTTAAGGTCCGGTAGGTATCTTCCGCAAAATCCTTGTGCCCCGGCGTATCCAGGATGTTGATCTTATGGTCTCTGTATTCAAAAGCCAGTACGGAAGTCGCTACCGAGATTCCTCTCTGCCTTTCAATTTCCATAAAGTCGGAGGTGGCTCCTTTTTTTATCTTGTTGGATTTTACCGCACCCGCTTCCTGGATCGCACCCCCGAAAAGCAGCAGCTTCTCCGTCAGCGTGGTCTTCCCTGCATCGGGGTGGGAGATAATCCCGAAGGTTTTCCTTTTCTCTATTTCTTTGATTAAGTCTGACATATCGTATTTTGAAGTTGCAAAAATCGTGAATTTTGTCGAATCCTGAAAATCGATTTCCAACTTTAGTTTTTTTACTAAACACGAATGGCACGAAGACTTTCACGACTTTCACAATAAATAATCGTGTACACCCGTGAAACCACGCGTATTATTTGTGGTTAGATCTGGCAGAAAAAACTTCCAGGCTTCAGCCTCCCTCTTCCAGCCCATTAACCTGATTTTACTTAAATCTGCAAATCAGACTTTTTCTTCAGTAGATACGCCAGGCCAAGTCCTATAAACACCATCCCGGCACTGAAAGGGAAAATATACACCATCCCGTAAACATCCGCCACGCCACCGATAAGAGGTCCGGCAACACCCAGCGAAAGGTCGATAAAAAGTCCGTATCCTGCCAGAGCGGAGCCTTGATTGGAAGCAGGAACGCTTTTAATCGCCACAACGCCCAAAGCCGGAAAGATCAGTGAAAATCCAAGGCCGGTAACGCCGGCTCCGACCAGTGCAATTTCGGGATTTGTTCCGAAAGCAATAATCAGAAGACCAACGGTTTCCACCAGGAGACAGGCAATCGCTACCCTGATTCCTCCGTAGTTTTTGATGACATTGCTGAATACCAGTCTTCCCACTACGAAAAGCCCGCCGAAAACACTCAGGCACAGGGCGCCGTTGTTCCAGTGGAAATAATTGTAGTACAATGTGATAAAAGTCGATATACTGGCAAAACCGAGTCCGCCCAAAGCAAGGCAGGCACCGAAAGGAGCCACTTTTCTCAATACTTTCCAGAAAGACTGGGCTTCCTGGGTATGAGGATTGGTGACATTCTTTTTGGTCCGTGCGTACAGAAATCCTGCAATTCCCATAATGATGGAAAGAATCCCGATGCCATACAGGCTGAAGTCATGCTCAATGATGATGCCTAAAGAAGCACCGATGGCCAAAGCTCCGTAAGAAGCCACGCCGTTGTAGGAAATGATCTTGGCCGTATGTTCTTCACCAACCGACATAATGGCCCAGTTGATAGGACTTGCACCCACCAATCCTTCCGCACAGCCGGTAAGCAGGCGGGTGATGATCAGAAATGTCAGGCTGAGATACGGCGAAGCTTTAAAATAATAGGCCATGATCAGGAAAATACCGGTGAGCGAAAAGCCCAGCATGCTGTACAGAACGGCCGGCTTCGGACCTCTGCTGTCAATTATCTTCCCGGAGTATGCCCTTAGAAAAAAAGTAGAAACATACTGCAGACTGATGACAAGCCCTGCAACGACCAAGCTGAAGCCCAAACTCTTATTTATGAAAATGGGAAGGACGGACAGTGATAGTCCGATGACAAAATAGCCTAAGAAAGTAAAACAGACATAGGTAAGCAAGGATAAATTAACATTCTCCGGCCTCTTCATTACTTTATCCATATTGAAAAATTAAAAAGCAAAGTTACTTGATACAGAACAGATCCCATGATAATGGCTTATAAAATAAAGTGAATTTGATCATATTAAAATTATATTCAGTTGGTCGTGTTTTTTTACAGGAAAAGCGAACGGTTTCATTTGATCATCAATACTTTTGATCGTATTCTGACAAAGGAATTTCCGGCATCCGGTATCTCTAACTGCAGCCTGTTATCAAATTTCTAATTCTGGTTTACATTAAATTATACCAGGTTTTACAGGCAATTCCTTTGCCGGAATTCTCTTTTCCCATAATTTGATTTATCTTTGTTTGAAATTAAATCATCGATGCTCTATGGAAAATAGATATCCGAAGTATACCTTTACATGGATCGGAGGCCTGGTGCTGCTGGCTGGATTATTCGCCGGAACCATGATTACTTCTTTCTTTAATGTCTTCTGGATGTTTACCTTTAAAGAAAACCTTCAATACAGGGATTGGTTCTTTATGCTGACCAATGCGGCAGGATTTGTTTCGGCTATTGCCTTCTTTGATTTTTTCATCGTACGCAGGACAACGGGGAAGAAGCTCAATTTCAATTTTTCACCGACGAACTTCTATACTTATCTTCTCATTTTTCCAATGATGCTCGGGATGATGTTCATTTCGGAATTCATTACCTCACAGATTCCCACAACAGGACCTTTTTTCGGGAAATATTACGAGTTTTTCACCCAGTTGATGGATAAACTCACCGATGATCCGGTGGTTATGATTATTACAGCTGTAATCTGTGCCCCGATTTTCGAAGAAATTATTTTCAGGGGGATCATTCAGAAAGGATTGATGAACAAAGGCATGGAGCCCTGGAAAGCCATCATTTCCGCGTCCGTTATTTTCGGGCTGATCCACGGTAATCCGTGGCAGTTTGTAGGAGCGGTGCTGCTGGGCTGTGTCTTGGGGGTAGTTTATTACAAAACAAAATCACTGTTGCTGCCAATGCTGCTTCACGGCTTCAACAATTTATGTTCTACCTTACTGATTACCTATACGAAAAACGAAAGCTTCGCGGATGCTTTTAAAATACAGGAATGGATGATACTGGGAATCGGGGTTATCCTTTTTTCTTTATTCTTTTATCTTTTTATGAAAAAGTATAAAGTTCATTATTCTGAAATGTAAATCTGGATATTACTGAATTTTCCTGCATATTTCACCGATACTATTTATGTTTCTTATTGAAATTATGGGTGAATTTTGTGTTTAAATAAAATATAAATTAAAATGAAAACGGAAATGGAACTACTGGTTGCCACACACAACATTCATAAAAAAGAAGAAATCCAGCAGATCCTGGGTGGTGAATTTGTCGTTAAAAGCCTTACGGATTACAACATTCACGAAGAAATTGTAGAGGACGGCGATTCCTTCAATGCCAATGCGCTGATTAAAGCAAAATACTGCTTTGAAAAAACAGGCATTCCGAGCCTCGGTGACGACAGTGGCCTGGTGGTAGAGTCCCTGGACGGAAGACCCGGGATCTTTTCCGCACGGTACGCCGGCGACCACGATTTTGCGAAAAATATTGAAAAAGTATTAAGCGAAATGGAAGGGATCGAAAACAGGAAAGCTTATTTCATTACCGTTTTGTGCTACTATGATGAAAACGGGGCGCAATATTTCGATGGAAGGGTTCACGGCAATCTATTACAAGAAAACAAAGGCTTGAAAGGCTTCGGCTACGACCCGATTTTCGTTCCCGAAGGCTACGGAATGACGTTCGCTGAAATGGACCCCCAGGATAAAAATAAGATCAGCCACAGAAAACAGGCACTGGATTTGTTTCTAGAGTTTCTTAATGATAAGGGTTAAGGCAATAGTATGAGGTAGTGAATATCCTGATTTAATCTGAGTTCAGCCAGTCTCTCAACTTAATCTGAACCTTAATCCGTACCTTTGTGTATATAATAAACGATCGATTTGAGTACTTATTTAACCATATTAGGCTTTAATTCAGCAATTCCAACCATCAATTCTTCCCCGACCGCCCAGTTCTTGGAAATGGAAGAGCGGTCTTTCCTGATTGACTGTGGGGAGGGAACCCAGGTACAGCTAAGAAAAGCCAAAGCAAAATTTTCTAAAATCAACCATATTTTCATTTCCCATCTTCACGGAGATCATTGTTTCGGGCTGCCTGGGCTTATTGCGTCTTTCAGACTTTTGGGAAGAGAAACGCCGCTGCATGTGTATGGCCCACTGGGAATAAAAAAAATGCTGGAAACCATTTTTACGATTACGGAAACCCACCGTGGTTTTGAAGTTGTATATCATGAGCTGGATAAAAACTACTCGGAAAAAATTTATGAAGACAACAGGGTAGAGGTCTATACTATCCCCCTGGATCACCGAATCTACTGCAACGGCTACCTTTTCCGGGAAAAATCGAAAGACCGGCACCTGAACATGAAGGAAATTGCCAAATACAGTGAAATAGAAACCTGTGATTATCACAACATTAAAGCTGGAAAAGATTTTGTTCTGAGCGATGGGTATGTCCTTAAAAATGAAATTCTGACCATTGATCCTGCTCCACCAGTGTCTTACGCCTTCTGCAGCGACACGCGGTATCTGGAAAGCGTCATTCCGGTTATTAAGAATGCAACGGTACTGTACCACGAAGCCACCTTTCTGCACGATCTGAAAGAAATGGCCGATTATACGGGACATACAACTGCCCGCGAAGCTGCGGTCATTGCACAGAAAGCTGGGGTAGGAAAACTTATACTGGGGCATTTTTCCAATAGGTACGGCGATTTAACGGTGTTTACGGATGAAGCCAGAACGATTTTTCCGAACACTTTTCTGCCTAAAGCATTGGAGCCTGTAAAAATTTAAAAAAATGATGTTGAAGTTTGAAGAATTAAAAATCTTCTTAGATGAAAAGGCGGATCAGTACAACCATCCGGAATTTATAGGACATGATCCCATCCAGATCCCGCACCGTTTTTCCTTACGGCAGGATATTGAGATCGCAGGATTTCTGGCGGCTACCATTTCGTGGGGAAACCGGAAAGCTATTATAAAGTCGGCGGATAAGATGCTGGATATTATGGGAAACTCGCCTTACGATTTTATCCTGAACCATTCAGAAAAAGATTTGACGGGAATAGAGGATAAAAGTATTCACAGAACCTTCAACGGAGAAGATTTTGTCTATTTCATCAGGCAGTTTAAAAGGATTTATACCGAAAATGAAAACTTGGAAGATCTGTTTGCCCTCCAGGATGCGGAAACCAATTTCGGTCATGCCATCGAGCGGTTCAGGGCGCGTTTTCTGGGAATTGAAAAGCACAGGAGCCACAAGCACGTAAGTTCGCCTTACAAAAATTCTTCCACGAAAAGAATCATCATGTTTCTTCGCTGGATGGTCCGTAAAGATAAGCGCGGAGTGGATTTTGGGATCTGGGAAAAAATCGATCCGAAACATTTGTCGATTCCGCTGGATGTACATACGGGGAATATTTCCCGTAGATTAGGACTGATTTTCAGAAAACAGAACGACTGGAAAACTGTGGAAGAACTGGATCTAATCATCAGGAAATTTGATGATAAGGATCCTGCAAAGTATGATTTTGCCCTTTTCGGATTGGGAGTGACTAAAGAATTGCTATAAAAAAACAGAACACAATGAAAAAGTACGAAGAAAAAACAGAGGCTTTGGAAAAAATCGCAAACGGCATTACCTGGTGGATCGGATCGATCCCCTCGCTGATTGCGCATACTTTATTTTTTGTCATTTCTTTCCTTTTGCCGTTGCTGCATCTGGTGGAATTCGATAAAATGCTGCTGATCCTTACCACCGTAGTTTCGCTTGAAGCCATTTACCTGGCTATTTTTATCCAGATGTCAGTCAATAAAAGCCATGAGAAAATCGAGGACATCCAGGAAGATATTGAAGACATCCAGGAAGACATTGAGGAAATTAGCGAAGATATCGAAGAGATCAGCGAAGACATCGAAGAAATTAACGAAGACATTGAAGACATCCAGGAAGATATTGAAGAAATTAATGAAGAAGAGGATGACGAAGACCACAGCGAAAGAGCCAAAAATGTAATGCTTAAAAGCAATGTAAGCTCTAATAAAAACGAAATAAAGGCTCTGAAGGATAAAATAGAAGAGCTGCAGAATATGATTGACGCATTAAAAAAAGAATAGTTGCGACCCAGATGTTAATAATATATTGAAAGACTGATAATTTTGTCAGTCTTTTTCCGTTTAAACAGATAGAATATCTTCTCTTGCTGATTTTTATAGGAATTTAAATTTTTGATAAAAATGAATCGGTTTTTAAGGAAATTTTAATAAAAAAATCATTATTTTTGAACAAACAACATCAAAATGTTAAATTATAGATTAAAAAACTACTATTTTATCTTAGTGTTTCTTACTTTCTCAGTCTCTTTGCTGGGACAGAGAAAGTCGCCCAAGACTATTGTAACTTCGGCCAACAATAAAGCAGGCGTTTTTATAGATGTGAATGCTGCCGGTTATACCCCTTCTACCTTTACACCGGAACAGCTTGTGAAAAATATCCTGATCAACGGAGGATCTACCTGTTCGGTTCCAAACGTAACCAATGTAACGGTTACTCCAAATCAGCCCGTTTCCAATAACGACCGGTTCTGGGGATATTTTCATAAAGGAACTACCAATTTCCCTTTTACGGATGGGATTGTTTTAACAACAGGTTTTGCCAGACAGGCAGGGAACGTTGCATCTGCTGTAAGCACGGCGGTAGCGGGCGCGGGTCAGGATGATCCGGATCTTTTAGCAGCAGTACCCAATACCAGCACCAATCCTGACGATCATTATAAGGATAATGTTATGCTGGAATTTGATTTTGTGCCGAATTCCTCACAGGTGAAGTTCAATTATATTTTTGCTTCTGAAGAATATACGGGGTCTTTCCCATGTCAGTATTCTGATGCGTTTGCATTGCTCATCAAACCTACTGCCGGAGGACCCTACGTAAATGTGGCGGTATTGCCGGGAGGTGCAGGTCCGGTTTCAATGACCAATATTCACCCGCTGATTTCAGGATCCGGAGGGTGTGCCGCTATTAATGAAACGTATTTTGCGGGTTATAATTCCACTTCTAATATTGTAACGAATTACGAAGGGCGAACAATTCCCTTAACAGCCACAGCTACTGTAACGCCCGGTGTTTCTTATCATTTCAAAATGGTTCTTTCCGATTTCAGGGATACCGCTTATGATTCGGCCGTATTTATCGAGGGAGGTTCTTTCGATATAGGAATACAGCTTGTAGACGGAACCGGAGCCGTATTGCCAAGTACGCTTAACATGTGCGACAATACTCCTCAGACTTTGGTAGCTCAGGTTTCTAATGCTGCAGGACTTACCTACCAATGGTACAAAGACGGGGTTGCGATTAGTGGGGCAACAAGCGGGACTTACATTGCAACTGCACCCGGAGTTTATGAAGTAAAAGTAATGGTTCCCGGGAACACTTGTCCGGCTTCCGCAACAGTTACCATTGTCGGTGGTACAAGTCCTGTAGTTCAGAATGCCACACTCACTGCCTGTTATGCCGCAGGAAATGCTGTTTTTAACCTTACCCAGGCAGAGCCGTATTTAACAACTACAGCAGGCGTAACTTTTAAGTATTACTTAACGCAGGCAGACGCCGTTGCCGGAAATAATTCTAATATTACCACCCCTACAACCTATTCAAGTGTGGGCGGGCAGACGATTTATGTAAATGTAGCAAAAGGGTTCTGTTCAAAAGTAGCTCAGCTTCAGCTCGTAAAAGCTCCGCAGATGACCGCTTCCATTGCCACGCCTCCAAAAGTAACCTGTGCAGCTCCACAGATTACGCTGGATGCCGGAGCGTCGGTTTATCCGGCAGGATCTACCTTTAACTGGGTGGCTTCTGCAGGCGGAAATATAGTTTCAGGAGCTACCACATCAAGTCCGGTCGTTAATAAGGGAGGAACTTATACTTTAACAATTACAAAAGTATATCAGCCGGGTGCAACCTGTACGGCCACTACTTCGGTAACCGTAGCTGAAGATCTTGTGAAGCCTGTTGTTACCTTAACCGCACCGAGATATAAAATCTGTCAGGGTGAATCTGTAATACTTACTGCAACAGGCGCACTTACTTATGTATGGTCCGGCCTTACAGGAAACGGAAATGTAAAAACAGTTACACCGAATACAACGACGACTTATACGGTAAACGGGATCGCTGCCAATGGCTGTCAGTCTGCAGCACCTGCAACCGTTACCATAGAAGTAGTGCCTGCTATTGTTTCCAATGTGAAAGGGGGATATATCTGTCAGGGAGATCAAATTACATTGGATGCCGGAGCCGGCCCGAATTATACTTATCTGTGGAATACAGGAGCAACCACCCAGACAATTTCAGTAGGGACATCGGGAGCGTATACGGTAACCATCAGTAATGGCGTATGTTCAAAGGTATTTACAGTACAGGTTATCCAGGCAATTATTCCTGAGATTATTAATGTAAATTATAACGAGAACGGAACCATGATCCTTACAGCCAGTAATCCAAGCAACGGTACGCTTGAATACTCAATCGATAACGGATTGACATGGCAGGGTTCAAATACCTTTAACAACGTTCCGAGAAACACGGTGGTTTCTATCAGAGTGAGGGTAAAGAATACCAGCTGTGTAGGTTTCCTTGAATATTTTACCTTTGTTATACAGAACGTCATTACGCCGAACGGAGATAATGTAAACGATATTATAGATTTCCGCGGGGTAAACCAGAATAAAGATTTCAAAGCCTCTATCTTCGACCGTTATGGAAAAGAAGTATACAGGGAAAGTAAATTACAGCCCTACTGGGATGGATATTTCCAGGGCAAACGCCTTAATACCGCTTCATACTGGTATCAGGTAAGCTTTGAAGATCCGGCCAGCAAAAAGCCTGTGGTAAAGACAGGATGGATTTTATTGAAGAATTTTGAATAATATTCTAATAATATATAAGAAAGGTCAACAATTTGTTGGCCTTTTTTTCGTTTTGAAAAGAATGAAAATTAATCTTTTTAAGATAAATTAATTGTATTACCGGCAATGCAATTTGCCCGGAATTGAAATTCAATTAAAAAAAATAGTATTTTTGTTTAAAATAATATAAAATGTTAGATAGGAGGACAAAAAATTTATTTTTGGCTTTGTTTTTAGTTTTTGCAGCAGGCTTCCTTTCTGCCCAGAACAGGGATGGGAAAGGGATCGTCAGTAAAAAAACTGCGGAAAATATGAAGGCCGGAGCTTTTATTGATGTAAATACCGCCGCATATCCCGAATCCGCATTCAGCATCAGCCAGCTGGTAAAAGACGTATTGATCAGCGGTGGCTCTACCTGTTCTGCAGCAAATATAAGCAATGTCGCCGTTTCTCCGAATTTAGCAGTAACCAACCAGAACAGAAGCTGGGGATATTTCAATAAAGCAACGACCAACTTTCCTTTTGCTAAAGGAATCATCCTTTCAACAGGATATGCCAGAAAAGCAGGAAATGATCTGCAGGGAACCCTGAGTGATCCTCTGGGATCCGGAGGTGATGCGGATCTCGCAGCCGCATTGGGAGTTCCGAACAGCCAGCTGAACGATGCCACTTATATCGAATTCGATTTTGTTCCCGCATCTACTAAAGTTACTTTCAGGTATCTGTTTGCATCCAAAGAATATCAGACCAACTTTCCTTGTACGATCAGTGACGGTTTTGCCCTGTTGCTGAAAAGAGTAGGAGACCCTTATACCAATCTTGCCGTTTTGCCCGGAGGTGCCGGACCGGTAAGTGTTACAAACATTCACCCGGCTACACAGTACCAGACGGGTGCACCGTTATCCTGTGGAGCAGCCAATGTTGCTTATTTCGGAGGCTATAATATTCCTCAGGTAGAAACCAATTTCAACGGACGCACGGTTCCTTTAACGGCAACAGCTACCGTAATCCCAGGTCAGACTTATCATTTTAAGATGGTTCTGGCAGATTACCAGGATTCCAATTTTGATTCGGCGGTATTTCTTGAAGCAGGATCTTTTGATATAGGTGTACAGTTGCTGAATCCGGCAGGAGTGGCGCTTCCTTCATCCATCAATGTCTGTGACAATGCCCCACAGACTTTTACGGCTTCAGTTCAGGGAGGGGGGGCCACATACCAGTGGTATCTGGGATCCAATCCGATTCCCGGTGCCAATCAGGCTTCTTACACGGCTACCCAGCCCGGTACATATAGCGTTCAGGTATTTTTACCGGGAAATACATGCCCTGGAACAGCTTCTATAACCATCGTAGGCGGAACATCGCCCACAGTGCAGAATGCCTCGCTTACCGCATGTTATACCCAGGGGAATGCAACATTTAACTTAACCTCGGCCCAAAGTCTGATCAGTACGACGCCGGGAGCTACATTTTCCTATTATATAAATCAGTCCGACGCTTTGGCCGGTAACGCAAATACCATTACGACCCCTACTGCTTTTCCAAGCGCAGGACAAACCGTTTATGTTTTGGTGAAAAACGGATTCTGTTCAAAGGTTGCCGAGCTGCAACTGATAAAAGCTGCCCAGATTACCGCCACTGTTGCAACTCCGGGAGTTCTTACATGTGCAAATCCGCAGGTCACGCTTAATGCGTCCGGTTCAACTTATCCTTCCGGAGCTACCTTTAACTGGACAACTACAAACGGGAATATTGTATCGGGAGCAAATACTTTAAATCCGGTGGTCAATGCTGCCGGAACATATACTTTAACCATTTCAAATACCTACCAGCCGGGAAATTTAACCTGTACCAATTCGGCAAGTGTAACCGTTACGGGTGACAGCGCACCGCCTACAACGGGATTAACCGCTTCCAGTACGCAGATCTGTGCGGGCCAGTCTGTAACTTTAACGGCTTCCGGAGGAGTTACGTATAATTGGACGGGACTTACAGGAAACGGTGCTACCCAAACCGTATCTCCAACCGCGACAACAACCTATACCGTAAATGCAGTAGGTGCAAACGGCTGTGTGTCACAGACCCCGGCAACGATAACCATACAGGTTACCCAACCCATTACCGTAAATAATGCCACTCTGCTTAAATGTTATCAGCAGGGCGGAATTAATTATAATTTAACCGAAGCCCAGCCTCAGATCACAACGGCTTCAGGCGTTACATTCTCTTATTACCTGAATGTGGCCGATGCCAATGCAGCTAATGCCAATACAATTACCAACCCTGCGTCATTTAACAGTGCGGGAGGTCAAACGATATATGTTCTGGTAGTAAACGGCGGATGTAAAAATGTGGTGACCTTACAACTGCAGGCAACGCCGCAAACGACTTTAACCATTAATCCGGTACAGCAGATTACGTGCACTACCCCTCAGATCACACTTAATGCTTCGGCTTCTGTAATTCCTACGGGATCTTCCATCGCATGGGCTGCTACCGGTGGTGGAAATATTGTTTCAGGTGGAAATACGCTGACGCCGGTGGTAAATGCAGGAGGTGTGTATACTTTAACAGTAACCAATGTCAACCAGCCGGGCAACCTCAGCTGCAGCTATACGGCCAGTGTAACGGTGACACAGAATACGACAGCGCCTGTAGCTACATTAACTTCTACCGCTGCGCAGATTTGTCCTGGAGAGTCGGTTACATTAACCGCTTCGGGAGGAGTAACTTATAACTGGGGCGGAGGCCTTTCCGGAAATGGAAATACCCAGGTTGTTTCCCCGGGAACTACAACCACTTATACGGTATTTGCCGTTGGTGCTAATGGCTGTGTTTCCACAAATCCGGCAACTGTTACCGTTACGGTTGGTCCTCCGGTAGCCGTACTGGCAGCTTCAAAATCTAAGATCTGTGCCGGTGAATCCGTTACTTTAACCGCGACCGGCGGTGTCACTTATGAATGGGTTGGATTGCCGGGTAACGGAAATACCCAGCTTGTTTCACCCACCGTTACAACAACGTATTCTGTCTATGCATTGGGAGGAAACGGCTGTAAGGTAGCTACACCAACTTCAATTACCATAGAAGTGGTGCCGGCTATCGTTTCTGCCTTACAGGACGTATATGCCTGTGCAGGTGACAGCGCCACCCTGGATGCAGGATCAGGACCGAATTATACTTATGTATGGAATACAGGCGCTACCACGCAGACCATTTCCGTAAATACTCCGGGAACTTATTCCGTAACCATCAGCAACGGAACCTGTTCGAAAGTATTCTCGGCCCAGCTGATCAATCCGGCATTGCCGCAATTCACAAATGTTACTTACGAAAAGAATATCCTTACGCTGACGGCAACAAATCCTACCAGCGGAACGTTAGAGTATTCCATTAACGGGGGAATCAACTGGCAGGTGTCCAATGTTTTTTACAATGTGCTGGATAATACCAATTATACGCTTATGGTAAGGGTAAAAGATGCTAAATGCAGCACTACACTGTCCTTCTTTACATTTATAGTAACTAATGCCATTACCCCGAATTCTGACGGTAAAAATGATACGGTAGATTTTACCGGAATAAGCACTTACAATAATTTTGCAGCGTCTATTTTCGACCGGTACGGACAGGAGGTCTTTAAAGCCGGAAAAAATAATACCGTATGGAACGGAATGCTGAGAGGCAGTCTTGTTCTTCCTACGGCAACGTATTGGTACCGGGTACAATGGGAAAACCCGGCCAGCAAAAAACTGGAGCTTCGCAGCGGATGGATTTTGCTGAAAAACAGGAATTAAAAGATAATTCAATTAGAACCTCTCATTTTGAGAGGTTTTTTTATTGTTTATGTATAAAAAAAGATATTATGTGTATGATTTTTGTAAAAAAAAATTAAATTTGTTAAAACAAAAATATTATGAAGAGATATCTCCTGTTGTTTTCTTTTTTAGCTTCCTCATCGGGTTTACTATATTCACAGACAACTTTAAACAGAAAGCCCCAGCATGAAAAGGCTTCCGCTTTAACAATGAAGGCCGGTGCTTTTATTGATGTAAATGTCCCGACCTATCCTGCATCAGCGTATACACCATTGCAGCTGGTAAAGGATGTACTCATTTCTTCAGGTACAAATTCATGTGTTACCCCTAATGTATCTAATGTTCAGGTAAGTCCAAACCTTCCTGCAACCGATGCCAACAGATCATGGGGATATTTTAACAGAGGAACTACCAGTTTTCCCTTTAAGGATGGAATCGTATTATCTACCGGATATGCTCAGAAAGCAGGTAATGCTTACATAAGTACCACTTTGGGAGATGATTTACCTACAGGGAGCGATCCTGATCTTGTAGCGGCTACAAGTCCGTCCGTAACCCTTAATGACGCAGTTGTTTTAGAATTTGATTTTGTTCCGACTTCCAGCCAGGTAAAATTCAATTATCTTTTTGCCTCCGAAGAATACACCGGGTCTTTTCCCTGCAGCTTCTCGGATGCGTTTGCTTTGTTATTAAAACCTCTGGCAGGTGGGCCTTATGTGAATATGGCTGTGCTGCCGGCACCCGGAACCGGACCGGTAAGTGTAACCAATATTCACCCACAAAACAGTTTTACGGGAACAGATATGGGATGTGGCGCGCCAAATGTTGCATTTTTTGGAGGATATAATACAACCAATATCGAGACGAACTTTAATGGTAGAACAGTGCCTTTACAGGCTACAGCTACGGTAGTTCCGGGTCAGGCTTATCATTTCAAAATGGTTTTGGCGGATGCTATCGACAGCAGCTATGATTCTGCCGTATTTTTAGACGGTGGATCTTTCAATATCGGTGTAGAGCTGCTTGACCCTTCCGGGGCCACGCTGCCTGAAGAAATTAATGTCTGCGACAATACCCCGCAGGTGATCACGGCTTCGGTAAATGATCCTAACATGAATTACCAGTGGTTCTTCAATGGAGTAGCGATCCCGGGTGCAACATCTCCTACGATTACCGCTACACAGCCGGGGAATTATGAAATCCAGGTAACTTTCCCGGGAAGTCCTTGTCCGGGAAAAGCAAATATTAAGATCAACGGAGGGACAACTCCGGCAGCGGTTGATGCCACCTTGCTTCTCTGTGCGACACCGGACGTTACATGGTTCGATTTAACGGATGCTATGCCTTCGATCAGCACAACGCCGGGTGCAGTATTCCGTTTCTACGTTAATCAGGCAGATGCCATCGCACAGAATAACAATTACATCTCCGATATCCTTCATTATAACGGCACGGATGGCCAGACCTTGTACGTGGTCGTTTCGAACGGAGGTTTCTGCAGCAAAACTATAAAATTAAAACTCTTAAAAGAAACCCGGCCTACTGTAAGCCTTGTCGCCTCAAATCTTAAAGTCTGCCCGGGAGCAACGGTAGACTTTACTGCAAGTGGAGGGGTAACATATGAATGGGCGAATTTCTCCGGAACAGGAAACACCCAGTCGGCGACGGTTTACAATACAACCACTTTCCAGGTTTATGCGATCGGTGCAAAAGGGTGTAAATCCTTACTGCCGGCTAAAATTACCGTTGAAGTGGTGCCTGAAATTGTTTCTTCGCTTCGTGATGTAGAAATATGTGCGGGAGATCGCGTTACTCTTGATGCCGGAGACGGGCCGAACTACTCGTATCTTTGGAGTACCGGCGCCATCACAAGAACCATTGATGTAGACCAGTGGGGCATCTACTCGGTAAAGATCAAAAACGGATTCTGTGAAAGGACGTTCACGGCAAAAGTTATGGCGGCAGCATCCCCTTATGTGACGAATCTTGATTACAGCAATAATACATTAACGATTTCTGCGGAAATTCCTATGATCAATAATATCCCTCAGACAGCAGAATACTCTGTGGATGGCGGTATAACATGGCAGGCGTCCAATGTATTCTCAGGTCTTATCAACAATGCAAATTATAATATCCAGGTAAGAACGGTAGGTACACACTGTGTTGGCGCGTTGGAATTCTTTACCTTCAATATAGCCAATATCATCACACCGAATCAGGATGGTGTAAATGATACATTGGATCTTACCGCTCTGGGATCATTCAATAACTTTACAGGATCGATTTATGACCGCTATGGTTCGGAACTGTTCAGATTCTCAAAAGAAACTCCGATCTGGGACGGAACACTTAGAGGGAAAAGATTGCCGACGGCTACCTACTGGTATAAATTCAACTTCCAGTATCCGAAATCGAAGGCTAATATGAACCACTCCGGTTGGATTCTTCTGAAAAACAGAGAATAAAATAATCAATCAATCGATAATGCAAATCCGTAAAGGCTGTCCTGATGGGCAGTCTTTTTTATGTATGGTTATTAGCAAAAGAAGAGGGCTGTCTTGAAATCCAAGACAGCCCTCTTCTTTTTTTAAGGTAATTATTATTACCGGTTATCTTTCCAGAGCCTGGTAAATGCGATAAAGTCTGTTACACTCAGCTCTTCTGCTCTTTTATCCATAAATTCATGGGTCTTCAGCGCTTCGGGAATATCAAGGATTTTTAAGGCATTGGAAAGCTTTTTCCTTCTTTGGTTAAATCCGGCTTTCACGATCTGTTTGAAAAGGGTTTCATTTCCGGCCAGGCCTTCCTTTGGATTTCTTGTGATCCGGATGACACCTGACTTTACTTTCGGTGGCGGATTGAATACGTTTTCATGAACCGTAAACAGATAAGTCGTATCATAATATGCCTGAATAAGGACGGAAAGAATTCCATAATCTTTTGTTCTAGGAACAGCCGCCGTCCTTTCAGCCACTTCCTTCTGGAACATGCCGACCATTTCAGGGATCAGCTCATAATGTTCGATGATCTGGAATAAAATCTGCGAAGAAATATTATACGGGAAATTCCCGATGATGGCGATCTGCTCACCGTTGGTAAACTGAAAATCCTGTTTCAGAAAATCACCCACGAAAGTTTCTTCCGTTACCTCTGAATAATTATCTTTCAGGTATTCAATTGATTCTTTATCAATTTCCGCAAGGTAAACCTGTTGGTTTTTTTCCAGCAGATATTTTGTGAGGACCCCCATTCCCGGACCTACTTCCATAACATTCTGATAGCCTTCAAAACGGAGACCGTCCACGATTTTTCTTGCGATGTTTTCATCTGTCAGAAAGTGCTGACCAAGATGCTTTTTTGCTTTTACACTCAATGTTTTTTATGATTTTATTAACAGTGATTTTCTCTTTTTCGTTCCCAAATTTCGGAAGATTTTTTCTATTTTAGCCAAAAATTTTAATATTAATGGCTAAATCTGTAGATGAGTTTAATAAGAAAAGGCTTAGGTCTAGCAATATTACAGTAGTAATAAGTATTGCCTTAGTGTTATTTTTGTTGGGATTAATGGGACTTATTCTGATCAATGCCCAGAAATATTCCGATTATATCAAAGAACAGCTGGTGGTAAATGCTTACTTTGATGAAAATTATGATGCAAAGGATTCTGTAAAAATTGCGAAAATGGAAGCCGAAGTTTTCAAAGAAATTCAGACACTGGCGCCGGTAAAAAAAGCAACTTACATTACGAGGGAGATGGCTTCCCAGGAAGCTAAAAAAGCAATGGGAATTGATGCGGATGCACTTTTTGAAGAAAATATTTTCCCTTCCTCTGTAGAAATTGCCCTAAAACCGGAATATGTAGACCCTGCCAAGATCAATGAAGCCATTAAAGCCATTAAAGCCGTTCCTGGGATTATCGATGTGAAGAACGACAGTACCCTGATGGTGGATGTGTACAACAACCTCAGCAGGATTCTTAAGTGGATCTTAGGATTTTCCATCCTGTTTTTAATCTTAGCGGTGGTGCTGATCAACAATTCCATCCGCCTGAAAATATTCTCCAAAAGATTTATCATTAAAACCATGCAGCTTGTAGGAGCGAAGAGGAGATTCATCCTGAAGCCTTTTATCATTGAAGCAGTTATTTTAGGAGCCATCGGTTCCCTGATCGGGCTTCTGGCATTATTCGGGGTATGGTATTATTTTACAAGCCAGATCGGATCTGCTTTTGTGCAGGATAACAACCAATATTTCTGGCTGGTACTGCTGGTACTGGGTGTGGGAATTTTCATCACGGTTTTAAGTACGGTAATTGCTACCTGGAGATTCTTAAGATCAAACGTTGACGACTTATATTACTCTTAACAATGAGCAAAAAAACAAATAAATTTTCCGCCGACATCTTCGGAAAAGAAACCGCCGAAGCGCCACAGGAAAACACGTTCTATTTCGGGAAGCAGAACTTTAAATGGATGCTGATCGGCTTTGCCTGTATCGTAGTGGGTTTCCTTCTGATGATGGGGCCGGATGCCAATACGGTAGACGGAAAGTATGACCCGAATTCCTGGAATGAAGGGATATTTTCCATCCGCAGGATCCGGATTGCACCATTATTCGTGGTGATCGGGTTTGCGATCGAGGTTTATGCAATTCTGAAAAAGAAATAAATAAATTTTATTTAGAGATTAAGAAACTGGGAAATTTGGCTTACAGTCCGGATTTCTCAGTTTCTTAATCTTTTAATTTTGATATTAATTATGGATTTAATCAAAGCAATCATCATTGCTATCATAGAAGGGCTTACGGAATACCTTCCGATTTCTTCGACGGCTCATATGGGATTTACAGCCAGCTTAATGGGGCTTGAAGAGACAGAATTTTTGAAAATGTTTCAGGTTTCTATCCAGTTTGGCGCTATTCTCTCGGTAGTAGTGGCTTACTGGAGGAAATTTTTCGATCTCAAAAACCTTCAGTTTTATTTTAAGCTCGCTTTTGCAGTTGTTCCGGCGTTGGTATTGGGATATCTGTTTGATGACAAAATTGAGGCGGTTTTAGGAAACCAGATTGCCATTTCTTCGGTATTGGTTTTGGGTGGAGTCGTTTTGCTCTTTGCCGACCGGTGGTTTAAAAATCCTACCATAGAAGACGAAAAGGGGATTACCATAAAAAAAGCGGTCACGATCGGATTCTGGCAGTGCCTGGCCATGATGCCGGGAACCAGTAGGAGTGCAGCTTCCATTATCGGAGGTATGACCCAGGGTCTTACGCGGAAGGCGGCGGCGGAATTTTCTTTTTTCCTGGCTGTCCCTACCATGCTTGCCGTAACGGTGTACTCCGTATTCGTAAAAACATGGGGAAAGGAAACCCCGAATCCGCAGAAAGGCTACGAAATGATCATGGCTTCTCAGGAACACATTACTGTTTTCATAGTAGGGAACATAGTGGCATTTATCGTTGCCCTGATTGCCATCAAAGCTTTTATCGGATTTTTAAATAAATACGGCTTTAAGCCGTGGGGCTGGTACCGTATTTTTGTAGGAATGGCATTGCTGATTTATTTTTATTTCTTTAAATAAATTTCCAATTACCCATTACTTATTACTCATTACGCATAAAGCATGACAGCAGAAGATTTACAATCAGGACACGTTTTTTTACTTGACAAACCTTTGGATTGGACATCTTTCCAGGCAGTCAATAAAATGAAATACAAACTCAAAAGAGAGTTTGGCCTTCCCAAAAAGTTCAAGATCGGCCACGCCGGAACATTGGATCCGCGTGCAACCGGCCTTCTGATCGTCTGCTGTGGAAAATTCACCAAGAAGATCCCGGAAATCCAGGATGCCCCGAAAGAATACTGGACGGAAATCAAAATCGGGGTACAGACCGAATCCTATGATACGGAAAAGCCTGAAATTCTTAACCGGGATATTTCGCACATTACCGAAGAACAAGTGAAAACCGCTCTGGAAAAATTTATAGGAGAGATCGACCAGACGCCGCCTGTTTTTTCAGCGATAAAGATCGATGGTAAAAGAGCATACGATCTGGCCCGTGCAGGTGCGGAGGTGGAAATGAAATCCCGGAAAACCACCATATTATATATCAGTGATATTAAGATTGATTTTCCTTTGGTAAGCTTTACGGTGGGCTGTTCCAAAGGGACCTATATCCGGAGCCTTGCCCACGACATCGGGCAGGAGCTGGGCGTCGGTGCATATCTTACCCAATTAAGAAGAACAAAGATCGGCGAATACAGTATCGAAAGTGCCACCACCGATTTTCTGGACAATGATTTTAAATTTAATGCCCCATGAAGAAAAAACTGTTTTTAGTACTTGCCATAATTTCTTTTTCCCGAATTTTTTCACAGGAAGATAAATCCTCAGACCGTACGATGGGATTTTATTTTAATCCTTCTATGCATGTAGGTCTTAAAGTGACTAAGGAGAAGCAGATTCCCAATAATACGCAGTACATCCAGCCGGCAGCCACCCGTAAATTTACTTATGGAATTTCGGCAATCGGAGGATATCATTTTTTACCTAACTTCGCGCTCGGAGGCGGTTTCCGATATAGTTTCCTGGAAAACAACTATCATCTGGTGTACCTGATGATCCAGCCGAAGATTATTTTCACACCGGGTGATAATCCGCTCTTTATCGAGCTGAATTACGGGAAGCAGCTTAACAACAGTGTGGTCTCAGATTCCGAGCTTTGGGGCGGACGGATCGGGATGCAGGTTTCTTACTCCAAAAGGCTGAGCCAGGAGGGAGGAATCGTTTTGGAAACCTACAAAACAGGGAATTCCAATCCGCTTTTTATTGGGTTAAGCTATGGCATAACGATTTTCAGCAATAAAAATTATACCGGCTACGGAGAAGACTAATGGAAAAGACAAGGATCAATAAATATTTATCGGAAGTAGGATACTGCTCAAGGAGGGCGGCGGATAAATTACTGGAAGAGGGAAGAATCACGATCAACGGAAAGGTTCCGGAAATGGGGACCAAGGTTTCAGATGAGGATGTGATCGAGGTAGACGGAAAGCCGATCCGCGAGCCGGAAGAAGACCATGTGTACATCGCCTTCAACAAACCCGTAGGAATCGTCTGCACCACCGATACCAAGCGTGAACAGAACAACATCATCGATTATATCAACCATCCCAAAAGAATTTTCCCGATCGGAAGGCTGGACAAGCCTAGTGAAGGACTGATCCTTTTAACGAGTGACGGCGATATCGTAAATAAGATCCTCAGATCGAGGAACAACCACGGGAAAGAATACATCGTAAGGGTCGATAAGCCCATTACGCCGAAGTTTCTGGATAAAATGAGGAACGGGGTGCCGATCCTCGATACGGTCACCAAAAAATGTGAAGTGGAAAAGATCGATGAAATGAATTTCAGGATCGTACTGACGCAAGGGCTGAACCGCCAGATCCGCCGGATGTGCGAATACCTCGGCTATGAGGTGAAAAAGCTGAAACGGATCAGGGTACTGAATATCAAGCTGGATCTGCCCATCGGAAAGTGGAGGGATCTTACGGATGAAGAACTTGCCGCTCTGTTAAAACTCGTAGAAGGCTCCAGCAAAACCTTCGATTAAAAAATTGAGATGCTTTGCCGGGGCGCGGCATCTCAATAAAAACACATAGTGCATCATTTAAGATACAATTTCATTCTGGCTTCGTATTCAGGTTTCACTTTCAGCAGTTTCCAGATTTTCCTTTCGTCTTTTTCGCTCAGCCGGTAGAATATAATCTTTTCTGCAGAATATTTAAAGTAGGGATGGTTTTTCAGCCATTCTTCCGGAGCATCGTGAAGGGTATATTTCTGTACGGTTGAGGTGTTCAGCGGGGCAACGGACAGCAATTTCTGCGTAAGTTCCTTATCGATATTGTAGGTTGTGAGGATTTGTTCTTTGTTGACGAAGCCGCCCAGCTTTTTCCGGAAACCCATCATTGATCCGGCTGCTTTTTCATCAAAGCCGAATTCGATAAGCTGCCTGAAGGTAATTGAATTCAGATCCGTTTTTGAGAAATCGGTTTTTTCCTGCTGTCTGGTCTCCTGTTTCTGATTAATGATATTGCCGGTGACAGCCGGATTTAACCGGATAAACGGTTTCATCTCCGCAAATTTTTCCGGGGAGATCACAAAACATTTCTGAATATTTTCCAAGCTTTTAAAGCTGCCTTTTAGATTCCGGTCGCGGTAATTGATGATGGTCTGCGCCTGTCTTTCTGAAAAACCGAGAGCTTTCCAACCTTCCGGATCCAGGATATTGGGATCGAACGGGGAATAATTGATCTTATTTTTTCCTGGTCCTGCATTTTTAACTTTGCCGAAAGTGGCCGGTGTTTTTTCAGGCAGCAGCAGGTAAGGGCTCATTTTCCGGAAATTCTCTTCGTTGATGATGAAGCATTCTTTAAATTTTTCTTTGCTGATGAAACTTCCGCCCAGGTAGTGCTTATACTTCAGGATGGCTTCGGCCTGTCTTTCACTGAAGCCCATATCCTGCCAGTCGATGGCGGAATAATGGTCGGGATTGAAGCTTCCGGAAATGGTGATCGCATTCTTTTTACGGTTGCTGAATCGCTTGGATGTTGCTTCTCGGCCATTTTCAGGCAGCAGGATATAAGTCTTAAGGGCAGAAAATTGATCTGCTGATATGGCAAAGCATTTTTTAAGCTGTTCCTTGGAAATGAATTTCCCGCCAACGATTTTCTTATAGTTGAGGATGGTGGCAACCTGTTTTTCGGTAAACCCGAGATTCTGCCATTGTTTGGCATCAAGCTCATTCGGATCAAATTCCGTAAGAGTGTTCTCTGCAGGATGTTCCGTAACGAATCTCACGGCGGAAAAGTCTTCTTTTCGTTCACCGAAAGACTCCTGAAAAATGAATAATACGATAACCAGCAATGCCATGCCGGATAATCTTTGGTAGTAGCTTTTTCTCATCGCCGTAAACTTAATCATTTCCTTAAGTATTCGCAATGAGGGTGTTGCAATTGGATTATTTTATGATAGAAGTTTTTGGTTTTGTTTGAAAATATAAAGATTAGGAAAGATAAGGGTTGAATTTTTTAACTTTTTTGATATCATTTTCATTAAAAAAGCTGTTGGAAGACAACAGCTTTAAGATCATGATGATGTTTTTTATCAGGATGCGGCAGGATTTTCACCTTTCTCTGAAGGCATTTCCTTTCTGTTGACCAACAATGCATTATACTGATCCGTAAGCGCATTCAGCTGGTTGATCACTGTGGTATACGGTGACGGCGGGGTTTCCACCAGAAGATGAAGTGCATCGATCCTGTCGCGGAGGGCATAATAGGCGACATTGGTTTCATCCCTTTTGCTTTTGATGGTATCCGGGTTGGCATCGCCGTATTCCTGGGTGCGGGAGAGGTAGGTGAAGTTGAAGAGATCGTTTGCGGTTTTCATCTCGTTTACCCATGCGGAAAGATTGAAGAAAGCAACGGCATCTGCGATTTCAGGCTTATTTTCCCAATCCCGGATGAGATTATCGAGGGTGGAGGTTTCTGCCTGATAGTTGAGACGGGCGATCCCGCTTCCGTATAAAGCCATATTATCGAGAAGAAGCTGTGCTTTCTGTTTCTTATCCGCTTCATAGTGATAAGACTGCGACAGCAGAAAATAATAAATTCCGTTGATGGCATTATCTCTTCGTTCGTCCAGAAGCAAAAGCTCCTGAGTCTTGTCACTCGCCAAAGCTTTTTTATAGAGTGCTTCCAGCTCGGTAATCTTTGTATTGAAAACTGAAAGTTTTGCATCAATCCCTAAGGATGCAGGATTGTTCAGGTTGATGATTCCTGTGAAGTCTTTTACATATTGCAGATATTCTGCATTACGAAGTAATCTTAATTCTATTGCATTCATATTTTTAAAAATGTTTGTTGTGTTTTTTCCGGGAAAGTTTGTCGCAGGGGTGCAACAGACTTTCCCGGTTACCGGAAAAGTCATTACTAGGGTGCAGCGACCTTTCCTGTAGGGCAATTTACTGTTTTTAGCCCTTAGACTGATTTTTCCAGAATATGATTTGGTCTTTCAGCTCCTGATTTCTTTCCTGAAGCTCTTTGATACGTGCTTCGTATTGCTCCACAAGCTTTTCAGATATATAATAATTGATAGTTTCCACTGCATTATTAACGTTCGAATTATCATAAGTATTGTTAAAGTTATGATTACCATCTTTATTTTCTAGTAAATCATAAATGTCAGTTTCATAGAATTCAGAAATTTTCAACAGATTATCAAAACCAGGCTTTGTTTGATCGCTTTCCCATTTTCCGTATGCTGTCTGCGAAACATCAAGCTCCATTGCGACTTGTGTCTGCGATAAATTTTTCCCTGTTCTCAACTCCCTAAGTTTAGTTCCTAAAGACATATTCTAATAATTTTCAGCTAATTTACTGTTTTTTATATTTCAAAATTAAAACTTTTGTTGTCGATTTTAAAACTTTAGTTGTAGGCGGAAGGAGAATAACGTCTTAGTTTTGTTGCTGTTCATATATAGATCGAAAATTTTTTTTAAATCTTTTCCAACCTTCAGACAAAATCATGCATCTATATAGAAAAAGAATTATATTTAACCTTTAAAAAACAACAAATGACCATGACGAAAAAAATGATTTCGTGGCTGTCTATTCTTACAGTCTTTCTGACCTTACTTGGCTCCTGCCACAATGAAGATTTTGCCAAAGGCGAAACAGAACCCCAAAGAAACAATGCCAATTTCTTTAAACACACCAAAAAAGGAGGTATCAATGCCAAATCGGGGGTAGATTATGTTGCCATTCTGGAAGCTTATAATCGTGAAAAAGATTTCTTGACAACAATGCCCGACCAACAGGGAATGCCTATTTGGGATAAAATGCAGATAATGGATGCGGAGAATGCAACAGGTCTTATGATTCCTCTTTCTTATGATAATAAATCTATGAGCTCTGTACTTTTCGCCATTGTAGATGACGAAAATACGGTAACGGGAGTAAGGGATTTTGATAACAGATTGCTGGAAAATATTACCTACAGTGGAAATGTAGATAAAGCTTTTCGCGAGAAAATGCTCTATACTTTTATGTATATGGATCATAAGACCTTTGGGAATGAAGATTTCACCAACATCCCTACAGGATTATTTGATGATCTGAAATATAGTAAAACATATGGAAGAATAAAGATTAAAAATTTTGAAGAACCTCAAAATGCCGTCCTTGGAAATACGGGAAAAATAATGTGGACACAGATGTGCAGCATGGTCTGGAGTTGTTCTCATCATGGCGAGGGTACATGTGACTACTGTATGCAGCTTTGTCATAAAAAAGTCTGCGGAGATTTTATGGTTTTTATAGGGAATGATACAGACTATCCTACTCCTTCATCGGGAGGTAGTGAAGGTGGAGGAGGAGCAACACCCTCACCAGATGGTATACCTCCAAAAGACGCATGTATCCAAACCGGGATGCCATTCTATAGACTGGCTCCGCAATGTGTGGGGAATGGCGATGGAGATATAACTGATGAAAACTCTCAGCCTCCTAAAAGCCCGTGCGAAACATTACAGCAGATGATAGAAGACCAGACGGTAAAAAATGCTATTGATGAACTGAAGCCTAAAACCCTCTTAGAAAAAAAAGAGTTTGCACAGGAGATCAGCCGAGAATTTAATGGAGCAACTTCAACTTATACCTTCAGTACTAATTTAAGAGAAGGAACAGATTATGGGACTAATGTTTCCACGGGAGGATTTATTAAAGGAAATGCACACAACCATCCTAAAGACGGAGTGAGAATACCCTCTGTAGATGACATCCAATGGCTGAATACCTGCCAACAGGATGTAACGCCATCTTATGTAGTTACCTATAATATTATTGTCTGTGCCAATCATCTGACTCCGAACGATTACACTACAGCCAACTTATATGCTATAGCAACAGACGACAGAGATATGCTTAATACAAAAGTACAGGATCTTTTAAACCGACCAGATTTGGTAGGTAAAACAGAAAAAGACAAAAAAGACCTAATAATGGCAGAAGATGATTTGTATTATCAAGGACTAAATGATAATCCATCTGCATTAGAAAAGAAATTTTTACAGAAATATGGTAACTTTGGATTATCACTCTATAGATTTAATAAAACAACCAACAAATGGATGAAGCTAACTACCGATGGAAATACTATAACCGAAACACCTTGCGAATAATTATGAAAAAAATACAAATACTAACAGTTTTTATGATGCTAATACACAGCTTAGCATCCTGCCAAACAGTTGTTGATCTACACAACAACAACTACCCAATAAATGAACCTGATACTTACTACAAAGATATTGGAGATAAATTTAATCCTTACACAGGAACATGGGTTTATGATGATGGTACTTCTTACATCAAAATAGTATTGGTAAAAAAAATAAAAGCCCCAATTTGGACTCATTATGAGGATTATCTTATAGGAGCATTCCAATATAAAAAAAATGGTGTTGATATTATAAATACGCTTAATTCTCTAAATACCAATCTAGCAGATGTAAGAGACTATTCTATAAGAGGAAAATTTTTTTCGAGCTCTCCTACATCACCATTTCATCAGTATACATCAGATAATGCAAGAATAAAATTATCTATTATAGAAAACGGATGTATTAGCCACATGAGTATTAGAACACTGGCACTAAATGGTCAACCAGCCATACAAATTGATAAAAGTAAGCCGTTTGAACTTTCTCAAGATTGTAATCCTGTAATACCTAATGGATTTTATTATCTGATGAAGCAATAAAGTAAAAGAGGCTGTCTCAAAAGGACAGCCTCTTTTTTATTCTTCGTTATAGTTATTCAGTATCTTTTTCCCCCAAAGAATCCTTCAGTTTCAACAGTTCAGCCTTCACAAATTCCAGTCTGTCGATTAAAGTAATGGTTTCCGAGATTTTGCTGTTTGTGGTCAAGGCAATTTTAGCTCCGTCGAGCGTATAACCTTTTTCTTTTACCAGATGATAGATAATCTGGAGATTTTTGATGTCTTCCGGAGTGAAATATCGGTTGCCTTTTTTGTTCTTTTTAGGCTTGATGATGGGGAATTCCTGTTCCCAATAACGTATTAATGAAGTGTTTACGTCAAAAGCTTTTGCCACTTCTCCTATAGAATAATACAGTTTATCGGGTAGATTTATTTTCATTTTTAGAATCGTAATTTTCAAAGATAAATATTTTTTAAATTTCATCAAAAATTGAAAGCGTAAAAGTTTGATTTTTACTTTGTAAATAGGGCTTAAAAGTCATTTTTCTGTTTAGGAAAAGTATTTTTGTTTTCATTAATTTTGGTTTAAAATAAACAGTTTCATGAATTCTATTTCTGTACTTCATATCGATCTTTTTCAAAATGGTAAAAATACCTCGGATTTTTATTTCAGTACGTTAAAGAATCATTTGATCGTGGGTCATCGTCATCTTGAAAAAGCCCATCGTCACGATTTTTATGCTACAATTCTGTTCACGAAAGGAAGCGGAATTCATGAGATCGATTTCCAGAAATATGAGGTTTCGGAGGGAAGTTTATTTTTTATGTCTCCGGGGCAGATTCACAGTTGGGAACTTTCGGATGATATTGACGGCTATCTTTTCTTCTGTTCGCAGGATTTTTATGAGATACATTATGTAAATCAGAAACTGAGAAGTTTTCCTTTTTTCGGATCAGTCAGTTTTCCTCGAAAATTACAATTAAATGAAGCCGAATTAAAGGAAAATATTAATCTGATGTTGGAATTGCAGGAAGAATATCAAGCTCAAAATATGATGAAAAACGGGTTGATCCTTTCTCTGATGTCTCAGGTTTTTATTCTGTCAACCCGGTATTTTTCGAGGATTTCTGATGGTTCTGAGTCCTCGGAAAGTCTTTCTTATTTCAGGCATTACCAGGAATTTGAAAGGCTGCTGGAGGAGTATTTTCCAAAAGAGAAATCCATTGCCTTCTATGCTGCTTTACTGGATATTTCGCCGAAACATTTAAACAGGATAACCCAGACCGTTGTCCGGAAAACGGCTACCGATGTTATTACGGAAAGGGTGATGCTGGAGGCCAAAAGAATGCTGATCTATCTGGATGAAGGTTTGGGAGAGATTGCTTTCCGATTAGGCTATGAGGAGTATTCTTATTTTGTGAGGGTCTTCCGGAAAACATCCGGAATGACGCCCACAAAGTTTATGAAAATGTATAAATCTTAGCTTTAAAAAGACAACTGGAAAGGCCCTTCAAAGATGGTATCGAATGAATCTTCCATATTTCCTTTTTCATCAAAAACCCCGATCGTGATATTCTGTTTTGAAAACCGGATCTCTTTCTCAGGGAATGTGATATTGATATTCCCCTTCAATATCTGATCTCCCTTCAGCACGATTTTATCCGGACCGAAGAAATCAATTTCCGCATTTTGAGAAGCAATAACTTTTATCGTTACTGTTTTCTGCTTATTTGATTTATTTAAAAGTGTGTATATAAAAGTGTTCGTTATTTTTCCGTCTTTTACAAAAAAAGTTGATCCGGCAGGTTTAATAAACTTGGCTTCCATAGAGCCCCGGTCATACATCAGAAATCCCATAAATCCTATCAGTAAGGTTAAAATTACGGCGGTAGCTTTCATCCTTGAAGTAAACCTGAAGGGTTCCTGCTTTTCAATTTCAGCTTCCGTAGCATAGCGGATCAATCCTTTCGGAAGGCCGACTTTCTCCATTACCTCATCGCAGGCATCGATGCAGGCCGTACAGTTTACGCATTCCAGCTGCTGGCCGTTCCTGATGTCGATTCCTGTAGGGCAAACCACCACACATTGCCGGCAATCTATGCAATCTCCTTTACCAAGCGCCTTCCGGTTTTCATTATTTCTCCATTTTGCACGTCCTTTTCCTCTTTTGAAATCGTAATAAACATTGATGGTCTGTTTGTCGATCAAAACGCCCTGAAGCCTTCCGTAAGGGCATACAAGTGTGCAAACCTGTTCGCGGAGCCAGGCAAAAACAAAATAAAACGCTGCTGCAAAACCAGTCATTCCTAAAAATTTCAAAGAATGATCGGCCGGTCCTTCCAGGATGATTTTAAAAACCTCTTCGTAACCGACGATGTACATAAACATGAAATTGGTAATAGTTACGGACAGCAGTGCAAAGACCGACCATTTGATAGCCCTTTTCCTGATTTTTTCCGAGTTCCATTCCTGCCGGTCAAGCTTCATCTGCTTATTGCGGTCACCCTCGATCAGGTATTCTATTTTTCTGAAAACACTTTCCATAAAAACGGTTTGCGGACACAGCCAACCGCAGAAAATTCTTCCGAACACCACGGTAAAAAGCATGACGAAAATAACCGAAGTAACGGCTCCTAAAGCTAAAATAAAAAAGTCCTGCAGGTAAAAAGGCTGTCCGAAAATGAAAAATTTCCTTTCGATAACATTAAATAACAGAAAAGGATTACCACTGATTTTCATGAAAGGAATCCCGAAAAATAAAGTAAGTAAAAGGTAGCTGACGTAGTTTCTGTAATTGGTGTATTTTCCTTTCGGTTTCCTAGGATAAACCCATTTCCGTTCCCCGGTTTCGTCCATTGTTCCTACCGAGTTTCTGAAGTCTGCATATGCGGTTTCCGGAGCCTGAAAATTGTTGGATGGTATGTTCATCGTTTTAGAATATATTTGGAATTTTTTTCATGAGAGCTTTAAGGGAGGTAAGCAAATTCTCATTTTTATTATTGAAGTTGAAAAATATTTCTATAATTTCTTTTCCCTGCAAAGCTCTGAATTAAATAAACCCTCTACTAACAGGATCTACTTCTAAAATAGGACAATTCGGACATTGTTAATTATTGATTTAATTGATCAAACTGGGAAAATAAGTTTTGAATCTCCTTCTGCATGTCGTAAATTGTACCCATTAAAAATAACGTGGTATGAAAAATGTCCTGAAAACCGGCTGTATTGGTTTGGTTTTAGTATTACTGAACTGCAAATCAGTAAATACACATCGTATGTTTTATGAAGACAGAAAGCCGGAAAAAGTTTCGGACCAATTTAAGTTTACGGAAGGACCTGCAGCGGATGAGAAAGGAAACGTCTATTTCACCGATCAGCCGAATGACAAGATCTATTACTGGGACTGGAAAACCAATAAGATTGTCGAATTTATGGATAAAACCGGAAGGGCCAACGGAACGCATTTCGATAAGGACGGCAACCTGATTACCTGCTCGGATCATCAGGGTGAAATCTGGAAGATCTCCAAAGACAGGAAAGTGGAAGTGTTGCTGAATCATTTTGAAGGTAAAAGGCTCAACGGTCCAAATGACCTCTGGAACGATAAATTCGGAGGGATGTATTTCACCGATCCTTTGTATGAAAGGAATTATTGGGTAGACTTCAGGCACGAAACCCCACATAAAAGTTTATATTACCGCAGTAAAGAAGGGAAGGTTACCAAGATCGAGACCTTTACCCAGCCGAACGGAATTGTTGGGAGCCACAAATTCAGTAAATTGTATGTCTCGGATATTGATGCCGGAAAGACCTATGTCTATGAAATTTTGGGAGAAGGCAAACTGTCGGAGAAAAAGCTGTTCTGCGAAATGGGCTCGGACGGTATGACGATGGATAAACACGGAAATGTATACCTGACCGGAGACGGTGTTCATGTTTTTGATAAAGAAGGAAAAAAGATTTACCATATTCCCATTGAAGAAGACTGGACAGGAAATGTGACTTTCGGAGGAAAAGACAATGATGTGTTATTCATTACGGCCAGTAAGTCCGTCTATACACTACCGACTAAAGTAAAAGGAGTAAAATAGGTAAAGGTTTAGGCTAAGGATGAGATTCCTGTTTTTATCATCTTTACCTTAGCCTTAATCTCAGCCCTAATAGGCTACTTCCATTTTCACCTTCTTGCCTTTCAGCTTTTCCTGGGAAAGCTTTTTCAGAAGGGCAATCACTTTATTTCTTGATACTGCAACGTAGGAGGTTGTGTCTTTAACTTCTATCAAACCGACATCTTCTTTTTGCAATTCTCCTTTTTTCAGGAGATAGCCTACAATATCCACTTTATTCACCTTATCTTTTTTTCCGGCACTGATGTAGATGGTCTGGAAAGGTGTTTTTTCCGGAACTTTGGTAAATCCGGTAACACTTTCTTCCGGAGTACCGTTTTTAATGAACGGAAAATTCTCGTCTTCCGTCATGATCAGATAGGCAAAACCTTTGGCGTTCATTCTTGCAGTACGGCCGTTACGGTGGATAAAGGCATCCTCTTTTGGAGGCAGCTGGTAGTGAACAATCGATTCCACTTCCGGAACATCCAGGCCTCTGGCCGCCAGGTCGGTTGTAATTAAGATCCTCGCTGAATCGTTTCTGAATTTTAAAAGGGCGCGTTCCCTTTCATCCTGTTCCATACCGCCGTGGAAGGTTTCTCTATCGATCCCTTTTTGGCGCAGCAGTTCGGATATCCGGTCAACGGCTTCCCGATGGTTGCAGAAAATGAGGGTTCTTTTGTTTCCGATCTTGCAGATCAGATTAAATAAAGTATCCAGTTTTTCTTCCGATGTCGTCATTACCTTTTTAAACTGAATATCCGGTTTTGATTCATTTAGCTTTAAAAAATCGATGGTTTTCTCATTCTGCAGTCCGGTAAATGCCGGGATTTCGTCCATTGCTGTTGCCGAGGTCAAAATTCTTTGCGAAAGACCTTTCAGGGAATTGGAAATAAATTCCATATCCTCCTGGAAACCCAGCTCTAAAGCTTTGTCAAATTCGTCTAAAATCAATGTCTGAATGGTTTTGGGATCGAAATTGTTGTTTCTTAAATGATAAACCACTCTTCCCGGTGTTCCGATAAGCACAGCCGGAGCTTCAATCAGGTTGTTGACCTCGATTTTCTTATCGTGGCCGCCGTAACATACGGAAACTTTAAAATCGGTTCCCATCGCTTTGAAAACCTGCTCGATCTGTAATGCCAGCTCTCTTGCCGGTACCAGAATCAAAGCCTGGATTCCCGGAGTACTTTTCTTTAAGTTCCGCAAAACGGGAAACAAAAATGCCAGCGTCTTCCCGGACCCGGTAGGAGAGAGCAGCACCACGTCCTGCTTATTTTCCGTTGTTTTATAGGTAGATTTCTGCATCTGATTCATGTCCTGAATCTGCAGTTTCTGGTAAATCGGTTCTAATTCCATGGTGCAAAGATAGTGAATTGACTGTTTGGACCGGAAAGGCTACAAGGTTTTAAGGGTTATGCTGGCGATTGTATTTTGATAAATGACTCTGATGTTTGTTCATGGTCTATACATAAAAATACTGTCGTTCAATATTTTAAAGTTAAAAATTACGTGTTTTCAACTGTTGTTTATCTTAAATAAAATCCATATCTTTGCACCCACTTTTGGGGTAGCCAGGTTTGAAAAGTAAACAACTTATAATTAATTACTTCCGTATTTTTTAACCCACATTTATTCAAACCATTAAAAAAGAAGGAATACAAATTTTATTTAGAAAATGTCAAAAGAGACAAATTCAGCAGAGGTTTTATTAAACCAAAACGTAGCACCGGAACAATTTGACTGGGATTCTTTCGAATCAGGTCTTGATGCAGATGCGAGAAAAGAAAAAAGCGATCTTGAAGAAATCTACAACGGATCTTTAAACAACCTTGACGATAATGACGTATTGGTTGGAAAAGTTGTAAGATTAACTGATAAAGAAGCGATCGTAGACATCAACTTCAAATCCGAAGGTGTTATTTCTCTTAACGAATTCCGTTACAACCAAGGCCTTAAAGTAGGAGACGAGGTAGAAGTAATGGTAGACCGAAGAGAAGACAAAACCGGACAGTTACAGTTGTCTCACAGAAAAGCAAGAACGCTTAAAGCTTGGGATAAAGTAAACGAACTTCACGAAACAGGTGAAATCGTTAACGGTTTTGTTAAGTCTAGAACGAAAGGAGGTATGATCGTAGACGTACACGGAATCGAAGCATTCTTACCAGGTTCTCAGATCGACGTTAAGCCAATCAAAGATTACGATCAGTTCGTAGGTAAAACTATGGAATTCAAAGTAGTGAAAATCAACCCTGAGTTCAAAAACGTAGTAGTATCTCACAAAGCATTGATCGAAGCAGATATCGAAGGTCAGAAAAAAGAAATCATCGCTCAGCTTGAAAAAGGTCAGGTTCTTGAAGGTACTGTTAAGAATATTACTTCTTACGGGGTGTTTATCGACCTTGGAGGGGTAGACGGATTGATCCACATTACAGACCTTTCTTGGTCTAGAGTGAACCACCCGTCTGAAATCCTTGAGGACGGACAGACTGTGAAAGTGGTTATCCTTGACTTTGACGATGAGAAAACAAGAATCCAGTTGGGTATGAAGCAATTAGAAGCTCATCCTTGGGATGCTCTTTCTGCTGACTTAAAAGTTGGAGATAAAGTAAAAGGAAAAGTAGTAGTTCTTGCCGACTATGGTGCATTCGTAGAAATCGCTCCAGGTGTAGAAGGACTGATCCACGTTTCTGAAATGTCTTGGTCTACACACTTGAGATCTGCAGGTGATTTCGTAAAAGTAGGTGATGAAGTGGAAGCTGAAGTACTTACTTTAGACAGAGAAGACAGAAAAATTTCTCTTGGTATCAAGCAATTAAGCAAAGATCCATGGGAAAATATCGAAGCTAAGTATCCTGTAGGATCCAAGCATGTAGGAACAGTAAGAAACTTCACGAACTTCGGAGTATTCGTAGAATTGGAAGAAGGAATCGACGGTTTAATCTACATTTCTGATCTTTCTTGGACTAAGAAAATCAAGCACCCATCTGAATTCTGTGCAGTTGGTGATAAACTAGATGTTGTTGTTCTTGAACTTGACATCCAGGCTAGAAGATTATCTCTAGGTCACAAGCAATTGACTGACAACCCTTGGGATGCATTCGAAACAAAATATGCTGAAGGAACAATCCACGCTGGTAAAGCGGTAGAAGTACACGATAAAGGTGCTTCCGTACAGTTTGAAGATGCTGAGGTTGAAGCTTTCTGCCCATCAAGATTATTAGAGAAGGAAGACGGAACTAAAATTAAGAAAGGAGAAGAAGCTGATTTCAAAGTGATTGAATTCAACAAAGAATTCAAGAGAGTAGTAGTTTCTCACACTGGAATCTTTAGAGACGAAGAGAAGAAAAACATGAGAGAATCTTCTAATAACAGATCTAGCAACAATATGTCGTCTTCTTCAAACAATGAAGAAAGATCAACTCTTGGAGATATCGATGCATTGGCAGAACTGAAAAGAAAAATGGAAGAAGGTAAATAATCCTTAACCCATTTTGAAATATAAGTCACTCTCTGGAGTGGCTTTTTTTATTTAACACGGTCTTTATTGCAGAAAATAGCTCAGATTAAATAGTTAATTTACAAGAAATAAACAAGTATATATCAAATTAGAATTATCTTTAAATAATTTTAAATAAATTGTTATTTTGTTGTTAATTATTTGTAGATTAGCGGCTTTATTAGTGTATATGAAAAAAGTAGCTTTACCCCTTTTATTTGCAGTATCTGCAATCTTTCCTTCCGTTCTTTTCGGACAAGATAACGAGAGATTAATTAAAGATTATATTTCTCAAAACAAGATTAAAGAATATAAGAAATCTGATCTTGCTAACTTTATCATTGATAATGTAGATGAATCGCAATCATTAAATGGAAATGTTGTAAAATTTCAGCAGACATTTAACGGACTCCCTGTTTATAATGCAGGAGGGACCATGCTTGTAAGAGATAACACAATTATTTATTACAATGACACTTTTTTAAAGGATTATAAATCAGCTTCACCAGCTGTAGCTTCAATAAATAAAGCAGCTGCTTTAAATAAAATAGCACAGAATCTACAGAAGCAGCAGATTGCGAATTATCCTATTCTCAGCTTCACTGATGCAGATACAGCAGATGGAAAATTTGCCAAGCAAAGATTGGTATATGTGGAAGATGCCGAGAACCTGAAACTGGCTTATGAATTTTCTGTTCCTGAACCGGCTTCTGCAAGTTATTGGAATATCCTTGTAGATGCTTCTAATGGAGAAATTATACGTAAATTGGATTTAAATCTTTCCTGTAATTTTCACAGTGATGCCTATTCCCATGATCATTCTCATGCACAAGATCAATTTATTGGTCCTCTCAATAAGACTACACAAACAGCTGCTTTTTTCTTAGCGCCTGATAATGCTTCTTATAATGTTTTCCCGTTACCAATCGAAGCACCTACTTTTGGTTCAAGATCTGTCGTGAGTAATCCTTGGATTCTTCAGTCTTCTCCTGAAGGATGGCATTATGATGGTACGACAAGATATACTATTACGAGAGGAAATAATGTGTATGCTTACGAAGATACTGCGGCGTCAAATGTTGCCGGATATTCTCCTGATGCTGGAGCATCCAGAAATTTCAACTATCCTTTCAGTATTAATGCGGACCAGTTCAGTAATTTAGATGCTTCGATTACCAACTTGTTTTACATAAATAATAAAGTCCACGATATCTTTTACAAATTTGGTTTTACGCCGGCTGCTAAAAATTTCCAGAATACAAATTTTGGCTTAGGAGGTGCCGGAAACGATTATGTACAGGCTGAAGCTCAGGATGGCGGAGGAACGAATAATGCAAACTTTTCTACACCAGCAGACGGATCTAAACCAAGAATGCAGATGTATATGTGGAGTACGGTTAACAGGCTATTTTTCTATAATGCGCCTAGCTCAGCTGTTCCGAGACAACCTGCAGCAGGAACTGCTCAATTCGGTAATCCTTTGGATGCCACAGGAGTAACGGGTAGTCTTAAATTATCCCCGGTATTAGACGCTTGTACTGCTTTACCAGTAGGATCATTAACGGAAAAAATCGGTTTGGTTGAGAGAGGTACCTGTAATTTTACCGTTAAAGTTAAAAATGCACAGAATGCAGGCGCAATGGCTGTAATTATTTATAATAACGCAGCTAATGGTGATACGATTGGTGGAATGTCGGGAACTGATTCTACAATTACTATTCCATCAGTTCTAATTACTAATACTGAAGGAGAATATATTAAAAGTCAGCTTTCTGCTAACACAACAGTAAATGTAACATTAAAAGACGATCCGGCAAGCAGTATCACGCCAGATGGAAGCTTTGATAACGGTATCGTAACACATGAATACGGACACGGTATTTCTACCCGTCTTACAGGAACGAATGTAGGATGTCTTAGTTCTGCCTCAGATAAAGAGCAGATGGGAGAAGGCTGGTCGGATTTCTTTGCTTTGATGCTAACAAACAAACCTGGAGATAATGCTTCTGTTCCGAGAGGAATTGGTACTTATGCAGTTGGACAGCCAACAAGCGGCGGAGGTATCAGACCTGCAAAATATTCTCCTAATTTTGCAGTTAATAACTTCACATACGCATCCACGAATGGGATGGAATATAATAACGGAACGGCTGTCGTTCCGGATGTTCACTCCATAGGATTTGTATGGGCAACCATGCTTTGGGATCTTCACTGGCAGTATGTTGCTAAATATGGTTACTCTTCAGATGTAACGGCTAATACGACCAATGGAAGTTCGAGAGTGCTTCAGCTAGTAACGGATGCTTTGAAATTACAGCCTTGTTATCCTACTTTTGTAGAAGGAAGGGATGCTATTCTAGCTGCAGATCAAGCGACTACGCAAGGAGCGGACCGGTGTATGATCTGGAGAACTTTTGCAAAAAGAGGTCTGGGGGTTAATGCAAGTGCAGGATCCAAAACAAATATCAATGATCAGGTTGAAGATTTCTCTGTACCGGCAGGCTGTGCGCTTGCTACGGATGAGGTGAAAACGGTTAAAAGCAATATTTCAATTTACCCGAATCCGGCGAAAAATGAATTTTTCATTAATTTCCCAAGCAATACACTAGGAAAGGTGAGTGTTGAAATTTATGACATGTCAGGAAAATTAGTATCCTCTGAAGATAAAATCTCTCCGGATGCTAAGAAAGCTATTTCAACAGACCGATTGATCAATGGAACCTATATGGTAAAAGTAAAAGGAATCGGTATTGATGCCGCTTCAAAAGTTATTGTTAGAAAATAATTTGATTATCATAAATTTAGGACCGGCGCGAGCAAAGCTCGCGCCGGTTTTTTTTATAGTAACAATTAAGAATAAATTGTACCTTTGCAGGCTTTAAAAATGAATTATGCAGAAGAAAAATATACTGAAAGGTGTACTGTTTGTAGGAATCGGTGCAAGTATATACGGGATGTTGGCTACGTTTGTGAAGCTTGCATACCACGAAGGATATACCACATCTGAGGTTACGACATCTCAGTTTGTATTGGGTTTGGTAGGTCTCTTAATCTTGAATTTTGTACAGACCATCACCTCTAAAAAAGCTTTGCCGTCACCAACGTCAAAAGAAATAAGAAACCTGATGTTGGCAGGAACTTCATTGGGCTGTACGAGTTTGTTTTATTACATTGCTGTTCAGTACATCAATGTGTCCATCGCCATTGTATTGTTGATGCAGTCGGTTTGGTTCAGTGTGGTTGTTGAAAGTGTTGTGTCTAAAAAATGGCCCAACACAAGAAAAATCATATCAGTAGTAATTGTTTTATTAGGAACGGTTCTAGCCACCAACTTAATCAATGAAAGCCTGGATCTCAATTGGAAAGGAATTTTATGGGGATTGATGGCGGCAGCTTCCTATACCCTTACGATGTTTACCTCCAATACACTGGCTACTCATTTACCGGTTTTCAGAAAAAGTATTATTATGCTTTGTGGAGGTTCGGTTATTGTTTTTGGTTTTTTGTTCTTTGCACAGATCGGTCCTCTGCATGTTGAGGGCTTAAAATCGTTTTATCTGAATTTTACTGAAAATACAGAACACATCCATTCTTTCAATTATTCGATTCTCTGGACTTACGGGTTGATTTTATCATTATTCGGAACCATTATTCCGCCTATTTTGTTCAACATCGGATTTCCGAATGCGGGGCTTGGATTGGGAAGTATTGTTTCTTCCCTTGAGCTTCCGGTTTCGGTAACTATGGCTTTTATCTTGTTGGGCGAGAAAGTCATCTTTATTCAGTGGATCGGAATTGCTCTGATCCTGTTTGCCATTGTTCTGATGAACCTTCCGAAAAAAGAAATCGTAATAAATAAAATACCGTAATCCGGTAAATTATATGGACAAACCGTTTCTTTTGGAACGGTTTTTTAATTTTAACTATTAAAAATAAATTCATGAAATATTATAAAAATACACTTCTTGTCCTATTTTCACTGGTGTCTGGTCTGATGTTTTCACAAATCGAACCTTTGGATGCGGAACTGACAAATTACCGGTATCCTTTTGATGTTCATTTCTTAAGCCTGGACTCTCAGAATAATCATCTGAAAATGGCTTACATGGATGTAAAGCCCAAAAATGCAAACGGAAAGGCGGTCATGTTGCTTCATGGTAAAAATTTTAATGGTGCTTATTGGGAGAAAACGGCAACAGACCTTTCTGCAAAGGGATTTCGGGTAATCATTCCGGATCAGATCGGTTTTGGTAAATCATCAAAGCCTCAAAACTACCAATTCTCATTTTCACAATTGGCATACAATACAAAGGCTATTCTGGATGAACTGAAAATAAACAGAATCATTGTTTTGGGACATTCGATGGGTGGGATGGTAGCAACAAGATTCTCTTTGCTCTATCCTGAAAGAGTGGAGAAATTAATATTGGAAAATCCGATCGGACTGGAAGATTACAAAACTTTTGCATCCTATCAGACCATTGATCAGGCGTATCAGTCGGAGCTGAAGAATACGGCAGAATCCTATAAAAATTACCAGCTTAAATTTTATTATGATAATAAATGGAAGGTGGAATACCAACCGTGGCTCGACCTGATTGCTGGTTGGACCTTACATCCTGATTATCCGAAAGTAGCCTGGGATGCCGCTTTAACTTCAGATATGATTTACAACCAGCCGGTTTGCTATGAATTTAAAAATATAAAAGTCCCGACTCTGCTGATCATCGGAACCAGAGACCGGACGGCCATCGGAAAAGACCGTGCGCCCAAAGAACTGCAGCCGAAAATGGGGCAGTACCAGGAACTCGGGAAAAAGACACAACAGCAGATTGCCGGTTCACAATTGGTAGAACTTGAAAATGTAGGACATCTTCCGCATATTGAAGTACATGATCAGTTCTGGAAGGCTTTGTATGGGTTTATAAAATAAATTCACACATTTAGCCAAAAAGAAAAAATTCACCATTCACCATATACATTCACCAAATGAAAAGAGACCGCTTAAAAATAAACGGTCTCTTTTCGTATAATTGTTGTCTGAATTATTTCTTCTTATAAGCAGCGTCCTTAATTCTCGCTTTTTTACCTCTAAGGTCTCTGAAGTAGTAGATTCTTGATCTTCTAACTCTACCTCTTCTGTCAACTTCAATTTTCTGAAGAGCAGGCATGTTGATCGGGAATACTCTTTCTACACCTACATCACCGGACATTTTTCTGATGGTGAAAGTCTTTGTAGAACCTGTACCTCTCAATTGGATAACAGTTCCTTTGAAGAACTGCGTTCTTGTTTTTTGTCCTTCTTTAATCTCGTAATACACAGTGATCGTATCACCGGCTTTGAATTCTGGGAATTCTTTTTTTGTAATGTACTTGTCTTGTACGTACTTTAATAAATCCATTATTAAATAAATAAAATGTTAAGGCTAAGCAACTTACACGGACTTCGTCAGAGGTTGAATAACAGGTTGCAAATGTACAAAACATTTTTTGAATTTCCCAAATAATTTATTACTAAATCTTTGGAAAACCAGACAACTTCAATACTTACAAAATATGAAATTAAGAAGATAGCTGTTTGTTGCTTTCCGGCAATGAAAAAAGCGGGAAAATCCAATTCCTCCCGCTTCTGCTATTTTTGTACTACTACTTTTCGTCTGTCGATTTCAGCGCCCAGGCAATCAGTGGAGCCTGCATAAACAGCCTGCCGAGCCTTGCATTATCGGTATTCAGTCCGAAGGAATCCCTTCTGTTTTTATATTGAGCAATATTTCCCGGGAACACCGCTGCAAAAAATCCGGCAACCACTCTTCCCATATTTTTTCTGTATTTCTTAGGCGTTACAATCATCGCTGTTCCCAGCGCAATCTCAGCATAGCCGGAATAAACAACCGTATCGTCCTTATCCAGCGGTACCCATTCCGGAACCTGCGCCTGAAAGGCTTTTCTTGCAAAGGTAAGGTGTCCGATACCGGCCGTGATCAGAAATGCGCCTAACGCAACTCTTGAAATGTCTTTCGTTTCCATATAACGTAATTTAATTGGTGTAGCATACCACAACCAAAATTCAGACCACGTTTCTATCAGAAGATTACAACCTGGAACAACAGTAAACAGGTTGCAGATTTTTTTCAGGAGCTGTTTCCGGCTCTCCGCTCATACTCCTCGCGCCAACCTTCTCCGGCGCTTGCCGGCATCAAACCCGTAAACTCCCCAATTCTCCGGCCCCGCTGTGGGGTAACCGCTGCGATCCGGGCTAGGGCAGCAGACTTTATTTTTACCTCAGGTCTTTATTTGTTATCATAGTAGAGATATGAAGTGCCTTTTTTGGTCATACTACATTTAAAACTTCAATATTTAGAAATCTTTACAAAATTTTGATTCGTCAGGGTCTATTTTTGATATTGATTAGAAAAAACTTCCAGCCTCCGGCATCCCTCTTCCGGCCTTTTGAATCGATTTCTATTGGTATTAACCTTAGCCTGTATCTTCATAAAATCGACCTTCTCCACTAAATGACTTCCCATTCGTCCGTATATGAGAAAAAGTATTAAATTTAGCCAACAGAAAAATCGGATAGTTCATGATAGACAAAAGAGTAAAAAATGCAAAGGAAGCCATTGAAGGGATTAAAGACGGGATGACATTGATGCTGGGCGGTTTCGGCCTTTGCGGAATTCCTGAAAATTCAATTAATGCTTTGGTAGAAAGTGATGTAAAAGATCTTACCTGCATTTCAAACAACGCCGGAGTGGATGATTTCGGGCTGGGCCTCCTGCTCCACAAAAGGCAGATCAAAAAGATGATCTCGTCTTACGTAGGGGAAAATGCCGAGTTCGAACGACAGATGCTTTCCGGAGAACTGGAAGTGGAGCTGACGCCTCAGGGAACGCTGGCGGAAAAATGCAGGGCGGCACAGGCGGGAATTCCTGCCTTTTATACACCGGCCGGTTTCGGAACCGAAATAGCGAAAGGAAAGGAAGTAAAAGACTTTAAAGGAAAACCGCACATCCTGGAATTCGCTTATGAAGCCGATTTCGCTATCGTAAAAGCCTGGAAAGGTGACCATGCCGGAAACCTCGTTTTTAAAGGGTCAGCCAGAAATTTTAATCATCCGATGGCAGGAGCCGGAAAAATTACCATTGCTGAAGTAGAGGAACTGGTTGAGCCGGGCGAACTGGACCCTAACCAGATCCACATCCCCGGAATCATGATTCAAAGAATTTTCCAGGGTGAAAAATTCGAAAAAAGAATCGAGCAGAGAACTGTAAGAAAAAGAAATTAAAATAAAAACCGTGAACCCTTCACGGTTTTTATTTTATTAAAAAAACATCTATTGTATTTTTGGAAAAACGTAGAGTCGCAAATATTTAAATAAATAATATTATAAGCCGCAATATCCTCAATATCTTAAACTTCCGGCATCCATCACCCATCTTCCAGCCTCTAAATTCCCATCGTCTTTCTTTCCCCGATCTGCTGCCTCCACATCGCGTAATACAGTCCTTTTTCCTCAATAAGGTTCAGGTGCGATCCGGTTTCTACAATCTGTCCGCGTTCCAGAACATAAATCCGGTCGGCATGCATAATGGTGCTCAGACGGTGGGCGATCAGGACGGTGATCTGTTCTTTTTCTCTGGAAATCTCTTTAATGGTAGTCGTAATTTCCTCTTCGGTTATGCTGTCCAGTGCAGAAGTAGCCTCATCGAAGATCAGAAGATGCGGTTTTCGTAGCAAAGCCCGGGCAATGGCAATCCGCTGTTTTTCACCGCCGCTCAGCTTCAGCCCGCCTTCCCCGATTACCGTTTCGATTCCGTTTTCAGCACGTTCCAGAAGGCCGGTACAGCTGGATTTTTTCAGTGCTGCCTGTAAGTCTTCTTCAGTAGCCGCCGGGTTGACAAACAGAAGATTCTCCTTAATGGTTCCTGCAAAAAGCTGGGTATCCTGCGTAACGAAGCCGATCTGGTTCCTCAGTTCATCAAAATCAAACTCTTTTCCATCCACTTGATTATAAAAGATGGAACCTTCCTGGGGCCGGTATAAACCGACAAGCAGCTTCACCAGCGTACTTTTCCCCGAACCGCTCGGCCCGACAAAAGCAATGGTCTCCCCGTTTTTTACATCAAAAGAAATCGAATTGAGTGCTTTGTACTGTGCCGTCTGGTGCTGGAAAGAAACCTTCCGGAATTCCAGTTCCTCAATAGACCCGATTTTCTTTGGCGTCAGAGGCTTAGGCTCCACTTCTTTTTTCATTACTCGGTCGAAATTATTAAGCGAAGCCTGCGCTTCCCGGTAGGAAATAATGATATTCCCGATTTCCTGCATCGGCCCGAAAATAAAGAATCCGTAAAACATCAGCGACAGGTACTGCCCCGGAGTAACAATATTTTTAAAGATCAGCAACAATAAGGTGAACGTGATCATCTGCTGTAAAAAGTTAACCAGTGTTCCCTGCACAAAGCTCAGGGAGCGGATGCTCTTTACCTTTCTCAGTTCCAGATTCAGTATTTTGTAGGTATTGTTGTTCAGCCGTTCCACTTCCTGATTGGTTAGGCCTAAACTTTTAACAATCTCGATATTCCTTAAACTTTCCGTTGTGCTTCCTGCCAGGTCGGTGGTTTCCTTCACGATACTCTTCTGGATGGTTTTGATCCTCCTGCTCAGCAGGTTGGTGACGACGGCAATGAAAATAATTCCCACCACGTACACCGGCATGATCGACCAGTGCAGGCGGATGGCATATACAGAAACGAAAATGATGCTCACCAGGATCCCGAAAAAGATATTGATGAAATTATTAATGAACTTCACCGTATCTTCACGCACCTTCGTCAGGATCGAAAGCGTTTCACCGCTCCGCTGGTCCTCAAATTCATGATACGGCAACCTCATGGAGTGTCTCAGACCATCAGTGAAAATTTTTGCTCCGAACTTCTGGATGATCACATTCACCACATAATCCTGGAAGGCCTTGGCAATACGGCTGATCATCGCCGTTCCGATCAAAAGCCCCAGAAAGTAGAAAACGCCATGGTGGATATCGGTGCCATACAGGTATTCATCCATCGTCCTGGGAAGGGTTTTCTCCTTATCGAAAAAATTAGGATGGGTCACCAGGCGGTCCAGGATATTTCCGGTAATCGCCGGCGAAAATAATGAAAAAACCTGGTTTACAGATGCTAAGAGCAGGGAAATAAAAATCAGGAGACGATAGGGTTTCAGGTAATGCAGTAAAACTTTCATAAGATGACAAATTTACAACAAATTGAGTACTAAAATTTACCATAGGATAAGAAAGAAAATATTTCGTAATTCTGAAAAAATGGCTAATTTGGCAGGATAAGATTAAGCTATGCTGACTAAAGAACAAATTGCACAGAGAATTTCCAGAGAAGTGAAAGACGGATATTATGTAAATCTGGGAATCGGGATCCCGACATTGGTGGCCAATTATGTGCCGGACAATCTTTCCGTAGAGTTCCAGAGTGAAAACGGGGTGTTGGGAATGGGTCCTTTTCCTTTTGAAGGGGAAGAAGATGCAGACATCATCAATGCAGGAAAACAGACGATCACTATTCTCGACGGAGGCTCCTTTTTTGATTCAGCCTTCAGTTTCGGGATGATCCGCGCGCAGAAAGTGGATTTAACCATTCTCGGAGCCATGGAAGTTGCCGAAAACGGCGATATCGCCAACTGGAAGATTCCGGGAAAGATGGTGAAAGGAATGGGCGGGGCAATGGACCTCGTAGCCTCTGCCGAAAATATTATCGTGGCGATGATGCACGTGAATAAAGCCGGGGAAAGCAAAATCCTTAAAAAATGTACACTTCCTCTGACGGGCGTAAACTGTGTAAAAAGAGTGGTGACCGAATTGGCAGTACTGGATGTTACGCCGGCAGGATTCAGGCTGGTGGAAAGAGCACCTGGCGTTTCCGTAGAACACATCATAAAATCAACGGAAGCCGAGCTGATCATTGAAGGCGAAGTACCGGAAATGCAGTTTTAAAGGGCGTCTGGCTACCGGCTTTTAGCTTTTGGCAAACATAAAAAGAACTAAATAAGTGAAGGCTGCTTCTTTTGAGGCAGCTTTCTTCATGCTATCTATTTTATATCTGATCAAAAGGTTGATTGGCTGCGGGTTTTTAAGCTTTACTCCTGTCACGTAATATCATAAGGTCTTTAAGAAAATGATTGGTCCAATGATGCTTTCGATAAAATAAAAACAAAGAGGTACGTTTCCGTTATGTCATCGATATGAGTAAGTAAGGAATACTTAGAACAAGGTCGGCTTTCAGCATTAATAATATAATAATAGCGTGAACTCGAAGAAGAACCGGAGTTAACAGGCTGGAAGAGGGATGCCGGATGCTGGAAGTCTTTTCTGTCAAAAATAGATCTGGAGGTCTTGATAATCAAACAAATATGTTGTTGTTCTATCAGAGAAAATGCTTATTTAATGCTGAAAAATAGTCTTATACCAAGGTCTGATTTATATTGTTTTAAAGTCCCGGAAGGACGGCTTACTAAAGGATAGGATAAAATCCTATCAGAAGCGTAAACCGTTTACTCATTTTACCCGGAGGAATTCTGTTCATAATCCTGACTGAATCAGCCTTAATTTTATTTTGAATTAAGTAAATGCTTGAATATGATATTGATATGACCGAATTCACGTTAATAATAGATGCTTCAAGAGAGTTCTCTTGCAGTAATATTCACTAATAATGAAAAAGGATCGTGAAGTTACAGTCTCAGGATCCTTTTTATAATATGCTCTGCCTAGTTCTGCAGGAATCCCATTTTCAGGGATCGGAAGCCTAATTTTGGCAGAAAAAGAAGTCTTTTAACTCTTTTTTTCAATAACATACGCTTTCAAAGCCGCAATCTTTCCGTTTTCAAACCTCCATACGTCACAGTAATCGTAATGATGACCGGTTCCGTTCTTATCTTTCAATGTAATTTCACCGGTTACGGCTAAAAAGTCGCCGCTTTCAACAGTCGTGTCGACACTGAATACCGGAGGTTCCCGATAGAATTCTTTCATATAGTTCTTAACTTCTTCCCTGCCGGAAAGGATCCGTTCGCCAATGAAAATCCACCGGGTATCCTCCGTACAGTAGGCTAAAAAATTTTCATAATCTCCTTTCTTTACAAATTCGTTGGCTTCATGCAACAGAGCTGTATGGCTAATTTCTGCCTGGTTTTTTGTTTGATTGTTCATTTGTTTAACTTTTTTATAAAGCAAAAATAGCATGTTCACAGCGAATGACGTATATTGGAAGCGAATTGTAAGGTACTATCAAAAAAGGAAGTAATGGGAAAAATCAAAGAGACATCCACCCATTTTGAAAATAAAAGAATACTGGCGGATGAATGTTCCGAAGTGTATGCGGCAGGAATCATCGGCGGACAATGGTCGCTGGTCATCTGCTCATGGTTAACCAACGGTAAGATGAGGTTTGGGGAACTGAAAAAGGCCATCCCCAATATTACCGAACGTATGCTGACCATGCAGCTGCGAAAGCTTGAACAGCACAGGATCCTCACAAGAACGGTATATGCAGAAGTACCTCCGAGAGTGGAGTATGAATTAACCGAAATAGGATATGAACTCAAACCGATTATCTTGCAGATGGAACAATGGGGAGAACGGCATAAGAAGTTAGAGCCAAAATAGGAGAGGGTTTTGTATCTGATTGTTTTTTAGATTTAAATAAAACCGGAAATCAAGCCACACACATCAGCAGAGACTTCCATCTATAATTTTCAGTTCCTTTTTTTGATTTCTGTGGACTTTGGTTTCACGATAAAATAATCATTTTAACTAAGGTTGTGCACTTTAATAGATGGAAAAATCCTTTTCGACTTAGGAAATTGGAGCGTTAAGAAAATAAACCCTGAATCCGTTAAGAAATTCCCTCTGTCCGAAGCGCGAGATAAAATTCGAAACGGAGAACCAGTTATGAATTCGCGCAAGTTTGGGAATTTTAGGATTCAGGTTTTATTTTTAGCGGAAAGTTCCAAGTCTTGAATTTTTGTTTCTTTTGTTTCAAGACAAAAGAAATCAACGTCCGTCCTGTGCTCTGAAGCTCTTCTTTAGAGTACTCATTATCAGTATTAAAATGTATTCCGTATATCGTTTTTCTAAGGTAAATGTTGGATTTCAACTAAAGGTTGTGCACTTTAATAGATGGGAGAATCCTTTTCGACTTAGGAAATTGGAGCGTTAAGAAAATAAACCCTGAATCCGTTAAGAAATTCCCTCTGTCCGAAGCGCGAGATAAAACTTGAAACGGAGAACCATTTATGAATTCGCGCAAGTTTGGGAATTTTAGGATTCAGGTTTTATTTTTAGCGGAAAGTTCCAGGTCTTGAATTTTTGTTTCTTTTGTTTCAAGACAAAAGAAATCAACGTCCGTCCTGTGCCCCGAAAACTTTCTTCAGAATGCTTGTCGTTCTCATGGCCGGCGTATTCCGGATGCCGCTTTCTTTTTCGGCAACCATTTTAAAGACCCCGTTGATGGTTTCCGTGGTTACATACGCATTCAGGTCCGTTGTTACCGATTGTCCGGTAAAAGTATTGTATTTCGAGATCAGGTTAGACCATACTTTGTCGGCACCTACTTTCCCCAATGATGCTTTTACCTTGGGCTGAAAGGCGGCAAACAGCTGGCTCTGGGTTTTTCCCTGAAGATAATTGGTAGCTGCATGATCATTTCCCAGCAAGATATTTTTGGCATCGGTAATGGTCATTGAAGTAATGGCACTGGTGAAAATCGGGGCGGCTTCCGTTACGGCATCTTCCGCAGCGCGGTTCAGCAACTTGACCCCCTGATCAGCCAGGCTCCCCAAACCGACAGAACGTAAAGTGGCATCAATTTTCCTCAGTTTTTCAGGCATCAGGATTTTTACGGCTTCATTTCTGAAGAATCCGTCGGTGACCCCAAGCTTCTTCACGCCTTCATTAACACCGAGGCTTAAAGCTTCCTTCAGTCCCGATGAAATCTGCAGGGAGGTAAGGCTTCCCAGATTCACCGAAGTGTTGGAAGAACCTGAAGTTGACGGATAAGGGCTGGGAGTATTTGTTCTCGGTTGATTTATATCAATACCTGTTTTGTCCTTCACCACCGTTTTAATGGCATCTAATATCTGTGCCTGTGAAGAAACCGAAAATAAAAGTCCGCCAATCAGTAATACTGTTTTTCTCATCGTCTATTTTTTTACAAAATTAGATATTTTGAGGTTTAATAAGTTAAAGGACTCCATAAATTTTCAGAAAAGAAGTATATTCGCTTAAATCTTAAATCCATCAGATGCAGCGTTTTTTACTGGTATGTTCGGTATTGCTTTCAGGCTTATTCTTTGCCCAGAACAGATTAAATTTAATTCCTTATCCTCAGAATGTGGAATTGCTAAAAGGAGAATTTATTATTCCCAAAAACTTTAAGCTCGATCAGAATCTTCCCGGGCCGGAAACCGAATATTTCAAAAAACAAACCCATGATCTGTTGACGTTCGGTACCGGAAAAAAGCAAACGGCTCATTTGGTAAACGTATTGTTTCCACCGCAGTCCCAAGGAAGATCACAGGAGAATGAACAATATGGCATCGAAATTTCCCCGCGACAGATTATCATTAGCTCCAATACGAAACAGGGATATTTTCTGGCCCTTCAGACCCTGACTCAGCTCCTGAGACAATATAAGGATTCGGGAAAAATTCCTGCAATGAAGATTGAGGACGAACCGAAATTCGCATGGCGCGGAATGCACCTCGATGTCTGCCGCCATTTTTTTACGGTGGATGAGGTGAAGCAATACATCGATTATCTCGCCATGTATAAAATGAATACCTTCCACTGGCATTTAACCGATGACCAGGGCTGGAGAATCGAAATCAAAAAATATCCGAAACTGACTCAGGTCGGTTCAAAAAGAAAAGAATCCATGATCGGGGCTTATGTGGATAATACCTTCGACGGAAAACCGTACGGACCGTATTTTTATACCCAGAATCAGATCAGGGAAGTTGTAAAATATGCAGCGGATAGGCACATTACCGTCGTTCCGGAAATCGAAATGCCTGGGCACGCATTAGCCGCCCTTTCTGCTTATCCCGAGCTGGCCTGTACAAAAGGCCCATTTGAACCGGCAACCAAATGGGGGGTGTTTGATGATGTGTTCTGCCCGAAAGAAGAAACCTTTACTTTTCTGGAAAATGTATTGAATGAAGTGATGCAGCTTTTCCCTTCGCAGTACATTCACATCGGAGGTGATGAATGCCCGAAAACAAGATGGAAGGAATGTGCACACTGTCAGGAACTGATCAGGAAAAATAACCTGAAGGACGAACACGGACTTCAAAGCTACTTTATCCATAGAATTGAGAAATACGTCAATTCAAAGGGCAGAAAAATCATCGGCTGGGACGAAATCCTGGAAGGCGGGCTGGCCCCGAATGCAGCCGTTATGAGCTGGACCGGGATTAAAGGAGGTGTGGAAGCTGCCAAATCCGGGCATTTTGCGGTGATGACACCGGGAGCCTATTGCTATTTCGACCATTACCAGGGTGATCCTGCGACGGAACCCAATGCTTTCGGAGGATTTACTCCGTTGGATAAAGTCTATTCCTATCAGCCGGTTCCGGAAGAGTTGAATGCAGAGCAGTCAAAATACATTTTAGGTGTTCAGGCCAATCTCTGGACGGAATATATTCTGGATTTCAAACAGGTGCAATATATGATTTTCCCGAGATTGCTTGCCCTTTCCGAAGTGGCCTGGGGAACCTCAGACCCTAAGAATTACAAGGAATTCGAAGGCCGGGTGATTAATGAGTTCAAAACGCTGGATAAAATGGGGGTGAACTATGCAAAAAGCATTTACAACGTCAACGGGAAGGTAATTCCTGCCAATAATGGGGTTTCATACGAACTTTCCACCTCACAGAACACGTCAGGAATCAGATACACAACCGGTGGCACGGAACCCAAGGCAAACTCACCGACCTACAGCAACCCGGTTCCTGTTTTAAAATCCATGACCATCAAATCCGGCTATTTTGAGAACGGACAGCTGAAAAGCGCGGTTTCTTCGCAGGATTTTACGGTTTCCAAAACCACCGGTAAAAAAATTACTTTGGAAGAACAGCCCAGTGAAAACTATTCGTTCGGAGGGGCTTTCACCTTGGTCGACGGGATCATCGGAAACCAGCGGCAGCTGGGAAAAACCTGGCTGGGCTTCCAGGGAAATGATGTGGTGGCTACCATCGATTTTGGGCAGGCAACACCGTTTTCAGAAGTGTATTTCAATACGCTGGACAACAAAGGAAGCTGGATCCATTTCGCCAAATCCGCCCAGGTTTTTGTTTCAGATAACGGGACCGATTTCAGAATGATCAGAGAAACCGGAAAGGAGGAAATTATTGCTGTCAAAGGAAAAATCAGGTTGCAGGTCGGAAACCAGAAAGCGAAATATTTAAAAATTAAAATAGAAAATGCAGGAATCATTCCTGCCGGAAATCCGGGTGCCGACTCCAAAGCCTGGTTGTTTGTAGACGAAATCGGAGCAAACTGAAAGTAATAAGATGAGATAAAGTATGGATGATTCGGTTCTTTCTTCAGAGTTCGCTTCTTCACCGGGATTAGTGAAAAGACTCCGCGAAAACGGAATGGTAAAAACATATCGGGAGGGGAACGTTATTCTTGATGAAAATTCATCCATCCGCTCGATTCCGATTGTGATGAAGGGAATGATGAAAGTAATCCGCACCGAGGAAGACGGCCGGGAAATCCTGCTTTATTACATCAGGGCGGGCGAAAGCTGCATCATGTCTTTTCTCGGTGGGATGCACAATGAAAAAAGCATCGTAAAAGCCGAAGTGGAGGAGGATACGGAAATCCTGTTCCTCCCGGTTGATAAAGTTTCCTTGTTTATTAAAGAGTATCCGGAATGGCTGGATTATATTTTCAGGCTGTACCATAAGCGTTTTGAAGAGCTTTTAGATATTGTCAATGCCATCGCTTTCAAAAAGGTGGATGAAAGGCTGCTGAATCTTTTAATGAAGAAATCTGAAATCCTGGAGACGAAAACTTTAATTATTACCCATGAGCAGCTGGCCAATGAACTCGGAACTGCCCGGGTAGTCGTCTCCCGTCTCTTGAAACAGCTTGAAGATTCAGGAAAGCTCCGGCTGGGACGGAATAAAATCACTTTATTATAAATTCCTGCCTTATGTAACAAAAGTAGCGGTACAGCTCTTTCCCTTTCTGCAATTTTGCAATGTAAAATTTCAGAAAAATGGAAATGTCCGGATATATCGCATCGGTTTTAATAGGGATTTCATTAGGCTTAATCGGCGGCGGCGGAAGCATTCTTACCGTTCCTGTTCTGGTCTATCTTTTCGGGTTAAATGCACTTGCCGCAACGGAATATTCACTTTTCATCGTCGGGATCAGCAGTCTTGCCGGTTCCGTTTCCTACCTGAAAAAAGGGTGGGCGAATCTCAGAACAGCTTTTGTTTTCGGGATTCCGTCTGTTATTTCGATTTTTATTACCCGGAATTATATTTTGCCACAGATCCCTAATGAGGTATTTTTCGCAGGCAATTTAACAGTGACAAAAGATATTCTATTGCTGTCAATCTTTGCCGCGCTGATGATCCTGGCTTCCTGGAAAATGATCCGGAAAGCGAAAGAAGATCCGGCTGAAACCGGCAATGATCAGAAATTCGATACGATGATGATCGCCGGGCAAGGTCTGATGGTAGGAATTCTGACAGGCCTGGTAGGAGCGGGCGGCGGATTTATGATCATTCCCGCGCTCGTCAATCTCCTTAAAACCCCGATGAAAGTGGCCATCGGAACTTCGCTCATCATTATTTCCTTCAATTCGCTTATCGGTTTTTTCTCTACGATGCATCACGCAGCCATGGACTGGAAATTATTGTCCACCATTTCATCAATTGCCGTCTTTGGAATCATCATCGGATCACAATTATCCAAAAGCATCGACGGGAAGAAACTGAAGCCAGCTTTCGGGTGGTTCACACTGGTGATGGGCATTTACATCATCGTACGCGAATTGATCTTCTGAAATGGAAATACGTGCTCCAAAAGATCTTCTGTAACAAAAGTAGCGGTGTGGAACATTTCAAATCCGGAAATTTGGATCAGATAAAAGAATAATTAACATTTAAAAATCATAAAAATGAAAATAGAACAGATTTATACGGGATGTCTCGCCCAAGGAGCCTATTACATCGTATCGAATGGGGAAGCAGCCATTATCGACCCTTTACGGGAAACTCGGCCGTATCTTGAACGGCTGCAGAAAGACAATATTACGCTAAAGTATATTTTTGAAACGCACTTCCATGCCGACTTTGTAAGCGGACATCTTGATTTAAACAAAAAAACGGAAGCTCCGATTGTTTACGGGCCAACCGCAAACCCGGAGTTTGAAGCTATTATTGCAGAAGACGGTCAGGTTTTCGAAATAGGGAATATTAAATTAAAAGTACTTCACACGCCCGGCCACACCATGGAAAGTTCATGTTTTCTACTGATCGATAAAAATGAAAAGGAAACGGCGCTCTTCAGTGGGGATACTTTGTTTTTAGGCGATGTCGGACGTCCGGATCTTGCTCAGAAGGCAACGGATATGACGCAGGAAGAACTGGCAGGTTTACTTTATGATAGTTTATACCATAAAATTTTATCTTTGGATGACGATATTACTGTTTATCCGGCGCACGGAGCCGGTTCAGCCTGCGGAAAAAATATGCAGAAAGAAACAGCGGATTCATTGGGGAATCAGAAAAAAACCAATTATGCGCTCAATCAGAAAAACAAAGAAAGTTTCATCAGAGCGGTTACAGACGGGCTCCTGCCTCCTCCGGCTTACTTCGGGATGAATGTGGCTATGAATAAAAAAGGGTACAGCAGTTTCGATGAGGTACTGTCAAACGGTTTACAGGCACTTTCCCCGGAAGAATTTGAAGCAGCGGCAGAACATTCGGGAGCGCTGATCCTTGATGTGAGAAGCAACGGAGATTTTGCCAAAGGTTTTATCCCGCAATCCGTCAACATTGGTCTGGACGGTGATTTTGCCCCTTGGGTAGGAGCTTTGATCGTTAACGTACAACAGCCGATTCTTTTGGTTACCGATGAGGGCGATGAGGAAGAAACAGTTACCAGGCTGAGCAGGGTAGGGTTCGATCATGTTCTCGGATTTCTAAAAGGTGGTTTCGAGGCTTGGAAGAACAGTGGAAAAGAAACCGACTCGGTAGACAGGATTTCAGCACAGCAGTTTAAAGAAAAAATCAAAAATAAAGAAGTAAAGGTCATCGATGTCAGAAAGGAAAGCGAATATAATGCTCAACATCTAAACAGAGCCGATAATCGGCCTTTGGCCTATCTCAATGAATGGATCCGCACCATTGATCCGGCGGAACATTTTTATCTGTATTGTGCGGGAGGCTACAGGAGCATGATGGCGGCAAGTATCCTTCAGGCAAGAGGCTACAGGAATTTCACAGAAATTGAAGGCGGTTTCAGTGCCATTGTCCGGACTGATGTTCCGGTAAGTAATTAGGTCTGCCGAAGTAACAGAAACAATAACTAAATTTAATGAACCCGAAGAAGAATCCAAATTAATAGGTTGGAGATGGAAGCTGGATGCAGGAAGTTTCTTTTGTTAGAAATATAATCCAAGGTCCTGATAACCACACGGAACCTTTTATAGTTCTATTAAAGAGAATTCTATTTAAAATCCTAACTTAATAGTCTTCGGTTTATTTTAAGCTGAATAAATAGTTGAATACAAGTTAAACACGTTCAGATTTATTCTGACTTAAAGTTCCGAAGGGACGGCTTTTTACAGGATAAGATAAAATCCTATCACTTAAACAACAGGTCGGATAACAGATGTTCCTTTTGTAAAAAATACAATTCAAGGCCTTGACGATCAGACAGAATTTTATCATTCAGGCAAATAGAATTCTATTAAAATCCTGACTGAATTAACCTTAATCTTAACCTTAATTTTATTCTTAAATTAATTAAAAATCTAAATACAAGTTGAATACGCTCGAATTCACATTAAATTTAAACAATCTAAAAATATAAACCCATGTTGGAAATTATAAAAGAACCCTGGTCGTGGTATGTTGCGGGCCCGCTAATCGGCCTTACCGTACCGGCCCTGCTTATTCTGGGAAATAAATCTTTCGGGATCAGTTCCTCATTAAGGCATATCTGTGCAGCCTGTATTCCTGCAAACCTAAGCTTTTTCAGGTACGACTGGAAAAAAGAAGCCTGGAATCTTTTTTTCGCGTTCGGAATTTTTCTTGGCGGGATCATTGCTTCCCTATTTTTGATGAACCAGGGAGCTATATCCGTCAATCCTAATCTAAAAGCCGAATTGGCAGCTTACGGAATTACGGATTACAGCCATCTCGTTCCCACACAGCTTATGAATTTTGCAAGCCTTTTTACACTGAGAGGATTCATTACCATGGTGGTCGGCGGATTTCTGGTAGGTTTCGGGACACGTTATGCAGGAGGATGCACCAGTGGCCACGCCATCATGGGGCTTTCCAACCTGCAGTGGCCGTCCCTGGTCGCCACCATCTGTTTCATGGCCGGTGGTTTTCTAATGGCTAATCTGATTTTGCCGCTCATCCTTTCACTCTAATTTATTTAAAATGAAAACAACAAAACAGCTTCAGCAGGACAGCAATAGTCGTGAGAACCAGCTTCAGCAAAAATGGTATCACCAGCTGAAATACCTGATCACAGGAATTGTATTCGGAATCGTATTTGTAAAGGCAGAGATTATCAGCTGGTTCAGGATCCAGGAAATGTTCCGCCTTCAGTCTTTCCATATGTACGGAGTTATCGGGAGTGCCGTTCTTACAGGGATGATCTCTGTTTTCCTCATTAAAAAATTCAATATCAAAGCCATCGGCGGAGAAAAAACAAGCATTGCTCCGAAGAAATTCAGTAAGGGGCAGATCTATGGCGGACTGATTTTCGGATTCGGCTGGGCCATTACCGGAGCCTGCCCCGGACCGCTGTTTGCCCAGATCGGAACGGGAGCGTTTGCGGTAGCGGTTACTTTGCTCAGTGCAATCTTCGGAACCTGGATCTACGGCTATTTCAGGAAAAAACTTCCTCATTGATCCAAAAATCATTTACCTGGCGACAGAAAATCTGTCGCTTTTTTTATTTCTTACCAGAAGGAAAATCCTTAATTTGGGGCCAAATAAATCTGATATGCAAAGTAGGAGGAAATTCCTGAAAAAATCGGCGATCGCTTCAATGGCTCTGGTGGCAAATCCACTGGATGTATTCGCCGGAGATCGGCCTGAAAATAATCATGCAACAATCAATAAACCTATTGTCCTTTCCACTTGGGATTTCGGGTTACGAGCCAACGAGGAAGCCTGGAAGACACTGGGTAAAGGAGGAAGGGCACTGGATTCTATTGAAAGGGGAGTGCGTTTGGTGGAAGATGATCCTGCGGAAAGAAGCGTTGGCTATGGCGGCCGGCCGGACAGGGACGGAAGGGTAACACTGGATGCCTGCATCATGGATGAAAACTACAACATCGGTTCGGTAGCCTGCCTTGAAAATATTAAAAACCCGATTTCGGTAGCCCGGGCGGTCATGGAAAAAACGCCGCACGTGATGCTGGTGGGCGACGGCGCCTTGCAGTTCGCCGTTTCCCAGGGATTTAAAAAAGAAAATCTGCTCACGCCCGAATCTGAAAAGGAATGGAAAGATTGGCTGAAAGACAGCAAATACATGCCGGTCGTCAACATTGAAAACCACGATACCATCGGGATGATTGCCTTGGATGCCCAGGGAAACCTTTCCGGAGCATGTACCACCAGCGGAATGGCTTTTAAAATGCACGGCAGGGTAGGCGATTCCCCGATTATCGGGGCCGGTTTGTTTGTAGATAATGAAGTAGGGGCAGCAACAGCTACAGGTCATGGTGAAGAAGTAATCAGAACCGTTGGAACCCATCTGGTGGTGGAACTGATGCGCCAGGGAAAAACACCGCAGCAGGCCTGCAAGGAAGCCGTAGAACGCATTGTACAGATTACCAAAAGAAGAAATAAGAACCTGAAAGACATCCAGGTCGGCTTCATCGCCCTCAATAAAAAAGGCGAGTACGGCTCCTACTGCATCCAGGACGGATTCAGCTTTGCCGTACACGACCAGAAAGGAAACCGCCTGGAAAAACCTGGGTTTGCTTTGCGGTAAAAATTAAAAGCTATGAAGAATTTATCTATCATTTCTTTGTTTTTAATTTTCAGCTGTCACAATACGGTAAAAGAAAACATTAAATCTGAAGAATTTTCATTAGAAGATGTACTTGCACAGAATAATGCCGGCGCAGAAGAAGCAAAGAAATGGCTAAAGAAAAGTATTGTCGAGTATTTTAAAGCTGACATTTCTGAACAGGATAAAATCATGAAAGATATGACCACTAAAAAGTATTATGAATTTAAAAACGACGCTATAAACGTCGATCTGGATGTAGATGGAAGTCTCACCTTAAAACAATTTCAGAAGAAGTGGGAAAACGATTACGATACAAATTTTGCTGGAATAAACACCGGATTTCTTATTTCCACCCAGGATTGGATAAATGTTGAAGTAAGAAAATGTGAAGTAGAAACAGCATTGCTTAATGTTTACACCTTCAATGTGATTTTAGCTGATGATGGTTTCAAAGCAAAATACCGCCGGCGCATAAAAGTGATAAAGGAAGATGATAAATTTCTGATCGACGGAATAATAGAATTAAATTAAATCAACATCAAATGTCAAAAATAGAAATAGCCTGTTTCAATCCGGAATCCGCGATCACCGCCTTTGAAAACGGGGCCGACCGGATCGAATTGTGTGACGGATTAAGCGAAGGCGGAACCACCCCGGATTTTGAAACCGTTAAACAGCTGCGTAAAAAAATAAATATTCCGATGTTTGTGATGATCCGTCCGCGAGGGGGAGATTTTACCTATTCCGATGAGGAATTCGAGCAGATGAAATCCGACCTGACCCGTTTAAAATCATTAAACGTCGATGGATTCGTTTTCGGGATTTTGGATGAAAACGATGAGGTGAATACCACACAAAATAAAGAACTGGTGGAACTGGCTAAACCGCATCCGTGCACTTTCCACCGGGCTTTTGACCGGGCCAAAAACTTGGAACAGTCTCTGGAAAAAGTTATTAGCAGCGGATTCGCCACGATCCTCACTTCCGGTCAGCAACCCAATGTTTCCAAAGGAAAGGAAAACCTGAAAAAGCTGGTGGAACTGTCTGCCGGAAGAATCGAAATCCTCGTCGGCGGTGGATTGCGCTCAAGAAATATTGAAGAAATCCGGGATTTTACAAAAGCTGAATATTTCCATTCATCGGCTATCACAGACGGCGGGGCGTTTGCCAGTGCAGAAGAGGTAGCAGCTTTGAAAAATAAGTAAGAAATCAATTAAACGCAAAGTTTTATTTGTAAGGCTGCACATTTTAAGCGGTCAAAGCAGGCGGCAAAGCCGCTGATGAAGCGTACGGATAAGCCGCTGCGCTTCATCAGATCAGCTTGCTGATCCGTTCTTTGCTTCCTTAATTTATATACAGAGAAAATATGCCTTTGCGTTAAATAAAAACACACATATGACAGAAAATGAATTATCCTACAAAATTATTGGAGCAGCCCTAGAAGTACACCGGAGTTTAGGAGTTGGTTTGTTAGAGAACACTTATGAAATTGCCTTGCTTTATGAATTAAAACAGTTGGGCCTTGACGTGCAACAACAGGTTGCATTACCCTTATATACAAAGATATAATAATCGAAAATGCCTATAAAATAGATCTTGTCATCGAAGGCAAAGTAATTGTTGAAATAAAATCGGTTTTAGAAATACATCCCATATTTCAGGCTCAATTGTTAACGTATTTGAAATTAGCCCATATGAAACTCGGACTTTTAATTAATTTTAATACATTACTTATAAAACATGGAATCCATAGGGTCGTAAACAATTTATAATGAACAAAATTTTACTTTTTTCTTTTCTTTTTATTCAGCTGCTGATCAACGGCCAGACTTCGGAGCGTTCATTGTCTTCTCAGGATTGGCAGTTTAAAAATACAAAAGATCTCAAATGGTTGCCGGCTAAAGTTCCGGGGACCGTCCACATGGACCTGATGAACAACAGCATCATTCCCGATCCTTACAAAGACGAAAACGAAAAAAAGGTGCAATGGGTAGAAAATGAAGACTGGGAGTACCAGACCGCCTTCAATCTTTCTTCACGGGAATGGCAGCATAAAAATATCGATCTGGTTTTTTCCGGACTGGATACTTCTTCTGAGGTGTATCTGAACGGGAAATTAGTAAAAAGTACAGACAACATGTTCAGGATATGGACCATTCCGGCAAAAATTCATTTAAAACAGGGCGAAAACATACTTCAGGTAAAATTTAAATCTGCTGTAAACGTGGGGAAAGATTTAGCCAAAAAAGTTCCTTTCATTCTGCCGGAATCACCGAGAAGTTTAGTAAGAAAGGCACAGTACCAGTTCGGTTGGGACTGGGGCCCGAGGTTGGTGACAGCCGGAATCTGGAAAGAGGTCAGCCTCAGGTTCTGGGATCTGGCTCAACTGAAAACCGTGAAGATCGAACAGATGAAACTGACACCACAGAAAGCAGAGCTGGCCGTTCATGCAGAGATATTCGCTCAGGAAGCCGGAAAGTATAAGCTTTCCATCAATAATCAAATTCAGGATCTTGCTTTAAAATCGGGATTAAACACCATTTCGGTGCCATATCAGATCAGGAACCCAAAGTTCTGGCAGCCGAACGGTTGGGGAAAACCCAATCTGTATGATATTAAAGTTGCCTTGCAGAAAGCGTCAGAAATCATTAACGAAAAAACGGAGCGGATCGGACTGAGAACGGTAGAGTTAATTCAGGAAAAAGATGACAAAGGGAAGTCATTTTACTTTAAAGTGAACGGTCAGCCGATGTACGCCAAAGGAACCAACTGGATTCCCGGGGACAGTTTTTCGCCAAGAATGACCAAAGAAAAATATCGGAAGCTGATCAAAGATTGTAAAGAGGCCAATATGAACATGATTCGTGTATGGGGCGGCGGCATTTACGAAGATGATGAATTCTACAAAGCCTGTGATGAGAACGGCATCCTGGTCTGGCAGGATTTCATGTTTGCCGGAAGTTTTTATCCGGCTGATGAAAGTTTCCGCGAAAATGTGAATGAGGAAGTTAAGGATCAGATCGAAAGGCTGCAGAATCATCCTTCACTGGCTTTATGGTGCGGAAACAACGAAATTGATGAGGCCATCGTTAATTGGGGCTACCAAAAGCAGTTTAAGTATTCAAAAAACGATTCGCTGCAGGTCTGGAAAGATTACCAAGCGATTTTTCATGAAGTGATCCCCGAAGCCATCAAAAAATACGCAACGGCTGATAAGCAAATTTACTGGCCCAGTTCTCCGTCCATTGGCTGGGGGCACAAAGAAAGCCTGACGGAAGGCGATTCCCACTACTGGGGCGTCTGGTGGGGCGAGCAGCCGTTTGAAATCTTTAACGAAAAAATTCCGCGCTTCGCTTCGGAGTATGGCTTCCAGGGAATGCCGACGCTGGAAACCACAAAATCGATGTTTTCGGCAAAGCCGGATTTAAGTTTACAAAATCCTGTGATCAAAGCGCACGAAAAACATTCGAGAGGCTGGGAGATTATCGAGAATTATATGAAAAGGGACTATATCGTTCCAAAAGATTTTGTAAAATACAACTACGTCTCCCAACTGCTTCAGGCACGCGGCATGCAGATCGCCATTGAAGCCCACCGCCGGGCCAAACCTTACAATATGGGAACCCTGTACTGGCAGCTGAACGATTGCTGGCCGGTCGTTTCCTGGTCATCCATCGATTACCTGGGCCACTGGAAAGCCCTTCATTACCAGGTGAAAAGAAGTTTTGAAGAGGTGGCCATCTTTGTGGAGGATAAAGAAAAAGCATATGATGTTTACCTTTTGAATGATACATTAACCGACTTCGATGGAGGTTTACAGGCAGAACTTTTAAGTTTTGATGGACAGCCATTATGGGCGTTGGATGCTGCCGATCACTTACCTGCCAATTCATCTGGTAAGCGTCTGTCAATAGAAAAATCTGAATTTGATGAATTTGATTTATCCGGATCGGTTTTAAGGATTGCTTTTAACGGGTCTGCGGGAAAAGCGGAAAAATTGTTTTACTTCAGCCGTCCGAAAGACCTCAAGCTTTCAAGGCCGGCCATTCAGATCAAAAAAATCTCCGCCACTGAAATCGAAATTTCCACCGATATCCTGGCAAAAGATGTTTATCTTATGGGAGATGTCCATTTCAGCGACAACTTTTTCGATCTTTTACCCAATACATCCAAAAGGATTATCTTATCAAAACCCCTTGAAAAAATTGAAGTGATGAGCCTTTGGGATACGATGAATGAATAGAATTCCGGTAAATTCAAACCTCATAGGTTTCCAACACCTATGAGGTTTACACACAACATTATCTTATCAAAATCTCCGGAAAAAATTGAGTCATTAGCCTTTGGGATACGATGAACAAGTAGGATTCCGGTAAATTCAAGCCTCATAGGTTTCCAAAACCTATGAGGTTTATACACAACATTATCTTATCAAAACCCCTTGAAAAAATTGAAGTGATGAGCCTTTGGGATACGATGAATGAATAGAATTCCGGTAAATTCAAACCTCATAGGTTTCCAAAAAACCTATGAGGTTTACACACAACATTATCTTATCAAAATCTCCGGAAAAAATTGAGTCATTAGCCTTTGGGATACGATGAATGAATAGAATTCCGGTAAATTCAAACCTCATAGGTTTCCAAAACCTATGAGGTTTACACAAAAAATCATCTTATCAAGGCCTTTGGAAACAATCGAGGTAGTAAGGCTTTGGAATACGATGAATCAATAATACAGGCTGTTTATGAAAATAATAAAAAAGATTTCCGATTTCCTGTTTATGCTATTTTTCCTGGTATTCATACCTGGAATTGTTATCACATGGACCGATTTTAAAATAAAGACTGAACTGCCGATTAACGATTTTGCCGGATTTGTTGTTGATAGCCATCAGAATATCTATATAGGCGACAGTTTCTACTCAATCATCCAGAAATATGACAGGACAGGAAACTTTACAGAATCCTTTAAGGTGAAAGGCACCTCGGGCAAACCTTTTACAATAGGTGTCGATACAAAAGACAACATCATCGTTACGCTGCAGACGGGCAGAGAAGTTGTTATATATCCTCTCTATCGTGGAGAAACCATTACTGAGAGGTCATACAAAAAAAGGGATCACAACAAATTTTTTATTACCCGCAACCATGAAAAATATGGAAATCTGGGGACCCGCTTTCCGGCGATTTGGAAATTATCAGGCACAAAAGAAAAAGTAGTGGAGCAAAGTCTTTTCCTCCAGCTGCTCAGTTTTCCGTCGATGATGGGGGTTGTTCTAACGGCGGTTTTTCTGAAATTCATCGCATTTATCACAGAAAAATGGAGAAAACTCCGGTCCGAAACGTAGAGAAATCAATTTCAGCCGTACCTTTGCCGCAGATTTCTGAAGTATGGCAAATTTTGTTCTGATTGCAGTGTGCATTATCGCAGGAATGGTGTTCAAGGCAACCAAATCCATCCATCCTGACGCGCACAAAGGCATCAATACGTGGATCCTTTATCTGGCACTTCCTGCCGTTTCCTTCAAATACCTTCCGAAGGTGCAGTGGATGGCCGAAATGCTGTTCCCTGTAGTGGCCACTTTCCTGATTTCGGTAGCCTGCTTTTTCTTTATGAAAGGGTACAGCCGGTACAAAGGCTATTCCGGGCGTTCACGGAGTACGCTGGAACTGGTTAGCGGTTACAGCAACACTTCATTCATCGGTTTTCCGCTGGTGGCTGCATTTTATGGGGAGAACCTTTTAAGCATTGCCGTGATCTGCGACCAGACCATGTTCCTGGCCCTTTCGACGCTGGGCATCATCGCTGCGGTAAAAGGAGGCAGCCGGTCCGGGAGAATAAGTGCACAGTTCATCCTGAAAAGGCTTGTTACCTTTCCGCCTCTTATCGGGTGTATGGCAGCATTGGTTCTTTCAAGGTTCATCGATTTTTCATCGGCAGAGCCTTTCTTCGACAAACTGGCAGCCACCGTCAGTCCTTTGGCGCTCTTTTCAGTTGGACTTCAGCTGAAATTCAACGGCTGGAAAAAGCTGATTCCCCAAATGTCCGTTTCCATGCTCTACAAGCTGCTTCTGGCCCCGGCACTCGTTTTAGGGCTTGCCTTACTGGCCGGCATCAAAGGGGATGTAGCGAAGATCACAGTCTTTGAAGCGGCAATGCCTACCGTTGTTACCTCAAGTATCATTGCAGAACAGTTTCGGCTCAATACCAAACTCACCAATTTAACCATCGGTTTCAGCATCATCGTTGGACTTTTCACCTCAGCCATCTGGTACCATTTAACCGAATTCTTCTTTTAATCCAGATATAAACCATTGGTACCCGAAATAAAATTAATCGAGATCAGGCAATTCAAAACCACTCTCCAAACCCTCAAACTCCCTTACCCTCAACCTTATTCCCCTGATAAGGAGCTTCATCCGGCTATCCACTCTTACTCCTCGCGCGATCGCTGATGCCACCGCCTGCTGTGGGGTAACCGTTTCTATCCGGGCTAGGGCAGCCTGCCTTTGTTCTGCATTTTGTGTTAAGATTAACGAGTGCATAAAGGAGAACTTGATTAACTGTCTGGATGCTGGACGTGTAAAGTCAGTAAAACAATCAAAGGTCTTAATGGATATATAATTCATTAAAATCGGGCTAATACTCATTTGCTGAGTGAAATCGAATATTCGACTGGGCCAAATGCCCTTGCGACCGAAAAATAAGCGAGTCATTATCCAATAAATTCTTTGCGACCCTGGCGTTTAAAAATAAATTAAGTCCCCTCCATTTACCTTCCTTAAAAATTGCACTTCTCTCCGGAAAATTTTAATTTTACACTTTAAATATTTCCCTTGAATTACGCCCAGATAGTTTTGCCGTTGAATGTAAAAGGATCTTTCACCTATAAGGTTCCTGAAGAAATGCAGTCTGAAATCCAGGTCGGAATGCGGGTGCTTGTTTCCTTCCGGGGAAAGAAAATTTATACCGGAATTGTATTTGAGCTGCACGACGAAGTTCCTGAAACCTTCCTCCCGAAAGATGTCATCAGCCTGCTGGATGATCAGCCGATCGTTCCCCAGGAGCAGATCCGGTTCTGGAACTGGCTGTCCGATTATTATCTTTGCGGGCTGGGTGAAATTTACCGTTTTGCATTCCCTTCTTCCCTGAAGTTGGAAAGCGAAACCTACCTGAAGCTGAAACCGAACGTCACCGTCGATTTTGAAAACCTGGATGTCAACGAAATGTATCTCATTCAGGCACTGGAAGTGCGCCAGCTGATCAACCTGACCGATATCGAAGCGTTTATTCCGAAAAAAGACATCATCAAAACCGTCAATTCATTAATTGATTTGCAGTATATTGAAATCGATGAAAAGATTGCGGAAAAATACAAGGCTAAAGAAATTGCTTATGTAAAGATTAAAGATGAAATCTTACATAACCAGAATCTGACGGAGATTCTTTTAAAATTAAACAAAGCCAAAAAACAGAAGGATCTTTTCCTCCATATCCTCGAAAAGCAGACTGAAAATCCGGACCTTCACCTTAAAAAATCAGACCTTTTTGAAGACGGGTATTTCGGAAGTTCCCATTTAAAGGCCCTGACCAATAAAGATCTGGTGGAGGAGTATTACATGCAGAAAGACCGGCTCGAAAGCTACGAAGGCGACATCGAGGAACTCGAAGAACTTTCCGAAGCCCAGAAATCCGCAAAATCGGAAATCGATGAGGCCTTTGAAGAAGGGAAGAATGTCCTGCTTCATGGAGTCACTTCATCAGGGAAAACACACCTGTATCTGGAGAAAATCGAAGAATGCATCAAGGATGGGAAAAATGTGCTGTTTTTACTTCCTGAAATAGCCCTGACCAAGCAGATTACCCAGCGGCTGGAAAAGAAATACGGCCGTCAGCTCGGCTTTTACCACCAGAAACTTACCGATTTCGAAAGGGTGGAAGTGTGGCGCCGGATCCGCCAGAACGACATCAAAGTCCTCATCGGAACCCGGAATGCTTTGTTTCTGCCGTTTAAAAATTTAGGTCTTATTGTGGTAGATGAGGAACACGATTCTGCTTACCGGCCGAGGGAAGTATCGCCGTATTTCAATGCAAAAGATGCGGCCCTGGTGCTCGGGAATTTTTACAAAGCCCATGTTATTCTGGGCTCGGCGACGCCTTCTGTAGAAAGTTATTACAATGCCCGGAAGGATAAGATGAAATACATTTTCCTGGAAGAACGCTTCGGCAACGTCAGTCTTCCGGAGTACGAAATCATCAACTTCAAGGAAGCCCAGGATTCCAAAAAAGTATCCGGGAATTTTTCGCTGCACCTGATTGATGAAATAAAAAAAGTACTGGAAGAGCAAAACCAGGCCATCGTTCTGCACAACCGCCGGGGCTATGCCAATGTGGTGGAATGTGAGACCTGCGGCTATGTGAACTACTGCTCTAACTGCGATGTGGTAATGACCTATCATAAGGCAGCTAACGAAATGAAATGCCACTACTGCGGCCAGCGCGCTTCCAAACCGAAGACCTGCCCGAAATGCCACTCCGAAAATCTCAACGAAAGAGGGGTAGGCGTGGAACAGATCCACGAAGAGGTTTCCAAGTTATTTCCGGACAACGAAGTAGACCGTATGGACGTGGATTCTATGCGAAAAAAGTTCGCTTACGAAAAGCTTTACGAAAAAATCGAAGACCGGGAAACCGATATTGTCGTCGGGACCCAGATGATCTCCAAAGGACTGGATTTCGATCATATCGAGCTGGTGGCTATTCCGAAAGCGGATTCTTTATTATATGTACAGGATTTCCGGGCGGAAGAAAGAGCGTATCAGCTGATTACCCAGGTTTCCGGAAGAGCGGGAAGAGTTTCCGGGAAAGGAAAGATCCTTATCCAGACCTTTAATCCAGAACATTCTGTTTTTCAGTTGATTAAAATGCAGAATCCTGCCAGGATTTATAGATATATTCTTACGGAACGCCAGAAATTTCATTATCCGCCTTTTACAAAGCTGATCATGATCGGGATTAAACATCGCCGCGAAGACAAAGCCAACCGTGCTTCCCAGTTTTTAGGTTCCATCCTCAGGAAGTATCTGCCGGAAGACTGTATTTTAGGCCCTGAAAAAGCACAGATTGCCAGGCTGAATAACCTCTATCAGTTCCAGATTATGCTGAAACTTCCCCGCGGAAAAAAGTATGAAGAATATAAAAAACTTGTTCTCTTAAGCATTAAAGAATTTGAGGAAATCCCTGCTTATCAAAGTATTAAAAAAGACATTTTTGTAGATTTTTAACATTTTTTAACAAAATTTATAGACTTTTTATAATAGTCTACTGAACTGCCATACAACAATATTTTCTACATTTGGGCGTTGATTATATGTTTGGCGTTTAACCTTCGATTTAACCCATCGGCAGTTATTCTATCCAAAGTATAGCAAAAATTGAAAGATAGATGGTAAATTTCAGGAAATATATTTCAGGTGTTGCATTGATAACCTCAGGGTTTTTCCTTGCACAGTCTACCGTTTCTACAGTACTTTATTCTCAAGCGTACGAAAATCAGAAGAGCAGCTTAAACTTACCTTCACCGATCACTTCCATGGTGGAGAAGACGATTTTGTCGGCTAAAGAACTTGTAGATATTAATGTGAACACAATGATGGCCGATCCGGTGCTAAAAAATGCAACCTGGGGATTTGTTGTGTACGACCCGAAAACGAAGAAAGTGATCTCTTCGTATAATGAAAATACTCCGCTGGTCCCGGCTTCCACGACTAAACTGCTGACGACGGAAACCGCCATGAGCATGCTGGGAGAAAACTACCGCTGGAATACCCAATTGGAATATTCCGGAAATGTGGACGAAAACGGAGTACTGAACGGAAACCTCTATATCGTGGGCAGCGGTGATCCTTCGATGGGAACCAATAAAGGAGGCGCATGGGCATACCGCGATATCGTGACAGACTTTAAGGAAGGGCTTTCCCGTGAAGGCATCAAAAAGGTAAATGGCGATATTATTATCCAGACCGCGCTTTTCAAAGGCACAATTTCGAAGCTTCCGGAAAATGTGGTTTGGTTAGAAAATAACAATTACTACTTACCGGCAGGAACCACACGTGAGATCAACCCGGCCAATGAAAAACTGATCGTGAAAAAATCAGCTGCCCTGTCGGCAGACAAAAAATTCTTTTACGTTTCGCCGTACAATAACCAGATGGTGTACGCCGATAAATACGAAGGTGATGGCGTTTTAACAACCAAATTGCCTGATGCGCCTGCTTATCTGGCCAATACCTTCAGGACAACTCTTGTAAAAAGCGGAATTCCTGTTACCGGAAAAGTGATTCCTAAAATGACCGATGCAAACCCTGAAGGAAGAAAAATGGTTTCGGTATACAAATCGCCTACTTTAGCGGATATTATTTATTATACCAACCAGCACAGTGATAACGGATTAGCGGAAGCTTTGTTAAAAACAGTTGGTTTCCAAAGTCTGGGTGACCAGACCACCGAATCCGGCAGAAAAGTGGTGACGGAGCATCTGAAAAATCATGGGTTTGATATGCTGGGACTGAATTACATCGACGGCAGCGGACTTTCCAGAAGCAATAACGTGACGCCGATTGCCCAGGCTAAATTTCTGACCTCTCTGATGGATGAAAAGTTTTATAAAACATATCTGAGTTCATTGCCGGTCGGAGGACAGTCTGGAACACTCAAAAGAATGTTCAACGGTCTTGGAAACGGACAGGTTTTTGCCAAAACAGGAACCTTAAATAAGGTAAAGACGCTGGCCGGATATATGAAGACCAATACCGGGAAAACCTTGGTTTTTTCCCTGATGGTAAACAATTACGCAGGATCTGTGGATATGGTGAAAAAAAGGATGGAAAAAATTCTGGAACCTGCGCTCGATTTATAGAAAATTAAAATTTAATTAATATAAAAACCTTTTAATCAACGATTGGAAGGTTTTTTTTATCTTTGGTACAATTAATTTAAGAATGAAGAAAATTTACTTTTTGATCCTGGGTGTTTTTGTTTTCCAGCAGGTTTGTGCACAGAATGAGAATATCGAATGGAAAGCCATGAGAGCGAAAGAAATTAAATCTTTTACCCATAAAATGGCGGTAGGAAATACCAATCCGAATACGTTGAATTATGACCTGCAGTATCAGAGGCTTGATCTTTCGATCAATCCTGCAGTTTATAATGTATCGGGGTCGGTTACTTCCCATTTCAAGCCGAATCAGAGTATGAGCAATATCTATTTTGATCTCGACAATCAGCTGACGGTTTCGCAGGTACAGTATCACGGAAATACGCTTACATTTCAGCAGCTTTCCACAAAAGAAATCAAAATCAATTTCCAGACAGCACTTGCTGCCAATGTACTGGATTCTCTTACCATAACCTATTCGGGAGCTCCGGCTACGGCCAATAATGCTTTTTTCAACGGAACTCAGGGCGGAACTGCTGTGCTGTCTACATTAAGTGAACCTTACGGAGCACAGGACTGGTTCCCGACGAAGCAGAGCCTCAATGACAAAATCGAAAGGGTGGATGTGAAAATTACCACACCTTCACAATACAGTGTGGCTTCAAATGGGAAACTGATGTCCGAAACAACTTTAGGAAACGGGCAGAAACTTACCTTCTGGCGAACCCAATATCCTACGGCAGCTTATCTGGTGGCATTTTCAGTAACCAACTTTGTAAAGCTGTCAGATACGATGGGGAATCCTCCTTTTCCGTTCATCAATTATATATTTCCGTCCACTTCCACGAATACGACCAATATGAGTAATATAGACTGGACCAAAACGGTGATGAATACTTTTGAAACCTATTTCGGACCTTACCCTTTCAGAAATGAAAAATATGGTCACATGGAATTCCAGGCCGGCGGCGGAATGGAGCATCAGACGATGTCTTCCATGGGAGGTTGGAGCAGAGGCTTGATTGCGCACGAGCTTACCCACCAGTGGTTCGGAGATAAAGTGACCTGTGGTGCATGGAACGACATCTGGCTTAACGAAGGTTTTGCCACATATGGGGAACATCTGGCCAACGAAAAATTACTGATGTCGAATACAGACTTTTTAAATTATCTTCTGGGTCAGAAAAATTATATTACCAGTTCTACCGGCGGAAGCGTTTATGTAGCAGACGCCAATCTTACCAACGTAGGAGCTATTTTTAGCGGAAGGCTTTCTTATTCGAAAGGAGGGTATGTTTTAAGAATGATCAAATGGATTCTGGGGGATGCAGCATTCTATCAGGCACTTCAGGATTATCATTCAAGACCTTCATTAGCCTACAATTATGTAAAAACCCAGGATTTTAATGCTTCATTATTAACCTCTACCGGAAAAGACTTTACTGAATTTTTCAACGACTGGATTTATGGTCAGGGGTATCCGACTTACGATATACGCTGGAAACAGGTGGGCAATACCGTTACGTTTCGTGCCGCCCAGACGCAGAGCAGCCCGACAGTAAGCTTCTTTGAAATGCCGTTGCCAGTAAAGGTAAACGGTACCGGAGGACAGGTTGCTTATTTTGCTTTGAACAATACCGTTAACAACCAGTATTTTACACAGACGGTGAATTTCCCGGTTGCCAGTGTAGAGTTCAATTATGAATATCAGATCCTGGAAAAAAATTCTACCGTAGCCCAGGATAATACGTTGGCCATTTCGGAAGCCGTTAAAGACCAGTTTGCCTTATATCCGAATCCTGCCAAAAATGAACTGAACCTGAAAGGTATTGATCAGCCGACGGATTTCACCATCTATTTTATTGATGGAAAGCTGGTGCGGAGAGGAACCTACCAGCCTCAAAAGCCGGTTAATATTTCCGAATTGGTTTCCGGGACCTATATCCTGAAGATCAATGATAAGAATGTTAAATTTTTAAAGAAATAATAAGAGCCGGCTATAAAAATCAAAACCTTCAGCAATTCTGAAGGTTTTTGTCTTTAATACCAGTAGAATGAAATCGGATAATAAGAGTGCAGAGATCGTTCTGCAGAAATAATTAAATAAAATAGTTCCATGCTGTAATATGTTTAATGAATAAAAAGATTAAATCAGAAAATCCCGCTGTCGTTTAATGGCCCGGTTCGCTTTTCGCTTGGCCTTTCTTACTTTAAAATCAAACCATTTTTCTTTGAAAAGATTCCGCATCATATTGTCAAAGTGCCTGATCAATACTAAATTTTTGAATCCCCGCCATTTTTCCAGGAGGCTAGAAGGCAATGCCCTGATGGAAACCGAATATCCTTCCGTTTCATATTGAATGTAGTGCCACCATCCGGAAGGTATGTACAGGGTTTCACCGGGCTTGATGACGGCTTCATAGCCGTTTACATATTTCAGTCCCGGAAATTCATTAAAATCAGGTTCTTTAATATTGGCTATTGAGTGGAAATTGTAAGGAAGTTTATACATCAGATCCGATTGTTCCCAGGGAAAAAGCCAGATTCTTTTAATCCCTTGGAATTGGGTGATAAAAACATGCGACATATCAATATCCACATGGTTTCGGGTAATTGAACCTTCACCGCCGAAAAACATAAAGGGAAGCCACTTTATAATTCTTCCTTTTGTCACGTCATTATAATGGATATCATTTTTAAGTTCAGGCTTAATGCTTAATAAGTTAAAGAGGAAAAGGCGGTGTTCGGTAGGAGAGGATGTAATCAGATCAAGGTAGTCTGCAAAAGTACTTTGCCCGATCGGTTTGCTGGCGACTCTGTCCAAAGATTCGATTTCGCTGCCGTAGATATTTACTTTCTGTTCTCCTGCGATTTCTTTAAAATAATCGTAGTTCCATTTTTTAAAAGCCGGGCTTTCGGGAGCAACAAAGTCTTGCAAAATAATAGGTTTTGCAGGTTTCATATAGGTTTTGAGGAATTCTTCGGACGATATATTTCTAATTTTTTGTATCGGTGACAATCTCATTTTCCTGATTTTAAAGACAAATATAATAATTAGTCTACTAAAATTGTAGACTAATTTGAAATATGATGATTTTTAAACAAACATTTAGAATAAAAAATAGAAAAGCCTTTACTTTACTGCCTTTTTATTAAATTAGCACATCATAAAAATTACTAGAAATGATCTCTGAAAAGTATCTTGAAAATTTACGGAACGAACTACAGAATATTGAGAATGACGGACTTTACAAAAAAGAACGGATCATCACTTCCCAGCAGAGTGCGGAAATCGAAGCCAACGGAAAAAAGCTTCTGAACTTCTGTGCCAACAATTATCTGGGATTATCCAACAATCCCGAAGTGATGAAAGCTTCCCAGGATATGATCGAATCCCACGGTTACGGAATGTCTTCGGTACGTTTTATCTGCGGAACCCAGGATATCCACAAGCAGCTGGAGCAGAAGATTGCTGATTTCTTAGGTCTTGAAGATACGATTCTGTACGCTGCCTGCTTTGATGCGAATGGCGGGGTTTTCGAACCTTTATTTACGGATGAAGATGCGATTATTTCCGATGAGCTGAACCATGCGTCGATCATCGATGGAGTTCGTTTGTGTAAAGCTGCAAGATACCGTTATAAAAACAACAACATGGAGGATCTTGAAGCACAGTTAATAGCTGCTTCCGAAAAAAATCACCGTTTTAAAATCATTGTAACGGATGGGGTTTTCTCCATGGACGGAATTGTAGCCGACCTGAAAGGGGTTTGTGACCTGGCTGATAAATATGATGCTTTGGTGATGGTAGACGATTCCCATGCTACAGGATTCATCGGGAAAACAGGTCGCGGAACCCATGAAGCCAATGAGGTGATGGGCAGGGTAGATATTATTACCTCAACCTTAGGAAAGGCTTTGGGCGGCGCACTTGGCGGATTTACTTCCGGAAAAAAAGAGATCATTGATATGCTGAGACAGCGTTCCAGACCGTATTTATTCTCTAACTCTTTAGCTCCGGGAATTGTAGGAGCGGCACTGCAGGTGCTGGATATGATTTCCGAAGATACTTCCCTTCGCGATAAGGTAATGGAAAATGCCGAATATTTCAGGACGGAAATGAAAGCCAAAGGTTTTGATATTCCGGATGGCGATGCAGCGATTGTTCCGGTAATGCTTTACGATGCACCTTTAGCCCAGAAAATGGCAGAGAAGCTGATGGATGAAGGGATTTATGTGATCGGATTCTTCTATCCGGTCGTTCCGAAAGGAAAAGCGAGAATCAGGGTTCAGCTTTCTGCGGCTCATACCAGGGAACATCTGGATAAAGCCATTGCCGCTTTTGAAAAAGTAGGAAAAGAGCTGAATGTGATTTCTTAAAGGATAAATAGCTCTACATTTGTAGAATAAAAACAGGATTTCTTATATTTGTAGAAATCCTGTTTTTTTATGAACAAACTTTATATATCCTTTTTAATGATGCTGTCTCTTATTTCCTGTAAGACAAAACTAAATCAGTATATCCAGGACGAACGGAAAGTCAGCAGGCGGAACGGGAAGTGGGTGGAAGAATATTCGGCGGATGAAGGTACTCTGATGGCTTCCGGAAGATATAAGAATGGGGAAAAAGTAAGAACCTGGAAAACTTCTTTCAATGGCAGGAAATATCAGAAGGATGTGATCAGGAAAGAGGTGACAAAAACCCAAAAGTATTTTCCCAATGGCAACATCATGGAAAAAGGCAAGTCCAGGCTTGAAATTTCAGATCATGAGCAGCACTGGTTCTATTTCGGCCCTTGGAGATATTATGATGAAAACGGAAAGCTGCTCTACATAAAAGTATACCGGCAAGGACAGAAAACAGACAGTATTTCAATGGTACGGTAACAGATATACTCTGAATTATTTATGGCTTTAGAGTCTCATAAAAAGCCATGTTGTTTACAGAATAAGTTTTTTCCATTCCGAATATTCTGCATTATGTTTTTAAGTTGATATTGATCATCCTTATTTCACCTTCATTTTTTCGTATAAAACGTTCTTTTTTTGTGAAATAACTTATCTTTGCAAACAAATTTTTAAGATGCTTTATACCATCATCAAAGCGCTTCACATTATCTTTATGGTAAGTTATTTTGCTGGGATTTTTTACCTGGTAAGGATATTCGTGTACTATAAAGATACCGATGAATTTGCGGAGGATAAAAAACGGATCCTGAGAGAACAATACACCTTCATGGCACGCAGGCTGTGGAACATCATCACGGTTCCGGCAGGGATTATTATGGCAGTCTGTGGGTTGGTAATGATCTTCCTGAATACCGGACTGATGAAAACGCCCTGGTTTCATCTGAAGCTGACCTTCCTGGTCGGGCTGGCGGTTTACCATTACTGGTGCTGGAAAAAAGTGCTGAAGTTAAAAGAGTTAAACGGCCAAACCCTCGAAACGGCCAACATCAAACTTCGGCAGGCCAACGAAATCGCAACCTTTATTTTATTTCTGGTCGTTTTTACCGTAATCTTAAAATCGCAGGTTATCGAATACTGGTGGCAATTAATTGCCGGATTTTTCGTTCTGGTATTTTTGATCATGATGACCGTAAAGCTGGTGAATAAAAACAAGAAAAATAAATAATCGGTTGGCCGTTGCCGTTTATGGTTAAACATAGAAAAACCTAAAACGATCAACAATCAACATCTGACAATAAAAACTATGATTGCAATTTTAAAAAAAGAACTTTGGAGCTACTTCGGGAACTGGAGCGCGTGGGTGATCATCGCCGCTTTCAGCCTGATCGCGACACTGTTTCTGTTTTTTTTCGAAAACGATTCCAATATTTTTGAGATCGGGATGGCTTCCTTACAGAGCTATTTCGTTTTGGTTCCCTGGCTGCTGATGTTCATCATTCCGGCACTTTCCATGAAAACCTTTGCTGAAGAACAGCAGACCGGAACCCTGAACTGGCTTTTTTCCCAACCGCTAAAAGTTTCAGATCTCGTATTCGGAAAGTTCCTTTCAGTATGGATTGTTGGAATTCTTTGCCTGATTCCATCATTAATTTATTTGTATACCGTTTATGTTTTAGGCGTTCCTGAGGGAAACATCGATCTTGGAATGACATTCGGAAGTTATGTGGGATTAATTATTCTCATTGCCGCCTTTTCCGGAGTGGGAATTCTGGCGTCTTCGCTTTCACAAAACCAGATCATGGCTTATCTGCTTGGGGTTTTCATGTGCTTTATCCTGTATTTCGGAATTGAACAACTGGCCAGTTACAAATTGTTGGGAGGAGCAGATTTCATTTTGCAGAACGTAGGTTTTTATCAGCATTTCTTAGGATTTACGAGAGGACTTATCGATTTTAAAGATGTTGCCTATTTCGTTTTCATCATTGGGGTTGCTTTAGTATTGTCCAATCATTTTATCAATAAAAAAAAGTAGAATTATGAAGAAGATATCATTTAAGTCTCCGTTAGGAATTTTACTTTTCGTTGTCCTGCCTTTGGTAATTATTCTTGCTATTTCCGGCATCAGGCTGGATCTTACCAAAGAAAAAAGATATACGCTTTCCGACAACACCATCAAAGTTTTAGAGTCGGTAAACAAGCCGTTGGTGGTAGATGTTTACCTGGAAGGGGATTTTCCCGCAAGCTTCAAGCAGCTGCAGAGCGAAACGAAGTTTATGTTGGAAGAATTCAGGAAAATAAATCCGAAGATCGATTTTAAATTTATTGATCCCATTAAAACCAAGATGTCTAAAGATACGCTCATGGCGATGGGCATGCAGCCTTCGATGCTTCCGGATATCAAAGACGGAAAGGTTTCCCAGATTATGCTGTTCCCGTATGCCGTGGTAAAATACGATAAGAAAGGAATTTCCATTCCATTGGTAGTTCAGCAGACGGGAATTGATGCCGATCAGCAGCTGACGAAATCCATTGAGAACCTGGAATACAACCTCGTTTCCAATATTAAAAACATTGCCGCCAACAAGAGAAAAAAAATCGGGATTCTCGTGAATCAGGATGAATTGAATCCGAGGGAATTCCAGGGCTTTATGCAGCTGGCGACCGAAAGTTACGATGCCGGCCCGATCATCCCTAAAAACAATACCGAACTTACGCTGGCGGACATTCCTACCTTAAAGCAAATGAATGCCCTGGTCATTGCAAAACCGCGAAAAGCTTTTACCGATGGTGAAAAGGTCATCCTTGACCAATACATCATGAACGGCGGAAAAACCCTTTGGATGATCGATGCCGTAAATGCCGAAATGGATACGCTGATGAGGTCCCAGAAAGTCATGCCTTTCCCGGTAGATATCAACATGACTGACTTTTTCTTTAATTACGGAGTGAGAATCAATCCGGCACTGGTGAAAGACGTGAAAAAATTTGCCCTGTTGAGGCTGGTTACCGGAGAAGTAAGCGGAAACCCGCAGTACACGAGTCTTCCGTGGCCGTATTTCCCATTGGGAATTGCAGAAAAGGATAATCCGATCACCAAAAACATTAACCCGGTAAAGTTTGAATTTCCAACGTCCATCGATACCTTGGGTGGAAGAAAGAACATTAAAACCCACGTCCTTTTTGAATCCAGCGAACGTACCTTGCTGAAACAGGTTCCGAATTACGTAGACCTGAAAGAAATTTCTAGTGTCGACAGCCTTGGGCAGATGGAAAAGCCAAGCACTCCAAAAATCTATGCGGTGTCTCTGGAAGGAAAGTTCAATTCAGCGTATGCCTCAAGAATCGAAAGGAAATCATATCCCGGTTTCAAAACCACAAGCCCTGAAAACAAAATGATTATTATTGCCGACGGAGACATAGGCCGAAATAAAATCCTGAAAGGCGAACCGCTTCCTTTGGGTGTCGATCTGCTGACCAACGAACAGTTCGGAAACGAGCAGTTTCTGCGAAATGCCTTAGACTATCTTCTGGACGACAGCAACCTGATGGAACTGAGAAACCGGAACATCGAAGAAAGGCTTCTGGACCGCCAGAGAATCACCGAAGAAAAAACAAACTGGCAATGGTTTAACCTGCTGCTGCCGTTAGCTATCATCGGAATCCTGGGAGGATTGTTCTTCTGGCTGAGGAAAAGAAAGTTTGAATAAATGATATAGAAAAAGAGAAGCCCAAAGCTTCTCTTTTTATTTTATATTCCGTTTCTCATCGATCATTTTCATTGGTGTCAAAAACATCATTAATGATAATATATTCACAGTCTACCTTATAAATAATTTTATAATGCCCACTCAGAATATACCGGTGTTGTTGATTGAACTTTTCTGCTGGCTTTGGAAGCATAATAATCGAAGATAATTTTTAAATTTTCAATAGCGAATTCAGTCCAGACTAATTTCATATTCTACCAATTAGAAGATTGACTTTCCAAATCTTCCTGACTTTTAAATCTTCCATTTTTAAAATCTTCCTCAGATTTTTCAATGCGGTTTATTAAGGTCTCTATACTAAAAGGATTATAGTCGAAACGATCTTTTTCCAATTTTGATAAAATATAGTCTTCAATTTTATCGAAGAAATGCTCATCCTGTATTTGAGCAAGATATGCGATTAAATTTAATTTTCTTATTTGAAAATTCATATCGGTATATTTTAACCAAAAATTACAAATTAATTTTAATCTTTATTTTAAAATGAAATACAATGTATTGGTGGAGAATTGATTTTCAATATAAGAAGACTTAAACTTTTCTCTCTAAAAATATACTATTTACTTATTGCTATAGGCAAAAGGCAAATTAACAATATCAATAACCTTTTCACCTTTACTGTTTTTTCCGGGATCCCAATTTATGTTGGCTGTGGTTTTTTCAGCAGCTTTTTTAACTTCGCTGTTGAAGGTTTCGTTGTTTCCGTAGGTAGAAATGTTCAGCACTTTTCCGTCTGCACCAATCTTAAGGATGATTTTTGTTTTTAAATCTTTACCTGAAGTTTTTAAAATGGATTTATCGAGACTTTTGCTGACGTTACTGATAAAGGTCTTATTTCCACCTGGATATTGAGCAGGAAAAGCAATTGTAGGCGGTGGTGGAACAGACAGATCCTGTGGCTGCCTGGATTCAAATTTATCTTTTACCCTTATTTCTTTCTTTGCCTGTTGCGCAAATCCTGTTCCGAACATCATGATCAGAAACAGAAAGTATATTTTTTTCATAATGATTTTAGTTTGTAATGATTGTAAAAGTATCATGTTAAGAGAATGAACAGTTGATCTCAACCATTCATTCTCAAGATTTAACTAGCACCAGAATCCTCCTCCGCAGGCATAATTATGGCAGCTTGTTCCTCCTGTGGAAGGTGGGCACATTCCCCAGCCATAGCTTCCGTCATCATTGGCATGGCAGAGTTTCCAACCGTCACAAGGTGCAGCCGCAATAGATCCTGATACGAATTTCATCTGATTTCTTGAAAGTTTTTTTAAATTTTTCATGGTAATATTGTTTTAGTTTTCCTACTCTCTTTAAGCTTTTCGGATTCCGCTTCTGAAGCTAAAGTAATAATTTTTTTTGATTTATTTTCACATTAAAGTGATTTTTTTTAATTAAACTTTAAATTTAATGTCCTAATATACAAATATTTATAATTTGAAATATGTGACTTATTATTTGTTTTCCCTCATTAAATCTCATGTTCCAAAGATTTTTTTACAACAATTACTGATATAAAAAACATGGCTGATTTTTAATAATATATGATTCTTTTTCACTAAATATCAATAAACTTTGTTATTTTAATTAAACAACCTCCTAAATTCCCCCGGCGACTGCTTCACCTTCTGCTTAAACAATTTACTGAACGATTGCGGATGCTCGAAACCCAGTTCATAAGCGATTTCGCTAACGGATAGGGTAGTGGTGCTCAGGCGTTCCTTGGCATAATCGATGAGCTTATTCTGGATATGCTGCTGGGTATTTTGTTGGGTATGGATACGCAGCAGACTTCCGAGGTAATTGGGCGAAATATTCAGCTGGTCGGCGATGGTGGTTACGGAAGGAATCCCTTTTTCCAAAAGGTTTCCGCTTTCAAAATAACTGGAAAGGACTTCCTCAAACTTATCAAGCAGCTCGTGGCTTGATTTTTTCCGGGTCAGAAACTGGCGTTCATAAAAACGTTCAGAATAAATCAGGAACAGGTCCAGCTGAGCAATGATCAACTCTTGGGTAAATTTATCAATGTTGTTCTGGTATTCTTTTTCGATGTTTTTAAACAGTCCGACAATAATATTTTCTTCTTTCTCCGACAGGAAAAGGGCTTCGTTGATCCGGTAGCTGAAGAATTCATAGGATTTCATCTTTTTAATCAGGGAAGTTCCCCAGAGAAAATCGGGATGAATCAAAAGCAAATATCCGGTCGGTTCCACTTCGACATCGGGTTTCATTTCAATCCGCAGAAACTGGAGCGGAGAAACAAAACACAGCACGCCGGAATCGAAATCATACTGCTGCTGACCATAATTGAACCTTGCATTTACATTCCTTTTCAGGCCGATCGAATAATAGTCCTGGATCCACTTCATTTCGTCATCATTCACAGGATATCGCACTTTGCTGTAATCGATGAGGCTAATCAACGGATGTTCCGGCTTAGACAGGCCGCAGAAAGCATGAAAATCAGATATGGAATTAAAACGGAAAGTTTCTTTCATAAAAGCTAAGTTATTAAATTAAATAAATACGAGGTACGAAGTTGAAGAATTAAGAAAATGAAAACATGACTTGTCGAATTTTTTTGTTTGAAGAACGTAAACAACGCTAAACATAATATAAAAAAGGCCGGAAGAAATTCCGGCCCTAAGTTGATTAATCCTCGTTTTCCTTTTTTGAAAATATTACGCTTATCGCAATAGCCGTTACTGCAGCTGCTGCAGCTATTTTCAACAGAAAGTTCTTTTTATTGTACTTCCATTCGGCTCCCCAGCCGCGTTCAGCAAAGATATTGGGCAGATGACCGTTTTTTAAGTCATCAATAATTCCTTCCACTGCTCCTACGCGGTCTGCCAGCACCAGCGGCAACCATCGGCCATAGCTGGATTCACTGTAACGGAAGGCAAATTTTCTGATGGCTCCGTTTACACCTTCCGGCGGCGAGGCAGTCCCAAAAGCAGCGGTTAGATTCGGCCGCTCCACGGACTTTAGAATTTCAACCTTTTCAGGCTGCTGTTCCGGCCGTTCCCATGTATAACCTTCATGTTCTTCATTGGTCCGTTTCTTCATAGGGTACACAGGATCATTTTCAGGATCTGCATCGATTCCCCAACCTTTTATCTGCGTATAATCTGCCTGTTCGCTTTTTTTAAAGTCGGACGGCTTTGTTTCATCTGTAAGCATGTTGTAATTTTTTTTAGTTAAAAACTTGTTATGCAGTTGGCGGAATAAGCACAGTTTTGATACAGCCGTCCAGCTTGCGTGAAAATAGATGATAGGCATCGGCTACCTCTTCCAGCGGAACCCGGTGAGTGATGATCTGTTTCGGATCAAGTACACCGTTTTTTACATGTTCAATCAGCTTGGGTAAATGGCGTTTCACGGATGCTTGGTTGGCCCGGATCGTAATTCCTTTATTCACCACATTTCCAATCGGTACTAAAGCATCCGTAGGACCGTAGACGCCTACAACAGAAACAATCCCGCCTTTCTTCACCGAATTGATGGCCCAGTGGAGCGCCGTGGTGGAACCACCCTGTAAAAGCAGCTTGGTTCCCAGGATCGTATTCGTCAGATTTCCTTTAGCCTCGCAGCCTACGGCATCGATGCAGACATCTGCCCCCAGAGAATCGGTCTGTGTTTTGATAAAAACCACGGGGTCGCCGATGCTGTTAAAATTGTAAGCCTCACATTGCGCATATTGGGCGACAAAGTCGAGTCGGTATTCCAACTCGTCGATCACGATCACTCGTCCTGCGCCAAAAAGCCATGCCGATTTGGCTGCCATAATACCGATAGGTCCGGCGCCGAAAATCACTACCGTATCGCCTGTCTGGATGCCCGCCATTTCTGCGGCCTGGTAGCCCGTTGGCACTACGTCGGTAAGCAGCACGGCATCGTCGGGATCCATCCATTCGGGAATCACTGTTGGACCTACATCTGCATAAGGAACTCGGGCATACTCCGCCTGTCCGCCCTGGTAGCCTCCGGCCGTGTGTGAATATCCGAAAATACCTCCGACAGCAGTCGCCATTGGATTAGACTCATGGCAATTGCCGTAAAGTTCCTGTTTGCAAAAGGCACATTTTCCGCAGGCAATATTAAAAGGTACCATGACCTTATCGCCTACTTTCAGTTTTTGTACAGAGGAACCGATTTCAACAACTTCCCCGATAAATTCATGGCCAAAGGTAGTGCCGACACGGGTATCGGGAACAAGGCCATGATAAAGATGAAGATCCGAGCCGCAGATGCACGATCTTAAAACCCGCACGATGGCATCTTCGGGATGCTCTATTTGCGGCTCCGGCATATTGCGGTCTGCACGCACGCGGAAAGATCCGCGAAAATTCATTGCTAACATATATTTATATTTTGTTGGTGATGAAATATATGCATCAAAAGCGAGACCGCCAGGGGTCTGATTTTAGTATATATTTTTTTAAAGGAACTGATTTCTAATAATATATGTAGAGCTTGATATTGGTTTTCTTCGTTGACATCAGTTCGTTATCTTACCAGAATGATTTTACCGGTATGTGTCCCGTTTTCCAGTAACCGGTGTGCTTCGGAAGCTTCTGAAAAAGAAAAAGTCCGAAATATCACAGGTTTGAATTGTTTCGATTCGATCAGCGGCCAGACGTATTTTTTAACTTCTTTTGCCAGTTGTTTTTTAAATTCGTATCCTCTGCTCCGAAGCGTGCTTCCTGTGATCGTTAAACGTTTTGTCATCACTTTCTTGATGTCGAGACTGGTCTCGCTTCCATTTACTGCATTGATGTGGACAAGCCTGCCGTCAGGTTTTAAGATGTTGATGTTTTTGGCTAAATAGTCGCCGCCGATCATATCCAGAATTACATCTACTCCTTCATTTTGCAGTTCGTCTTCAAAATTCTGAGTTTTATAATTAATGTATAAATCCGCTCCAAGTTCTAGACAGGTTTTACCTTTTTCTTCGGAGCCGACGGTGACAATTACTTTCGAGCCTAAAGCATGAGCGATCTGAATTCCGGTAATGCCGATGCCGCTGTTTCCGCCGTGAAGCAGAAGTGTTTCTCCGGGCTGAAGATTTCCCCTCTGAAAAATATTCGACCAGACGGTAAATACGGTTTCGGGCAAACTTGCCGCTTCTGCAAAACCCAGCCCTTTAGGAATGGGGAGGCACTGACCTTCACGAACGCTGACAAATTCCGCATAACCGCCGCCTTCCAAAAGAGCGCATACTTGATCACCGATTTTAAAATCGGTTACATCCGGTCCGCATTGAACTATTGTTCCGGCGATTTCCAACCCTAAAATATCGTCAGGAACACAAGCAGGGGCAGGATAGTTTCCTTCACGCTGAAAAACATCCAGACGGTTAAGTCCTGCTGCTTTTACTTCTATCAATACCTGATCTCCTGATATTTCGGGCGTTGGATATTCTTTTAATGCTAATACCTCCGGTCCTCCGGATTTTGTAATTACTATTGCTTCCATTTTTTTACGAAGTTTCATTTTAAACTTTTTCCAGGTCAGTTGGTGAATGACCGATCGGTCAATCTTTCTGCCGGAAATTATTCGGTTAAACTTCATAATTTGTGCCGGTAACCGTGGAAAATATAAATAATTAACCTGAAGCCAGAATAGAAACCGGATTAGCAGGCTGGAAGAAGGAAGCTGGATGCCGGAAGTTTTTTCCTGTTAACCTTATGATCAAAAGTATCAATTAAATCGTTTTTACCGATCTGTAGAAATTCTATTTAAAATCCTGACTCACCATAACGAATCCAAATATTTTACTTTAGTAAACGACTAAAATTAAATTAAATACGGCTTAAATCAAGTTATGTTAGAAGCTGTTTGAATTAATTTAAACAGAGTATTCCTTTGTTTATTCAAAAATAATTCAAACAGCTTTTTAACATCCGGGTTACAGTCCTAATTATTTGTTTTAAGCTAAAAGAATATTAAATGGCTGTAGAATTGGTCAGGTGTTCCCAGGCCTTGGCATCGTTGGTGATGGCATTAATTTTATGATTCAGAAACTCCTGGGTTTCAATCCCCAGCAGGAAATGAACCGGCGGATTTTGTTCTTTGCTTAATGCGATTAATGCATCTGCGGCTTTTACCGGATCGTTCGGCTGATTTCCGTTGATTTCATTCAGGTGGGCCTGTTCAGAATTCCTTGCCGATTCGTAAGCTTCGATAGTATGAGCCGGAGTTTTGGCTGATTCTTGGGTTAAGAAATCCGTACGGAAATATCCCGGATAAACTACGGTAGCATGAATTCCGAATGGCCTGGCTTCTTCTGCAAGGGCTTCCGTAAATCCGGCTACGGCAAATTTGGTAGAACAATAAATTCCCCAGCCCGGAAAATTTCCGGCATATCCGCCGATGGATGAGATGTTGAAGATGTTTCCTGATTGCTGCTCCCGCAGATACGGCATCGCATTCCGGATCACATTCAGGCTTCCGAAAACATTCACGTCGAAATTTGCTCTTGCTTCTTCGTCGGTCAGCTCCTCCAGCGTTCCGATCTGGCCGTAGCCTGCATTGTTGACGACCACATCAACGCTTCCAAAATGTTCAACGGTTTTGGCAAGGGACAATTTTACGTCTTCGTTGTCGGTAATGTTCATGGCCAGCGGTAAAAAGTTTTCTGAAGTTTCTCCGAAAGAAGTGGCTAAAGAAGCGACAGTACGGCTGGTGGCTGCCACCCGGAATCCTTCTGACAATAATTTTTTAACCAATTCGAATCCTAATCCTTTTGAGGCTCCCGTAACGAACCATACTTTTTTTGTTTCCATTTTTTAACTATTTGTTTAATTGATGGGACAAAGATGGAAAGATGCAGAATGGAAAAAGTAGCCTGATCCGCGAAGAATGTATCCGGATCGTGAATGATCAGCTTTAGATAAAGGCTAACAATCAGATCATAAATATTTAATATAAAATAAGAATGTTAAGCTTTATATAGGTATATTTGCGCCAAATTGTACGGTATGAAAACTAACATGATTACAGCGGCATTATGCCTTTCTGCTTCATCATCATTTTTATTTGCCCAAGTAGGCATTAATACAACTACGCCTCAGTCTACATTGGACGTAAACGGGAATATGAAAATCAGGCAGATGCCTACTGCTGCCACTACCACGGGATTCCAGATTCTGGCCGTTAACCAGAATACGGGCGGGGATTTCGAAGTTACCAGAATCAACCCGCAGCTTATCGCAGATCTGGCAACACAAGGGGGCGTAACCGGTATTCCGGCTTCTGTATATTCATCCAGAAAGACAGCAGGCGTTACGTTATTTTCGGCAACCGTATTTCCAACCGGTTTCCAGGCCGTCAATTTTATGAATGCGGAAAGGACGGTAGGTGCTTCAGCCGTATTTACCGATAATGATAATACGTACAACGTTCCCAGTACCGGTATATATGAAATCAATTATACCTTCAGATACGGTCAGGGATTATTTGCACAATCAGTTACTGCAGGAGTAGGCATCGTCCGAACAAGAAATGGTGTTTCAATACTCATTGATGCACGTGCTTTCATGAGCCAAAATCTCGGATTTGCCGAAATGGCAATAGCACAGGAAACATTAAATGGGCTTTATCCGTTTCAGGCAGGAGATAAAATTTCCTTCGGGCTTACAAATTCCACTACTTTAAATCCCACTATACTCGGTGCAAGCACGGCTAATTTTAATATAGCCAAAGTTTCGAACTAATTCAGGACTGCCGGGAAGATCGGGTCCGTCCCGCAATTTTTCGTAAGATATAGTTAAAAAATACGCTCCTCATAACTGAAGGGCGTATTTTTTATTGACAGTTATTGAAAAGACCGGTGATCGTACCGTGTCCTATCGGCTTATCACCCTCGAAAAAATCGAAATCCATCCCTTCGTATAGGCTTCCCGTCAGCTTTTCCGGCTGAAGCAGGGTAACTTCCGAAATAACGGTATATCCAGGAAATACCAGGTCTTCTTCGCCGCTGAATTTCTGAATGGCTATAAACAGGTTTTCATCGAACGGAAACTTGATAGTGGGCCTGTGGTCTGACGATACAGGAGCAGTAAGCCCTCCATTTTCCGTAGAATCGTAGGTAAGCAGGGCGGTAAAGTGAGGCGTTGTTTTCATAGAATGGATTATAAATAAAGTCTGCACAACATCTGTGCCTGTCCTGGTATTATTTGCAAGATACCGAATTCAGTACTTCGCTATATGAGGCTTTTGAAGGATCTTTGTAAACCAGGTTGCCATTATTTTTAGGATCGGTAAGCTCACCGACTTTGAGGTACAATTTATCCTGATCGATTTTCATGATCTTGGTCTCCGTCTGTTTACTGCCTTCAATGGTATAATCATACAATACTTCCATTTCGTTGTCTGAAATAAGTTTTCCGGAAAGGGTGCCTGCAGCGCCGTCCTTTTCCCACGGCTGCCAGGTCATCTCGCCTTTCACCTGGTCACCGGAAATTGTAAGGTGTACGGAAGTTGTATCTTTATTTTCTGCTTTCATAAAACAGTAATCGCCTTTCAGTGCGGAGACAGAAACCTTTTCAGTCCGGATGTTTAACGTATCTTTTGTTATAGCAGTTTGCTGCCCGGCTTTTTTATCCTGTTTACAGGATAACATGATGAGAACCAAACCGGAGCTCATTAACACAGGGATTATTTTTTTCATATCATCAGATTTATTACAGACCAAATATGCAGAATTGTCTCCAAATAAAAAAGAGAAACCCGAAAGTTTCTCCTGAAGTATAATTTGCGAGCCGTTTTTACCACGGACTGATTCCGGCCTCGTCCTCAATGTCATTGCTGAAATACTGGCCGGTCGGACCATTCTCATCAGTCAGCGTATGCTTAACAATGAAAGATGCGGCACTTTCTATTGAACCTGGCCCGCTATGATGATTAAAATCGGTTGCGGTATAGCCGGGATCGATTACATTTACTTTAAAAGGAAGTGCTCTCAACTCATAGGCAAGAACGATGGTATAGGCATTTAGTGCAGATTTGGAAGGTCCGTATGCTGCATTTTTTACATGGTAATATTTCCATTCCGGGTCGCTGTGCAGGGTGAGGGATCCTAAGCCGGATGTGATATTGCTGATTCTCGGGCTATCTGATTTTTTAAGCAATTCCAGAAAAGCTTGGGTGACTGTTATAACGCCAAAGAAATTGGTTTCAAAAACCTCCCGGATTTCGTCAACCGATGTTACTTCGGTGGTTTGTGGCTGAACACCCAGAATGCCGGCATTGTTGATCAGGATGTCCAGTTTACCATGTTCCGTTTCAATCTGTTCTTTTGCTTTTGAAACGGATTCCGGGTTGGTGACATCAATTTCGATCGCCTTAACATTTTTAAATCCTTTTTCAGTAAGGTCCTTTACCACCGCTTCGCCTTTTGCAATATCACGGCTGCCTAAGTAAATGAATAATCCTTTTTTCGAAAGCTGTCTGGCGGTTTCCAGTCCGATGCTTCTGTTGGCTCCTGTAATAAGTACGGTTTGCATATTGTTTTTATTTTAATTGATTACTAAAGCAAAATTCCGTTAATTTCCGAGACCGGCATTTGCCATTTGGCAAAAAGAGTGGGATAGGGGCTGGATGCTGGAAGATGGATGCGGGAGATTAGCGTAGTACAGGTTTTGGCTTCTGACTTTATTATTCATTCTTTTCCCGGTTTATTTCTTGCCTAAACATTTCTTACCGGAACCAGTGCCAAACTTCCGGCACCCTGCAACCATCTTCCAGCCTCTACAGTTTCACATTTTTCCTGATCCTGCTCAGTGACGACTGGGTTACTCCAAGATAGGAAGCGATATAGAAAAGGGGGATCCGGTTGACGGCAGAAGGGTAGATCTCCATGAATTTGAGGTAGCGTGTGGTGGCATCTTCCGAAACAAGCGGGCTTCTGCGCTCTACTTTCTGCATCAGGGCTCTTGAAATAATTTTATGGACAATGGCATCAAAACCGACAATGGTCTGTAAAAGTTCCAGCCAGTCTTTTCTTTCAAAAACGATCAATTTACAGTCGGTAACGGCCTGTACATAGGCACTCGAACAGATCTGGTTATCGAAACTTTCAAGGTCTACGACCAGGTTGTTTTCATCAATAAAATATTTGGTGATTTCCTCGCTTTTATTATTGTAATAGCAAACCCGTAGAATGCCTTCAGTGATAAATCCTACCTGTCTGGCTATTTTACCTGCTTCAGAAAAATATTCTTCTTTGGGAATGGAAACTTCCCTGGCTTTTAACGTAATGAAATCCATCTGCTGCAGGTTGAGGTTTCCGAAGGTCAGGATAAAATCAAATAATGCTTTCATGCGGGCAATTTAGGGAAAGTTTAGTGTTTGTCATTTGCCATTTGACAAAATTTTATTTAATGTGGATCTGGGCTGCAAACCGTATTAAAGAGGCATGAAGAGGGAAGCCGGATGCCTGAAGTTACTTTTGTTCAAATACGATCAAGGAATTAATGGTCAAACAAAATCCGGACTCACCGGACCTGATCAGACGTCCTTGATAAAATCCTCGTATTCATAATAGAACCTCTCAAAGCCATCCATTTTTTCTACAAAAAATTCAAAGACTTCCTGCCAGGTATTTTTATTGAAGATGGAAACCTGATGCTTTTCAACCCAGATCCTGGCCATTACCTTACCGTTCTCCAAGGTATAATATTCATCTTTATGGAAATCCCCGATAAAATCTTTCAGAATATCTTCCAGCGACCAGATCTTTTCGTAATAGGCATTCCGGAAAATTTCGTCCTTCATTTCGATATCCAGAGAAACTTCCGCTTTCTTGTTGTCTGCGTAAAACTTAAATGACATGTCCTTGATCTTGGTATCATACAAAATCCATTTTCTCGGGAAAGATTTTCCGAAAGCCGTCCAAAATTCCTTTTTTAGCTGCTGTGCTTCCTGTTTGCTGAACATAAGGCAAAAGTAGCAAAAAAGTAGGAAGTGTCAAGTTTAAAATAAAAATAGCCAAGGAAAAAGGAGCCCTGGAGAAAGTAATGAAAGCCAGGTGGAATACGGTTTGAACCGTTAAGTGACATGAAGATTTTAAGGCTGATTAAGAGAATCAAAGATTTTTATTTCAGTATTATGCTTAAAGTGGAGCTTATCTTCGTTTTTCTAAATAGCTTATTTGATCTTAATGGTTTTTTCAACCTGATTCTTTTAACTTTTTTCCTGGCTCTTTTAACTTGGTTGTTTAATTACTTTTTTTCTTATTTTTGTTGTAATGCTTTCTAAAAAATCCCAATATGCTTTTAAGGCACTGTCATACCTGGTAGAGAAAAGGAATGACGGCCCCGTTCTTATTTCCGAAATTGCAGACCGTAAGAAGATTCCTTTGAAGTTTTTGGAAAATATCCTGCTTGAACTCAAAAAAGCGGACATCCTTGACAGTAAAAAAGGGAAGGGTGGCGGATATTTTTTCAAGGAAAATCCAGAAAATGTAAAGCTCGCCCGCATCATCCGGCTGGTGAACGGGCCGATTGCGCTTCTGCCTTGCGTCAGCCTGAATTTTTATGAAAAATGCGATGACTGCAGCGAAGACCACTGCGGCCTCCACGATGTACTGATCGAAGTGCGGGACGCCTCGCTGAATATTCTTGAACAAAGAACTTTAATGGATCTCGTGGATTAACGGATCCTTTTTTTAGAATAATTAGTCTACTCGTTTGGTAGGATAATTATTTTGTCGGATATTTGTTATACTTCAAATGGATAAATTATGATTTCAAAAGAAGAGGCAGATATTCTGAAACAGCTTCCGGCAGAGGAGGGATTGAAACTGATTTCCTTAAAATTCTCGCAAAGAGCCGTTTTCTCCACCTCGCTCGGTCAGGAAGACCAGGTGATTACCGACATCATTTTCAGAAACGCACTTCCCGTGAAAGTATTCACCCTGGATACCGGAAGGCTTTTTCCCGAACATTACGAGTTACTTGCCCAAAACCATGCCCGCTATAAAACAAAAACGGAAGTGTATTTCCCGGAAAATTCCGATGTGGAACAATACGTGAATGAAAAAGGGATCAATGCCTTTTACCATTCTGTTGAAAACCGGAAAGAATGCTGTTTTATCCGGAAGGTTAAACCTTTAAACCGTGCTCTTCAACATGCTGAAGTCTGGATTACGGGCTTACGGGCCGAACAGTCGGAAAACCGTGAACAGATGCCGGTGATCGAATGGGATGAAGAAAGACAGCTCTATAAATACAATCCGCTGATTCACTGGAGCTACCAGCAGGTGCTGGACTACCTGGCTGAATATAAAGTTCAGGAATTGTCTCTGCATAAAAGAGGATTCATCAGTGTAGGCTGCCAGCCCTGTACCCGGGCGGTTGCAGAAGGAGAAAATCCCCGTGCAGGACGCTGGTGGTGGGAAAGCTCACAAAAAGAATGCGGCCTGCATACACACTAATTCAAAAAAAATTAAACGAAGAAATGAACATCTATCAACCGGACTATCTGGAACAGCTGGAAGCCGAGAGCATTTATATCATGCGTGAAGTGGCGGCTCAGTTTGAAAAACCGGCCCTGCTCTTCAGCGGTGGAAAAGATTCCATCACTTTGGTCCATTTAGCCATAAAGGCATTTGCCCCGATGAAAATTCCCTTTCCGCTGGTCCACATCGATACCGGGCACAATTTTCCGGAAGCCCTTCGATTTAGGGACGAACTGGCCGAAAGTATTGGTGCTGAACTGATCGTAAGAAAAGTGGAAGATACCATTAAAGCTAAAAATTTAACCGAGCCGAAAGGGAAATTTGCTTCCCGGAACTGGCTGCAGACCCACACCCTGCTGGATACGATCGAGGAATTCCGGTTTGATGCATGTATCGGAGGAGCCAGGAGGGATGAGGAGAAGGCGAGGGCTAAAGAACGTTTCTTCTCGGTACGCGATGAATTCGGACAGTGGGATCCGAAGCTGCAGCGTCCGGAACTGTGGAACATCTATAACGGCAGGATCCACAAAGGAGAGAATGTAAGGATTTTCCCGATTTCAAACTGGACGGAGCTGGATGTCTGGAACTACATTAAAAGGGAAAACATTGCGTTGCCGCCGATTTATTTTGCTCACGAACGCGATGTCATCGAATATGAAGGCCAGTGGATTGCCGTCTCGGATTTTATCAGGATCGATGAAAGCGATACGGTGGTTACGAAGAAAGTCCGTTACCGGACCGTAGGCGATATGACCTGTACCGCCGCTGTAGAAAGTCATGCGGCAACACTGGATGAGGTAGTGACCGAAATCACAGCATCAAGAATTTCCGAGCGCGGAGAAACCCGCATCGACGATAAAGTGACAGAAGCTGCAATGGAGGACCGAAAAAAAGGAGGTTACTTTTGATGAGTAATGAGCAATAAGTAATAGGTAATATCAGATGCATTTTTACATCAGATAAAATTCACTTACAACAATTAAATGTAAACTAAAAATAAATAGGTAACATGGATAATGAATCAATTACTCATTACCCATTACTTATTACCTATATAAAAACATGGATATACTAAGATTCATCACGGCCGGAAGCGTGGACGACGGGAAAAGTACCCTGATCGGAAGGCTCCTGTACGACAGCAAAAATATACTGATCGATCAGCTTGAGGCGCTGGAAAAGCAATCCAAGAATAAAAATGAAAACGGGATCGACCTTGCGATTTTAACGGACGGGTTGAGAGCCGAAAGGGAGCAGGGCATTACGATTGATGTAGCTTACCGTTATTTCTCGACCCCGAAAAGGAAATTTATTATCGCCGATGCGCCGGGTCACATTCAGTATACAAGAAATATGATCACGGGTGCTTCCAACTCCCAGCTGATCATTATTCTCATTGATGCCAGACAGGGCGTGATTGAGCAGACAAGAAGACATTCGATAATTGCCTCCTTGCTGAAAATGAAAAACGTGGTGGTAGCGATTAATAAAATGGATCTGGTGGAATATTCCGAGGATGTTTTTAATCATATCAAGACCCAATATGAATTGGTGGCTGGGAAGCTGGGACTGGAAAATGTGAATTATTTCCCCATTTCCGCTTTTCACGGAGACAATATCGTTGGGAAATCTGAACAGATGTCTTGGTATGAAGGCCCGGCATTGCTGGATTTCCTTGAAACTGTTGAAATCGGTTCAGCCGAAAACTTTAACAGCCCGAGATTCCAGGTGCAATATGTGATCCGTCCGCAGACCGATGATCTCCATGATTACCGTGGTTATGCGGGAGAGGTGATTTCCGGAACATATAAAAAAGGGGATGAAATTACCGTTCTTCCTCAAAATATTCAGACCCTTATTTCAAAAATTGAAACCGGCGGAAAGGAAGTGGATGCCGTGTTTGCCTATCAGCCTGCTGTCCTGCATACCGAAGATGATATCGACATCAGCCGCGGCGATTTCCTCGTAAAAACCGAAAGCCTTCCGAAGGTGGAAAACGAAATTGAAGCCGTGGTCTGCTGGCTGGATAAAAAAGAACTGCAGGAGGGCAATAAATATTTCATCCAGCATAAAAGCAGGGTACTCAAAGCCGTCGTAAAAGAAATCGACTACAAAATCGATGTCAATACCCTGGAAAAAATTCCCGTTGCAGAAAGTATAAAGCTGAATGAAGTCGTAAAAATCCGGCTGAAAACAGCTTCACCTCTGGTCTACGACCGTTTTGAGGAAAGCATCGCAACGGGGAATGCCATCCTGATTGACGAAACCAGCAACTCCACCGTAGGCGCGGTGATGATTTTATAAACTGAATCAAATGGTCATCTCAAGAAAAGTGCAGCTGAGGCTCAACGTTTTTTTTATTACGGTTGCAGCCGTAGCCCTCATTGTTTTCTCCATGTATGAAATAGGTTATCTGGACGAACTGCTGAATATTCTGGCGAAGGACAACTACATTTTCTACTGGATGCTTCTTGTCGGTTTTCTGGCAGAGATCGTAGCCGGTTCTATGGGAATGGGGTATGGTGTCATCTGTACGACCACGCTCTTATTTATCGGCATTCCCCCGCATGCGGTAAGTGCCAGCATCCATTCGGCAGAAAGCTTTACTACGGCAGCAGGAAGCATCAGCCACATTAAGCTGAAAAATGTCAGTAAGAACCTGGTTAAGAAATTAGCCATTCCGGCAGTTATCGGTGCCGTGATCGGCGCGGTTTCACTCACTTATCTCGGAGAATATTATTCCAAAATCACGAAAAGCGTCATTTCTTTTTATACACTCTATCTCGGCATCCGGATTTTATTGAATGCCTTTAAGGAAAAGCAGGATAAAAAACTTAAAAGGAAAACCAATCTTACGAAGCTGGGGCTCATCGGCGGATTTATCGATTCTTTTGCCGGCGGCGGCTGGGGACCTCTGGTGACGGGCACACTGATCAAGAATTCCTTTACCCCGAGATTTGCCGTAGGAAGTTCTACTGTGGCTAAATTCATTTTAACTTTAACGGCAGCCATTACCTTTATTTTTACGCTGGGTATTCAACACTGGAATATTATTCTGGGACTACTGATCGGCGGGATTGTTACCGCTCCTTTTTCAGCCATGCTTACGGCAAAACTTCCGGTGAAGAGCATGTTTGCGGTCATCGGGACCCTGGTGATCGTCATGAGCTGCATTACCATTTATAAATCAGTTTTTTAGCGATAAATACCGGGATGTTGAAAAATAAAAGCGGCGAAATAATTTTTCAGGCTTAAAAATATTCTACATTTACACCGCTAAAAAATAAACAATGAATATACATGTAGTTGCGCTTTTTAAATTTAATGAAAATTACCTGATGGAAGCGGTCGAGCTTTTTCAGACATTGGTACGGGAAACCCGGAAAGAAGAAGGCTGCCTTCAGTATGACCTGATCGAAGACAAAGACAACAAAGGAACTTTTTTCATGGTGGAATTGTGGGAGAGCGAGGAGCACCTGAACCGGCATAACGGGCAGGATCATCTGCTGGATTTCAGAAGAGACGTCTCCAAAATGCTGGAAAGCTCAACGATGGTGCACAAAGGATTTAAAACGCTGTAATTCCGGTAAGGGAAATCAATATATTGGAAAAATGACTTTTTTGGTTCAGATATTATATCCTGGATAAGAGTATGTTGAAATTTTGGAGTTTTTAAAAAATAAGAAACTTCTGGATTTCATTTCTTAATTAAAATAACGTGAGTAAGATATAATGTACTTCTTTTAAATTAATCGTTAACCTTATCAATAGCGTCGGGCTTCAGCCCAATGTCATTAAGTTAAGGTCTTATAGATTTTTTTTATAGTTTTTAGTGACCTTTGGTTTCGCTCTGACTCTGTATTTTAAAATATTCCTTTTAAAAGATCTTTTGGGCCTGATGGGGATCATATGAGAAGCAAAAAGAACTTTAAGCTCTTCCACCATATCCTCTTTTTTTACATGGCTAAAGAGCAGATTCAAAATTCTGTTTTTCATCAAGCTGTAAGAAAGGGAAGTATTGACTTTATACCGGTACTTCTTTTTCGTATCAGCTTCATTAAGCTCCTGTTCGAGTTCTCTGACAATAAGGGTCTGTATATTGCTTACAAGCAGAGTAGAATAAAAATCCTGTAGGATGCTGTTGTTTGAGTAACCGGAAAATTCCTCCAGGTGAATCTTGTTTTTGATTTCATCAAAATAGGTTTCTACGCCCCAGCGTTCAAAATACAGGGCTTTGAAAATCTCCGAAGGATAACAAGCCTCATCTAAAAGAGAGGTTGCAAGAACTTCGATGGTGCCATTATCCAGTACGACACGCAGCAATCTTACCTTAAAAGTATAGTCTCTGCCATAGTCTTTTCCTGACAGATCTACAGTGGGAGAAGGCTTAAAGTCTGTTATCATACAGGATCTTCCGCTTTTGACGAAATCTTTTATGGTTTGGTTCAAACCTACTTTTACGCGCATAAGGTAGTTAAGATTTCTTTTGTGATGCTGATGAAAGAAATCGAATGAAGCAAAACCACGGTCATATAGCAACAGATCATTATGGCAACAATGAGCCAACAGCTCAAGAGCCTGTAAACGTTCATCAGTATCTATAGAAGAAAGTACCCCTTTTAAACAGATTTTATTGATCGTATCATACAGTACGCAGGCTTTGGCCTGTACACAGGTATGAGAAGTCTGGTTTTTGGATACACCATAAATCTCTTCCAGCTCTCGGGTTTGGGGTAGATTGATTCTTGAACCATCAATAGCCAACAGACGAAGACCATTGAATTTGGTCTGTACTGCAGAATTATCTGTATAGAATTCTTCCACAAGCCGCTTGTTCAGATGAATAAAAACCTCGGGCTTTATCTTTTTTCTGTTCTGTACGTATGCACTTTTTGTAAAAGTATTCTGTGCCTGGCCCAAAGATCTTATATAGTGAACGAAATTTACAATCTCACAGGACAGGCTTTTGGTAATGAAGTTGAGCATAAACAAAAGCGTGTTTGAAAAGCTCAACTTCCTTTTGCGGGTGAAATCTCTGCTACTCATCTTGTATTCATTACAAATA
>CAJYXJ010000014.1 GCA_913778085.1 uncultured Chryseobacterium sp.
ATGGAAGAACTTAAAACGGAAATAAACAAAATTGTGAAAAATCTAATTACCAGAGAAATGATTATCGACCTCTGTGGATTTGATTATTTTTTTAACTAAAAGACTATTGTATATACATAATTGGTATAAAATCATTTTTCAGAATGAATCTGTCATTCGCTTCCGAATTTTTTTACCCTGATCTTCTTTTCTTTTACTTTTATGATAAAAGGTTCAAGAGTAAGTATTTTTCCGGCTTCTACATTTGCTTCAGCATCAGTACGTTCTACAAAGGTATTTGCCGGCAGTGAATTTTCATTAAGCTCAATGCGGTATTTTCCGGATTCAAGAAAGAACACGAATTCACCGTTATCATCCGTAACCATCCGCTGCAGAAGCTGATCGTTTCTATAAATATTGAAAATAATCCCTCCTGATTTAGGATCGAACTCCATTGCTGTTTTAGAATTGAAATCGTAAGTGATATTTCCTTTTACGGTTCCGTTCTGGTGCAGGGGAATCTGCAGGATAGAGTTATATCCGTTAAGATTTATTTCCGCTTCGTCATAATACCAGCCTTTCTGTATAATCTGTTTCAGGGTATATTTTCCGAAGGGAAGCGATTTATAGTTCAGGTTTCCTTTGCTGTCGGTTCTAAATGATACGTTGTTAAGCATGACCAGATATCCTTCCGCAGCTTTATCCCCTTCATCATAAACATTGTTTGTATTGTTATCGTAATATACGAAGGCCATGATGTTCCCTTTTTTGCCGGGATCCGGATTGCTGGTTTTAAGGTTAAGGCTAACCCCGGCTTCCACAGTCAGGAGGCTATTGTTACTGCTTCGGGAAGAATAATAAAACCATGATGTATTGAGGAAAATCCCATATGTTTTTCCTGAATATTTAAGGTTGACAAACGCAGATGGCGATTTCCCGTAAAAAATATCATCGGTATAGGCAGCACCTGAAGAAACAGATAATTTCTGATTAAATAAATTTTCATTAACAAATGCTGACAGGGAAAGCTTTTTATAATTGCTGTTTTCATTAAATACTCTTGAAAAGGCATATTCAGAAAGAAAATAACTTCCGTATTGGTACATCAGATTAAAGTTAAGCCATTTGTAGCTGTAGTTCCCCAAGACTTTCAGTTGAAGCCCGGCGTTATTCCTGTCAGGATATTCTACCCGGCCGGCTTCCAGACCTACGACGGTGGAATGCCTTGCATTGGCACTTGACCATGTCATATAATCCGTAATTCTCTGTGCCCTCAATATTTTTTTTTCCTGTCTGAGAGCGGTATTGAAAAAGTTATTATAAGCATTTGATTTCTCATCCTGATACTGGAATCCGACTGTAGATCCTATATTCCAGATTTTAGGTAAACTGATTCCGGTATCAAACCTGAACGAATTCGAGATCAAGTTATTATCAAAAAAATAAAATTTCGGCGAAAAATTAGAGACCAGGAAATTTCCGTAAATACTGTAATTCTTATTAATATTGGTGGAAATATTCTGCTGTACCTGGAGCATACCGCGCCTGTTTCCGGGATAATAATCCGTACTGTAGAAATAATTCCCATTCAGATTTATTTTATGGAATTTTCCGGAATATTGGGATTCTGCAGCGAATGACGGTTTTGTAACCTTCGTCTCCTCGTAAATACTGAGTCCGGAATATACCTTGGCATTCATATTCCAGTCTTTGTTAAAGGCATACTGCATGTCTGTACCTACCAGATTATGCCGGGCTTTTTCATACGGATCATCTCTGAAAACATAAGTGGCTGAAAAGCTTTTTGCCTCACTCTCCATCATGGTTCCTCTGGCATAAAAACCATATCCAAACTCCAGAAACGCGTGCCGTTCTATTAAGCTGAAGGTCTGGTCTACGAAGCCGACTTCCAGCTTTTTATCTTTGGCCGTAGAATTCCAGACATATTCCGCTCCCCTCCCGAACATCGACATTTCCATCATTTTACTGATATTCCCCACCGTATACTCATTATTTATATTACGGTAAGTAACATAAGTATTGGTTATCACCGGCTCGCTCTGCCCGTTTAATGTATACATATTTCCTCTCACAAATATATATCCGGAAGGAAGATTGAAACTTCCGGCTCCTCTCAGCTGATACATATTAAGATTTTCCCCTACCCTTCTGTATGAAGCGGTGATGCTGTTCTTTTTATAATCCGAGATTACCATGTTCTGCGGATCCTGGTACCGCTGAGACGAAGCAACATTCTGAATCGAAACGGAGGCATTCCCGAAAATTTCCTTTTCCGGATCCCTGAACCCGGCAATACTTACACTGAACTGTGAAGTCCTGGCCAAAGGTCCTGAAGGCATAAATCTAAAAATAAAAACCGAATCTTTCTGTACAGAAATACTTCCTTTTTTCTCAACGAAGATATTCTCCTGAATTACTTCAGGGATCTTAAATACCACCGTGACATTCTGCTTTATATTTCCGAGATTGGAAACCCTGGCCCTCACTTCCACAGAATCCTTCATATTGTTAATATAAAGTACAGGATTTTCAGCAATGATCCTTAAGGCTGTATTTTCAGCAACTTTAAACCATACAGAATTCTCAGATACGACGTTATTCTGGAGATCGGTGAGTTTAAAAACAACTTCTTTATCTCCAGCCACCGCATTATTGCTGACGACTATTTTTACAGGAAGAAAAACCGTCTCCCCTGCATTGAGTTCAGTTGCAATTCCGTTCGCTGCAGCTACCCGGATGCCTACAGGAGTTTGGATATTGATTTTTCCTTTAAAAGGTACCTGCTTTTTATTTTTCAGCACGACCGTAAGATCCATGATATGCCCTTCACTACGCGATTCATTCCGGATCTCCATATCTATGGCAGGACTCTGCTGTGCGGAAACCGAAATAATGGTAACGAATATCAAAAAAACAAATATTATCTTTCTGAACAGGCTGTGGGACATTTTCGATTTTACTGGGGGGTTATCTCAAACTGTAATGTTGTGGAGTAATCTGCTGATTTTGCATTGATAAACCGCTGATCATTGGCATCGGTAGAATAATTCATATCGTAATATACATTGGAACCCTGCGTATAAGCTCCTTTGGCCACAAGCTGCGACCAGGAAGCCAGCGAAATGGGATATACCGTTGCATTATTTCCGTTAACCGGAGCAAGGGCAAACTTTACCGCATCCAGCGGAAGGGTATTTCCTGCCGCAGAAATAAAATTGTTCTGCAAAGATCTTATCTTAATCTGGTAATTTGTATTGCTCCGAACGATAAGGGCACTGGGATAAGAAACCGCTACTCCGTTTGTATAATCGTTTCTGCTCTTAAATTCCAGCAATCCGTTCACGGCATCTGCTGAAAATTTCAGCGACATTTCAGGGGTATCCGGCGGAGTTCCCGAAAGAGTACCGATCTGAAACTGAAATACGTGATCCATTCTGCCAATTACATTATTATACCGGTCATAAGCCGTAAACTGCATAGGTGCGGAAAAGGTTGTCCATGCCGGATAATTTCCAAGATAGGCTCCTCCTGCCAGGCTAAGGCTGTATTTGATCTGAAGGTTATAATAATAACCAATAAATAGAAATGGCGAATTATATAAGGATGCATTGGACTGAGGCACCAAAAACACTTCCTGCCCATCCTGCATAATCACAGTCAGCGGCATACCGATCTGCGAAATCGTTGGCACCGCATAAGGAAAAGCATTTCCGGAGGAAGATACTGGACTGAAAGATATTTTATTGGCAGGCAATGTATAATTACCGTCTGTGGAAGTTACCGGCTGCTTAAGTTTTACAGACAGTCTCCAGTACGGAACATTGAGATAGCCATTTCCCGAAAAACTTGCGGTATAGGCATCAGGAATGGTATTTCCTCCGTAAGAACTTACCGACATATATCCGTTGATCCATGAGTTATAGGAAACCTGGGCCGGCCCGTATGTCCAGCATAACAGCAATACGATAAAAGATAATTTTTTCTTATTACTCATACGTGAAGTTTAATTCTCCTAATTCGAGATTATCCCGGTCACCGTAATCTATAATAACAGAAGCCGTATATTTTCCTTTTTCCAGACCGGAGGGAAGCGGGATACTGACTTCTCTTTTATTTCCTGGCATCGTATAAAAAACAATGTTATCCAGTGTGGTTTTCTTACCGTTCTGTGTATTAACGAGATCGGTGGATATCTTACCGTCTGCCCATACATCTCCCAGATTATCAAAGGTAAGATCCAGTGTCTGTTTCGGTTTTCCGTATGCTAAATTCCGTATTTCAAGTTTTTTGTTCTTACCAGCAGGTAACTTGTGAAAAATTTTGATTCCAGAACGGATGCTTACTTTAATGTTTGCTCCCTTGCTGTCAACATCATCCACAGGGTTCATCTGGCTTACATACAACACAGCCGTGTGTGTAAAAAGCTTATCCGCTATTGTTCCGGGAACGGTTACCGTAACCTCTATATCTTTTTTCTGGCCAGGAGCAAGGGTGAAGTAATTATCCTCTTTTTTTACGGAAATCCACCCGGCACAGGAAGCCGGAAGAGTATTGGCAGCAGACATGATGTTTTCTCCTTTTTCATTATATTCCCAATCACCCAGACTAACGGCAAGATCAAGAGAATTTTTAGAGCTTACATTCGTTACCGTTACCTTCTCGGTGCTGCTGTTCCCAAGACCTGATTCAAAATAGAGCCTTGGCGGCGAAACGGAAACGCCCGTCTGAGCATACAGATGACAAAAAAAACAAATAAACAGATACAGACAGATAAAAAAGAGTCGTTTCATTACTTAGATTTAATACTAAAATACATAAAAAGTGTTACAATGAATGTTGTAACACCTTAATATATTTTTAATATTTCAGTAAGTTTCCTTTATATTACTGAGGAATAATGGAATAAGTAAGTTCTGTGGTATATACAGCCGGGTTTTGACCTGCTACATAGTTATCTAGATAAGCATTGGCTGCTCCTCCTTTATATTCTACACTGATTTTTTTATCAACTCCACCAGCAGTGGAAGTTACCAAGGTTATATCAGTAGCGGAAAGAGGCGCAATAGCAGAATACTGTGCTCCGTTTACCGGATCTGTTCCTGCACTGGCTTTAATCTGGATTGAACTGGCCTGAATTGTTTTGGTACCATTTACCAAATTTAAGGTAGAACCTGCACTTTTTACTTTTACCTGGAATCCTCCTGTACTGTAAATTGTTAAATGATCTGCATTGTTAGAGCTAACTCCGTTTGCATAATCATCTCTTGTGTTGTAGTCTAGGTTAACGGTTTTCTGAGCCGTAGCTACTAAAAGGGTTTGGATTGGCTTTAGTCTTACATTCAAAGTAACCGTATTCTGAGCGTTTACTGTAGCGAATCCAACAAGGGAAAACGCTCCAAAAATGAATTTTTTCATGATGGGGAATGATGTTTTTGTATTAGTTAATTATTATTTAGCTTAAATTTCTCTTGCAAAGGTATATACATTAAAAGAATGCCCATTTGTAAAAAAATGCGCAAAATTTGCAAATATGGTTTTAGGAGAAATAATGAAAAATTTATTGCATAATCTGAAAAAATGCAAAAAGTAGAATTACATAAATAATTATAATTGCAAATATCACAAATAAATTAACCTTATGTTAACAATAAATTAATTCATCAGGCTTATTTAACAAACAAAAAGGATATTTTTTTGTCTTTAAACCATAATTAATGATCTAATTATTTGTATCAAAAAATCATTGGGAAATTAGAGTTAAAACTAAATCAGTTGAATTTAGGGATGTATTGTCCGTTTTTTCGCGGTCTATGTTATTGCTGTAATCGACTGCAATATACTTCTGTACGGCTCCCTTTGTCGTATTAATTACATTCGTACGAACGGATTCATTGATCCTACGATGTATGCTCACTTCAAATCCTGTTGTACTGGAGACAGCAATATATTTCTGATCTCCAGCATTTACAGATTTGCTGCTGACTTCAGCACGGTTTTCAATGGAAAGTATCTGCACCGGATGCAGCCGCATTATAAGATGAACACCATCGATCTGCCCTGAAAGCTTGAAAAAAGCACAAAACAGAATACCTAATAAAAAAAATCTGCCCCCCATAGCAATTAATTTTCACCGATCGGTTACTTAGGTAAATGTACAATTTTTTTTCTAAATTATTTCATCTCAGATGGATTTTTTCCGGTATGTTTTTTAACAAAATTGCTGAAATTTCCTTCATCACTGAAACCCAGATCGAAAGAAATTTCCGAAATGGTGAAATTCGTAAAGCTTAAAGCTTTTTTAAATTCGCTGATTACTTTTTCAATGATAATCCCCTTTGCCGTCTTGCCAAGAACGTATTCCGTCATCTCAGAAAGCCTTCTGGAAGTTATATTGAGTTCTTTTGCATAATGCGCAACTTTTTTCTCTTTTTTATAATCCCTCTGGAGAAGGATCTTAAAGCGATTTACATAGTGTAGGTAATCGAACTTTATATCTTTTTTAATTTCATCGTTCGGAACATACAGCAGAGCATCGAGAATAAGCCTTTCAATGGCATTGTGTGCTGCAGATACATACAGGTTTTCATCTTTAAGCCGGAAAGTTTCCATGTGCTGCATAAAGATAACCCTCATCTGCTCGGTATTTGTAAAAGGGGCTATGAAAAAGTCGGTATGGTAATTGAAAAACAATTGGGAATTCAGGAATAAACTGTCTTTGGACGATCTTTCGTAAAAAGAAGAAGAGAAAACTATACAAAGTACACCGGAACCGCTTTCTTCATTAAAGACAATCTGTTTCTGAGGTCCCAGGAAGCCGATATGGCCGGATGATATGGAATAGGGAATATTTTCTACTTCGACCTCTATATCTTCCATAAATATATAAATGCAATAAAATTCTAAGGTGCTGAATTGTCTGCTGAGATTATTTCTTCTGATTAACTCATCAATGCGGGTCACACTGAATCCTATATTCTTTAACTGGTCTGTTATGACGTACATAATAAAACAATAATAAAATTTTCACACATCTGGTTTGTTAAGATCAAATATTTAACTATAAATCTTAATACGTAGTATTTTTTAAATAATAAAGTCTAAAAACAAACATTTTTCATACCACAAATGTATGCTATACAGGGAATGAAAAAAATAGGGAAGACCGAAAAAATGTAAAAAACCGCATTTTAAAATAACATGATGAATTAGTAAATTTTTCACCAAATTGAAAATCAATAGTTTAATAATTTACCAATTTAGATGCAGCTGTAAAATATTATATTAAATTTTCGTAATTATATATTAAATAACCGTTACTATGATGTAAATTTTAATATAATTACGATCAGAATCACAGATCATAGCTTTCAAAAAGCTTGAATTTTGGTTGAAATTATCAAACTGATTATGAAAATGAAGATATGGAAAACAAAAAATTATATAATTTCATTATCATTAAATATTGAATACATAGTTGGCTCTTTAGAAAATAGCTCCGGTTAAATCATAAAAGTATGCTGAAGAATGAAAAAACAAATTGATCCCAAATTCTAAATTGCCATATATTCTCCTCAGGAAAACGATTTTGCTATTCCATAAAATAATTGAACTCTTTCCTATATTGCGAAGGACTTTTCTTTATGTATTCCTTAAAAGTTTTATTAAAATAGCTGAAATTGTTGAAACCAGACTCAAAACATACCTCTGTAATACTTAAAGGTTGCTCTGCAAGTAATTTAAGCGAGTGGGTAATGCGGTATTCATTAACAAAATGAGTAAAGGTCTTATTGGTGATCTTTTTAAAATAACGGCAGAAAGACGGAACTTTCATATTGGCGAGATCCGCTACATCTTCCAGCGTAATCTGTTCCCGGAAATGGTCTTTTACATAATTGAAGATCATATTGATCCTTTCATTGTCCTCCACCTGGGTTTGGAGATAATATTTTCCGGCATTCAGTATTCTGTAATCCTGTGTTGTGGCCAGCTCCTCCAGGATTTCCAGAAAACAGATCAGCCTTTTGAAAGAAATGGCTTCGTGCATAGCCACAATCTTTTCACCAATCTCTTTTTTTACTTTTTCGCCGAATACAATGCCGGCCTTGGATTTTTCCAGAAGCCCTGATATTTTCTGCATCTCCGGAGTTTCCCACATGGTCTCCCCTAAGAAATCAGGCTTGAACTGCAGGACCATTTCATACTCATTGTTGGTATTTTCATTCGTCATCCCGCAATGCGGAAGGTTACTGCCGATAAGTACAAGATCGCCGTCGGAGAAATACGAAATATTACTTCCAATTTGTCTTTTCCCGGAACCTTTATAGACAAAAATCAGCTCAATCTCAGGATGATAGTGCCATACATGGGATTTAATGTTTTCATTCCTGAGAAATTTTAAACTGGTGAAGCTGCTCCCGATATTGGGTTTTACCGCTTCAAATGCCGGATTAGAATGTTTCATATATTACCTTTTACCTGTGCAAAATTAACAATTAATATTTAATTAACATTAATAACATGTTAAAATAAGACATATATATGAAAATTATGTGGTAGAATTTAAATGTAAAGCGCTGTAGATTTGCAGTATAAATATTAGAAACAAAAACTTATCTATGACTACACTATTAAAATCCGGTTTACTTGCAGGTTTCTTATTGGTCTCCGCAAGCTTGATGAGTAAAGACAGAGACTTTTCTATTTCGGTAGGAAATGTAACGGCAAAAACGGTAAATTTCGAAATTGCCAACGCAAAAAAAGTTTCTCTTTTTGTATATAACGATATAGAAGGTGAACTTTTTTCTGAGAAACTTGATACGGAGAATGCAGTGAAGTCATACAACCTTCAGGATCTTGCTTCAGGAACCTATTATTTGGTAGCGGAATCTGAAACAAAGGTAGAAAAATACAGAATCAGCATCGGTAATAATAATGTTGTGGAAGTTGAAAAGACTCCTGTAAGTTCTGTCAACAAGCCGGAATACAGCATTTCCGGAAATATGGTGAAGCTTCATATGGCAGATGTAAAAAGCACAGTAAATGTTTCCGTATACGATTTTTCAAATAACCTGTTTTACAGCGCTAATAAAAACGCCAAGAACGGTGAACTGAACATGACATTTGATCTTGATCCGAAAACTTCATCCAATTACATCATCAGGATTGAGGAAAACGGAAATGTTTTCAATAAGATTATTCCGCTGAAATAAACCTAAATATATTATTTACATATATTCTATTTTTATATAGTGTTCCGGATAAAACCGGATAAAATTTTACGTACAGTTATTTTTTTGAGGCATTTCTTTTTTGTAATCACGGAAAAAGAGGTGCCTCATTTTTAAGATTAAAGATTCAAAGTTTAAAGTTGAATACTATTTTTTTTCAGTAGCCATTCAGAACAAAAATACCACATTATTTAACATCACTTCGATTTAAAAGCCGTCTCCTAACCTTTCCGTTTAAAAACTGAAGTTCATGAAAGGCAACTGCATCGAATGAAGCAAAAATCTCTGCTATTTTTCTGATTCTTACGCTAAACCTAAGTTGATGAGCTGTTAAAATGCTACATCTGACAAATGAGCCACTTTCAACAAGCTTAGGTAACATTGCCCAGTAGCATGGTTTGACTATTATACGTACACGGAATTTACGTTATTTAATTTATTTTCAGTCGTTTAATTTAATAAGAGATTGGAATTTTAAATAAAGTTTTTATTGAAAAGTAACAAATGATTTACTATTCCCTTTGATTGCTATATTGACAAGAAAAACTTCCGTCATCCGGCCTTCTTCCTGTAGGCTATTAATCCGGTTTTTATTTTGTTACACTTTATTTAGTCAGATCTAAAAAAAAGCATCGTCGGTTGACGATGCTGTATGATATTTTCTGTTTCGATTTATTATCCTTTTGCCTTTTCATCGGTAAAAAACACCAATCCTTCTTTCGGGCGGATCAGCTGCAGCGGATAGATTGTAGGATTGTATTTACCGTTTACCACTTCATTCAGCGCATGTTTTTTCGATTCTCCGAAGGCTACCACCAGGATATGTTCTGCTTTGTTGATAATGGGTGCCGTAAGGGTAATTCTAAACATTTCCTGCGGTTTAAGATAGTAGGCATCAACCCACTTTTCCTTTTCTTCCAAAACTTTTTCTCCCGGAAATAAGGAAGCCGTATGGCCGTCGTCCCCCATTCCCAAAAGGATAAAATCGAAAATTCCTTCTTCACCAAGAACTCCTCTGATCTGCTGTTCATATTCTTTTGCATACACTTCAGGCTCTACTCCCTCTTTATACATCGGAAAAATATGCTCTCCGTTTACAGGAACCCTGTGCAGAAGGGTTTCAAATGTCATTTTGGCATTGCTCTTTTCGTTATCCAACGGAACCCAACGCTCGTCAACCCAGAAAAAACAGATTTTTCCCCACTCCACTCTCTGAGAATATTTTTCGGTAGCTAAAAGGCTGAAAATTGCCTTTGGGGAAGATCCGCCGCTTAACGCGACGGTAAAACGGCCTTTTTGAGCAATTGATTTTCCGGCAAGTTCTACAAAAGCATCTGCCGCCTTTTGATATAAAGTATCTAAATCATTAAATACGGTAATATTCATTTTCTCTTTGTTTGATTTTTATTTATACCCAGGTATGTCCCTGCCTTTCCACCAGGGTAAAACTGTCTTTCGGTCCCCATGTTCCGGCTTCGTAATTCGGGAAGAATATGTCTTTGTTATTTTCCCAGGCCTCCTGGATGGTTTTTACAACATCCCACGCTTCTTCTACCTGATCGGAACGCATAAATAAGGTAAGGTCTCCCATCAGTGCATCCAAAAGTAAGGTTTCATATGCTTCCGGAGTATCTTCCTGGCAGGCAAAATTATCGAAGATCATCTCCACCGGTTTCAAGACCAGTGAAAGTCCCGGTTTTTTTGTCATAAACTGTAACCTGATATCCATCAATGGCTGTATATTGATGATCAGGCGGTTGGCTGAAAGATGCTGCTGACTGTCCGAAAATGTTGAATGCGGAAGCGGTTTGAACTGAATGGTAATGTAAGAATGTTTCTCCTTCATCTTCTTTCCCGTTCTTACATAGAACGGAACCCCCTGCCATCTTTCATTATCCAGATAGAATTTTACCGCAGCAAACGTTTCCGTATTGGAATTTGGTGCTATACCTTCTTCCTGGCGGTATCCTTTTACTTCAACTCCGTTTACGGTGCCTTTACCATATTGTCCTCTTACGGCATAATGATCTACCTTATCCGGAGAAATCCGCCGGATAGATTTCAGGACATCTACCTTCCGGTCTCTGATCTCACCGGCTTCCAGCGAAACAGGCGGCTCCATCGCTATCATGCACAGAATCTGAAGCAGGTGATTCTGGATCATATCCCGCAGAGCGCCGGTCTGCTCGTAGAAACTTCCTCTGGTTTCAACACCCACCTCCTCAGCAACCGTAATCTGTACCGATTCTATGTATTTATAATCCCACAAAGGCTCGAAAATAGAATTTCCGAATCTGAAGGCCAGGATATTCTGTACCGTTTCTTTTCCCAGATAATGATCGATACGGTAGATCTGCTCTTCTTCAAATGTTTCCGCCAGAAGACCGTTGAGCTCTATGGCCGACTGCTTGTCATGCCCGAAAGGTTTTTCGATGATGATCCTGTCCTTCTGAGGATCTGATGCCAGGGATGAGTTTTTGATATGATTGGAAATTGTAGCTACAAAATTCGGACCTATGGAAAGGTAGAACAGCCTGTTCCCTCTCATTCCATAAATTTCATCAAGGCTGTTCAGCTTTTGCTGAAGCTTCTCATAAGAACTTTCCTGATCAAGCTGATGCTGAAAGTATGTAATATGCGCCTGAAAACCGGCCCAATCCTGTGAAGTTATCTTTTTCCTGGAAAAATTCTCAAGGTTTTCCTTAATATAGCTTTTAAAATGTTCGTCGGTATTTTCAGATCTTCCCAAGGCTACAATGTTGAAGCCTTTAGGCATTCTTCCGTCGATATATAAATTATAAAAGGCAGGAAAAAGCTTTCTTTTTGCCAGGTCTCCTGTAGCACCGAAAATAATGATGGTGGTTGGCTGCAAGATTTTATTGTCGTTCATTTGTCTACCTGAATTTTAATTAGTTGAACTCTCCCAGGATGTGTGAAAAATACCATCCCGGTCGATTCTCTGATATGTATGTGCTCCGAAATAATCGCGCTGCGCCTGAATAAGGTTTACCGGAAGGGATTCCGTCGTATAGGCGTCAAAATATCCCAGAGCCGTCTGAAGTCCGAGGCTTGAAACACCGTTGGATACGGCATACGCTGCCGTATTTCTCAATGCTTTGATTTTTGATTTTACAATTTGTGAAATTTCTTCATCCAGAAGGATGTTGCTCAAACTGTCATTTTTGGTATAGGCCGAATAAAATTTTTCCAAGAGTAAAGAACGGATGATACAGCCGCCTCTCCAGATTTTCACGACATCCTTTAAAGGAATATTGAAGCTGTATTCTTCGGAAGCCTTTACCAGCAGCGCAAGACCTTGTGCATAGCTGATCAAAGTTGCCAGATATAAGGCATCACCCACTTCTTTAATGAACAATTCTTTGTTTTCCGGAATGCTGATTTCTTTTTCTGTGTACAATTGAGAGGCCTCGATTCTTTCATCCTTATAGGCTGATAAAATTCTTGAAGTAACAGCAATATCGATCGTTGGGATTGAAACACCGATTTCCATTGCCTGCTCGGACGTCCATTTTCCCGTTCCTTTGGCTCCGGCTTTGTCAAGGATATGATCTACCAGATAGCCGTCTGCCAGATCATCTTTCTGCCGGAAGATATCTCTAGTGATTTCAATCAGGAAGGAGTTCATTTCGCCATTATTCCAGTCTCTGAAAACTTCATAAAGTTCATCATTGCTGAGACCGGCTCCTCTTTTCAGAAGGTCATAAGCCTCGCTGATCAGTTGCATAATGGCATATTCTATACCGTTGTGAACCATTTTTACATAGTTTCCGGCAGAGCTTTTCCCCATGTAGGCCGTACAGGCTTCACCGTCCACTTTTGCAGCGATTGCTTCCAGCATAGGCTTCAGGAGTTTAAAAGCTTCGAGATCGCCGCCCGGCATAATACTCGGTCCTTTTCTCGCTCCCTTCTCACCGCCTGAAACCCCCATTCCCATGAAATGGAGATTCTTAGATGCCAGATCGGCAATCCGTCTTTCGGTATCCCTAAAATAAGAATTCCCTGCATCAATCACAATATCGCCCTCACTCAGAAGCGGTGTTATATTTTCCAGCACGGCATCTACCGGCTTTCCTGCGGGAACCATTAAGATGATTTTTCTTGGAGTTTCCAGTGACGCTACGAAATCTTCCAGAGAACCTATTCCTTTAAGGTGCATGTCCGGCGTCGATCCTTCATGCAGTTCCCGTACTTTTTCCGTATCCAGATCGAATCCAGCGATTGAAAAACCGTTCTCCGCAATGTTGTAAAGAAGGTTTCTTCCCATCACTCCGAGCCCGATCATCCCGTAATTATATCTTTCCATTATATCGTTATTAATATGAATTCTATTATACGGAGTATAAAATTACGCAAATGCTCTTTAGTAAAAAAATAAAAAGGGTTAAAAATTATCTGCGCTATTCGTTTAATCCTCATTTACAACAAAATACATTATTTACTTATGACAGCCTTATCATATTTTATAAAGCAGAAAAAATTCACTATTTTACAGAATGTTTTATGACCCGCATGACGCGGCTCATAGCCCGGCAGTAAACTTTTTAATACTTTTAGAACAGAAAATCTAACCGCCTGAAGTACTATAAATTTTGGTAGCGGGTCTAAAAACTGATTGCTCTTCCTAATCTCCCGCAGATTCTGCTGACCATTCAGATTTTTTATCAGAAAATTATTTTAAGTATAAATATAAATGAAGCGAAAACTGAATCTTTCCTACTATCAGAACCCCAACGTCGAATTCATGGCTAAAGACCTCTTGGGTAAAGCCCTGTATACCAATAGAAATGGAGGCCTTACTGCGGGGATTATAACGGAGACAGAGGCTTATTTCGGCATTGATGATAAAGGCTCACACGTTTATGGAAACCGCAGGACAGGCAGAACGGAAATCATCTACGGTTCCGGAGGCTTTACGTATGTCTACCTATGCTACGGAATCCATCACTTGCTGAATATTGTTGTTTCAGGCAATGATGATCCGAAGTGTGTTTTAATAAGAGCGGTCGAGCCATTTCTGGGTAATGAAATAATAGCAGAACGAAGGAAAATGCCTGTTACGGGCATAGCCGTTTCTTCCGGCCCCGGTTCCCTCACAAAAGCCTTAGGCATTGATGCTTCCTTTAACAAAAAAGATCTGTCCGGTGATGAAATCTGGATCGAAGACGTTGGAAACAGGTATGCTCCCGAAGAAATTGCCGCAGTTCCGCGCATCGGAATTGCATATGCCGGGGAACATGCTCTACTGCCGTTACGGTTCTATATTAAGGGTAATAGATTTGTTAGTAAAAAAGTAAAATCCGTTTTGTAAGCAGCCCATCAATAAATGAGACAACTGTTATTCACCTGCTGAAATCTGTCATATATCCACTGTACATCTGATTAACAACAAAATATACCTGCATTTGAAAAATATTTCCCACAGTAGTGTACTCAAATTCATGAAAATTGATTAACTTCGACAAGAACCAAATCTTATGTTTATGAAAAATTTAAAAAAAGTCAACAGACAGGAAATGAAGACCATTACGGGCGGAATTAACTGCCCCGGCGGTCAGATATGTTTAATCAACGGAAAATGGCAATGCAGGCCGTACGACGGATGTGGCGGCGGAAATCAGCCTTAACTCATTTTAACCCAAATCCTTTATTATGAAAAATTATAAAAAAATCTCAAGGAGCCAGCTGAAAGGTATCAACGGCGGGGCTTCGGGCTGTTCCGAGGCATGCTGTCCACCTCCGGGCATTAAAAGATGTCCATGGGTAATCTGTATTATTGCTTGTCCCGTAACAAGCTAACATGCAAAACGGTTAAGCAAAATAAAATCCTGCGGAATGATTATTTCCGCAGGATTTTTATTTTTTTTCTATGCGATGCGCATTTAAACAATCGAATTCTTCTCCCTTGTCCAAAATAATTTAATCCGATCCTTAAAATCCCTATTTAGTCCTTTTTATTGCCATGGTTCTTTTTTGGCGGACCATTTCCTAAAAACCGGCGAGTGAAATCTTCAAACTCTTTCCTGTAACTCCGGCCGACTGGAATAGATATTTTTCCGATCAGAATTTCCTGGCTGTTGATAGAAGTAATATAGGACGAATTGACCAAAAAAGACCGGTGGATCCTAACAAACCCTTTATCATATAAAAGGCCGGCAAGTTCGGAAACGGTACTTTTGGAAACCGTAATGGATGTACCCTGAAAATAGACCTTAAGGTCATTCCCAAAGCTCTCAAAATAAAGAATCTCTTTGATCAAAATCTTGTGGTTAAATCCGCCCGATTTGAAAATCAGGAAATCAGGCTCCGGAAAAATGTTGCTTTTTCTCATCATCCGCTGAACCGAACGGAAAAAGCGTTCAAAAGTAATAGGCTTCAAAAGATAATCGACGGCTTCCAGCTCAAAGCCCTCAACAGCGTAATCGCGGTGGGCAGTCGTGAAAATAACTGACGGCTTTTTATCGAGTGATTTAAAAAATTCAATCCCGTTCAGATCAGGCATCTGAATATCGAGAAACATCAGGTCTACCTGCTGACCCCGCAGAATTCTGTAAGCTTCCATAGCATTATTACAAGTTGCCACGATCTTCAGTTCTCCCATTTTAGAAATATGATTTTCCAGCAGGCTGATGGCCAACGGTTCGTCATCTACAAGAATACATTTAATCATTTTGCAAAGGCGTTTTAATGGTTATGAGAAAACGGTCTTTTCTCTTTTCGAGATCGAATGAATATCGGCCTGCATAATACAGCTCAAGCTGCTGCCTGACATTCTGAAGACCTATTCCAAGCCCCTCCTCCGTTTTATTTCCGGAACAGCTGTTTTCAACGTGAAATACAGCTGATTCAGGACCGGAAACAAGTGAAATAAAAATCTCAACCTTTCCCCCGGTCTTCTCCGCCCCATGCTTAAAAGCATTCTCTACCAGCGAAAGATACAACAGTGGCGGAACGGATGCCGGAAATGGAACTTTTTCCAATACCTCAACGGTCAGGCGTTCATCATACCGCAGTTTTTCAAGTCCGATATAATCCCTTATAATTTTCATTTCTTCGGATACGCTTACCATTTTATGCTGGCCTTTTCCAAGTACATAATCCAGGATATCGGACAGGCGGCCGACGGACGGAGCCGTGGCTTCCGAATCGGACAGTGCCAATGAATAGATATTATTTAACGTATTGAATAAAAAATGAGGATTCAACTGGGATTTCAGCACTTTGAGCTCCAGTTCGGCCTTTTCCTTCTGCAGTTGAAGCCGGCTGTGCTTCTCATTTTTATACCGCAGCATAAACATGATGGAAGTAAAAATAAAAGCTCCGGAAATAATGGGAAGGATATAACAGAACAACAGGTATTGAATGTCGGTAAAAATATCGGCCAGGCTGTCTTTAGGATAATCCGCAAATAAAGGTTCTGCAAGATACACGATGAAGATGCGGTTCATGACACCCAGGATATACAGGCTCATTAAAAGAAAGACGGTACAAGCAAAGTATCTTCCCGAATCAAAATATTTCCTGACGAGTATAAAATAAATGAAATTCGCGCCTATTACCTGAAATATCCAATGGCAGAAGTCGTAGTAAAAAAGTTCGCTGAAATCCGGATAATCATGTTCACCGTAATTCCTCGCTACCCCAAACAGCAGCAAGGCGATCCAGAAGGGGATCTGGTATCCGGCTGCTTTGCTAAATTTTGATCGTAAGGCTATATCCATGAAGTTCAAAATTACGGATTTAAAATTCTTTATCTCCTTAAAGTATTTCAAAGCCCTTTATACTCATGCGGACTGCTATTTTAAGCATATAAAAGCAAAACCCGGTTGCCTGTCATCATAATCCTGCTGTTGGCAGAAAGTCGTGAAATCGTATGGATAAGTAAAGGAATTTTGCAAAAAGTAATTATGCAGAATACAATAAAATTTTACGGACTTGACCACCTCCGCGCTCTTGCCATTATCCTTGTCTTCATCTATCACTACAGGATGTTTCATCATCCGGAATGGATTGATACGGTTGGCTGGATCGGATGGACAGGCGTTGACTTATTTTTTGTGATCAGCGGATTTTTAATTTCCGTTCAGCTGTTCCGGGAAATCCGGGAACGCAGGACAATCGGGCTTAAGATTTTTTTTACCAAAAGGTTTTTCCGCATTATTCCGCCATACCTTTTTACACTGGCCCTGTATTTCTGCTTTCCTTTATTCCGGGAACGGGAATCGCTTCCACCTCTTTGGAAATTTATTTCCTTTACTCAGAATTTTGGGCTGGACGTAATTCATGAGGGAACTTTTTCACATGCCTGGTCTCTGTGTATCGAAGAACAGTTCTACCTGATCCTTCCTCTGATTCTCATCGTACTGGTTACACTAAAATCAATCCGGTGGATCGTCCCCGGCACCGTTTTTATGATGACCGGATCACTCTTCTTCCGGTATTACGCCTGGACGGAAAATATTGTACCCTATATTGACGGTCCGGATTTCTGGAAAGTCTGGTACATGAATATTTATTATCCTACATACACGCGGCTTGAAGGGCTTGCTATAGGCGTACTGATTGGATATTTATTTCAGTATTACGAAAAGTTCAGGACATTTATTCACACCAAAGGGAATTTTATTTTTATAATCGGTTTTATGGTACTGGTTGTATCATTAATTTTCTGCCGGGACCAATATTCTGAGCAAGCTTCGGTTTTCGGGTTTACAATGGTAGCGGTAAGCTATGGATTAGTATTGATGGGGGCAATCTCGACATCTTCTTTTATCAGCAGGAAAAGTAATTTTCTAACTTCCCGACTGGCAACTCTTTCTTATGCGATTTATCTTTCCCACAAAGGCATTATTCATCTTATACAGTTGTTTTTAGCTAAATCTGAAATCCGGATCTCTGAAAACATAGTGCTGCTGATGTGTTGCGCAGGCTGTGTATCTGCCGGATTACTTTACAGATATGGCATTGAGAAACCATCGGCAGTTGTTAAGGATAAAGTTTTGAATAAAATTTCAGGAAAAAATGCTAATAATTCCGAAGGATAATCAGCACGGATCTTTAAAAAGTGGAAAAATCAAAGATTTCTATAAACTGTATTCTCCTTTTTCCAATGCTTGTATGCGGCAAATGACTACGCTAGAACATAACGGCTTTTACACAATTAATATCATGCAATGCCTAGAATCAAATTTACATCGATTAATTTTATATATGAAAACCATTAGTATCACAATCTTCATGCTGTTGTCTCATTTCACACCGGCTCAGCATTTTACCAAAGAAAAAACTGAAATTGCACAGGTTGTTCAGCAGTTCAGAAAAAGTATTATTAAAAAAGATTCGGCAACTTTTCACCGCCTGTTTCATGAACATCCGGTGGTCTGGGTCGGGGTAATTAAAAACGGATCCCAAAGGAAGCGGCTGGAAAAAGATCCCGGGAATAACAAAAATTATTTCAGTGATACCTACAAAAATTTCTTCCGCTATATCATGGAACAAGGCAGTAAAGATGAAAAATTTGAAAACATCAGGATCATCAATGACGATGTAGTAGCCAGTATTACATTTAATTACTGCTTTCTGGAAGAAAACACTATAAATAATTGGGGCAGCGAATATTGGCACCTTATAAAGGCAGAAGGAAAATGGAAGATCGTAAGTGTTATTTACTCTTATGAAAATGCAGTGTATTTTCCAAAACCTAAATGAAAACGGCCAAATTATACTTCGATTATTTTGATGTTAATATTAAATTTTAAATATGTATTTCATTAACTTCAAATACATCAACGCTTTTGTTTCCCAGATAATGATTTATTATTCTGATAAATTCCCTGAGGATTATGGTGTCATTCTGCCTGATGTAAATTTAATGATTAAAACTCCCCGCTTATGGTCTTCGCCAGCTGTTGACCTCTGCTATTTATTGATCATGTAATTTAAAGATTTTAACGGTTAAATCGGCGTTATTTCATAAAATGTAAACTTTATTTTACTTTTTGTAAAAAATACATTACTTTTGAAACATTAAAAAATTTCAGATTATGAATAAATTACCATTATTTCCAAATTCATTAAAAAGAATCGGATGGATTATTTTCATCCCATCGCTGATCGCCGGACTGATTTTAATTTCAGGAAAACTCGATTTCAATGAAATAACACTTCCTGTATTTTATAATTCGGGATTTCCGTTCGATGGTAGTGAAAAAGGGTTTTTCCGGACAGCTGAAGTGGATATATTCTCAAACCTCATCGGATGTCTGATCATTATTGGTGGTATTATGGTCGGGTTTTCAAAAGAAACCTTGGAAGATGAATATATTTCCAGCTTACGATTGAAATCCGTTTTCTGGAGTCTTGCGGCAACATACAGCATTGTTTTGATATTATTCCTTACCGTATTCGGAGCTGTATTCTTCACGGTAATGGTTGTAATTATTTTTATGCCTTTAATTTTGTACATTTTCAGATTCAATTATTTATTACTGAGAAAATGAAGAATACGATTAAGATAGAAAGAGCCATCAAGAACGTTACTCAGGAGGATCTCGCCAAACGTATAGGCGTTTCCAGGCAGACCATCAATGCTATGGAAAAGGGCAAATATGTCCCTTCTACTGTTTTAGCTCTTAAAATTGCAAGGTATTTCAGCACAACCGTAGAAAATATTTTTGAGCTGGAAGATGAGGATTAATACAGATTAAGCCTCTGAGGCGGTAGGTTTTTCCTTAAAAAGTAACATGCCGAAAGAAACAGAGAGTGAATCAGTAAGCTTATTTTAATAAAAGCTTAAATGTTAGCTTCCCGCACTTTCTCTGTTTTTATTTCCCATAAGTTTGTCTTTTCTGAGAGGAGGAAAATGTAGAAATATTTTTTTTGGTGAGAAAAAATTAAACGTAAATAAAAAAATTCATTTTACAGAATTCTGATCTTGGATTGTGGTTTGCATTCAAACTTCAGAATAATCTTAACCGTATTATGATTATTAAATAAATCCTTCCTATTCGTTATACCAAATGGCCAACAATCGCAAATCAATCTACAGTGCCCTTGCCGCCAATCTGCTGATCGCGGTCACCAAGTTTACAGCCGGGGCATTTACCAACAGTTCTTCCATGATCTCGGAAGGCATCCACTCTACCGTTGACACTACCAACCAGCTTCTGCTGCTGTACGGGATCAGAAGAAGTAAGAAATCTCCTGACGAATCACACCCTTTCGGATATGGCAAAGAACTGTATTTCTGGTCTTTTGTGGTTTCGATCCTGATCTTTGGGCTAGGTGGCGCCCTCTCTATTTATCAGGGTATCCTGCATATCATTGAGCCGGAAGTCATGAAAGATCCGTTCTGGAACTACATTGTCCTTGTCCTTTCACTGATTTTTGAGGGAACTTCCTTGTATATATCTGTAAAAGAATTTAATAAGACCCGTAACGGTATCGGATGGTGGGATGCGATCATCAGGAGCAAAGACCCTTCAAGCTTCTTGGTTGTTTTTGAGGACGGTGCGGCGGTGTCAGGGCTGATCGTGGTCATGATCCTGATGAGCATCAGCTACTCCTTTCATATTCCGGAACTCGACGGTGTGGCTTCGATTATCGTAGGGCTGATTCTTATTTTTGTTTCTTTAATTCTGGCCCGGGAAAGCAGAAGCCTCCTGATGGGTGAAGGTATTGCTCCTGAAACAAGGGAAAAAATTACCCTGCTGGCAGAAGAGGATTCAGCTGTGGTCAGAACAAAAAATATACTGTCCACCTACCAGTCACCGGAAGAAATCGTTTTGGTACTAATTGTGGATTTCAGGGATCATCTTGATACGGCTGAAATCACAGAAGCTGTTCAACGCATCCGTAAAAATATTAAAGAGGCTTTTCCACTCGTACGTTATGTTATCATTCAGCCGGAATGATAAGATATTGATCCTGAATAATAAATGAAAAGCAGCCCTTTATTTTATGCCAATGTACCCAATGCAATTGTGACAGAATATAATTAAAATTCTTTTTTAAAAAAGACTGTTAAAGTGATCTTTCCCTGAATTTTTATTTATTGAAAATTAGAATAATAGCAGTATCAGAAAGGTTTTTCAAAAATATATTTTGCTGATATTAAAAAATAACCCTATATTTGCACCACTGAAAACAACGATAACATCGGAGTTTAAGGAGAGATGGCAGAGTGGTCGATTGCGGCAGTCTTGAAAACTGTTGACTGTAACAGGTCCGGGGGTTCGAATCCCTCTCTCTCCGCCAGTTGGGAAACCAAAATAAGCAAAAACGCTGTAAACATTAATGTTTGCAGCGTTTTTGTTTTTGACCGGCGATCAGAAAAAGCGGCCACAATATCGGATCAGCATAGGGATGGAAATCAGATCCACATAATCAACGCTTCCGAGGATATTCGATAAGCGGAATTTTTTTCATTCATGGAAGAGCGAAAGAGCTGTTTGATTTCTATCAGAACTATTCAGTCGTGGCAAAAACCCAAAGTACTGCCGGGCAGAAAAAGATAACCAGGTAAACTACGGAATGGATTTACCTTACAGGCACCCTATGATGCGTTCTGATTCCGGGATTAAGAAAAATTAATTTCATACTCATTTCATCTTAATAAAGCCATTATACATTTGTCATAGAAAATCAATCAAAATGTATAATTTAAATTTTAATAAGATGAACAACAATGTTTTAAACCAGGGAAAAAAAATAGCAGCTGCAGTATTTTTAATGACAGCCGTAGTCGTAAACGCTCAAACCAAGCTTCCTGTTCCTCCGAAGGATCCGAAACCGGGAATGGAAAAACCAGGCCCGCGACCGGATGCACTAAGGGAGATCACCACCCTCTCCGGAACCGTTTCTAAAATGATCACTAATGATGATTTTGTATATGACGGATTCTACCTGAACAGCAACGGAGGGCAGGTTCTCGTGAAGTTTCCGCCGCATCTGGGAAGCCAGATCACTGCAATGGCCAGACAGGGAAGCGCGGTCAGCATCAAAGGTTTTGAAGATGCGGCACCCAATGGCGAAAAGGCATTCCATATGAACAGCATTACGGCTAACGGAAAAACGGTTGAAGATACACCGCCGGCTGTTCCGCAGACACCGCCACAGGAAATTTCGGTAACCCAAAGCGGAACGATTACGGATCTTCAGAAAAACAAAGAAGGCGATGCGGTTGTTGGTATCCTTGTTGATAATACCATTCTGAGAATACCGCCGCACATCTTCCAGCAGTTAGAACAGTCGCTGGTAAAAGGAGCTAAAATCTCCTTTACAGGCTTTAAAAAGCCGGATAATTCGGGTGAAGTGGCAGAGCGGAAAGTAGACATCGTACGTGCAAGGATGATCAGCGTAAACGGTAAGGAATATTCACTTTAAAATCGAATTGAGTCAACAGTAAAACCTGATCAGATTTTCGTAATTTGCTCAGGTTTTCATTATAATGCAATGGTTTTTAGACAAACAACATATCATCTATCGAAAATAATTTTTATTTTTTTTGCTTTCTGGTGCTTTGGTAGCTGCGAGAAGAGGCCACCGTTGCTACCACCAGTGCCCCCTCAGGAAATTGAAAAACCGATACAGCTGAATGGTAAGGTGGCAGGCTATGAAACCACTCCCGAAGGCAACATTGATAAAATAATTCTGGATGAGGGGAAACAGAAATCTGAAATCCATTTTCCGCCCCATCTGGCAAAACAGATCCTGAACATTGCACAACCCAATGCTTCCGTTCATCTGAAAGCATTTGAAAGAGATCGCGGTCTTGAACTGATCTCCATTGCATCGGAAAACGGTAAAAATACTTTTGACGTACAGGGTATACTCCCACCAAAACCCGATCCGGGAAAGGAAATCCGGATTAAAGGAGCTGTCTCCGAATTAATCAGGAACCGTCAGAATAAGACCATCGGATTTGTAATCGGACAGAAGACCGTAATGCTGAATCCTGAAGAAAGCAGAACATTGGAGCCCTTATTGATGAAGGCTCATCAGGTAGAAGTCAGCGCCTTGGAACGCAATACAAAGGATGGGACCATCAACACGCTCGATTTTCCGCCAGTGAGATTGATGGAAATTAAAATTGACAGTATTGTTTACAAAATACGCTGATTATGAAAATATTAATTGCTGAAGATGAAAAGAAACTGGCAGGTTTCATACAACAGGGACTTTCACAGGCAGGCTATCTTACTGAAGTCTGTAACGACGGTTCGGAAGCCCTCGAAATCGCAGTAAAAAATGATTTTGATCTTATCCTTCTGGATCTGATGTTACCTGGAATCAATGGTTTTGATTTTCTTAAAAATCTGCGGACTTTCGGTGCAGAAACGCCTGTGATCATCATTAGTGCCATTGCCGATTCCAAACAGGTGGTACAGGGTTTGGATCTTGGCGCAGTAGATTACATCAGGAAGCCCTTTGAATGGGAAGAACTGCTGGCAAGGATCCGTACCGTAAGCCGTTTTACAGGGACGAACACACAGCAGAAAATTAAAATTGAAGATCTTGAAATCGATATTCCTTCCCGAAAAGTGAAACGGGGAAATACAGAAATTGAGCTGACTTCCAAAGAATTTGTATTGCTGGAATACCTGATAAGAAATGCCAATCTGGTCCTTACAAAAAACCAGCTACTGGAAAATGCATGGAATATGAATTTTGATCCGGAAAGCAATATTGTGGAAGTCTATATGCATCAGCTAAGAAAAAAAATAGATAAAGGTTTTGATCAGCAGCTGATCAAAACGGTGATCGGGGCCGGGTATATGATGAAAGGCGAAAAACAATAGGAATGAAAAAGCAGCCGACCTCTTCCTTTTATCAGAGTCTCCGTTTTCGTTTCGGGTTATTGTTTAACTCGTTACTTTTTTTGTGCGTCAGTATTATCGTATATTCACTTTATAAAAACGCTAAAACGGAGCTGGACAAAAGTTTCTCGCTTCAGCTATCGTCTGCGGCCAATACGGTTCTTCAGAAAACCGACATCAACCCCATTTCTGTTCCGTTGCCTAAAAACGGGGAATTTTTCAGGATTATCTATGACGATAAGGTAAAGAAAACCCAGCTGATCAATAACCTTCCAAAGGACGTCGCGGACAAAGAAAAATGGAAGATGGTCTCCCTGAAGAAATATCCTGAAAATGGAGGCACTGTTTCAGTATATTTTGCACTTTCGGCCGAAAATTACCATTCCGGGATTCAAAAACTGCGACGGCTCCTTTACATTTATCTTCCGATTGCCTTTTTAGTTTCTTTTTCAGGCGGTTATCTGCTTTCCGGCTTTTTTCTGAGACCGCTCCGCCGGATCGTTAATAATGCCAACAAAGTGGACTTGGAGCACATCACACTGCTTTCCAAACCACAAACCAAAGACGAATTTTACCACCTCACCGATGCGCTTAACCGAATGCTGATACGGATTGACGAACAGGTGAAACAGCAGACGGCTTTTTTCACAATGGCTTCCCACGAACTGCGGACGCCCATCAGCAATATGCTCACCGAGCTGCAGATTTTCAACCGAAAATTATTGGATCCGGTTACCGAAAAATTGTTAGATAACCAGGAGCAGGAAGTGAGGCGAATGAAAGTTCTGGTAGACAATTTTCTTTGGATGAGCCAGATAGAATCCGGAAATCTTCGTACCAGCAAGTCCGAGATTGATTTGGCAGAAATGATTTTGGAGCTTTCGCAAAGCTTTAAAAAACAAACGGTAATTAACCACCGTCCTTTCAGAATTGATCTTTCACCGCTGAATGGCGACTTCAAAATACTTGCCGACAGGAACCAGGTGGAAGTCGTCATTAATAATTTGATTACCAATGCTGTAAAATATGGGAAAAGCGAGACCACAATTGAAATTAAAATCTATCAGAATGACAAAAAAGGAATTATTATTTCCAATTTTACCGATCAGATGATAAAAAATCCGGACCACCTGAAAGGCCAGTTTCTCAGGGATACATTTCATAAAGAAGGTTTTGGCCTGGGTTTGTGGATATCCGATGTTCTGAGCAGAAAAAACAATGCAAACCTCTCACTGTACTCTTCAAATGAAAAATTTAATGCCCGGCTTGAATTTGATGAAATATAAAATCTTCAATTCATGATCGAGTTCCTGATGAACCTCATCGCCGGAATAATACTGTTGTAAAAAAGTTACGATAAAAAATCAAACACGTTGGTTTGAAAAGAAGTGAATTTATACTTCTGACAAATAATGATAGGCCTAAATGAACCAAAGATTAAATCATAAAATAATTTTACCGGAATCTATCGTTAAAGAGTTATGTCTCCTAATCGTTACCTTCGGCTGCACTTATTACAATGTTTAATCACTATAAATTGTATCTGATCATAAAGTTCTCCTGTAATATAATTCCGGATATACACCTTGAAAAGACTTTCACTTTTTACAGTAAAAAAAATGTGGCTATCCTGAATAAAAGCCGGAATGGACTTTGTATTTTGCAAATTCATACGCCATCCCTTTTAAAATCTTATTAATTTCTTCTTCTTTCTTTATTTTATCGGTGGTAATACAATCGCACATTTCTCATTTTCCGTTGAATATCTGAATCATACAGCCCTAATCCGATCTAAAATATCTCCGTCTTTACTTAGTAAAGCTGATTTAACCTTACAAATTAAAGCAACTTAATTGCATTATTGTAATTTAATACCTATTTTTGCAACACAGTTACGCTAACTACAAAATACTAAATTAACCGTTGTGAGCTCTTTTAATCGTGCAATGGTGTATCGCATCCTAAATAAATTTCACTTATGAAAACAAAGATATTAGACTACATAGGAATTTCCGCAGCAGTATTATGCCTGATCCACTGCATTATATTCCCTCTACTGATGATTATTCCACTGGGAATATCGCACAGTCCGATCATTGATTTACTTTTTATGATGGTAGGTGCAATAGTCGTCTTCAGAATTACGAAAACCACCGAATCCGTTCTGCTGAAAGTTTTCTTTTGGGCTTCTATTACACTGATTGCCATTTCCATAGGACTGGATCTTATATTTAATGTCCATTCAGAACTGATATTTATTGGAGCTGCAGGACTAATCATCGCCCATATTATCAATTTTAAAAATCACAAGCATTCGGCATAACTCGTTCCGGCGATATTTAATACGTAACGGAATGTAAACCTTTTATGAGCTGTTTTACTTTATCCCAATTTTACAGGAATAGAAAAGGTTAAATTTTTTAATATAAAAGTCCACTATACGGAAACCCGTAAAAACCTCTCTTTAAATATCCATAGCTTTAGGAAAGAAAAAATTATTAATCAAAAACATGATCATTTTATGGGATGGAGTTACAGAAAAAGAGTGAAACTGATGCCCGGTATTCGGCTGAACATCAGCCATAAAGGAATAAATACCACCCTAGGCAAACGGAACGCCGGAATAAATTTCAGTTCGAAAGGCACACGGATAAACAATAGCTGGGTCAGTCTTTTTAAAAAACTGTTTTAATTTTGATTTAATTTGAGAAAGGCCGTTTCAGATCTTATAACGGCCTTTTAATAATTCCTGATTTTTAACGTTTACAGCTGTTAATTAAACTTTTTCGGGAATTTCAATTTCGGATAATATTAGTCTGTTATCACTTAATTGTCGCATAATATTTAAATCTGAGGTAAAAAATTCCGTTTTGAGGAAAAGCTCCTGATAATATTCGATCCCTTTCAGAAGGTTTTCTTTAAAAGTCATCCATTTTTTTATCTGGGAATTCGTTAATGCTCCGGAAAAATCTGCCATTTCTTTTTTAAGGTGGTCGATATACATTTTTAGCTCATTAATAAACATATGCGGCCGGTCTGTAACCCCCAGAATATTGCCGTTGCCATAAATGTGGCGTACCATCTCGAAAAGAGAAACTTCTTTGTTGAAATACGCAAGATTCGGTCCCGGACAGATCACTACACCCTGTTTTTCGCCTTTGATCTCAAGGTTGTTTTCAAGGTAAGCAGAATTCACCAGCCCTACACAAAGACAGGCCTTCTCAATAATAAAGTCTCTCTTTTTCTCAAAAAGTTCAGGAGAAATCTCTTCTTTTTCCTTGTCAAGCTCTGCAAATTGTATATCCTGATATTTTTTGGAAGCCGTGCAGATTCCTTCTTCGGAATATTCTCTGTTCAAAGCCAGTAGCTTCTTCGGACATGAGCTTCCGAAACGGCTTTTCTTATACTTTTCCCGTCGGATAAGCTCATTGGAAGTTCCTTTTACCGTATTGAAAGGCACACCAAGCGGCGACAGGTGACTCAGATAAAAATCGTTTTCTTCAGAGACAGCCAGCAGTTTTCTGGTTTCATCATCAACGCAGGTTGCTTCCGGTACCAGCAGAAACGGGGATCCCCACCCTACACTTTCGACGGCGTATTGCTTAATCAGGAAATCATGCTCTTCTGCGGTTCCTACTCCGCCCTGGACGGTGATATTAAGGTGCAGTGGTTCTGCAATACAATGTTTCCCTTTTTCTTTCAGCGCTTTTACCATCAGTAAATGGGCAGATTGTATAAGTTCCGTTTTTCTCAGTTTAAACTCTTCCATAATCGGCCCTAACAGCAGGCCTTCTGTCGCAAAGGCGTGTCCGCCGCAGTTCAGTCCGGATTCCACCCGATATTCCGAAACCCAGAGTCCCTTTTTGGCCAGGAAATTTCCCTGGATCATCGCCGACCGGAAATCACTTACCTTTAGGATGATCTTCTTCTTTAAGATTCTGTCTCTATCGGGAAAAAAATCGTCGAATTCTTCCAGGTAGCTGTATAACCGCGGATTCATGCCTGCTGAAAGCACGACAGAAGAAGATAATTTGCTATTGGCAAAACCCCTTAATGAAGCATGGGCATCATTATATATAACGGGAAGCGGCTTATGGTCACGGAAGTTCTCCTTATCCACCTTCGTCATAATATTAACATCGATATTTCCCCTGACGAAATACTCATCGATGAAACCTTTAAGGGATGAAGAAATACCGCTCTTACAGCTCAAGAATTGCTGAAGTCCTTCTTTTAGCTTGGAAGTATTGGGAAGCATGTCCGTAAAGTTCTTTAAAGCCGTACTGTTACTGGAAATTTCTTCCTTGAAAGCTTCAAACTTTTCCTGCACAATGTCTTCCATCATGTTGAGATATTCAGTGATGCGCCTGGCGCGGTAATCCTCCGTCTTCGTTGAAATACGCGGATAATTCAGGCTGAATTTTTTACTGTAAAAATTTTTCATTTTTTCTACAATCTCATCATCGATTATAGAAACTACGGATGAAATACCGTATTGCGCGACACGGATAGGGCTGTCTATCGTGTACGCCAATCCCATTACAGGAATGTGGAAATTGTGTAAAGGTTTGTTGTTCATTGTTACATGAATTAAATTATGACCTCTAAATTCCCATCAACTGATTCACTGCCGCAAAAATACCGGTTTAAAACCAATTATGTAACAAATAACAAATATTTCTTTTAAACAGGATGAAAAATAAGACTCTCATACTTTTTTAATCTCCGGATCAATAGATTTTTCATGAAAGATATTTCTTCAAATTCATTATGCAAATCCTTATTAATTTTCCGTAAAATCCATTGAAAAATATAATTTCCGTTTTATTATCATTACATTTACATATTATTCAACCAATCAGTGCAAAAAAGACAAATGTATGACAAGTAAAATCACCGGTACAGGAAACTATATTCCTTCCGAAACCATTACCAATCTGTTTTTCGACAAACACGTCTTCATGAGTGAGGACGGTGCGCTTCTAAAGGAAGACAACGCTTCCATTACCAGCAAGCTGCAGAAAATTACAGGCATTGAAGAAAGAAGATACGCAGGGCACGAACAGGTAACTTCCGATCTCGGACTAATTGCAGCACAGGCTGCGATAGAAAATTCCGGAATAGATCCTGAGACGCTGGACTACATTATTTTTGCGCATAATTTTGGCGATGTACGGTCGGGAACGGTGCAATCGGATACGGTTCCCAGTCTTGCTGCCAGAGTAAAGCACCTGTTGAAAATAAAAAATAATTTCTGTGTGGCCTATGATGTGCTGTTCGGCTGTCCGGGATGGATCGAAGGCGTTATTCAGGGGCATGCCTTTATAAAATCAGGAATGGCTGAAAAGTGTCTGGTGATAGGAGCGGAAACCCTTTCCCGTGTGGTCGATATTCATGACAGGGACAGCATGATCTATGCCGATGGAGCCGGAGCGGTCATTCTGGAAAGCAGTGATGACGGATCTGGAATTCTGTCTCATTTATCTGCTTCTTATACCTTTAAAGAAAAAGATTACCTGTATTTCGGAAAATCCTATAACAACGAGAGCTGCCCGGACACCAGGTATATTAAAATGGACGGCAGAAAGATTTATGAATTTGCCTTGGTACATGTACCCGAAGCCATGAAACAGTGCCTGGATAAAAGCGGATATCCGATCGATCAGCTCAATAAGATTATCATTCACCAGGCTAATGAAAAGATGGATGAAGCCATCGTACAACGTTTCTACCAATTATATGGAGCCACAGCACCTGCAGACATTATGCCGATGGTCATCAATAAACTCGGAAACAGCAGCGTAGCTACAATCCCTTCCCTGCTCACTATGATTCTCAAAAATGAACTGGAAAATCATTCGATTAAAAAAGATGATGTTGTACTTTTTGCGTCGGTCGGCGCTGGTATGAACATTAATGCCATAGTTTATAAATTTTAAACTAAAGCCGGAATCAGTGTAGTGCTGATTCCGGCTTTGCATTTTCTTTTCAGGGCATTCATCAAGATTAAAAATCTTTCGTTTTAAGCTTTGATGGCCTCACCTATTTAGAAATATAAAAACTGATTTTTAAATATCTTTATGCCTTCTGTTTTTAGGATTTTACAGAAAACTGTCTAACTTGCCTGACTTTTTGAAGAATACTTTGATTTTAAAAATAGGTAAGTAAGTCCCAATCCGAGTCCGGTGAGCAAAGCAATTTTCGTTTTTCTGGAAGGAACGGGAAGAATGGTTTCCCCGTAGATACGGTGCGGTGAAGATGATGGCTGCAAGACATTTCCAGAATCGGAAGGTGCTTTTTTCAGCTTCATCATTAGCCTCATTCCGGCAGAGGCGGTATTGATTACCGGTTTAGGGAAAAATTTATACATTCCGGTGAGCACTCGGGACATCACATCCGGAAACATCTCTTTACGCGGGTTTTTAGCCAGCTCCACCATCTTGGCAGCCGTATCCCTCGGGTCAGCCGCAAACGGAGGAATTTTAAAATCCAGTCCGGAATATTTTGCCGAATGCATATTTCCGGTAGAACGCTGGATCTGAGGGTACATATTGCAGATATAGACTTCCGGAAAATCTGAAATTTCACCGTGCAGACATTCCATCATCCCCCGGATTCCAAACTTCGTCGCTGAATATACCGCGCTGTAAGGAGCCGGCATAAATCCACCGATTGAAATATTGTTGATTAAAATTCCGTCATTCTGCTTTTTAAAAACAGGCAGCACACTGTAGGCTCCATGCATATAACCGAAAAGGTTGGTCCGGATGACCTGCTCATTCAAATCCATCGGAATATCTTCAAATTTCCCGCTGGCCATTACACCGGCATTATTGATCCAGATATCAATCCGTCCGTTGAACTGAAGGGCTTTATTCGCAAGGTTCTGGACCTCGCTGGCAATAGAAACATCCGTAGGCACAGCCATTGCCGAAACGCCGAGGTCGTGGCATAAAGCAACGGTTTCTTCCAGGGCTTCCTTCCCTCTGGCCGCTACAACAATATTACAGCCTTCAAGGGCAAAGGCCTCAGCAGCAGCTCTTCCTACGCCGCTGCTGCCTCCGGTAATAACCACCGTTTTTCCCTTTAGGATATGTTCTGATTGATCTTTTGATTCCATTTTGTGATTGGTTTTTTTTGATTAATAATCTAAAACCTACCTATTTTTATGCCAATAAACTCTTTATAAAGACTTTTAGAGTTTATATTATCTTATGAATTTTCTTTAGATTTCAATAAAACTTTCGGATCTAGGGTTTAAAATATATAATCCGTGCTTAGGAAATGGGAATCATGATCACGGACAATGGTATTCAGCAGGTTTTTATTGGAATCCGTAATTTTGGCAGCGACCAGTGATCGTATCGAGAACGAACGCAACGCATCAAAAACGGATAACGTACCTTCCGCACTGTCTTTTCTTCCGGTGAACGGAAATACATCCGGACCGCGCTGGGCCTGGCAGTTGATATTTACACGGCTTACCAGATTCACAAACGGATCAATCAGCCTTGAAACTTCCATCGGATCTTCACTGAAAATGCTTACCTGCATCCCGTGTGAAGCATGCACCTGGTAATCGATAGGCTCTTCGATATTATCAAACGGAACTACCGGAATTACCGGACCAAACTGCTCTTCATGATACAGCTTCATTTCGCTGTTGACAGGATATACCACTGCCGGAAAAACAAAGGATTCTTCAGTAAAGCCGCCCTGTTCATTCAGGACTTGTGCACCTTTCGCTACCGCATCATCAATACATTCTTTAAGATACGACGGTTTATTGTGTTCCGGCAACGGCGTGATCTTCACATCTTTTTCCCACGGAAGACCGGCCTTCATGGAAGCTACTGCTTCCGTTAACTTTCGGGTAAATTCTTCTGCTATATCTCTCTGAACGAAAATCAGCTTCAATGCCGTACAACGCTGCCCGTTAAATGAAAGTGCACCTAAAATACATTCGTTCACCGCCACATCAAGATTCGCATGCTTGGTAACGATCGCCGCATTTTTTGCATCAAGACTCAGGATCGCCCGTAAACGGTTTACCTTGGGATGAAGCTTTTTTAGTCCGTTGGCTACTTTACTCGAACCTATAAACGCCAGGACATTTACCTTACCGCTTTCCATGATTGGCGTAATAATGTCCGCTCCTTTGCCGTATAAAGTATTAACGGTCCCCGGCGGAAAGGCTTCCTTAAATGCCTTTAACAGAGGATAATGTGCAAGAACACCATGCTTCGGAAGCTTGAACAGGATCGTATTTCCCATGATCAGGGCAGGAATCAGGGTGGTGAAAATTTCATTTAAAGGATAATTAAATGGCCCCATGCTCAATACAACACCGAGCGGCGCTCTTCTGATCTGCGCAATGGTACCTTCTGCCTGCTGAAACCTGGAGGATTCCCGGTCGAGGTCTTTCAGGGCATCGATGGTCTGGTTGATGTAATCCACTGTCCGGTCGAATTCTTTGGTGGAATCTGCAAGGGTCTTTCCGATTTCCCACATCAGCAGCCTGATAATCAAATCACGTTCTTTGATCATTAGGTAAACAAACTTCTGCATACACTTGATCCTTCCTTCTACCGACATGGTTGGCCACTCTCCCAGTCCATTGTCATAAGCCTTTACACATGCCTCAAGAACCTTCATGGCATCATCGGGACCGATATTCGGAATACTTCCCAATAATTTCCGCTCGAGTCCGTTTTCGGTACGGATGCAGACCGGCGAGTAAATTTCCTGCACCTCCCCGTTCCATGTTACTAATTCTCCATTTAAAAGATATTCCCGCTGATGGATTTCGGGTACTTTATATTCTTCTGGAATTTCGTTTTCAGATTTAAATATTTCGTGAGATGAAGGATTGTTTTGTGAATTCATAATTTTTTTATTTTAATAGTCTGATAGGATTTGAATATTAAAGGTAATTCTAAAATCTGACTTTAAAAAATGAGAGGTCATAGATTTATTCTATTTAAAAAAAGTTTAACATGACAGAACATGAAAAAGAATAATTTTGCTTAAAAATCATTCTATGTATACAAAATTTGCTTTCAGCTTCATTTTATTCTTTTCCGCCTTTGTTTTTGCCCAGAATTCCAGAACGGCCAATACCGTAATGGCAGGCGGAAAACCGGTTCATACCTACGCCAAATTACCGGCAGTAGATAAACCGGCTCCAAAATTTACACTTACGGACATTACGATGAAAGATCAGACTTTGGATGCTTATAAAGGAAAATATTTAATTCTTAATATATTTCCGAGTGTTGATACTGGCGTTTGTTCCGCATCCGTACGTCATTTTAATGAAGATGCAGCCAATATTCCCAATACGGTGGTATTGTGCATTTCCAAAGATCTGCCGTTTGCCCAGAAAAGATTCTGTGGCGCAGAAGGAATTAAAAACGTGGTAATGCTTTCGGATTTCCGATCGGATTTCGGGAAAATATATGGAGTCGAAATTACGGATTCCGCGATGAAAGGACTTTTGAGCAGAGCGGTTGTGGTGATCGATCCTTCAGGAAAGATAATTTATGAGGAGCAGGTTGCAGATATTTCCCATGAGCCGAATTATGATGCAGCTATAGGCGCAGTAAAAAAATAGATCGCTTGTTATGAGAGACCGTGTAAAACGGTCTCTTTTTATTTAACTCACATCTATTAATTTTTTAAGTAAAAATTTACTTTCTTTTTGTTTTGTTGTTTTTTGTTGTAACCAAAATTACTCCATGAATTGCTTTTGCACCATATAAAGCAGTTGCATCCTTTCCTTTTAGAATATTCAGGGTTTCTATGGATTGGGGATCTGTTTCTTCAAGGACTTTTAAAGGGACTACCTTCTGGTCGACAATCAAAAGCGGCTCTCCTGAGCTCCCGGAAACAAGGCTGCCGCCACCAATCCTGATCGCATTATTTGAATCTTTAGATGGCGAATTCACCGTAACAACCTTCATCTGTTCAGCCAGCGTACTGCTTTTATCTTCTTGCTTCGCATTAATAACGTCTCCCGGAACAACCGTCCCCAGCCCGGTAACCATCGACTTTTTAACTGATTTGTAACCGGTCACCACTACTTCCTGCAGGTCTTCTGTCTTTGTAGAATCCTGAGCAGTCGTCTGTTGTGCCTTTACAGCGATCAATCCTCCTGCCGTCAGCATAAATCCCGCTGCAAACTTCATAAAAACGGAATTAATATCGGAATACAGAAGATTGCGGTTGAGCTGTACGGTATTGAAACGACCGCAGATATTATCTTCCGGACGCGAAAAAGCTTTCAGCACTTCCCGGTCCGAAGATGCCGTAAAATCTCTCACGGTTTTAGAGCATACGGAACAGAATCTTCCTTTTTCATCAGGGATCATGCCCTCCCAGTTCTCGTGGCACGGATTGGATACTATAATTTTCATAGATTACTTTTTTGTTGTGGTATCGTCTTCCCTTCTGCTTTCGATGATAATAACTCCGTGCTCCCCGGATCTGCCATATTTCTTTTCGGCACCCTCGCCGGTAAGAATGATGACGCTTTTTACCTGTTCGGGTTTTAGCCGCTTCATCTTCGCTTCGGAAATTCTTTTATTGTTAAGTATGATCATAGGCTTTACAGACTCTTCATATTCTTCGCTCGGCATTCCCACGATAAGCGAACGGCTCAGGAGGGTGTCGTTTACCATTTCAATGCCATGGATTCCTTTTTTAAAATCTATTTTCTTCACTTCTTCCTCTTTCATCTGCTGGCCGTTCACCGTGAAAACCGCACCACTTAATGCAAATAATCCGAATGTCAGCGTACTGATCACCGAAAAGCTGAGATCTCTTCCCAACTGGCCGGCCGTAAACCTTCCGCAGCTTCCAGGATCCGATTTTATCTGATCGATAATTATCTCATCCGGAGAAGCCGTAAAATCTCTCACGGTTTTAGAGCATACGGAACAGAATCTTCCTTTTTCGTCGACAGACATGCTGTCCCAGTTTTCATGGCATGGCGCCGGTATGGTAAGTTTCATAATAATCGCTTTCTATTATAGATGCATGATCCGTAAAAAAGGTTGGAAAGAAAAGAATATTTTTTATTATTAGTCTTTTTTACCGTAAAAAATTTCCGATATTTCGGCTTGAAAAACAGTTTCCGAACTTTATCACTACCATGAAAGAAGAAAGCATACATCGTCTGAACAATATATTTTACAGTTTAAAAACGGAAGAGGAAAAAATCAGAGACGGCCTGGCCCGGAAAAAGAGCGGAGAAGATCTTTTTCTGGAAAATTTCAGGACACTCTGCAAAAACTTTATTGAACCGAAAATGCAGGAATTCCGGAGAATGCTGAAAGAAAACAGGTTCGGAAGCAAAATATCATTTTTTGAAGAAACGGGCACAGGGAAAGCGATCCATGCACAGACCCACATCAAACTTCAGATTTCAAGAAACGTGGAATCTAACTTCTACGCAAACGATAAGTTTCCGCACATTATGTTTGTAGCTGACAAAAATTTAAAAAGAATCGGCATTCATACCGACACTATTTTCCAGAACGGAACCGGTACAGCTTTTCTCAAACCCGATTTCTATACTCTGGAAACATTTGATGAAGAAACTATCGAAACAGAAATTGTAGATGCCCTTGAAAAAATACTGGTGAACCGCTAAAATCTATCCATCGAAAAAAGAGCGAAATATCAAGTCGGCAGTTTATAAAAATCTCCGATTTTTATTCTTATTTGTTCCTCTTTTTTTTAAAAGTAAAATTCTTTCCGTGGCTTAGGTGTTAGATTTTTTTAACTTAAAGATAGCACAGCCATACAATAAAAACAATTGGCTCTCCTGAGGAAAGCCAATTGCTGTAATTCTATTGATTTACTTAATTTCAATAAGTCTCGGTGCCTGTTTCTTCGCTTTTTCCGTTTTCGGAATAATCAGTTTCAGAACACCGTTCTCGTACTTCGCTTCAATGTGTTCTTCATCCACCACATCCTTCGCAAGCTCGAAGCTTCGCTGGAACGACTGGTAGCTGAATTCCCTTCGGGTATAATGCTCTTTGGATTCTTCCGTTTCATTCTTTCTTGAGGATGAAATCGTCAGGAGGTTGCCGTCCAGGGTAATCCGGAAATCATCTTTCTGCATTCCCGGTGCAGCGACTTCCACCTCGAAAGAATGGTCATTTTCCTTAATATTCACCGAAGGAACGGTAGTTAAGGTAGAAGAAAAATTGGTGTTGCCCCAATTAAAAAGTTCGCGGCTGAAAAAGTCATCGAACAGGGTACGGGTGCCGGCAGGGAGCAAGCTGCCGTTGTTTCTTTTTACGATTGACATAACAAACGAATTTTTAAGGTTAAACAATAATTTTAATGAACGTATTTCAATATTTCCAAAGGTCGTACCAAAGCTATACAGCTGAAATCTTGTCACTTGAAGTGAAAAATTGTCATTTTTAAATGATAAAATTGTCACATCATGAAAATCTTTTTTAATGATTGCCCCTATTTTTGATATAATTTAATTAAGAAGCAAATACGCTTTACTGATTAATCAATAACTTTATTATAATGGACTTATCTGAACATCATCTTGAAGAATTACGCCAAGCGATGCAAATCCTGGAAAACCCCGGAATTGTAGCCAAAATTACCAACGTTATCGGTCAGCCTCTGGAAAAGGCACTGGCTTTTCTTCCCAAAAATGTATATGAAAAGATTGGAAGTATCACAGAAACCGCTTTAATGAAAGCAGCAGAAACCGCTGTTTTTACTTTAAAAGACACTCCAAACGCAAAGCCTTCAAACGGATGGCACAAATTCGGTGTGGCGGCATTCGGAGCAGTTGGCGGATTCTTCGGACTGCCGGCTCTTGCTATTGAGCTCCCTGTTTCCACAACCCTTATGCTGCGCTCTGTTGTCGATATAGCCCGCAGCCAGGGAGAATCCATCAATGATCCTGCTGTTAAAGTGGCCTGCCTAGAAGTTTTCGCGCTGGGCGGCCGCAGCGAATCTGATGATGCAAGCGAAAGCGGATATTTTGCAGCCCGGATTGCCCTGGCGCAGACAATGGCCGAAGCGGCAAAACAGTTTACATCCAAAACGATGGCCGATGAAAGCGCATCAGTAATTGTAAAATTAATCTCAAAAATTGCTGCGCGGTTCAGCGTGCAGGTTTCTGAAAAAGTAACGGCCCAGGCTGTTCCCGCTATCGGGGCGGCAGGTGGTGCCATTATTAATACCTTATTTATTAACCATTTTCAGGATATGGCGAAAGGTCATTTTACCGTTAGGAGGCTGGAGAAAATATATGGTGCAGATACTGTAAAAGCAGCCTATGAAGATCTGCGAAGAAAATAAAATATCCTGCTTAAACTTTGTCAAAGACGTGTAGCTTTGACAGAGAATTAATGGTGAAAATATCTCGGATCCGGATACTGAAACGTAAAATCTAACTCGGAAATCAGTTTTTCGGACGAAATGATTCTTCCTGTATCAGTCCGCGTTCCGGTATACGGCAGCCCTTTCTGGGCATTGATAACCTCTTGTTTATTTGGATGAACAGGAGCAACCACATTGTACACTTTCGACTCCGAATGCTTGTCCAGCATTTTTTCAATCACCGAACAGATGTCTGCATAATGAATATGGTTCACCAGTTGGTCCAGGTTAGAAATGTTGTAGTTTTTCAGCAGCCTTTCACCGCCCATCAAACCGCCCAGTCTCAGGATATTGGCCTGTGGAAATTTTTTCAAGATAAAATTTTCGCTTTCCACTTCGGTTGCAGGCAGATCATCTTCCGTAAATTCTTTTTCGGTATCCGGATAAACACCCGTTGAGCTTGTAAAAAAGACCTGTCCTTTAAAATCGCCGATAAACCGAAGCAGGTTCTGCCGTTTTCCCGTCATTGGAATCTTTGAACCTCTCAGTCCCGAAAAAGGAACAGCAATAATAAGCGCATCCAGTTCGGGACCTATTTTCCAAGCCTCCATTTCAGTGTCTGCTTCATCAGGAAATTTTACCAGAGTCGCGTCATAGCTTTTTACTCGCAGACTCTCCAGCTTCGATTCGGTAGTCGTTGTTGCAAAAATTTCATAATTTTTAGACAGATGTTCCGCGATATGATTTCCCAACCAGCCACAGCCGATGATTCCCAGTTTTTTCATATTTGATTTTTGATTTAATTGAATTTTAAGGCCGTAACGATTTGTAATTTTCTTCAGGATCCTGATAGTTTTGAAGAATTCTATGAATGTACAAAATATCTTCCCCATAACTGTAAATAATAGAATTATGGTTGGTTAAAAGAAATCTGTAAAACAATGTATCTTCAAATCTCTTAAATATAACTTTCTTTTCTAAGTAACATTTTTATCGCATTTTCGAACTTCTCTAAAAAGTTCTCCAGTACATTTAAATCCCATTTCTCAACAAGAAAAGATTCTATATTAAGCAGGTCTTCCTTTGCTTTCTCAGAGATTTCGTAACGCATTTGCCTTGTAATTTTCCAAACGTTTTCTCATATCTTCCAGAACGATCTCTCCAGGAATTCCTTTTCCATTCCTAAAATCTTCTTCTGTCTTCTTTAAAGACTCCAAAATTTCCTCTTTGGTTTCATTGCGCCACTCCCTCACCTCTATGGTTTTTGAGATCACCAGCAATTCTTCCGGGGTAAATCTTTTTTCTTTCAACTTCTTGAAAAACGTCGGCTTTTTAATCCCTGATTTTTCGATAATATAAGACATTTTGAAAGGTGAATTTTTAATAATCTCATCGATGTTATTCTGAATTTCGATAAATTTTTCTATTTCCGCTATCATTTTTGTTGCTTTTTAATTATCATTTTATGATACAAATATAATAAATTATTTATCGAAGGATCACATCCGGTTATCATATAAACAAAATCTTATTATGGAAAACCGTAAATAAGATACGGATGCTTTTTGATAATTTTACAATTCAGAAAAAATAATCAAATAATTTGAAATGATAAAACCCCATAGGCGATTTCCTCATGATTGATAATCATCCCTAAAGCATCTGAAAACCAGATTACCTTTACAATCTAAGTTAGTTTTTTTATATTTGAACAGATTACGGTTCGGATCGGGGAAAAAACTTGCCGGGCCGCAATCAAAACAAAAGATAAAGTTGAAATTACATCATGAATGATATTAAATGTCCGCACTGCCACAAAGTTTTTAAAGTTGATGAAGCGGGTTTTGCCGATATTCTCAAACAGGTAAGGGATCATCAGTTTGAGGAAGAACTGCAATCGCGGCTGGATCTTGCCGAGAAGGAAAAAGAGAATGCCATAAAGCTTACGGAAGCCACCCTCAAAAATTCCCTCCAGAATGAGCTGGCAGATAAAGAAAAAGAAATCCTGAAGATGAGGGCTGCCTATGAAAAGACTTTGGCGGAAAGGCTGGCCGAGAAAGAAAATATGCTGACGGATCTAAAAGCAAAACTTGAAAATGCAGAGACCGAAAAAAAGCTTTCGGTTTCTGAAGCCGTTAAAAATGTAGAAAAAGAAAAAGACGATAAGGAAAAAGAAATCCTCCGATTGAAAGCCGAAATCGAACGCAGCCTGACCGAACAGCTGTCTCATAAAGACATTCTGATCTCGCAGCTGCAAACGAAACTGGAGAATGCAGAGACCGACAAAAGGCTTTCCGTAACGGAAGCCGTCCAGAAAATAGAAAAAGAGCGGGACGATTTTGCCAGTAAAGTAACCCTCAAGGAAACCGAAAAGGAACTTTTGGAAAAATCCCTCAACGAAAAACATCTGGCGGAGCTCAAAGCCAAAGAAGACATCATCCGGCATAAAGATGAAGAAATTGCCTTCCGCAAAGACATGAAGCTTAAGCTGTCCACCAAAATGCTGGGAGAAACCCTGGAGCAGCACTGCGAAATAGAATTCAACAAGCTGAGGTCCATCGCTTTCCAGAATGCCTATTTTGAAAAAGACAACGATGCGCGGTCCGGAAGTAAGGGCGACTACATTTACCGGGAAACCGATGATGCCGGGAATGAGGTGATCTCGATCATGTTCGAGATGAAAAACGAAGGCGATGAAACCGCAACCAAAAAGAAAAACGAAGACTTTTTCAGGGAACTGGATAAGGACCGGAATGATAAAAAATGTGAATATGCCGTTTTGGTAACCCTTCTGGAAGCCGACAACGAACTGTACAACGCAGGAATCGTGGATGTATCCCATAAGTACCCGAAAATGTATGTCGTACGGCCGCAGTTTTTCATCCCGATGATTACCCTGCTCAGAAATGCCGCACTGAATTCGATGAAGGTAAAAGCGGAACTGGCCTTTATTAAAAACCAGAATATCGACATTACGAATTTTGAAGAAAACATTAATACCTTCAAGGAAGGCTTTGCGCGGAACTACGAGCTGGCCAGCAGGAAATTCAAGACCGCCATTGAGGAAATAGACAAAACCATTATCCATCTTCAGAAAACGAAAGACGCCCTGCTTTCCTCGGAAAACAATTTACGGCTTGCCAACAATAAGGCCGACGATCTTAGCATCAAGAAGCTTACGAAAGGAAATCCGACCATGGCCGCCAAGTTTGAAGAACTTAAAAACGGCACCGGTAACGAACTGATGTAATTTCACATGACATCTTTTCGAAAAATAATCAGGTCTAAAAAACGTGAATCCTGAGTATAAATCGGGTTAAAAGGCCGGAAGAAGGATGCCCGATGCCGGATTTTTTTGTCAGCATTATTTATTACAGGTATCAATCAAATCGTTTGTTACCTATCCCGACTCAACAGAATAAAGCTTCAATCATAAATGACTGAATAAATTAGATACAGCAAAATTCACGGTAAAAAGATCAAATAAAAAACTCAGCTCACCGCTGAGTTTTTTGATTTAAGGATTCTTCGGAGGCTGCTTTTCGTCCTTTTTTCCCAAGACAGAATTTTTAGCGGCTTTTAACAGTTCATTGGTATCGCTGTACACCAGCTCCCATCCGGTAACGCCTTTCATAGCGGTTAACAGGCTGAGGTACGATTTCAGTTTCTTTTCAAGGTCTTTACGGATGGCTGTCGCGCTGGTCATCTGCCGGAGATCGGCGTTGGCTTCTGCCTGCTCCGCAAATACCAATTCAAAATTTTCATGCTTCGCCTTCATTTCGGCAAAGGCAGCAGTAAGGGACAGCAACATCATTCTCTGTGCATTTTCGGCAGTTTCCAGTTCTCCGATTAACTTTCCCATCTGTGCAGTCTGTGAAGAATAGCTCAACCGGTCCAGATCCAGCCCAAAATTCTTAAAGACCGTATACAGCTCTTCTGCGGCCTGGTGGTTCGACGCGGATGGCAGCTTCCGGTATCCGTTCAGGAAAGATTTCAGATTGGAGTACGCAACATCCCTTTCATGATCGGCCATAGCCACCTCCTTCCCTTTTCCGCTATAAACCTGCTTGGCGTACACCTGGTCGTATTCCGTATAGGAATTCTGTAAAGCCGAAATGAGAGGATGATTGGTCACCGCAGGATATTTTCCCGATTGTGCGTTTGAAATAATTCTTTGAGCCAAAGTCGCAAGATCTTTGGTACTTAGTCTTGCTAATGTAATTTTCATACGGAAAATGTGTTTTTTTTGTTATTTATTTAAAAAATTCATGAAAACAAAGATAAAAATTTAGTATTTAACAACAAACAATATTATTAGAAATAAAATACACTTGTATTTTATTTCTAATAATATTGTTTTACAATAATGTAAAATGTATTTCTTTACAAACAGAGGTGTTTTAATTAAAATACAATTGTATGAGATTACAAACAACCTTGTTTGAAACAAAATACAGATGCAGAAGGTTTGTTTTAGATGTGAAAAAATTCCGTAGAAATACGCAAGTTGTTATATTATTTCTTTTAATATATTTGATAATTATAATAAACTATAGCGAAATATGGCAAAAAAAAATGAAGAAAAAGAGAGAAAAATCGAATTACCAAAAGTTACTGATTCGTTATCTGACAATTTCATATCCCTTAATACTTCAGTAAATGAAATGTATCGAACTCATGACTTGATTAATTCTTTAGGAACATCCTTAAAAATGCATGAAAATTCAATTTACTCCACCGCAAATTTATTTAACAGTATAAATAATCCATTGTCATATCTATCAAATAGCTTACGATCTAATAATATCGAAAAACAAATTAAGCTAGAAGAGGAGATAAATAAAATAAAATTAGAACTTAGTTTAGCTTTAAAAAAATTAGACGAAGAAAAAGATAAATCAAAACAAACAGATAAGTTACAATCATTATTAGATGAGCTAATTTCGAAACAAAAAATTAATCATATAATACCCAGAATTTGTGAAGAAGCGAGGGAAAAATTATTTTCTGATAAAGAATTTGAGTTAAAGTTTGATAATGGTAAAAAATATGATACCGTTGTAATTTCAATAGATATTCGAAGATCTACTGAATTAATGCTTAAAGCTAGAAAACCAGAGTTATTTTCAAAATTTATTACTGAACTGTCTAAAAAGTTATCAGAAATAATAATAAATAACTTTGGGATATTTGACAAATTTACAGGTGACGGCATTTTAGCTTTTTTTCCTAAGTTTTATAGTGGAGAAAAATCAATTATTAGAGCCTTAAAAGCAGCAGAGGAATGCCATTTAACTTTTACAGAGCATTACAATTCTTCAAGAGAATGCTTCAATGTTTTTATAAAAGATGTTGGCCTCGGAATAGGAATAGATTATGGAGAAGTAACACTAGTTAATACAAGTAGTGAACTAACGGTAGTTGGAATTCCTGTTGTTTATGCTTGTAGAATGTCCGGGGCCAATGCAGGCGAAACACTTCTAAATCAACCGGCTAAAGAGGAATTAGAAATTCAATGTCCTGTAAATTTAAAAATATTAGAAACAGAAATTCAAATAAAAAATGAAGGATCAGCATTAGCATACAAAGCAGAATTTGTATCAGATGTTATGCTTAATGATGATTTTGAATGGAAAAATATTGAAAAAAGAACTATTTCAACGGATCCAAATTTAAAATCCTAAGCTAATATGTTTTTCATACTACAAAAGTTATGAGGAGAATACTCAACCAATCTCGCGGATTTGTATTTCGTGATTTAGAGAAGTTTAGAATTAAAGAATAAAATATAATTTATTATTTACCACGGAAGTTTCACTATAAAAATAATAATTAACTACATACAATAAAACAAAATATTTCATTAAAGCTCATAATAAGTATTATAAAAACTGTAAAAGATCTTTTAGTTTGTATATTAAATAGTAAACAAGCTTGATAAGTTCCACATTCTGACTAGCATTATGTCACTAAAAAAAACTTGAAAAAAAACTACCAGCTCGAGATTCGAAACTCGCACTTTCCGCAAATAAATTCACACTTAAATCTCCCTTGCCCAATCCCCCAATATTTTCTAAATTTACCCTTTACTAAACAATAAAAACACCGGTCATGGAACAAAAAGTACATCAGGGACGCAACGTGAAAAGATTCAGGGAAATGCTGGGCATCAAGCAGGAAGCCTTGGCTTTCGATCTAGGGGAAGAGTGGAACCAGAAGAAGATCTCAATCTTGGAACAGAAAGAGGTGGTAGAAGAAGTTTTGCTTCAAAAGATATCCGAAGTGATGAAAATACCTGTGGAGGCTTTTCAGAATTTTGATGAGGAGCAGGCGATTAATGTTATATCAAACACTTTCACAAGCAATGATACCTCAACATTAAATGCTATTAATTCCAACTGCAATTTTAATCCATTAGACAAAATGGTTGAGCTGTATGAAAGGATGCTTCAACAGCAGAGAGAAATGATCGAGAAGCTTGAGCAACTTTTACAGAATAAATAATCTTAAACCTGCCTTAAGGCGGGTTTCTTTTTTGAAAGCTTTGGCAAAGATTTTCAAATTTGACAAAGTGTGGGTTATCACGAGTACCGGAAGTACGGAAATTCCCCTCCCGTGGAGGGGTGGCAGAAATTCTCAGAATTTCTGACGGGGTGGTTTATTGCGAAAGATAAAGTTTCTGCATTTTCCGTTTAAAAGAATAATTTGAAGGAAGTTTGTGGACCGTTATAACCACCCCGTCAAAATTTTTTTAAAATTTTGCCACCCCTCCAAGGGAGGGGAATTTTATCGTGGCTAAATTTCCCCCGCTAGACGAGTTTTAAAGTTTATCATTAAAATAAACTCTACAAAAATAATTAAGCTGTATGAAAGGATGTTTCAGCAGCAGAAAGAAATGATCGAGACGCTTGAGCAACTTTTACAGGATAAATAACTTATAACCCGCCTTAAGGCGGGTTTCTTTTTGAAAACTTTGGCAAAGTGTGGATATCATGAGTATAGGAAGTACGGAAATTCCCCCTCCAATGGAGGGGTGGCAGAATTCTCAGAATTTCTGACGGGGTGGTTTATTGCGAAGGATAAAGCTTCTGTAATAGCTTTTTTTAGAAGTAAAGTGAGGGATTTCAAATTGCGGATCGTTTTAAACCACCCCGTCAAAATTTTTAAAAAATTTTGCCACCCCTCCAAGGGAGGGGAATTTTTATCGCGGCAATTTTCATCCCTGAATCCGGTAGTGGTTTATACTTTCCACTTCCCAAAAAAAACTTAAATTTGTTCAAACTTAAACACAAATGCCAGAAAAACAGACACTCACACATATACAGGGTATTATCATTTACCGCAATTTTGTCGAAAACTTACCTTATAACCCTCATCTCAAACCTTTGATAAAGGAAAAAAGAAAATTAGGTATTTTATCAGAAGTCTTGTTTTGGAAACAGGTTCGAAATAAAAACTTTCACCATATTGATTTTGACAGACAAAGAATAATTGGTAATTATATTGTTGATTTTTATGTAAAATCGTTAGGTCTGGTTGTTGAAATTGATGGTGAAAGTCACGATTTTAAGCAGGAATATGATTTGAAAAGGGCAAAGTTTCTGGAGAATCTGGGTTTGAAAATTTTTAGAATCACTGATTTCGATGTGAAGCAAAATCTTTCAGTAGCAATGACTGCTCTCGAGAATTTTATTATTCAACATTGGAGTGATTAAATAATTGGTTATTAAAATGGGTGGATTCAGATAAAACCTGCATGAACCACCCCGTCAAATTTTTTTAAAATTTTGCCACCCCTCCACGGGAGGGGAATTTTTATCGGGGCTAAATTTCCCCCGCTACACGAGTTTTAAAGTTTTATTATTAAAATTAACCAACCATGCAGATAGGAGAAATAAAGAATTTCGTTGTAATCAGGTTTTCTTCTGTTTGAAACCGATGATAAATACATTAATCAGAAGATAAAATAGAATCAGATTCAATATGAAATTGATATAATGAAATCTCATAATACCAATCTGTAAAAAAGCGTTTTGGTCGATTGATGATTTGCTTAACAATACAGGATGTGGAAATCCATACGCTTCCATTTTCCAGTCTTTATCGACCGACACTTCAGAATGTATTACACCTGATAAAACAAAAACCAATGCCAAAATTAAAGTTTTCCAGCTTCCCAGGATTTTCCAGTCCTGCTTTTTTAGCCTGATCATTACCAGACTGATAAAAAGTAAAATAACTGAAATTATTACAGAATATACAGGCGTGAATTGCTCATAGATTTCCATGAATGAAAAGTTTAAAATGGTTTATTAATCTTATTAAATATATGAAAAATTCTGCAACTGCTTTGGTTTAAGCCAAGGGTTTCCGCAATTTGCAGGAGATTTTTGAGCAGCCAAATGAACCCCTGCAGCTAATCCTATCAAATAAAAAAACCTGTCTGACGGCAGGTTTTTATTAGTTTAGTCCTTTGATAATTTTTGAATTTGAGTTTATTTCACTTTCTAATTAATCTATCTTATTTTAACTTAAATAAATTATATTGCAGAAAAGTGCTTATTTCTTATTTCTTCGGCGTATCTATTTTTCAGTATATTATAATTTTCCAAATTTTCAGCTGTTTTATTGATTTCTTTTTCATATCCCATTGCTGCAAAATATAGGGGTAGCGAAAATGAATCATAATTAGCTGTCTGTACATTTTTCAACCAATCCATATCATAATCTCTCAAATAGGTTTTTAGTTTGGTAACAATAAAATCTCTGATTTTAATTTGTTCACTTAATATTAAATACTCGGGTAGTGCGTTTAAAGTAATGGACTTTTGAAATAACAACCTTTCTTTTTCTTCTTCAGCAGTTAAATCGATATTATAATTAAATGCAAAAATTGATACAGCTACTCCATAAATTATAAAAATAGGAAAAATAGGGACATTAAAGACATCCCACAAATATAATAATACCAAAAATACAATTGGCAAAGATGTTAATGAATATCCTTTTAGTACATTCTTTTTACAGGGTTTCGCTTTATATGCTGCCGAATTATTTCTGTCAATAAAATAATGTCCTGTTGGAAAAACAGGGATGGCAAATACTAAAAATTTAGTAACAATTGCTTGTTGATTTAACTTTTTAGAAGCTGTAATATCAATAATTCCAATCATAAAAATTTTCAATTAAAAAGGCCTTCATCCACAAAATTCGGGAGCGTCACTTTCAGTTTCGGTTCGGCTTCCATGGCTCTTTTGATGGCGAATACGGCGCCTTCGTTTCTGGCCCAGCTTCTGCGGGAGATTCCGTTGTTGACGTCCCAGAAGAGCATGGATTTTAATCTCCGGTCGGCATCATCGCTGCCGTCGAGCAGCATCCCGAAACCGCCGTTGATGACTTCACCCCAGCCTACTCCGCCGCCATTGTGGATGGATACCCAGGTAGCGCCGCGGAAACTATCGCCGATCACATTGTGGATGGCCATGTCTGCGGTAAAACGCGAACCGTCATAAATATTGGACGTCTCGCGGTACGGCGAATCGGTTCCTGAGACATCGTGGTGGTCGCGTCCCAGAACCACCGGTCCGATCTGCCCGTTTCGGATGGCTTTGTTGAAGGCTTCCGCAATCTTCATTCTTCCTTCGGCATCGGCATACAGGATTCTCGCCTGTGAACCTACGACCAGTTTATTTTCCTGCGCCCCTTTGATCCACTGGATGTTGTCTTTCATCTGCTGCTGGATCTCTTCCGGGGAATTCTGCTGGATTTCTTCCAGTACCGCGCACGCAATATCATCGGTCTTCCGTAAGTCTTCCGGATTTCCGCTGGCACATACCCAACGGAACGGCCCGAACCCGTAATCGAAGCACATCGGCCCCATGATATCCTGAACATAAGACGGGAACTTGAACTCCCTGCCCAGCGTCGGATGGTCCGCCATGACATCGGCTCCGGCCCGGGAAGCTTCCAGCAGGAAGGCATTTCCATAGTCGAAGAAATAAGTTCCTTTTTCCGTATGTTTATTGATGGCTTCGGCATGCCTTCTCAGCGTTTCCTGGACTTTTTCTTTGAACAGTTCCGGATCTTCCGCCATCATCCGGTTGGATTCCTCAAAGCTCTGCCCGGCAGGATAATAACCTCCCGCCCAAGGATTATGCAGCGAAGTCTGATCCGAACCGATATCGATTCTTAAATTTTCCTGATCGAATTTCTCCCAGACCTCAACGATATTTCCCAGATACGCCAGGGAAACGGTTTCCTTATTTTCCTGGGCGGTTTTTACCCGGGCGACCAATTCGTCGAGGTTTTCGTGGATTTCATTCACCCATTTCTGTTCATGGCGAATTTTAGTTATCTTCGGGTTTACTTCCGCACAAACCGTTACGCACCCAGCAATATTCCCGGCTTTTGGCTGCGCACCGGACATTCCGCCCAATCCTGATGTGACGAACAATCCACCTTTCGGTTCTTTATTGATCTTCCTGAAGGCATTCAGTACAGTGATGGTCGTTCCGTGCACGATGCCCTGCGGACCGATGTACATATAACTTCCCGCCGTCATCTGCCCATACTGCGTTACGCCTAAAGCATTGAATTTCTCCCAATCGTCCGGCTTGGAGTAATTCGGGATCATCATCCCGTTGGTGACCACAACCCTTGGTGCGTCTTTATGCGACGGGAACAGCCCCATCGGATGGCCGGAATACATCACGAGCGTCTGCTCATCCGTCATTTCCGACAGGTATTTCATGGTCAAAAGATACTGGGCCCAATTGGAGAACACCGCGCCATTTCCGCCGTAGGTAATCAGTTCATGCGGATGCTGTGCTACGGCGTAATCCAGGTTATTCTGAATCATCAGCATGATTGCCTTTGCCTGCTCGGATTTTCCCGGATATTCTGAAATCGGGCGTGCCTTCATCTCATAATCCGGACGGAAACGGTACATATAAATTCTTCCGTAAGTTTCCAGCTCTTCCCTGAATTCCGGCAGCAGTTCTGCATGAAACTGAGGCTCAAAATAACGCAGTGCATTCTTTAATGCCAATTTTTTTTCTTCCTCTCCCAAAATCTCCTTCCGCTTCGGTGCGTGGTTGATGTGCGTTTCATAAGGTTTAGGCTGTGGCAGTGTGCCCGGAATGCCCTGCTGTATCTGTTCCTGGAATGTCATATCGTATTGATCGTTGTTTATAATTAATGGATTTTTGTGGTTTTAAAGATATTCAAAATAAAAAATACGAAGCAAATAACGAATAAAGGAATTGCAATTAGATGTAAATTACAGATCTGCACGGATTTTCACAGGTGACTGCATTTATTTAAATGTGGCTTTTTAAAATCTTCGACTTTTAATCTCATGTATTCTTTCTGTTTTTAAATTGCTTCCATATCTTTCGGCAGTTCTTATTTCTTTTGGAAATAATGTACAGCTCCATTCGCTGTTTATGAAACCGATACCCCGAACAGATGTCCGATCAGTGCCGTAACGCCCATGGCGATGGTACCCCAGAAACAGATCCGCATGACGGCAATACCGATTTTAGCGCCTCCGGTTTTGGCTGAAACAGCCCCCAGGATCATGAGGAAAATAATTGAAAAACCATATTGGAAATAAACCATCTGTTGAATTGGTGCCAAAAGAGAAACCGCAAACGGCAGCAAAGCCCCCAAAGCAAAAGACCCGAATGAAGCCATTGCTGCCTGCAACGGTTTAGCCTGGGTAATTTCATTGATGCCCAGTTCGTCATGCGCATGAGCCGCCAGAGCATCATGGTTGGTAAGTTCGGTAGCGACAAGCAATGCGGTTTCCTTGCTTACACCCCGCTTTTCATAGATTTTAGCAAGTTCCTGTAATTCTACTTCCGGCATTTCCTCAAGTTCCCGTTTTTCCCTGAGGAGATCTGCTTTTTCGGTATCTTCCTGTGAGCTTACGGAAACATATTCGCCAGCTGCCATGGACATTGCTCCGGCAATCATCCCGGCAAGGGCCGCCAGGATTATTGTATTCCGGTCCGGGGAAGCGGCAGCAACACCAATGACGATACTTGTCGTGGACAAAAGGCCGTCGTTGGCCCCTAGAACCGCTGCACGAAGCCACCCTACTCTATTGACGTAATGTTTTTCTAACTGGTGATGCATATGGTTAATAATTCAAGATTTTAATATTCAAAGTTCAACGTTTAAGGTTCTAAAATAGATCATTCGATGTCTGAAGGATTGGCCGGGATATACCGAGTAGAAAAATTCCACCCTCATTTTGCTTAATTTCATTTATTTTGGCTCTCATTACTTTTCAGAAATTTAAAACCAATCCGGCCCCTATATTTTTCGATTGCAGAACGGGATACACAAAGGTGAAGCTTTTGGAATCTTTTTTATTCAGATGCTTATTGATAAAAGGAAACAGCCAGTAAGCCAGCTCGGTGCTCAGAATGCCAAATCCGGCACCCGCAACCACATCGCCTACCCAATGTTTATCGTTAAGCGTTCTGTAGATACCGGTGAAAAGCGCCACCGGATAGCCTGAGATGGCCACCCAGAAGTTTTCGTCCTGATATTCCCGGAACAGGAACTGCGCCGATGAAAATGCGGTCGTTGTATGCCCGGAAGGAAACGAAAGGCGGTTGGAACCGTCCGGACGTTCTTCTTTTACCAGATGTTTTAGCGGCAGGACGATAGCGGCGGAAATCAGCTGGGAGGTTCCGTAAATAATCGTGCGTTCTTTTAAATTATGTTTCCCTTTGATCCCGGCCAGATTGTAACCATATACCATTGCAGCAGGAATATATTGTGTATAATTATCCAGGGTGATGTGCTTCGGCTGATGTTCTCCAATCTCGTATTTGGTAGAATTATTGAGGTTTTTCAACGCATCGGAAGTGAGGCTCGTAATCCCAAAGGCCACGAAAACCGTGGGAACGATAACTTTCCTATATCCTGGCTTGTAGACCTTGTCTTCATATCGTAGTTCCTGCCGGACTACAGCAGAGGAATCTGCTTCGATCTGCCCGAAAATGATATTCGAAAAGATCAAAGCAGATAGTGTGAATAATTTCATAGGCTATTATTTGAACCTTAAATTTAAGGAAATAATATCAGATTTCATCCCCACGGATTTTGTATAATGCCCATATCGTATTTCCAGCATATTCAGCCTTTCGATTCCGAAGAGCCCGTTTTTCGGATTGATCCGGATTCCGGCCCCGTAAAAATGGCTGTTGAATTTCGAGAGGTCGTAATTACTGGTATAGTAATCATCAAAAGCCGTGTGCTGCTGGTAGGGTGCAAAATATCTGGCCGCCGTCTGGGAATAATACCTGTAAAACGGACTTACGGACACAAAAGGTGAAATCTTAACCGGCGTTTCAAGGCTGAAGGTATTGGATTTTAAACCCCAATCATCGGCATAATACCGGTAATAAGCTCTCAGAATAACCTTATCTCCGAGAAAATAATTCGCACGGATGCCTACAGGAATTTTAAACCTGCGATCCGGCAGAGTTTCCTGGTGCACCGAGCCGTCCGTAAAATAAACTCGGTGAAATGGCAGGCTTAGGTAACCGGTCTGCTGAACACCGTCTGCAAGAAATTCAACCTGAAAATTCTGATTGATGATCTGGGAATAAGCCAATGATAAAGCAAACGTATTTCTTCCGCTGGTGCCATAACCTTCGTGTTCGCCACCCGTGCTGCCATTTGTTCTCAGCTCGATGGGAGTTACCAGTTTTACCTGGTCGATGTAAGCCTGGAATTTTGCAGTAAATTCGCCCATCTTATCCGCTGTTTTTTTAGCAAACCCGATATTGGCACCTACCGACTGATAATCGAATTCCGTGGAAAACATCGCACCGGCCATCAGCGTCGTACCTTTGGCATCATTTTCCCTGCTCCAGCTGAGAGCGGGATAGATCCGCGTATCGGCGTGGGAAGCTGATGAATTGGCTTTCAAGTCGATCATATCGGAAGAAGCCGACGTATAATGATCGATCCCCACACTCAGTCCGAATTTATTTTTCCGGTCTTTTTTATCGTATTTCACCACCGTTACGTCGATGGCATTGGAAATATCGGTCAGTTTTTCCGTTCCGATACCGCCGGTTACCGCCGAATTGTTTCCATCCTGTTTATAATAGCTTGATACCAGATTAACTTCGTCGAGGCTCAGCTTCTTAGATGCCCCGGTATCTGTATTTTCCTGTGCTTTTGCACTAAAGATCCCGAAAAGAGCCGTAATGCTTACGATTATTTTTTTCATTTTAAATCACATTTACATCTTACAATTTATTATTCTTAATTGCAGCCGCAGCCGCCGCCTACTTTTCCCGCATTGGCTCCGGAAGAACCTTCGCGGTAAGACTGGAAGCTGAGTTCCGTTTTTTCGATCGTCCGGTTCCCGAGAACCATTTCGGCGTCGTTAAGCTTGTTTTTTTCGTACTCTTTTACGGGGGTACACGAGTTCAAAATCGGAATTGCCAGTATTGAGAGAACAGCTATGGTTTTGTAATTTAAAGCGTTGAATCTTCGCAGCCCGGCTTGAACGGAGCTCTTTTTGTGAGGAACGAGCAAAAAAGCGGGAGTGGAAGACGGATAAAGCTGCCCAAATAAATATTGGAGAAGCTTTTGACTGTTTTTTATAAGGTTTTTCATTTTAGATTAATGTTTTGAGATGAATAAATTTTATCCTGATCATCAATGATGATGCATTCCAGATGATTGATCTGGTTGACCATATTGAGTGCCGCACCGATCCCCATAATACTGACGGGAGTGGCCATCGCATCGGCAATTTCGGCGTTGGGACAAAAGACGGTTACACTTTTTATTCCTGAAACCGGCATCCCTGTTTTCGGATTGATGGTGTGGGAATATTTCTTACCGTCGATGACCACAAATTTTTCGTAATTCCCGGACGTCGCTACTGCCATATCGGTGATGTTCATATAAGAAAACGGCTTTCCGGCGTTGTCAGGATCAGCGATTCCCACTGTCCACGGTTTTCCGTCCGCCTGGTTTCCCCATGTCGTCAGGTCACCCGAAGCATTCACGATTCCGGAACCTACCCCTCTTTCCAGGAGAATCCGTTTCGCCATTTCTGCGGCATATCCTTTTCCGATTCCGCCGAAACCGATCCGCATTCCCCTTTCTTTAAGGAAAACCGTCTGCCGGTCGCGATCAAGAATGATATTCTGATAATTGACGAGTTTCAGGTGATCTTTAATCATTTCAGCATCCGGGAGCGCTTTCATTTCCCGGTCGAAATTCCAGAAGCTTTTATCGATCCCGCCATAAGAGATGTCAAAATACCCATCCGTTATCCTGCTGATGCGGAGGCTTCTTTCAATGAGGTCAAAGATTTCCCGGTCTACCTTTACAGGCCTCACACCGGCATTCCGGTTGATAAGGTTGGTCTGGCTTTCTTCATGGTAAGTCGTGAGAAGTTTTTCGATTCTCCGGATTTCATCAATGGCAGCATCAATATGACCGTTCGCAGTATTTTCATCATCCGATACGACGGTAATTTCAAAAGCATTCCCCATGAGTTTCTGAGGCCTTTTGAATTCTTTCAGCATGGTCTATGGTTTTTGATTGTCTTTTATCTCTTTGACTTCCCGGGTAAAAGCCAGCGCATCTTCCGAAGGCAGCCCCTCCCAGCTTTTCAGGATCTTCCCTTGTGCATCCATCAGAAGGGTGTACGGAAAAATTCCTTTCGGATTGTACTGGTCGGCAAGTGAAGCATTTTCTTTTTTGAGTTCTGCAGACAGCTGGTTCTTTTTGTTTCTGGGGAAATCCGCATTGATGTAGACGATCACATTTTCAGACTCCAGTTTTTTGAAATCTTCGGTTTCAATGATGTTTTTGTGAAGCTTGATGCACGGAATACACCAGTCTGATCCCGAAAAGTTCAGCAGGATCAGCTCTTTGTTTTCGGCAGCGGTTTTTCTTGCGGTTTCCATTCGGGTCTGTGCATGGGATACTATGGAGAATACAGCCATCATGATGGCTGAAAACAGTGTTTTCATTATTTTAAATTTTTAAGAATAACTTTTTAGAGTATAAAAACAGCTCTGATTACTGTTACCTAATCAGATATAAATGAGAATTATACGGTGAAAGCTCTCGGAGGTTCCCAGACGGACCCGCCGAAGCCTTTGAAGCAGTGATCTTCATCCCTTGAAGGGATTTTATGGGAATAGGATTTCCTTAAATTTTCCTTTGTGAAATCCATTTGTAATTCATCCCCGATGGTAAAAATCAGATTCAGCGGTTTTGCGTGGATGATAAACGGTAATTTCTGATCTTTTCCATAGTCGCCGTCTTTTACCGGATGCTCATAATGGGCCTTCAGAAAAGCGATCAGCGGCATATCGGGATTCATCCGCTTATGCTCGAAATAATGTTCTACGAGATCCGGAAGTTTCAATAGCTGATAGAGTTCGGTAGTCGACACCAAAAATAAAGATAATAACAGTATAGCAATCAGCTTTTTCACAGTTCAAAACTATAAAATATTTTGTTAAGAATGATTTTAAATTGATAAAATTAAAAACGCAAAAACTACCGGAAATGATATCCGCATTTATTCTTCTTCCTCCGTATTTTTCAGTTTCATTAAAAGCGTATAGGCATTTTTGGTAACGATCTTCTTATTCTTAAAATCATCAAAATTGAGAATCTGGATAAACCCGTTTTCGATTTCTCCCAACGTTACAGGTGTTAATCGGTAGATCTGTTTTTTCACCTCAACGAACACAAAATCTTTGCCTTCAAAATTAACGATGCTTTCTTCCGGAACCGCATTGGAAAAAGAGGTGCTGGTTTCAATTTCGGCATTCATATACATTCCCGGAACCAGGCTGTGATCGTATTTATCGAAATGACAATGTACTTCCGCCAGACCGCCCTGGCTGATATCTTTGCTGATGAGAAGAATTTCGCCGTAATATTTCCTGGCCGGATCTGCATTGGTATAAGCCGCAAAACGCTGTCCTTTTTTCAGGTTTTCCAGATCCTTTTCGTATACTTTAAGATTCAGGTGGATGTCATCGGGATTAATAAGCTCGAAAAGCACATCCGAAGGGTTTACATATTTCCCGATATTCACATTTACTTTGCTTACAAAACCGTTGATCGAGCTGTACACAGGAACACTTTTGGTAATACTTCCGGATTTTAAGGATTCCGGATTGATATTGATCAGTCTGAGCTGTTGTGCCAGGGAATTCATCAGAATTCTCTGGCTGTTCATTTCAGATTGAGCAAGCTGCATCGCTTTATCACTGCTTGCCTGGCTTTGGTTCAGGGTTTTCTGACGGTTATAATCCAATTCCGCAAAATGTGCTTTGGATCTTGCCATTAAATAATCCTGCTGAAGCTGAATGAACTGCGGATTTTCAATCACAGCAATCACCTGACCTCTGGAAACAGGCATTCCCGGAAGAAGATTGCTGGATTTCAGATAACCTCCTAGAGGAATACTTACTGAAACCAGATTTTGGGGCGGAACATCGATCATTCCGTTTAATTTCAGGGTGGAAGCGATATTCTGTAATGAAAGCGTGGTTGTTTCTATCGGTGCATTTCTTAACTGTGCATCGGTTAAAGTCACTACATTTTCGTCTTTCGGGAGACTTTTTTCCTGCTTCGGAGCTTCTTCTTTTTTACATTGAATGAATACAAAAAAGCTGATTAATAAGGTATATATTGAAATTGATTTCATTTTTTACGGATTTAAAGTAAGGTATTCCAGTTCAATGGCACTTTGGTTAAGTTTCCAGACGGCATCGGTGTAATTGTTTTTAAGCTGTACCGCCTGGTTAACGAGGATTACAAATTCAAGATAATTGATCTCACCGCCGATGAATTGTCTTTTCGCCGTTTCGGTAATGACATCTGCATTTTTCAGGTCGGAAGTTTCATATTTTGAAACAATTTCCAGATTGGACTGATAGATTTCTCTGGCTTTTTTAAGCTGATTCTGCAAATTGAATTCAGCATTTTTCAGTTCACTTTCAGCGACAGACTGCGCCACTTTTGCGGCTTCAATTCTCGCTTTCTGACCTCCGGAAAACATCGGAAGCGAAACACCCACCTGAACTGAGTGAAACTGAGGCGTTGCATTATACAGTTTATCATCCGGACCTAATCCTTGAAAACTGTTCAGGTTGTACGCCAATTGCAGACCGGGAAGCATTTTCGCTTTTTCCAGTGCGATCTGTTCTGCGGAAATATTTTTCTGCTGTTCCCAGATTTTCAGCAAAGGATGCTCCGTTAGTTTTTCGTTTAAAGAATTGGCAAAAGATTTTGAATCTTCGGGAATGAAATCGGTTTCCGTATTCAAAAGCCACTGAAACTGGATCTTTAAGACCGCCAGTTCCTGCTGCAATTGTTTTAACTGAATTTCGATCGCCGATTTCTGGCTTGAAGCGGTTGTTTTTTCAAGAATATTGCTCTCCCCGGCTTTAAGTCTAAGGTTCGCTTTATCGGAAAAGTCGGTGTACAGTTGCAGGATTTCATTCAACAGTTTTTCTTTTTCTTTCCAGTAAAGAATATCGTAGAAAGTAAGACTCACTGCCTTTTTAAGTTCATACTCTTTCAGGGAAACATTCAGCAAAGATTTTTTCCATTCTTCGGTGTACACATTTTTCTGTTTTTTATACACGGTCGGAAAAGCAATGTTTTGGGAAACGCCAAATTTCATATCGTTGTAGGCACTGTTAATCTGTCCGTAGTCGAACGTTACACCAGTCTGCGGAATATCATTGGCAGATTTTATCAAAGCTTTGGAATATTCGGATTTCAGCTTTTCGTTTTTAAGATTCCTGTTGTTTTCCAGTGCGGTATTAATCGCCGTCTGAAGGTTGATAGGCGTTTGTGCCTTCAGTCCGAATCCTGCAAAGCTGAATAGCAAAATGAATACAGCTGTTATATTTTTATGATTATTTTTCATATGTAGATATTTATTATTTTTTAAAGGTCATATGTAATCGCGTTTTCTTCATAGGCGTTTGTGTTTTACAAATGATGGCGATTTCATTTTAAATCCTTTTTCAATGGTCACATAAAGAAGCGGCAGTATAAAAAGCGTAAGGAAGGTTGCAACGAGCAGACCTCCGATCACTACGGTTGCCAACGGACGCTGAACTTCCGCTCCTGCTCCGTTGCTTAATGCCATCGGAATAAAGCCTAAAGATGCTACGAAAGCCGTCATCAGAACCGGACGAAGCCTGGATTCTCCGCCATCAATTACAATCCTCACGATATTACGGATCCCGCTTTTGTATAATCTGTTGAATTCTGAGATAAGAACGATTCCGTTGAGAACCGCCACTCCGAAAAGAGCGATAAAGCCTACTCCTGCACTGATGCTGAAAGGCATTCCTCTTAAAGCCAGAAGAAATACGCCGCCAATAATTGACAGTGGAATCGCGGTGTAAATCAGCAGGCTTTCTTTCACCGAGCCGAATGCTAAAAACAGCATCACAAAAATAAGCGCCAAAGCAACCGGAACGGCAATCATCAGACGCTGTTTTGCATTGTTCAGGTTTTCAAAAGAACCTCCGTAAGTCATGTAATAACCTGTCGGAAGTTTTATCTCTTTGTTGACTTTGGCCTGAAGTTCTTCCACGATGCTCTGAACGTCTCTTCCTTTGATGTTAAAGCCAACCACAATTCTTCGTTGTGCGTTTTCTCTCTGAATCTGATTCGGACCGTTTTTCACCTCGACTTTTGCAAGCTGGGAAAGCGGAATCTGGTTTCCGAAAGGGGTCGGAACGAGCAGATTTTTAATATCATCCACATTTTTACGGACTTTGGAATCGAGACGAACGACCATATCGAAACGTTTTTCGCCTTCAAAAACGAGACCCGTACTCTGCCCTGCGAATGCGGCGTTTACAATCCGGTTGATGTCTGAAATGGATAAATGATACTGTGCAATAACAGGACGGTTGTATTCTATGGTTACCTGCGGCATTCCTGAAATCGGCTCAATGTAAAGATTCTGTGCTCCGTCAACGGTTTCAATAATTTTCCCGAGCTTTTGGGCATTTCGGGAAAGAACGTCCAGATCATCCCCGAAAATCTTTACTACTACATCCTGTCTTGCACCGGTCATCAGCTCATTAAAACGCATCTGTACCGGAAACTGAAAACTTACTGTCACTCCAGGAACATCCTGCAGTTCTTTGCTCATTTTATCTGCCAGTTCAGGGAATGTGGAGGCAGAAGTCCATTCCTTTTTATCTTTCAGAATAATCATTATATCGGCAGCATCCATCGGCATCGGATCTGTAGGCACTTCCCCGCTCCCGATTTTTGTCACGACTTTTTGTACTTCGGGAAACCTGGATTTCAGTATATGAGCGGCTTTCTGGGTACTTTCAATGGTTGTATTAAGATTACTCCCCGGCAGAACCCTCGTTTCTACTGCAAAATCTCCTTCTTCAAGGGAAGGAATAAACTCCCCTCCCATTCTGCTGAGAATGAAAATTGCCAATACGAAAAGTACAGCCACGATGGAGAATACCATTTTCGGAACTCTTAAAATTTTAAGTAATGTTTTCAGATAGATCTTCTCTACTTTTTTCATCATCCGGTCTGATAAGGTTGGCTTTGAATTTCTTTTTCTCAACAGCAAAGAACTCATCATCGGAATGTAGGTTAACGAAAGTAAAAATGCGCCTAATAAAGCAAAAGCCACCGTCTGAGCCATTGGCTTGAACATTTTTCCTTCAATTCCCTGTAAGGTAAGAATGGGAAGATAAACAATAAGGATGATGATCTGACCGAAGACAGCACTGTTCATCATTTTTCCGGCAGAATCGGTAACAATGGTGTCCATTTCCTCTTTTCCGACGGAGAATATTTTTTTGAATTTTGAATTATGACTGAACTGATGCAGGACGGATTCTACAATAATCACCGCACCGTCGATAATCAATCCAAAATCCAGTGCACCGAGACTCATCAGGTTTCCGCTGACTCCGAAAAGATTCATCATACAGATGGCAAAAAGCATAGCGAGAGGAATTACGGAAGCCACGAGCAATCCCGCGCGTACATTTCCGAGGAACAGAACCAGTACAAAAACAACGATCAATGCGCCTTCTGTAAGGTTTTTCTCAACGGTTCCGATGGCGTTGTTTACCATTTTGGTACGATCGAGGAACGGTTCTATCACTACTCCTTTCGGAAGGGTTTTCTGGATTTGTGCGATTTTTTCTTTTACATTTTTAATGACCTGATTGCTGTTTTCGCCTTTCAGCATCATCACTACTGCACCGGAAACTTCTCCCTGATCATTGAAGGTCATTGCGCCATAGCGCGTTGCAAAGCTGGTTTTCACCTCTGCAACGTCTCTTATAAACAGCGGGATTTCATTGGTTTTGGAAGCGATCGCAATATTTTTGATGTCTTCGATATTTCCGATCAGACCTTCGCTCCGGATGTATAAAACGGTGGGGCCTTTTTCGATATAAGCACCTCCTGTGTTCTGGTTATTGGTGTTCAGGGCATCGAAAACATCATTGATGGTGATTCCGTAAGCATTTAACCTGTCGGGGTTTACGGCAATTTCATACTGTTTCAGTTTTCCTCCGAAACTGCTGACTTCGGCAACGCCTTTTACGCCAAGAAGCTGTCTCCTCACAATCCAGTCCTGAATGGTGCGCAGTTCTGTGATGTCGTATTTTTTCTCGTAGCCTTTTTCGGGACGGATCACATATTGGAAAATTTCGCCTAACCCTGTTGAAATAGGTCCCAATTCGGGGGTTCCGATCCCCTGCGGAATCTGGGTCTGAACCTGCTGCAGCCGTTCTGCCACCTGCTGTCTTGCCCAGTAGACATCTACATCATCTTCGAAAACGATGGTTACGAGCGATAACCCGAATCGTGAAAAACTGCGGATCTCTTTTAATCCTGAAATATTATTGTTTGCCTGTTCTATGGGGAATGTCACGAGTCTTTCGATGTCTGTTGCTCCAAATGAGGGAGCAATGGTGATGACCTGCACCTGATTGTTGGTGATATCCGGAACCGCGTCGATCGGAAGTTTGGTTACCTGATAGGAGCCAATGCCTATCAATCCCAAAACCAACAGCGCAATGATGAGTTTATTCTTTACAGAAAACTCAATGATTTTTGTAAGCATAATGATTTGTTGAGCTTATTATGAATAAATAAGGAATGGTCTGATATCAATTAATAGCTGTTTTGTGTATTAATTTAATAGCAGAAGTTGCTCAAAGTAATTTTTGAGCGTAATTCATAAAAAAATCAACAGGATTTCGGCGGCTGCCAGATGGAATTGAGAATATCTTTATTGTAAAAGATGCTTTTGTAAAAAGTCTGTTTTAATTTAATAATCGGATTGGATTCTTTGCCGGAAAGCTGAAAACTGAAGGGCGTCGCAGGGGTACATACGACTACAAGATGCGTTGCGTGTGAAGCAAACGGAAGCTGCTGGTCTTTATTGTAATCCGAATCCTTTACCGGATTGTCATAATGGATTCTGAAGAATGAACCGATGGTGATCGCCGGATTTTCCGCCTTATGTTCCAGATAATGCTCAATAAGTGCAGGAATTTTCAAAAACTGATAGAGCTCGGTTGTAGAAACCAAGTATAAACTAAGCAATAGTATCGAGATCAGTTTTTTCACTGCCACAAAATTATAAAATGTTTCATTAAGAATGAATTTAAATTAAAAGATTTCCTATGTTCTAAGAATTTGTTAAAAGTCAAAGATTCTGATTCCAAAAGTTCTGAATATTAACTTACAGATGATCTCTTTTGTAAGTCCCTGTGTAAAAGCTGACCTTTTTTTTAAAGATACTGACGATGAACCAACTGCTTTTCCTGCCACATCCCGTATTGCCGGGCATACTAAAAATTTGCGGATTTCAAAATCACCTTTACCATACATCAGCATCCTGCCCTACCCTGCTATTTCAAATTATTAATATGACCACGATCATATTGGAATGGTTTTTGGCAGGGTTAGAAAATTAGCTTAATACACAAAATTAAAGAGTAAACCGGTTAATCTGCGAATCTCAGATTTTACGAGATGGTTTTTCTTTTACATCAAACACAATTAATACTGAGGTATCTATGAAAAAAACGACTTATGCCGGACAGCGTACTTTGGGCGCCCTGAAGGCCCTTAATTTCTTCATGGCCGATATGCAGGCCGGTATCGGTCCTTTTTTAGGGATCTTCCTACTTTCCAAAGGATGGCAGAGCGGGCCCATCGGAACCGTCATGTCCCTGGGTGGAGTTGCGGGAATGCTGATGACAACGCCTGCCGGTGCCGTAATCGATTCCACAAACCATAAGCGGAGATTCGTCATTATCCCCGGAATTTTTACCGTCATTGCTTCCGCTCTTATCCTGCTTTCCCAGAACTTCTGGGTAGTAAGCCTTTCACAGGTTGCCACGGCAATTGCAGGAGCAGCAATAGGACCTGCGGTTGTGGGAATTACATTGGGTATTGTAAAGCAGAAAGGATTCAACCGGCAGAACGGACTCAACCAGGCTTTCAATCATGCAGGAAATGTGGTTGGTGCAGCCTTGTCAGGTTATCTCGGACTGAAATGGGGAATGACTGCCGTTGTGCTGCTTGCTGCTCTTTTCGGTATTTTAACCATCATCAGCGTATTGATGATTCCGGCAGACAGTATTGACAATAAAGCAGCACGAGGAATGAAAGCCGATGCAGAAGAGAATGAGAAGGCCAGCGGATTGGATGTACTGCTGAAATGTAAACCTCTGCTGATCCTCGCAGGTGCACTCGCCTGTTTCCATCTCGGTAACGGCGCTTTACTTCCTCTGTACGGAATGGCCGCAGCCTCTAAAATGCAGGAAAATGCCTATATGTTTGTCGCCTTAACGGTAATTATCGCCCAAGTGGTTATGATCCTTACTTCCATTGCAGGAATGAAGATCGCCGAAAAAAAAGGATACTGGTTGATTATGCTGGTTTCTTTTCTATCTCTACCGCTGAGAGGCTTAATTGCTTCCCAGATGATCAGTGAGGTCGGTTTATATCCTGTGCAGATCCTGGATGGCATCGGGGCCGGATTGCAGAGTGTGGCCGTACCGGGACTGGTGGCGCATATTCTCAACGGAACCGGCCGGATCAATATCGGGCAGGGCGCAGTGATGACGGTGCAGGGAGTCGGTGCTGCATTAAGCCCGGCAATAGGCGGATGGATTGCCCAGCAGATGGGATACAGCCCGGCATTTCTTATTTTGGGAAGCATTGCCGTGATTTCCATTGCGCTGTGGATCATCAATGCCAAAACCATGAAGAAAGAATGTGCACCTTCAGAAGCGTCTTAAAAAATAAAATTTTAAAATTCGTTATCAATTTAATCTTATTTTTGAATGCTATAGCCATATGCAGCATCAGCAGATTTTATTTGAATTTATCTTTACTAATTTAGCATAGTCTTCAGGAGCTCATAGCAGCTTCACCTCTATTTAAATTTTTAAGATCATTTTACCATTTAACCATCAAATAAAGATTATTTCCTCCTTATCATGAACACTGAGTTTTTCATCTATTTTATTGCTTTTATTACCATTGCCGGTGTGATCATCAGACCTTATAAAATCCAGGAAGCAGTTTGGGCTGTTGCCGGAGCTTTGCTGCTGCTCGCTTTCGGATTGATTTCTTTGCAGGATGCGTGGACAGGAATAGGAAAAGGGCTTGACGTCTATCTTTTCCTGATCGGAATGATGACTTTGGCTGAAACGGCACGCCGGGAAGGACTTTTTGACTGGCTGGCGGGTTACGCGATCCGGTTTTCCAGCGGTTCTTCATTCAGGCTTTTTGTGCTGATTTATCTGGTAGGACTGGTTGTAACTACTTTTATGTCGAATGATGCCACCGCTGTGGTCCTTACCCCTGCGGTTGCCGTGGCCGTAAGCCGTGCAAAAGTTAAAAATGCACTGCCCTATCTGCTGATCTGCGCTTTCATTGCCAATGCAGCTTCTTTCATTCTGCCTATTTCCAATCCCGCCAACCTGGTAATTTACGGAAAGGAAATGCCGGCACTAGGTGTATGGTTCAGTACTTATCTGCTACCGTCACTGTTTTCAGTGGGAATTACTTTTTTAATGCTTTTCCTGACTCAGAAAAGATTATTGCATGAAACTATTGATTCGGACATTGAAGTGGAACCTTTACTTCCCGGAGGAAAAATGGCTCTGGCCGGCATTATTTTAACGACCCTGCTTCTACTTTCAGCTTCGGCCATGAACTGGGATCTCGGGTTACCAACTGCCATTGCAGGGGTAAGTACTACCATTTTGGTTTTAATAGCCGGACGAAAAAGTCCTGTGGAGTTTGCCAGGCATATTTCATGGTCTGTGATTCCCCTGGTTGCCGGTCTGTTTGTTTTAGTAGAAGCGGTTCAGCAGACAGGGATCATTGGTTCCCTTTCACAAAAGCTTTCGGAAGAAGCTCATCATGCTACAGAAACAACATCCTGGCTGGCCGGCCTGGCGGTGGCTTTTGGGAGCAACCTTATCAATAACCTGCCGGCCGGACTTATTGCCGGTTCAACGGTTTCCGCCATTCACCTGCCGGAAGCGGTACGGAGTGCTATCCTCGTCGGTATTGATCTCGGACCCAATCTTTCGATTACCGGCTCTTTGGCGACCATTTTATGGCTGAAGGAGCTGAGAAAAAACGGTTACGACATGAGCGGATGGGCGTTTTTGAAACTGGGAACAATTGTCATGATTCCTGCATTGATCGCGGCTTTGCTGGCATTGGGATTTTAGGTTTAATAGATAATGGGTTTCAAACGCAGTAATTACAGGAGGATTTAAACCACAGATTCGCGCGGATTTGCACAGATGATTGCGTTTATTCAAATTGACAGCTAAATCTCTGGACTTAATTTTTAAGATTGGTCTACTTCTTCCAGTACACCTCTAATACTATGTTTAGATCCCCTGCGGGATGACAGGCGGTGTGTTTAATCATCTGTGAAAACGGCGCAGGTCTCTGGTCAAATTCAGGGATTGAATGAGATGATGGGTTTTAAACACTGTAATTATAGTAGGATTTAAACCACAGATTCGCACGGATTTTCACAGATGATTGCGTTTATTCAAATTGACAGCTAAATCTCTGGACTTTAATTTTTAAGATAAGTCCACTTCTTCCAGTACACCTCTAATACTATGTTTAGATCCCCTACGGAGATGACAAGCGGTGTTTTTAATCATCTTTGAAAGCGGCGCAGGTCTCTGGACGAATTCAGGGATTAAATGAGATGGATGGGTTTTAAACACAGTAATTATAATAGGATTTAAACCACAGATTCACACGGATTTTCACAGATGATTGCGTTTATTCAAATTGACAGCTAAATCTCTGGACTTTAATTTTTAAGATTGGTTTACTTCTTCCAGTTTACCTATAATACTATATTTAGATCCCCTGCGGGGATTACAAGCGGTGTGTTCAATCATCTGTGAAAACGGCGCAGGTCTCTGGTCGATTTTAACGATTGAGTGTTATCCGGAAATCAAATAAAAAACAGTGGTCTAAAAAAACCACTGCTTTCATCATATTATTTTTGTAACTTTAAAATCCTAACAATCTCAGTTTAAACTGGATGGCAAAATTATCCTTGAAATTTCCGGTGTTGTAATGTCCTACACGATAAAAGAACCCCAGATTAAACTGCGAAGAAAGGAAATTGTTCCATTCAAGTCCGACTTCATTATACAGGTGGTTCAGGGTTTCGAATTGGAACCGGTGGTCCTGAGGGTTTTTCATACTACCGGTAATGCCGCGGTAAATAACGTCAAAACTTGAAACATTCTTTCCGAAACTTTTGAAATACCATGGCAGCCTGTGGGTAAGGTATACGCCGGCAAATTTATCATTGTAATATTTACCGCCTTCCATCGTGGCAAACCCAAGATAAGATGTCAGGTTAAAGTTAAAATTGCCCCTTCCGCTCGCCAGTCCGTTCATGGTAAAGTTTTCCCAGATCGGTGCATCACCCAGCATCAGTCCTCCATAGGCACGGATCCCGGTAACCCCTAACTTGGTTTTAAGGTTATGGCTGATTAACACATCAAACCTGCTGAAGTTGAAATCGCCATCCCATGTTTTCAGTCCCTGCTCATAGTTGAAATAAAACTCCGGGTAATTCTGTTCGTAAGTATATTTGCCTTCGGGTGTCATTATGTTTTTGGAATTCGGGGAATATTTCAGGGTAAGTGTCGCTGAAGTGATATCAAAGCGTTTTCCCAGATCCTTGTAGCTGTAATCGAACAGCGCTTCTTCCTGTGATCTTTTGGCCGCTACGTTAAGGGTCAAACCGTTGGTAATATCATTTTCATAACTTACTTTAAAACCTTCATAGCCATAGAAAATATTGTTGTTGATGGCTACTCCCGAATTCATGATCTGCATCCTGAAATTCCACAGGTTTTCCGAAAATCGTCCTGCCGCATTGACATCATTAAAATATTCAATTCTGAAAAATGAATTTTTCTCAAGGGTCGTTTTAAAATCTATCCCGCCTCCAAACTTGAATTTTTTATCATAAATCCCGTAAGCAAAATAAGCATCCGGTGAAATGTATTTGTTAAACCTTTCATTAAGCTTAACTCCTAAGCCAAGACGGACGTGCTCGTATTTGTTGTAACCGAATACTTTTGCGAGATCGAAATCCACCATTCCGAGACGGAGCCTTCCTTTTAACAGCCCTGCCAGACCCTTAGCCTTCTGATCCAGCTTATAGGCACTGCTCAGGCTGTCGATTTTCACATAAGTATTCTCCTCCCTTTCGTTAAGCTTTTCGGTCCTGTATTCATCCAGCAGCCGGCCGTCGGAATTTTTGACATCAATGGTATATCCTTTAAAATCCTTTGCATTTTCCTCAATTGGTGTTTTAATATCAAAATAGTCGGCAGTAGCATAGGCATAAGTCCCGAACTTTTTGCCTTTGTCTTTTTTCTTTTCCCGTTTTTCACCCCGCAGGCTAATGTTCATATCGAGAACGTTGCTGTTTACTTTCAGCTTGTAATCTTCTTTCAGCAGGAACCACTTTTCATTTACAGGAACCCAGATGCTGGTGATGGTACCTTCATTGGCTTCGTTGCTTTCACTCTCGATTTTTTTTAAGGCATAGGTTGCTTTGTCAATATAGAGATATCCATTAAATTTTTTACGATCCCTCGCTTCCCTATTATTCACCTGCCTGAAACGGATGACATAATTTTCACGGCCATCAATTTCAAGGGAATCGGTAAGGAAAAACCGGTACAGGTTCCTGTTCTCCTCCTTTACTTCTTTCGGAACTTTGTTGCGGTTGGACCGGAAGGCCATCAGCTCGTATAAAGGCTGCTTAAGACCGGATACCCGGTTGTCGAGGATATTGATTTTCTCCCCGTATTTTTGCGAATACATTACCTCAGAAGCCCTTTCCCAAAGAAACATTTTACTCTGCCCGGCTAACTGAGCCAGCTGCACAGACTGTAACGAATCTTTTTTATCTTTTGGCTTCATCGCTCTCTGCGGAAGTTTCTCTAAGGAGTCGATTCTTTTTTTAATGTAATTGTTATAGCTTTCAATGCTGTCCTGATCAAGATCCATCGCTATTTTTTCGTACGATTTATAAGCATACGATTCCAGGCTCTGTGGTGAGTTCTGATTGTAATTATCATTTACTTTCTGAAGAATTTCCAGTGCCCTCGGATCACTTTTGTCAGATAGCACCACCCCTTCTATAGATTTCGTTTTCGGTTCTTTTCTCACGAGAAACACTTCCATCACTTTATCAGTGAGGTAGCTGGATTCTCTATATTCCGGTGCGGTAACCGATACTTTTTTACAGTCTGATGTAAAATAGAGAATTCCCGAATTGTTACTTTTTCCCAGAATCGAATGATCGCAGCTTACGATAGCATTGGTGATGGGTAAATGGGTTTCTGAATCTTTGATGATGATTTTCGACTGGGAAAAAAGAAAAGTTGAAAACAACAGCAATAGTAACGGGTAATATTTATTCATAAAAAAGTGGTGTATTAAATAAATGAGGATAAGCACATCTCATCGTCCTTATCCTCATCAATGTTTAGTAGGTTGGCAAAAAGAATGCCGATTCACTTATTTAAATAATGTATTTCTTGAGTCCTTCCATAATTCCCTGCCAGAGCATATTGAAGAAGCTTCTTTCGGGATCCCTCTTTTTCTCGATCACCACATGTTCCGGTTCTCCCTTGGAATCGTCCTTTACAAACCAGTTGGCAATTTTGGTCAGGAGCTTCCGTTCCTTTCCTTTCTTATTGAGAAGATTGACGTACATATCATTGTATTTGAAATAGAACTTCCCGTTGATTCCGGCGGAGTTTCCGTAATAATCAAATTTCAGATAATCAATCTGCCCATCCAGTGTCACGTTCAGATATGGCCGTACGAAAAGATTTACGTTTTCGGCGGACAATTTCCGGATATCGCCTTTAATGGTAAAATAATCTGAACGGTCTTTAACATCGAACTTCCAGCTTACCTTCGTATCTGCGGTGCCGAAGAAATCAAATTGGGCATCGGTACTGATGACGGTCGGTCTGCCTTTGATCTTGGCGTTGTTGACGTTAGCAATCTGCGCATTGAATTTATTGAAGGTAATTTTTCCCGGAATATTGCTGTTCTCCGCATTTTCTTCGTACGTCAGCTCGGAGTTTCTGAGATTAACGTTTTTGATGAATAGCGGCACCTTCACATCCCTGAGCTTTTTGCTGAAGAAATAACGGATGGCATTGTCATCAGGCGGTGCCAGATCATGGTAAATATTACAGTTGAGACGGTCGATATCAATCCTGCTAAGATCGATAACGGTATTTTTTTCAAAAGAAGAGTGATGATCTTCCACCCGTACTTTTCCAACCGCAATGGTATAAAGATCCGTTTCCTTTGCAATAACGCGGCTGAATTCTTTACGGGAATATTTCGGGGTAAAGCGCAGATCAGCCATCTCTGTTGTTTTACCGGAATTCGTCATCCCGGCTACCGAGAATGTATAATATTTTCCGGCATCAAGATAAATCTTCTTCGCTTTGATATCCCTTTTCCGAACGGTGAACGGAATGCTGTGTTCCAAAACTTTCTGGTCGGTATAGACGCCATCCAGTTTAATATCAAAAGATCCTACCGACATTTTGTTTTTATTCTGCACGGTCCGGGAAAGCCTGCCGTTGGTAAGTTGAATAAAACCAATTTTCGCAGCAAACTCAGGCGGCGTCGTGTTTTTCTTTATAGCCGGCGATTTCTTTGCAGGGGAACTAATGGCGATATCCGGACGATCGATAACGATTCCGGCAAAATCAATATTCAGCTTCTGGCCAATGTACCGGCTTTTATTTTTCAATAATCTGATCTGATTGGCCGATGCGATGAAGACATCTTTCGAAATGTTCTTTTTTAATGCCAGCATCTTAAAACCGTCGATAATGATATCAGAATTTTTAGAAGTGATTTTTTCTACCTGGATGGCCTGTGCAGGATCTGCTTTAAAATAGATATGGTCGGCTTCAATATCATGGTTGGTGAAACGGAAAGGGATTTTTTCCTTCACGGTATTTTTATCGAAGACAATATCGTTAAGCTTAAAATTAAAATGTTCAACGGAAGCCGTTTTTTCCCGGTCCTGCTGGAGGACCGTGATTTTACCGTTCTGAAAGAAGATGTTTTTCATCCCGATCTTCATTTCAATCTCCTTTGGGTTTTTATTTTTTTCCACAGTTTGTTTTCCGGTAGAGATTACTTTCAGATCAGGTTCTGAAAAGAATACTCTTGAAACAATCAGCGAATCCTGACTGATGTTGAAATCATCAGCCGTAAATTCTTTGGCAGAAAAATCAAAAATATTTTTTGAATTGTAGTTTCGGGGATTCTGAATAGGCTTTAATCTGAAATTCATCAATTTTAATGAGTTTTTCGCTGCTTTTACCTGTTCCGAATGGATTTCATAAAATTCATTTACTCCGATCTTGATGTGTGATCCTTGAATTTCAGGATTTTTAAAAGCGATCGGTATTTTGGCATCGTTTCCGCTCTGGGTGATGTTTTTAAGGCTGATCTTGATATTTTCACCTTTGAAAATCGGTTTACCGCCGGCATCTTCCACATCAGCTATCACATTTTTGATGTCGAAATTATTTACGGTCAAATCAATTTTCTTCTTTTCTTTTTTTTCTTTCTTGTTGGGAACCGCTGTCTTGATTATGATATTTCCGTCTGAAACCAAAAGCCGGTCTACATGATACGATTTTTTGAACAATGCCTTCATAATCCCGAAATCCGTGACTACTATCTGCCCCACGTTTCCCTGAATCTGGGTAATGTTTTTATTGTTCGGATCTTTAGTAGCAATTTTTAATTGGTTCACTGTAATATTCCCGGACATCAGGCTGAGCTTAAAACCTGAGATCTTAACGGTATATGGTGTTTTATGATTCACCAGATCCGGCAGTTTTCTCTGCAGGTAAAATTCCAGGGCGAAGGGAAAAACAACCGCCAGCCCGAAGATAACGGCAATTGTGTAAATCAGCCATTTACGGCGTTGAGGTTGAGGAGGTACAGATTTATCATTCATCAGTAAAAGTTCTATCTCGGGATAAACAAAACATATTCCAAGTTTAAAAATAAAGCCTCCGGTATTAAAATTAAAATTCAGGGAATTTTATAAAAGAGAAAGGCTGCCCGCGGGACAGCCTTATCAGATCGCTTTATTAATTTAAATACAGTTTACTAATTAAAAGATATCTATTTGAATACATTCATGATTGCTTAAGATTACAGTTTAAAAAAGAAAAAAGCCACCGCAGCCCATGATTTTTTTACGCCGCTGGCATAGCCTAAGGTACTGTGGCTGCTGTTTTCTACGGTTCCGTTATCTTTGATATAGCCTAAGGTACTGTGGCTGCTGTTTTCTACCGTTCCGTCGCTCTTAACATAGCCTATGGTAGAACCGCTTCTGTTCTCTACCGTCCCATCATTCTTTATACGGCCGATGGTGCTGTGGCTCTTGTCTTCAATGGTGCCATCGCTTTTGATGTACCCGACGGTGGAATGGCTGCTGTTTTCGATAGTACCGTCTGATTTTATATAGCCTGCGGTATTGCGGCTTCCCGATTCGATGGTTTGTGCTGTTGCGAAAGAAACGCCGGCTAAGACCACAGTAAAGGTTAATAGTTTTTTCATAAGAATTTATATTAATTAAAATTAAGTTCGTTTGTTGTAAGGAACCAGGCTTCAACTCGTACCGGCGTTCCTACCGGATTAAGTATCTGCAGATCTTCATCATTTGCGATTGCTTCCAGAAATTCTTCTTCTGAACCTGCTGTTCCAAAAATAATCCAGGGTTTCCCGAAATCGGTCTGCATATAATACACCGGAATTTCAGGATGTCCATGGTCCTGGTAGAACACCTCTCCATCCGGAAATCCATGAAACTCTCCAACAATTACCAATTCATTGGTACCAGTCTGCTTTTTGACAAATTCCAGAAAACGTAACCGTTCCACCGATTCGGCTTTCCTGCTTTTTTCTTCTTCGGTTTGGGACCAGTTCCTATAAACCGGTAAAACTGTTCGCAGTATAAAATACTGTGGAAGGCTGCCGGAGGTCTTATAGATGCTGAAAATATAATGCCCGCCTGCCATCCGAATTGCTTTTTACCAGTGTCTTACTCATAATAATCAAGTTCCTCAAAATCAAAGATACATTTTCCCATCTTTACAACAGCATTTTTTGTGTATACATATTATGGCTTTGCATATTTCAGTCTTCTGATCAATTGCGTCGTGTGATAACCATCTAGGGAAGAACCTGCAATGGTACCGGCTTTTTCAAAATCAAATATACCTTGATCAGCATCCCAGATGTCACTGGGAAAATACAGGTCCGTAATTTCACCGACAATCAGCATGGTGTTGTTGATCCGGACCGGAACGATTTCTTTTAAACTTAAACCTATTTGAACACGCGATTCCCGAACAAAAGGTGCAGGAAAGTTGTCTTTATAATCGGCCCCCAATCCTGCTGCATCAAATTCCGACTGTTCCCTTGCATACCGTGCCGACGTCTGATGCGCTTTTTCAAAGATCTCGGTATTCACATGATTGATGGTATAAAAGCCAGTTTCTTTTATGTTTTCCAAAGTGTGCCGGTCAACGGAGTCCGGACGGGAAATAAAGCCTATCAAAGCCGGATCAGCCCCAATGTGCATCACCGAATTAAAGATGGCCAGATTGGTTTACCCGGTTTTGTTGATGGTTGCGATCAGGTTAAGGCTTTTGAAGCCGCTAAGGGAATTTACCAGTGCTGTTCTTTTTCTTTTTTCCAGACTGGTTATATTTTGATTGGTAAAATGGGTTAACATCGGTAGATATAATTTAATTTTTAAGTAAAATGGATCAAGTCACACTTGTGCTTAATCAAAACTTTTAAAATAAGGCTTTTTTCTTTGACAGTTTAAATGCAATATTCACTAGAATGAACAGCGCCGTTACAAAGGCCGAAATATAAACCGTGTGATTGGAAGATCGATTGGCTACTGCAATGGCGATCAGAGCCCAGACGGCCACCAGGGCAAATGCGCTCATATTCTGTCTCCAGATCATATACAGATGAATCATTGCCGCTATAATGAACACCAGTATTGTCCAGCCGGTCTCCGGAATGCCGAATCCCGACCACTGTATCTTTTTCAGATAGGCTGCTATGTCTGCAATTAAGGCCACAGAAATCCATCCCGAATAAATATAAAAAGGCAGTCTGAGGAAAACGCTTGTTTTGAAGTCGCGGGATTCGATGATATCGCGGTTATTTAATATAATTTTCAGCAGGGAAACCAGCAGCAAAACCATGACCGGAATTGTGATAAAAGTATATCCATGCAGCCAGGTAAAAATCCAGAGGCTGTTCGCTATACATGAAATAACAAACCACCAGCCCGTATTTAAAACGACTTTTTCTTTGGTTTCCGTATTTTTCGTGAACGGGCCGTAATAGATGACAAATCCCAGAAGACCGAGATAGATCAGTCCCCAGATGGAAAAAGCATATCCCGCGGGGGTAAACAGGTTCTGGTATTTTGCAGAAATGCTCGCCATCGTTTCGTTGTTAATAGCTCCGGTGTTTGAAAGGTAATTGATGCCGATCGTTGCGATCAGGACGAGTATATTTAAAATCTGGAACCGCCTTACCATAGTTTAATTTTTTTAGTCTTTATTCTACCGTTAAGTTAGTCAATTTTCTTTAAGCCGGAAAAGCCTTTCAAAGAAAACAGAGAGAATTAGCATTTTAGGCTTAATCACGAATAAATTAAAATACCAGTTTCTGAAAGCACTATTTTTTCCGGCCCTTTAAACAAAGTACTTTCAGACGTTTAAACAAAATTCCTCTTTAGAATGACATCTACCTTTGTCAAAACAAAATCAAATTTTTAAAAATGAGACAAAACAATTATCAGGGAGCATTACAGAAACCGCTAGGTTCCGGCTTCACAGCAGCATCAACTTCAACAGAAGTAATCAGCGGAATTGATCTTACCGGCAAAACCGCCATTTTAACAGGCGGCAGCACAGGGATTGGACTGGAAACGGCAAAGGTATTAGCTGCCGCCGGTGCAACAGTAATCGTTCTTGCAAGAAACCTGGAAAAGGCGAAAATAAACCTGGAAGGGATAAGAAATGTTGAAATTGAAGAAGTGGATATGATGATTCCCTCTTCTATTGACAAATTTGCTGAAGAATTTATTTCCTTGGGAAAACCTCTGCATTTATTGATCAACAATGCCGGCATTATGTGGGTTCCGCTGCAACGTGATGAGCGTGGAATTGAATCTCAACTGGCCACAAATTATTTAGGACAGTTTCATCTTACCGCAAAATTGTGGCCGGCATTGAAACTGGCAAACGGAGCACGGGTTGTCAATATTTCTTCTTTGGGACATCATCATTCCGGCTTCAATTTTGAAGATCCGAATTTTGAGAACAGGGATTATGAAACCCTTCAGGCTTATGGCCAGTCCAAAACGGCAAGCAATCTTTTCGCTATGGAATTAGACAACCGTGCTAAAGATTTCAAGGTAAGAGCATACTCGGTACATCCCGGTTCGATCGGTGGTACAGAATTGGGCAGAAATGCAGATCCGGAACAGTTCAGGAAATTAGGCTTTTTAGATGAAGACGGAAACATTCGTCCGGAGGTACTTGCTGCATTGAAGACCATTCCCCAAGGTGCTGCCACGACGGTTTTTGCCGCAACCAGTCCATTATTGAAGACCATAGGCGGCGTGTATCTTGAAGACAACGACATTGCAGAGCTATTACCGACAGATCCGTCTATTCAAACCCATGCAAGACTTCATCAGAGCGGTGTTCAGCAATATTCTTTGGATGAAAATTCGGCAAACCGCTTATGGAAGCTCAGCGAAGAAATGACAGGAGTGAAATTCAATATCAATTAATCAGTCAAAACTCTTAAAATGAAAAGTTTAGATCATAAAGTTGCCGTTATTACAGGCGGCAACAGCGGAATAGGCTACGCTGCCGCAAAAGCACTGAAAGAAAAATCTGCCCGCGTTATCATCACGGGCAGAAGGAAGGAGGCCATTGAAAAAGCTTCTGCCGGGCTGGGAGTAATGGGTTTGATAGCCGATCAATCCAAATTATCTGATATCGATCAAATGGTCGCTGATGTTGCCCGAGAGTTTGGCAAAGTGGATATTCTGCTGATCAATGCTGGGATCACAAAATTTGGTTCGATCGAAAAAATGAAAGAAGATATGTTCGATGAAATCATGAATGTCAATTTCAAAGGTGCTTATTTTACACTAAGCAAGTTTATTCCCATTCTTAACGAAGGTGCATCTGTGATATTGCTATCATCAACCTCAGCAACGATTTCTCCGGCAAATGCATCGGTTTATGCGGCCAGTAAAGCTGCTGTAAATGCGGTCGTCAAAATAGCCGCCCTTGAATTGGCTCCCCGGAATATCCGTGTGAATGCGGTAAGCCCAGGTCCCATCGCCACGGAAATTATGGACAAAATCGGGTTGGATGACCAGCTGGAGGACCAATTAATCGGGAGTATCCCGCTGTCCAGATTAGGCAGTCCCGGTGAAGTAGCGGATCTGATGACTTTTTTATCCGGAAGCAGCTCTGCCTTCATCACCGGAGCTAACTTCCTGGTTGACGGCGGCCAGTCTGTTTAAAAATAGTAAAGAGCTGAGGTTAAACCGATATTAACTTTGGCTCTTCACTGTTAAATTACGGGCTTTTAAGCAAAGCAATCAGCGTTAATTTTTTATCTTTATATAATCATTCTCTTTACTCATCCAAACGAATTACGATCATTATGGAATACAAAGCAAAATATATTACAGACGATATTAAATTGTCCTGTTATGAGGATAAATTCTTTAAATCGGATATAAGTTTCGATTGTCATATGCTGATCTGGTTCATTTCCGGTGAAACAAAAATTGTACAGGCTGATGCAACGCACGTTTTTAAAAAAGGGGATATTTTTTTAATCCCCAGACATCAGCTGGCTACTATTATCAATTATCCTAAAGACGGACAGCCGCATAAGACCGTTGTTATGCATTTAACGTCGGATATATTAAAAAATTTCTATGCAGACCTGGATGTAAAACCGGGTGTAAGGAATTCACCAAAAATACAACGTTTCCCTCATCATCCGCTTTTGGAAAGCTGTCTTTCCTCTCTGATTCCTTATTTTGAAATGCAGGAAATTCCTGAAAATATAGCATCGTTAAAAATCAGAGAAGCAATAAGCATTCTCCGTGCAATCGATCAAGAGATAGACAATGTCCTGGCTAATTTTGAAGAACCCGGAAAAATTGATTTGGCAGCTTATATGGAAAAGAACTTTATGTTTAATCTGCCATTGGAAAAATTCGGATATCTTACAGGCAGAAGCCTTACCACTTTTAAAAGGGATTTCAGCAAAATATTCAATCTTACCCCACAGCGTTGGCTCACCAAGAAGCGCCTGGAACTGGCCCATTACCAATTTGTTGAAAAAAAGATGAAGCCGACTGAGGTTTGTTATGAGGTAGGATTCGAAAATCTTTCGCATTTTTCATACGCCTTCAAAAAAGAATATGGTTATTCACCCACGGAATTATTGACAGCGAAGAATTAACAATTCTATAATTAAAAAAGATTTATTAATCTATTACGGTCTCTTTCAGTGGCGTTGTGAATTTAATTATAATCAAACCAATAGCTTGTTATCCATTAATGCCATTTGACATCAGATTTATTCAGAATATTGTTATGTTTGGTTTAAGAATCTTAAAATAGACCCGGTGAATGCCGTTCCCGTTTTCGATATTTAAATATAACAAACACTTTTATGCAAGATTCATTCATCGCCATTTAAATCTGATATGCTAACAAAACGAGTATCATTTTGGACGATTATACTGAGCTTCATAGCGGACCGTATCTTTTGTATTAAAGGTTATTTTGCGGTTACCCCTGTTTTCGAGTTCAATTTCACCATTTACAACAAACTTTATTTCGGTAAAAAGATAACCCGTGTTCATTTTTACGGTCGTTTTATAAATATTATCTTTATGATCAAGTTTTAGCGGATAATCGGTATTCCAGTTTAATGGCTTATCACTACCGCGTACCCCTACTGACCTTATATTTTTGATATTATCTACCTTTAATTCCAGTATCATTATCCTGTCGTAAGATTTCTGGACACAGCTTATATTAACAAGGAACAGTATACAAACTAAACAGTTAAACTTTGCTTTCATATATTATGATTTATGAGTGATTAAAAAGTCAATTCCGATGCGTCCTGAGCCTAAAATCATGGTAAAGACCGATACAAACAAAAAAGCCAGAGCCGGCAGCATATTCCATAATCCCTCCTGCCCGTGCTGACAAAATGCGGCTACTCCCATCGTACAGAAAATAAGGAAAGACATAATACGTGTCTGAAAACCCAATATGAGCATCAGCCCCCCGATACCCTCGCTAAATGCGCCCATCCATGCTAAAAAATTCGGAAACAATGAAAAGATGCCACCATAATTGGATATATCATTCGGGAACCAATAGGCTACTTCAAAAAGCCGCAGATTATTTTCCTGAGGCGACCAAGGCAAACCAAATTTAGCAGCACCGAAATTAAATGCCAACAGATATCCGCAGATGATGCGCGGTAATGCCAGTAAAAAATCCTGCCATCCGTAAGGCATGATAACAGGTTTGGTTAATTTAAAGAAATAAAAGACTGATTTTTTCATAATATAAATTGATTTTATAAGTGCAAAAATGCTTTTTAGACACTCATAAATCGCTTCATATTATGATTTGAGACTAATTTCGGTTGATTTCTGTCATATATTCACGGGGTGTTTTACCAACATGTTTTTTAAAAGCACGGTTGAAGGTTGCCTTTGAATTAAATCCGCATTCCAATGCAATACCTAAGATGGTCATGTGCTGCTGCATATCTTTATCTAAACAATCACACACCGCATCTACGCGGTATTTATTTATAAAGTCATTAAAGTTTAATCCGAATCCCTGATTTATTACTTTAGAAATTAAACTGGTATTGGCCTGTAACTTTTCTGAGAAATTCACCAGCGTTAATTCGGGATTACGAAATATTGATTCGTCGGTCAGTATACTGATGATTTTTTGTTTCCAGAAGTCAAGTTCAGGGAGTAAAGTGGTTTCGGTGTATTCCTGAACTTCAACAATAGATGTATAATCGGGTGTCAATTCGTCAACAGGATGTAGGAAATCGCCATCTCCTGAAGATTTGAGCTTTAAATTCTGAGTAACAGTGTTGGTATAGGCAGTTATTGCCACATAACACATGATCACCGAATACAACAGAAAATACCACCACGAACCTTCATATGTACTAATTGCCGAATATTTGTATGCGATCAGCCTAAATAATACGGGAAGCAGCATTAAAATTAAAAAGGAAAAAAGGTATATTTTGATCCACTTAAATAATATAACCTCTGCATAACTTGTTTCCTGAAAAATTTTATTTCTATAACGGTTATAGATCCGAAGACTTTGTATCAGATAAAAAGCCATTGAAAGAAAGCCACCATATTGGTACCAGTCATCAAAATCTTTGTCGCTGCCGTCTGCATAAAAGTAATATCCGTTGTAAATAAAATGGTCATAGAACCAAATACCAACACTTGACAGGATGTATATAAACGGTATCAGGAAGTGTCGAAAATCTTTACGCAATAATCTAAACTCAGAATATAACAAGCTTTGTGTATAAAAATAGATCAGAGGCCCAAGTAAAAAAAGTTGTTGAAAAGGAATGTAAAATAAGATATCCCGGTAATATTCTGAATCATACCAGCCGGCAAAGCCAAGCATCCAGGGTGCAATATAAAGCGAACAACAAAAAATGAATGCTGAAAGCCAATAGTTTGATTTATCCTTTTGATTTACGCCCTTTTTTGCAAGCAGGAACGAGTACAGAATTCCTTGTGAAAACGTAATCAGTAATAAAGAACTGTAAAAATTAAATTCAAAAAGCATTACGACGAAAAATCATTGTTCATCATATGATCTGGCCTTCCGCAAATTATCATAAAATATTTTTCAACAATTTACACATTTTTAACCACCTGAAGAAAAATGAAACCATTTACTAATATTTGAAGTTTTCAGAATATTAAGATTATAAAATTGTTGAAGTGAGTTATTAATTGGAACATCCTATGAATGGATCAACGGAAGTGTAAGATGGCAAAAAATATGTTGCCATCAAGCAGCGAGAAGCTTTCAGCATTGTCTAGATTTTCTACAAGGTACCGTTGTAATTTGCCAAGACTTTACTCAAACGCTGATACAGCGGGAAAACGTGCAATAACGTGTTTGATATATCCTGAAAAACCGGCTTTTGACGGAATAGCTTTTCGAACACCCCGATTAAATTCTATAGCCGAGTTTATCTGCCTGACAAACAGGATTTTAAACAAAAAAAAGACCGACATGAAACTTCTAAAGTCTCTAATGTCAGTCTTGTGACCCCGGAGGTGCAATTTTCGAACACTTTTGTAGAAGATCTAAATAGACTTGCAGAACTTTCAACAGTCAATTATTATTAAAATAGAATCTTTGATATATATTATTTTTTAAAAAATCATGTATATAAAATCCAAAAAAGGCTGAAGATATTTTCATGAAATCCTGCAATCTATTTAATAGTTATTTCAATATCAATTATTTGTTAATTTTATTATTTAAAGCTAAAAACTATTATTAACCGTGTCTAAAATTGCAATCTGTATTGTGCTAAATAATGTCAAAAAATTTTACACCTCTCCAAGGTGGTGCAAAAGGTGCCATAAAATTCTACGATCGGGCGAAAAGTCAAGGCTATGAAATCAAACTTTTTTTTAGATAAAGATAAGTTTATTGTTAAAGCAAATGATATATTTGATTTACACAGGACTGTCTAAGTTCCATGCGATATAGTCAAATGTTAATTTATTTTTCCGGGCATGGGCTGTTTGAGAGGTCCTAAGCAGGAATTATGAAGAATCTTTATCTGACCTGTTTCTTAAGTTCTTCCTTGGTCGGAAGAATTGCTTTATACTCTTTTGCAAAAATGGTATTGTTGTTTTCCGGAAGAGTGAATTCAATAACTGTTTTGTTTTCTTCTTTACAAAGAATGATTCCAATTGTTGGATTTTCTTCTGCCAGCTTCACTTTTCTATCATAATAATTGACATACATCTGCATTTGCCCGATATCCTGATGGGATAATTTTCCTATTTTTAAGTCAAGCAGAACAAAACACCTTAAAAGACGATTATAAAATACCAGATCCACAAAGAAACTGTCGCCTTCAAAGGTAAATCTGCGCTGACGCCCTTCAAAGAGAAAACCTTTTCCTAATTCAAGCATAAAATGCTCTAATTTATTGATAATCTCAGTTTCCAGATCACTTTCAGAGTAGTGATTATCCTCTTTTAAATCTAAGAATTCCAAAACATAGTGACTTTTTAAAACATCAGTAGACTTTTCTATGATCTGCCCTTTCTGAGCTAACTCTTTTACTCCCTTTACATCCCTGGTCAATGCCAGCCGTTCATATATTGCTGAATTAAATTGCCTTATAAGTTCTCTGACACTCCAATTATTCTGGCTTGCCTCGATTTCATAAAAATTTCTTTCGTCCGGATTTTCGATCTTCATTAATTGAATATAATGAGACCATGATAATGAAAAAAAAGAATTACGAGACGTTGATTCATAATTTGAACCTTTAGCAGAATTACGAAACACTGTTTCGTATTTTTCAGCAATTCTATTTTGATACATTAAATAAAACTTTCTCATCCATTGTAAACTATCTACTGAGTATCCCCTGCCGAATTCTCTCGTCAATTGGTGACTAAGATTTTTCAATGTCTCTTTAGCATATTCCGCCCTGTCTCTTCCATCCTGCTCATTCTCCACGATTACCTTACCTATTTGAAAATAAGTCAGTAACATGGTGGTATTGATATTTCGGACAATACTTTTTTTCGAATTTTCGATTAATTGCTTTATTGAACAAAATAGATTCGATGGCAATTGACTCATATGTACAAATTTTAAAATTATGTCTGAACTCTACAGTAATTCATTTTGTGCGATTTAAGATTAATCAACAGCATTAAAAGAAAGTTACCGGATTTGACTGTTGTTGGCGGTACATGGCATATCCAGCATTATTTCAAACGAACCATACATCGAAATATTTATAATGATGAAATGCACATTAAATAAGGCTAAGGTGTTACAAATCAAATAATCTTTTTCATAATAAACCGGTAAAAAGGCAGCTAAGGTATTGTTGCCAGCCATACGCTTATCCTACAAAAAGACTACGGCATAAACGGTTTCCTCCCTGAAGGTACCCTCCAATTATTCCGTTTCCTTTTGGTCAATTTCTCTTTGTCAACACTTCATATCTGCTTTCTTTTTTCCGGTTTTTGTTTTGAAAAACAGTAAGCAAAGCCTAGAAAAGCTTTAAAAAGTACAAAGAAGAGATTGAAAACAAATCAAAATATAATATGTACGGGAAATTTAAGTCTCTGCCGTACAAGAGCGATCCCATGAATTTTAATATTGTTAATGAAATAAAATTAAGTTATTCACGAAAAGGCAACTCTGAGCGATTAATAAGCGATTCGCATGATGCCGTTGATGTATTCCGCCAATACTTCGATGTCGAGGAAATAGATTACAGAGAATCATGTTTCGCATTGTATTTAAATCAGGCTAACAAAGTCTTAGGTATAAAGAAAATATCTGAATCAGGTATTTCTTCAACAATAGTCGATATTAGGATTATTATGCAGGCAGCATTGTTGTGTAATGCATCTGCCGTAATCTTAGCACATAATCACCCATCTGGAAATCTAAATCCTTCAACACAGGACTTGAAAATTACGGAGGATTTAAAATGTGCGTCAGAATTTTTAAACATTAAATTACTGGATCATTGTATTTTAACCTCTACGGATTATTTGTCCTTTGCTGATAACGGCTATCTGTAAATTGATATTAGTGCTACTAAAATAAGCGGCAATCATGAATTGTCGCTTATTAAAATTTGGCGAAAAAATAATTTCTCCCGTTGGTTGAAACTATTTTTTCGCAGATCGTAGGAAGTAAGCCCATTGAAAAATGTAGCATCCGTACATTTCTCAAAAAGCTTACGGGTGAATAGAGAGGTTACTCTATAGAACCCAAGAGAATGTAATATGCATTAAAAAAATATAAGATTGCTCTTGATCTTCGTATGTCTTATCTGGCTTAAAAGCTAGAATTGCCGATCAGTTTTGCATGGATCAGCTTCTTGTTTCCTAGCTGAACTTTTTGATGACGTCCCCCATTCCTTTCCAGAATCTCAACTTCCAAAACCTGACCTTTTAGAAGGGTAAATTGTTCAAGTACATAAACTCCTTTCGCATTAGAATGATGAGTTACAGTTATTAATGGAGTATAAACCCTTATCGGTTCCAACCTCTTCTCCTGAACAACCTTCCTCTTTAATTTTTTTTTATCTACTATTTTAAATTTGATCATTTCAATATCATATGCGATATTGCTTTTGTTATCAACTTCTAAGGTAAAGTAGAATTTATTGTCATTCACATGCAATGCCCGAACGGAAAACCGAATACCATAGCTTTTTGATGCAATATGGTTAATCGTCTTGCGGCTATTCCTGTACAGGTTTTCCATCATCAATTTTGTAAGAGAGGATGAGCTGCCTTTGAGATCTTCAAAAAGTACATCCGTTGAATACTGCCTCTCAATTTCTCGTTGCCTCTTTAAAAGATCATAGGTTAGTACCGCAGGATAAGGGCTGTAAAAAACATCAAAACTGTAAAACTGCCCGTCTTCCGTGATCACCGAAAAATTAGTTTCCTCTTCAAAATTGCGGACTGCAGCTTTGATCCTGAGGACATTCCCGATAGGCTCGGACTTACTGGCAATCAACAATTCACTTCCAAGGTCAACATAACGTATCGGTGACGGAAATATCACATGGCTGGTTTTACTGTAAGTGACCAGCATCCTGAAAGGCTCCAGCTTTGCCTTCTCCAATGAAAGAGGGGCGATCAAAGAATCCTGACCAAACATTCTGCTTACAAAGAGCAGAAGAAGCATGATGAGAATAAAATGGCTCTTTTGGGTATTCATATTTTTATTTTTTATTAATTATTTTTAGGTACAAGCAAGACTTGATGCCCTGCTTTTACCGTTACTTTTTGCTGGCGGACTCTTTTTTGAAAATAGCCCGACAATCCCTGGATTACTCCCCTGCTCAAATCAGCGACGACCTGCTGTCCTGCGGACTGGGTCATCATAATGTTGGTGCCGGAAGTCTGACTCATATTTGCCAACATATCACTGACAGCATTTTGCTGCGGTGAATACGGAACATATAACCCCGGCTGTCCATCATTATCATGGATGTTGATTTCTACCGGATAAACACTTCCGTTATACTGAATGGAGGATATTTTTAGCTGAAGCCTACCACCCTGAAATTTACCTGCGGCAGTCAGCAAGCTTCCAGGAGAAATTTCTGTTTGCCCCAGCTCCAAACCTTCAGATAGTCTGATGGATAATGTACTTTCATTAACCAATGTCTTCGTTTCATGAACAACAGCTTTTATTGCTTTGTCCGATTGAGCTGAACTCTTTGATTCATTTTGAACCTCATAAAACCTGTTGTGATGCAAACCAGCCATCAAAGCACTGTCTGAGGCCCCTCTGTATAAGGTGGTAACAACATTGTAATGTGCTGGTTTTGCTGGTATAATTTTGATCTTCTTGTCAACATATTTTTCTTTCTTTTCATTTGGTGCTGATTCTTCCTGTTTTGGGGTATTTGGAAGATATTTTGCAGCCATTTGATACGACTTTTCCATCAATGCTAACTGATCGTTGATTCCCAGACCTGCCGGAACCGCATTATTTTGCAACGCTTCATTCTTTAATCTTGAAATTTCTTTTCTCAGATGATTAACCTCCTGATCTTCCCGGCCATAAAACGAGCTCAAGGTCTGTTGTGCATTACGATAACTGCTCACCGCATTCTGATCGGATTGCTGAAGACTATTCATACCAGCGGACAGAGATAGACTGCTGCTGGTGCCTGTAATGCCCCGATCATTCCAATAGTCCGATAAGGTTGTTACCGCATTTCTTTTCTCTTCATTCCTTTGCTCCAGCAGCAGCTGCTCATAAGCCTTTTGCTTATCAGATTGCAACGCTCCGTCCTTTGCCTGTGGAATGGCTGCATTAAAACCCGCTTCTTCAACAATAGCATGGTTAGACTTCGGTTTAAATATCAGATAAAAGCATCCTGCACAGACTGCTGCCATCATAAGATAGATGACCGGTTTCTTCAGTCGCTCCCATTTCACTTTGGGACGATCATCCGCTTCAGTCGGATAATGGGATAAATTATTCTCGGTAATTTTAATTTTTACTGGATCTTTCATATACTATTTTGTTAAGATTGAGTTTAATGTATCAATATGTTTGAAATCTTCGCTGGCGGATTTCTTGGAAATGCCGTCAATATGGTCAACAGCTATGGTATTACTCCTTTTGCCTTTTCCAATAAAGCCATTGATAATGACTACAGCAGTCAGCAAAACATAAGCACCGAAGAAAACTTTTATCAATAATCTTTGCCTTTCGGTTGACAGAACCTTCCAAAGGTTTTCAGCCTTTAAAATGTAATGTTCGATTTGATCTCTTAGCTTTATCATTGCTTTCATTTTAGCGCTCAACCGTTTCAATATCCCTGTTTTCCACTACGTTGAATTTTTCAATTGTAAACCCCTGCGGATTGCTGTCGGACCGCACAGAGTTGACCAATGAACAGTCTGTAATTAAATTCCTGATGGTGAGATTACTCGACCGGATAATGAACTGCCTGGCGTAAGTTCTGACATCATAAGGATAACTGTTAAAGTTGGCAACAATACTGTCCACTTCGATCCTCTGCTGAATATTTCCGGAAATAATTCTGTTATAATAACCCTTTTCCTGAAGATCCTTATAGTAGTTGAATGCAGATTGGTCAGCCAGATTGAAAGCCCTTTTGATATTGCTTTCAATAGCATTCTTATCGGGCGCTATCGTGAAAAACAACTCGTGAAATCGCCTCACGTGCTCCCTTGCTTCAACAGGCCTGTTGATGGACATATCCTGCGATAACGCCACCATTAAGGATTTGCCGTTATCCAAAACATAAATCTTCTGGCGCTGTTCTTCTGCAAACTGATAGGATTTGACTACCACCAAACCCACAACTCCGAAACACAGCAGCGCGAAAACAAACGTAAACAGGCGGATCTGCCTGAAGCTATTCTCAATATTTCTTAAAGTTTTAAATTCCATAAGCCTGTATTTATTTTAACAATCTCCCCGAAATATTTCCTGTTGCTGAACCCGCTGCGGCTCCCGCAATATTACCCGATTTCGTAGCGGTTTGATTCACATTGCGTATGAAATTACCGGCACCTCCTGCCTGGATGACCCAGCCGGTTACGGTCGGCACAGTAAAGTAACCGATGATTCCAATCACCATATAAATGATGTATACCGTATTGGAAGTATCGGGAATAAAGTCCGGATCTGCCAGCATCTCAATGTCGCGCTCCAGGATCAGCGTCTGTATTTTCGCCAGAATAGCACTGAAAATATCGGCAACCGGAAGCCACAGATAAACGCTGATGTACCTGGTCAGCCATTGGGTCAAAGTGGTCTGAAAACCGTCCCAGACGGAAATCGCAAATGCAATGGGTCCCAATATGGAAAGGACGATCAGGAAAAAGGTCCTGATGGTATCAATGACCAATGCTGCTGACTGGAACAGGATCTCTAAAAATTCACGGAAGCCGTCCCGGATATCTTTCTTGATAGCAAACATTTCCCTTTCGATGTACATGCCTGACATGGTGACCAGGTCCGAAGGTGACCATCCGAGCTCTTCCAGCTTTTTGTCAAATTCTTCATTGGAGATCAGATACGCCATCTCGGGATTTCTAAGCATGGCCTCCCGCTCTAACAGGTCCTTTTTCTGCTGAAGCTCGTTCATGTCCAATACCTGACCCTCCAGCATGGCGTGGCTGCCCTGAACAATAGGACTCATCACTCCATTCAGCCCTCCCAACACCACAGTTGAGAAAAACATAATACAGATGCCAATGGCAAAAGGTCTTAGCATGGGAAATAGATCGATCGGTTCGGCACGGCTTAAGGATTGCCAGACTTTCAGCGCCACAAAGAACAATGCACCTAATCCTGCAACGCCTCTTGCGACTGCCGCCATATCAGCGCACATGGGCATCATCTCTTCATAAACGGATCGCAATACTTCATGTAAGTTATTCGGTTCCATCTTACCAGTATTTTTGATTCGAGGTTCCGTAAAGATGTAACACCCTTTGGGTGTTGTTCTGCTTTTTCGCTCTCAGATAGCTGACCGAAATATTCTTATTGGTATAATACCGTACCAGGTTATGGTATTCTTTCACTTCTTTGTGGACCCGGTCAATCACTTCCATTCTTTCCTTATCATTCAGAGACAGCCCATTGGCGGTAATGATCTGCTTGAGTTCTTTCAGTAGTTCAGTACTTTCCGTCAGAAGGGCGGAATAGCCGTTGGCAATGGCAGCCAGCTCCTGTGCATTGAAATTCGGATCATTCAGCATCTTCCCGAAATTATTCACATACATCTCAGAAACATCACCTACCAGAAGTACGGTTTGCTGAACCTTTCTTGCATCCTTCACGAGGTTGTTGACCGCCTTAAGCTTATCGTAATATTCTTTACCCTGCTCATAGACCTTTTTGACCTCATTGAAGTTCTTGATAACATTGGATACGGTTGATGAGGTTTGAACAATTTCGTTGGCAGAGTTCAAAATACCGGACGCCAGGTTGGCGGGATCCGTTACGACGAATTGTGCTTTTGTGAAGGTGACGGTAGCGAAGAATGCTACCATAAAGGTTTTGATGATTAACTTTTTCATTGTTGTAAAATTTTAAATAATTGATTTATTGGTCCTTGATTGATTTGATTCTCTTGAGAGAAATCCTCTTGATGGCCTGTTCTATATTGCCGTCAAGCTCCGATGCAAGATTCATCACTTCCATTTTTTCCGTTTCTTCGGTAGTATAGGCAAGATATTCTTCTGTGGAAACTTCCGTTGCATATACTGCTGAATGAGTTCCGCCCAGCCCGATCCAGACTTCTTTATACATCCTTCTCGGGTCATTGTTCATGTTGATTGAAAGTACCTGGGCTTTTTCTTTATCAGTCAGTCCCAGCATCCTCTGGATATCGTCGAACTTATTCATGTATTTCCGCTGGTCCAGAAGGATCTTACAGTCAGAATTGTTAATGATGCTTTCCTTCACAACCGGAGATTGGATGATATCATCAACTTCCTGGGTCACCACAATAGCTTCTCCGAAGAACTTCCTGACCGTCTTAAATAGATATTTAATATACTCAGCCATCCCGTCTTTCGCAATGGCTTTCCATGCTTCCTCAATAAGGATCAGCTTTCTGATGCCTTTGAGTCGTCGCATCTTATTGATGAACACTTCCATAATGATGATGGTCACAATGGGGAACAGAATTTTATGATCCTTAATGGCATCGATCTCAAAAACAATGAAACGTTTGGATAACAGGTCCAGCTGCTTTTCTGAATTGAGCAGATAGTCATACTCACCCCCTCTGTAATAGGGTTCCAGCACATTAAGGAAGTTGGCTATATCAAAGTCTTTTTCCCTAACCTTCTTTTGTTCGAGAACGTTTTGGTAGTCGTCTTTGATATATTCATAGAATCCATTGAATGAGGGATACTGATCACTGCTCCTGATTATTTCAATATAGCCGCTGACGGCATTGGACAATGCTACTTCCTCTGAACGGGTCGGCGGCTCATCATCTCTTTTCCACAAAGTCAAGATCAGGGTTTTGATACTTTCCCGCTTCTCAATGTCAAAAATTCCGTCATCCGTATAAAATGGATTGAAAGCAATGGGATTGTCTTCAGTGTACGTAAAATAAACGCCATCCTCTCCTTTGGTTTTTCCTTTGATCAGTTCACATAATCCCTGATAGGAATTTCCTGTATCAACGAGAAGTACGTGCGCACCCTGCTCGTAATACTGTCTTACCATGTGATTGGTGAAGAACGACTTGCCACTGCCTGAAGGTCCAAGGATGAACTTATTTCTATTGGTAATGATCCCCTGCTTCATCGGCAGATCAGAGATATCCAGATGAATCGGCTTTCCGGTCAGACGGTCAGCCATCTTGATTCCAAATGGTGAAAGCGAATCCAGATAATTCGTTTCTTCGGTGAAAAAACACAATGCCGGTTCTATAAATGTGTAGAAACTTTCTTCACTGGGAAAATCGCCTGCATTTCCAGGAATTCCTGCCCAATAGAGGGTGGCCGTATCCGTGGTGTTATGCCGGGGCTTGCATTCCATCAGCGCAAGGGCACTCCCCGTATCATTTTTCAGCTGCTTGAGTTTGGCGGGATCATCAGACCAGGACATCACATTGAAATGGGCACGTATCGATTGCAAACCGTAAGAATGGGCCTCGTTCAGGTATTTTTCGATCCATTCTTTGTTGATCTGGTTGGCTCGGCTGTATCTTGCCAGTGAGTGCATATTCCTAGCCGATTTTTCAAACTGCCGAAGATTCTCATCACTGCTGTCAATGAACAGATACTGGTTGTAGATATGATTGCAGTTTAAGAGAAGCCCTACGGGTGAAGCGAATGACAGCAGACAGTCACTGCGGTCGGTGCTCAGTTTTTCATAGCGGCTGTGTGAGGATATGGTAGCCGGTAGATCTTCAGTATCTGACAAAGTATGCATGCAGATCCTGTTATTTCCGATCCGCATTTCTTCCGAACCTAACCTGATGTCCTGCAGCGCAGGTTTAACGTCACGGGATAAGGTGAGATACTGTTCCAGGATTCCTGATTTTTCCAGGGTTCCAGAGATTTCATCTTCTGACATTCTTTCCAGATGGATGTAACCGCTGTCATTCATGATCCTCTCCAGCTGATCGACCGCTTCGAGAAAACGGTTAACAACCTCTTTATCCCTGATCTCTTTCGGAACCAGCCTGCCTTTGCATAACGATGAAAAGTTACTCTGCATCCGCATTTTTTCTTTGCTGGTTTTTGTGATGAACAGATAACAGTAATGATTTAAAAAAGATCTCTCATTGAAATGCCGTTCAAATGATCTTGACAAAAAACTCTGGTCTTCTACCATCAGATCAGGAGTATAGTTTTCTTGGATAAACCAGTCCTGCTTATGAACCACGGTGAAATCCGGTAAAGTTTTAATCGCTTTGAACCAGGCTGAATGCATCGCTTCATACTCAGCAGAAGCTACGGTAAACAGCTCAGGAAGTCTTACTGTAAAGCAAACGGTAATATCGGCATCCTTTGAAATAATACAGTCATTTTCAATCGCAAGCAATGGAAATTTACTTTCCAGTGTTGCGACTTTGGAAGAATTTCTCATACGTCTGCTCTTTTTCGGTTGATTTTCAGATAGCGGTAGATGCACTTGCGGCAGATGATGTAATCAGGATGCTTTCTACGAGCGACCGTTTTCATTATACCATGCTCTCCGTATTTGCCATTCAGTCTGAAGGTCTGCCAGATGAGCAGTCCGCTGCTGGCACCGCCGAGAATTAAACATAGATAGGCATTTACCCCAGCCATGTATAGGATCATTACTGATACGAGTATTGCTAAGAGTCCGCCGGCAAAGATGAAGAGGTACTGTGCTTTAAGTCCCTTAAACTCTACCGTCCTGCCTATTCCTTTGTTGATGTGGTAGTTCTTCATGATCATCTTTTAAAGGAAAAATGAACGTAAAATGGTCGCGGCCACAATCAGGAATATACAGGCACCAAACCAGCTCGCTGCGGTTTTACTGGTATCCGGATCACCACTGCTGAATTTATTGTACACCTTGACTCCTCCGATGAGCCCGACAACCGCTCCGATGGCATAGATAAGTTGTGTAGCCGGCTCAAAATACGATGTGACCATTTGGGTGGCCTCATTGATGCCGGCGGTGCCGTTGCCCTGAGCAAAGCCACCTGTACCTGATGCTAAGCTTAGTCCGAGCAGCAAAAGTTTTTCTCTTTGTCTTTTCATAATGAAGATTTTTGATGATGTAACCTGCACTTTGCAGATCTGGAGACAAAGGTGTAAGTGATCCGGAGCAATTTATGATTGATGGCAGTGAGAGGAATTGTTTGTCAATTAATGGGTCTTTGTTCTTCTGGGAATTCTTATAATGAATTGTAATTCATAAAGAGTTTCAAAGAGGACGAAAGTTTCACAGATCGTATTGAGCTTATGAAACATGTCCGTAATCATGCGATTAGAAAAGTCAGTCAGGAACTGATCGACTGAATGGGAATCCATAGAATGCGTCTCCATATCCAGGCCAATGAACCTGAAAAGGATTTCGCACAAGAATCTTTGGAGAATGAAGCAGTTCTATGAATAATACAGAAAATCTAAAAAGCCTTAACGCCATTACGTTGAAAGACAGCTAAGAATTCGACTTTTTGGACCAACGGAAACGTTTAATGAAAGCGATCTCCAAAAAGTTCTGATCGGACATATAAAAAATACTATCCTTGAACCTGGATAGTATTTCTTTATGTATCAGCGAAGAGTAAAAAGTACAGGTTGTCATTCTGATTTTTCTTGACCTTGTCTTCTTTTATAGAGGCTTGCAATATTTGGTCACCTTTGAACTGTGAATTGACAGGTTTAAACCGGAAAATCAGGGACAGCTTGACTTTTATCTGGAGTCCTGAATTATCTTCCTTTTAATTAAATGACTGTCTGAACTCCACAGGTGAAACACTGGTTTTTGCTTTGAACAGTTTACTGAATGATTGAGAGTGTTCAAAGCCTAATTCATAAGCAATTTCCGATACCGACAGATTTGTGGTCGTTAATTTTTCTTTCGCCTTTTCTATAATGGCATTCTGTATATACTGTTGCGTATTCAGGCCTGTGAATGAACGCATCATATCGCTCAGATAACGCTGCGACAGCTTTAATTCTGTACTGATGTATTTCACCGATGGCAACCCTTTTTTAAGACTGTCCCCATCTTCAAAATAGCGGTTTAAGAGTTGGTCCAAAGAAGAAATGATATCATTATTGACTGCTTTTCGTGTAATAAACTGTCTGCTGTAAAAGCGATTGCTGTAATTCAATAACAATTCCAATTGCGACACCAGAACATCCTGGCTGAAACTGTCAATATTATTTTCAAGTTCAGTGGCTATTGAAGCAAATAAACCCGCTATAATTTCTTTTTCCTTAGCCGACAAAAATAAGGCTTCTGAAACGTCATAAGAAAAAAAGCCATATTGTTGTATTGATTTTCCTAAGGAATGATTTCGGATAAAGTCCGGATGAAAATACAGCGCAATCCCCTCATAGCTTTCTATTTCCTCGGGAGGGAAAACGATCTGTTTAGGCTTTAAAAATGCCATTCCGCCTTCTTCAAAATCATAATATCCCTGGCCGTATTTTATTTGTCCCGTGAATGTTGTTTTAAAGGAGATTTTGTAAAAATCAAGGCTTATTCTCTGTCCCCTGGGAAATGTTTCCATGGGTACGTTCCGGTAATCAACCAATGCAATCATTGGATGCAACGGTGCCGGAAGCTCCAATAGACGCATCAATTGGGATATACTGTCAATGTGCCGTATGTCAGATGGTGTTTGCATTTCTTTTACGAATGTAATCAATTTTGTTTTGACGGACGAATCACAATGTCGCCAACTTCAACATCACCGGGCTGGCTAAGTGCATATATTACCGCATTTGCTATGGCTATAGGATTTAATGCCATGTGATCCATTTCTTTTTGAATAATTGTTCTCATTTGTTCATTTTTAATACTTCCAGCAAAATCTGTTTTTACAAATCCCGGCGATATTCCCGTAATACGTACTTTTCCGTCCAATTCCTGGCGAAAAGCTTCCGCAATGGTGCGTATCGCATTTTTTGTTCCGGCATAAACGCCCATCATGGGGGTAATTTTTAACCCTGCCGTAGAAATAATATTAACGATATGTCCCTCCTGCTGTTGCTTAAAAACAGGAATTGCTGCGGCCATTCCATATAATACGCCTTTGAGATTGATATCGATCATTTCTTGCCAACCTTCAATATCCAGATCGTCAATGCGGCTTAACTGACTGATACCGGCGTTGTTGACCATTACATCCAATTTCCCATATTGTTCCATAGCTTTATGCACCAGGCGATCAAGATCGGCTTTGTTCTTCACATCAATTGTAATAAACGCGGCTTCCCCTCCATCACTTTCTATGTCTTCTACAAGTTGTCGCAGTTGTTCTGTACGTCTGGCCCCTAAGACAACCTTTGCCCCGTTCTTTGCTAATTCCATAGCAATGGATTTACCCATACCGCTGCTTGCCCCCGTAATGGCAACTACCTTTCCTTTAATGTTTTCCATTTCTGTATTTCTTATTTGTCAATTTGCTTTTCTAAAAATTCAGGATACCGGTCGCCAACAAGTGTAATACTACTGGTTATAGAATCAATTTTGGCAAGGTCTTCAGCGGTCAATATGACATTTGTACTGGCAATATTTTCTTCCAGACGAGGTAATTTCGTGGTTCCCGGGATCGGTGTGATCCATGGTTTTTGTGCCAGAAGCCAGGCCAATGCCAACTGTCCTGTGGTCACATTTTTTTGTTGGGCGATTTCAGTAAGTGCATCGACCAAAACCAGATTGGCCTTGATGTTTTCTTCAGTGAAACGCGGAAGGACATTTCGACGGTCAACAGCTTCTAATTTAGTATTGATGGCGCCTGTAAGAAAACCTTTTCCCAAAGGACTGAACGGAACGAAACCAATGCCTAATTCTTCTAAAGTGGGTATGATCGCATGCTCCGGTTCACGCCAAAATAAAGAGTATTCGCTTTGCAATGCCGATACAGGTTGAATGGCATGTGCTTTTCGAATAGTTTTAACACTTGCTTCCGATAAACCGAAATATTTTACTTTACCCTCCGCTATAAGGTCTTTTACCGTTCCGGCAACATCTTCTATCGGAACATTTGGGTCAACCCTGTGCTGGTACAGCAGATCAATATAATCTGTCTTCAGTCGTCTAAGAGAAGCCTCTGTTACAGACCTGATCGTTTCGGGTCTGCTGTCCAGACCTGCTGCCGGGCTGGCATCCTTACACCCAAACTTTGTAGCGATTACAATATCTTTCCTATAGGGCTGTAATCCTTCACCGACTAATTCTTCGTTAGTGTAAGGCCCATAGGCTTCTGCGGTGTCAAAAAATGTAACCCCTCTTTCAACGGCATGATGCAATAGTGCTGTGGCATCTTTTTTATCAAGACCCACACCATCTAAAAAGTTTAAACCCATACATCCAAAGCCCAATGCCGAAACTTCTAATCCGTTATTTCCCAATTTTCTTTTTTGCATAATTCTTTTTTTTAATTGATTTAATTTTCTAGTACAAAATTCATCGTTCTCATCAGATCAGGTGTATCCGAATTGGTATTTCTTGTAGTTAAATTATAAAAGGGGAATTCGTTTAAACAAATTCCCCAATATCGAAACCTTCAACACCCTCTTTGGAAGCGGTGCTTTCATCAGTATTCAGAATACTTTGATTTAGCAAATTGGCAATACGCTTTGAAGCATCTCCCAAGGAATCCTCTAAAAGATCGAAAAGCTCGGTTCCCTGAACTTTTTGGATAATCTCTGCTGCTTGTTGCTTTAGATCAGGCTCCAGCAGATCCTCCTGAAGCAACTGACCCGCAGTACTCAGTTCCTGAAAGGTAACCCCTGTAGCAAACCCGCTTTCGACATTAGAGTCATGATATTTCCAATCTTCTTCCTCTTGCTCCCACTCGTCATCTTTGATTAAAATATCATTAAGACTTTTACTCTGAATTACATCGTCAGCTTGCCCGTTTATGGTTTCTGACTCAAAATTATCTGCGGTCATTGAAGCAGATAGCTGCTGTCTTGCAGTGGTTTCAATTGGCAAGATATGTCTTCCTCCTTGCTTTGTATCGCCCATTATGGATGGAAGCTTCTCGTCCGGATCAGCATCATTTTCATTGAGTTCTTTTGCTAAATATTTTCTATCCGAAAGCATCAGAATGATAACGATTAACAAAGCGATAATGATCATTTGTTCCATAAGATGATATTTAAAAGATGGGACGGTATTTATTATTGAAATCATCAGTAATTTCCTTTTCGAACATTTCAAAATGATGCGCCAGAATATTATCAAGATACGCATACAAAGGAATCTGATCATCTGCGATAATGTGAATAATTCGGCAAAGACGGCCGTGATATTCCGGACGGATGTAAATACTCTTGTCACCGCGCTTGGTCATTGTATGGTGGGTCAGGAACAGCTCCCTGTAGTTGACCTCCTGGTTTTTTATGCTTTTCACCTTGTGTTTTGGCATCCCTTTTTCCTTATGAAAATCAGAATTTTGGTCAGGAAGTTCTTTCTTTGGACTTCCTGCCATAATGGACATCAGGTACTGTTCGTCAATACCTGGGTCATTGCTGTTCTTTTTTTCACTTTCCATGCTCCTGTAATTTGATAATTCTTAGAAACTCTTCTACAAAACGATCCAACCTGCATTGCCCTAACAGCTTAGGATCTGCCGGTAACAAGGTTGACCGGAAGACCGTTTTTGCGAACTCTCCACCTTCTTTCCTGAATCTTTTGCTGTCGGTAACCGTAGTTTCCATCAACTGCAGCCCCAGGTCTGAAATAACCTTACTGTAATTTTTGTACAGCAGCGTTCTTTCTCTGCCGTCCACCTGATTCCAGAATAAATAGATGCCTTGGATGAACGTTTCATTTTCTTTCATTAGGACGTTGGTCAGTACATCGGTAAAACTCAGTGTACTTTCAAGCACGAGACGATCGGCAGTAATGGGAGAAAAAATATAATGGACGTTGATCAATGTTCGTAAAATCCCGGCTGTATTGACGGTTCCCGGTAAATCCAGAAAAATGATATCCGGTGTTGGTTCGGCAGCAATGTAGGCGTTCATATCTTCCAGGACCTGGTCTGCTTTACTTTCAAAGATAGGATACGCTTTCTTATTGATCGTTGTAAATTGTTTGTGCGCCATCTTTTTCAGCATCTCATTCTGCATCACGACTTTCAGATCCCGTTCCCGCATTTGGAGCAAACTGTACTGCGGAAAGTCACAGTCGAAAACAGCCACCTGATAACCCATCCGGTAATGAAGAATACTTGCGATCAAGGTGGTAAACGTACTTTTTCCTACCCCACCCTTTTGGGTAGAAAATGCAATAATTTTGAGTTGTTTTTTTGTTGTCATATTTTTGAATTTTGTTAGATCTCATTTGATCAGGTAAATGGTTGCAGGCTTTCAGTCAGCAATGATGTCTATATGGACATACTGCCTTCAGCAATACCGCTTCGAATTCCTATTATCACCACTGATGTTTGTCAATCTTTCCTGAATGCTTCCGGTCATTTAATCCTGTTCGATTGAACTCCTGATTTCTATCACTCTGACATAATCTCCTGGTTACCGGAATTCCAGAATTCAAGAAGGCAGGAAGGCCAGATTTCAGGACCTCCGGGTTTCTTTCAGATATGCAGGTAAGAGAGCACGCCCGCCATCTGAGGCAAATGAATATTATTTCTGCCCAAAGGTTTTTACAATGGTTGCTTTTGGCTTTCAGTCTCCTGCTTTGGCCTTGGACGATACGCCGGTTCTACCGATTATTGTGGTTTTCTTTGTGTGATAAGACTGACGAGTCTCTGTTGAGAATATCGGATGGGTATGATGGTGTATTAACCTGGTCTATTCAAAACCAGACCTTTCACCCGAAAGGGGCAAGTTATGTTTTGAGTGCCTCACAACTTTTCTCGTGCCTCAAAACAACTTGCCCTGGCTGGGGCTTGGAAAACCACTCCGAAGTCGTGATTTTGATCATTTTAAACTGAATATTATGGTATTTAAAAAGAGTAACAAAGGTGGGCGAAAGCCAAAGCTGAATCCCAGCAAACATCGGTATGTATTCCGGCTGACCGATGAAGAAAACTTTAATTTTCTAAAATTATATGAAGCTTCGGGGATGAGCAACAAAGCCAAATTTATCACAACTGTTTTGTTTCAGAAAGAACTGAAAATGATTACTGTCGATGTTTCAACAATGGATTATCATACGCAACTTACTAAATTCTTCTACCAGTTTCAGTCGGTTGGAAAGAATTATAACCAGGTCGTAAAGATTTTATATCGGAATTTTACTGAGAAAAAAGCAGCATACTATTTATTTAAACTGGAAAACCACACCAGAGAACTGGCCTTAATCTGTAAACAGATTATTGATTTAACGAAAGATTTTGAGCGTAACCATATTCTAAAAAGTTCTGAAAATGATCGCTAAAATCGGAAAAGGTGAAAATCTCTGGGGTGCGCTTAATTACAATCAGCAGAAAGTGGATCAGGGAAACGGACATGTTCTTTTAACCAACAAGATTCCTGATGTATGGGATCGGCCTTATACAGCTCAGTTTTTCCATCAATATTTTGAACCTTACTTCATTGCCAACCGTAAAACTGAAAAGCCCCTCAGGCATATTTCACTCAATCCGCATCCGGAAGATAAAGTGGATGACTCCGATTACCGGGAAATGGCACAGCAGTATATGCAGGAAATGGGCTATGGACAGCAACCCTATGTTGTTTTTAAGCATACCGATATTGACAGGACCCACATTCATATTGTGACAACCTGTGTTCAGCTTAATGGCAAAAAAATACCAGATCGTTATGACCGTCATCGATCCATGGCAGCCTGCAGAAAATTAGAAAAGCAATTTCATTTAAAGGTGGCCACTGAAAGTGAAAGCCAGAATTCTACTTTGATTTTTAAGCCTGTGAATTACGCTAAAGGTCATATTAAAACACAATTGGCATCCGTACTCAGACATCTGCCTCAGACTTATCATTTTCAAAGTATAGGAGCGTACCATGCTTTGCTCTCTCAATTCAATATAAATCTTGAACAGGTTGATGGAGAATTGCAGGGAAAAATGAGAAAAGGAATCGTATATTTTGCTACGGATGAACATGGCAAAAAAATAAGTGCTGCTTTTAAGTCATCGCTTTTCGGTAAGCATGCAGGTGTGGAACACATCCAGGCATTAATTGAAAAGTCAAAATCAAAAATGAAAGATCATCCTTCAAAACCGATTTTAAAAAGAACCATAGAGACCGCAATACTCACCAGTCATTCTGAAGCGTCTTTTAAAAAGCAACTTCTTGAACAGGGAATTGCTACAGTGATCAGAAGAAACGACCAGGGAAGAATATACGGTATCACGTTTATCGACCATGATTCGAAGTTAGTATGGAATGGTTCGCAGTTAGGCAAATATCTATCAGCAAATTCATTCAACACATTATTTAATGGGTCAGAATCAAAGCCCGAAAATAAATCGGCTCATGATGATGTTAATTTATCTCAGGAAATAGACACCGAACAATTTTCAATTGATAGCATTAGCGGTTTGTTTGACGGATTTTTTAATGACTTCTTATCTTCTGACTCGTGGAATCAAGAGGAACTGGTTTTTGAATCCCAGATGAAAAAAAGGCAAAGAAAAAGAAGAAAAAAATAAGCTGGCAATAAAGGAAATAATATAAGCGGAAACAAAAGTCTTATTTCCGTTGCTTTACAGAGGCCTATTTCATCTTCATCCTTGGTAAATTGATCAAAATTAATTTAATCCTTAATTGAAAGACTGCTTGAATTCCAGTGGAGATATACTGGTCTTCTTTTTGAAAAGCTTGTGAAATGATTGGGACTGCTCAAAGCCTAAGTAGTAAGCAATTTCTGAAACCGTCATGTCAGTAGAGATTAAATATTCTTTAGCCTTTGCAATAAGTTTTTCATGAATATGCTGCTGCGCGCTCATTCCTGTGAGCGAACGTAAAGCATCGCTTAAATAATGCGCACTAATATGAAGTTCTTCTGCCAGATGCTCTACGGTAAGCAGCCCCAGAACAAGACCTTTTTTAGTATCAAAATATTGATTGATAATGATTTCAGTTTTCGTCAGGAGATCATTGTTTAACGCTTGGCGGGTAAGAAATTGTCTTTCGTAAAAACGTTGGCAATAAGTTAGCAATAGGTCGATCTGTGATAAAATTACATTCTGCGTATGAGGGTCGATATGCTGATACTCTTCCTCAATCTTTTGAAAAATCTCCGTAACGTTTTTTTCTCTTTATCGGAAAGATGCAGTGCTTCACTCACTTCGTAGGAAAAAAAATTATACTTTTTGATGTTTATTGCCAGTGGATGACGAGCAAGAAAATCCGGATGAAAGCAAAGAACATATCCCGTTCCGGCTTTTTCGTCCAACATATTGCTCGCCGCCTCGACAGACTGAACCTGTTTTGGGGAGCTAAAGATCATGGATCCGCTGTCAAAGTCATAGTAATTCTGACCGTATTTGATTTTTGACTGAATGTTACTTTTTAGCGATATGGTATAAAAAGTGGTCGTAAATTTCTGCCATATTTCTGAATCAATGGCGTGGAGTTCTGAAACCTTTACAATGCTTACCAAAGGATACTGTGGAGCTTCCAGTGATAACAACCGGTGAAACTCAGATAATGACTGTATAGTATACATTTTTATATCGTTAATAATTATAATAAATTTTTACTGCGCATAAGGAATACAAAAACCCAAAGATGATCAAAATCATCATTTCTATTAACAGCCAGTAAATTTGCTTGGTGTAAAATCCGTCTAATGCGAGACCTACGATTCTGGCCGTCATTACTCCTACTGTCAAAGCAATCAGGAATGCCAATAATATCAATTTCCAGGAGTTCCATGATGAAAAAAACAGCATAAAAAGACCGATACCCAACAAAAAGCCCCGAAGTACCCTTTTCTCTATTGTCTGATAACCATCAATGCTAGCAGCTGAAGTAGTGAAAAGATTAGGCTTGAAGACTAAAGCCAACCCTACCGAAAGCACAATACCACCTAAAAATTTCAGGATAAAACTCATACTTCTTTTAAATATTTAAAGTTATGAAGTTAATTATTGACTACAAAAATTGCTTTTTAAGTTCCTTCCGAAAATCTTCACGCCCCATCTTCAAACGATTCGCGTCCATTGCTTTGGTATCCTCTCCTACCAGATATCTGATCTGGTCTTTCCCGTCAGTAGCTGCTTGATAAACCACCGCCGCAACCTGTTCTGGCGCTATTGAGTTACTCATCATAGCATCTGTGGAGCCTAGCAGTTTCTCTTCTAAATCTTGATAAGCAGGATGTAATCCTTTTTCAAGAGACCTGTCTAAAAAACTGGTCAACGTGGCACCGGGAGCGATTGTCTTAATGCCGATCTGATGAAGTCCCAATTCAAATGACATACTTTCAGACCATCCTTCTATTCCAAATTTAGTTGCATGATAAATAGAATGCAACGGAAACCCCATAAATCCTCCCATAGACGTCGTGCTGATAAAAAGACCACTCTTCTTTTTCCTGAAATGTGGAATAAATTCTTTAGTAACTCTTATAACACCCAAAAGATTGGTATTTATTTGTTGCACAATCTGCTCATCAGTATATGCTTCCAATGAACCTAATAATCCATATCCTGCATTATTAAAAACAACATCCACCCCATGTTCAGATAATGCTAAGGAAACTGTTTTCCTGATCTGTTCCAGATCGGTTACATCCAAGGGTAAAAGGGTCATATTTTCCAGTTGAGACAATTCCGTTTCTTGCTCAGGCGTCCGCATGGTCGCAATAACATTCCATCCTTTGGCATGAAATAATTTTGCTGTGGCTCTGCCTATGCCTGATGATGCGCCGGTAATGAAAATGGTATTCTGCATTTTTATTTCTTTTAATTGTATAATGCAAAGTTCATCACTTTTGTTGAGGTACTTGTTTCCAAACTACTGCAAATTGTTTCCAAACCAGTGCCAATCAGCTTACAATTGCATCGGCTACATCTTGCGGATCAGGATTTTTAGCCTGCATCTCTCCACCCAATGCGGTTAACATCTTGTTGGGAATAGCTGCACTGGTACCATAACGGGCCAGGTTTTCAGGGCATTCATTGGACTGGCATTCTCATGCTTCCATTAGCATGGGACAGCGTTGAAGAATTTTCAGTTCATCTTCCTTCTCGGCAGATTAATCTCATGCGCCTGCGGGTAAGGCTTTCTTGAAGTCATGCTCACATCTTCTTTAATCCGCTGATGGGCTGCGTATTTTTTATCATCGTCATAAGCATATCTCGGGTCAGGTATAAAAGGCATCTTTGCCATCTGTACAATGGTGATGGTCGGGAAATGAAAATCTACCTCAACATTACCCAAAAGGAGATAGCAGCCTCCGCCCTGGAATGGGTATTTTTCTAAACAGTCCGGAAAGTGGGCCGTGTCAAAGTAATTTCCTTCCACATCAATCCAGGTACCGAAGAACATAGCTCCCCTTTTTGTCGGTACATGTTTCCTTGAAATCAGGTACGCCAGCATCTTCACCTGTTTTTTATGATAATGAACCAGGTCTTTAGCCATCACATGGCCACGGTATTTTGTTTTCAATAAATCAAAAGGGCTCACCGAAACCGGGAATTGCAATAATTCGATTTCATCAAAGGCATCTTCAAATACATCGCGTTTCAGGATGGGAAGCTGATATTCTTTTACAGGCTCATCAAACAGCGTATCCGTATTTCGTTCAATTTTCGTGTCATTCAGCAACATTCTTGCCTCAATCAACAGTTCATTTTTTTGCTTGCCTGTAAACCTGAATGCACCAATAAAAATCAGGATCTGGATATTGGCTATGCCAATTGCAACTCGTTTTATCAGGTTTTCAAGCGAAGTGTAATCACCATTCCGTTCCCGTTCACCTACAATCTGTTCCGCAATATGCTGCTCCAGCGATTGCAGGTGCATAAATCCCAGATAAACATCCTTTTCATATAGGGTTGTCCGGTATTCACTTTTGTTGACGCATGGATTTAATACGTTTGCGCCAGACATCCGGGCTTCATGTACATATACCTCAGTGCGGTAAAATCCGCCCTGGTTATTGATTACCGCTACCATAAACTCAACCGGATAATGAACTTTCAGGTAAAGGCTCTGATAACTTTCTACCGCATAAGAGGCCGAGTGAGCCTTACAAAAAGAATATCCGGCGAAAGATTCGATCTGGCGGTATACTTCGGTGCTTAATGTTTCGGGATGGCCTAATTCGCTACATGATGCAAAGAAATGATCTTTCACTTTCTGAAGCGCTGATAATGAACGTCCTTTGCCGCTCATCGCCCGCCGCAGCACATCACCATCTGCTGCCGATAAGCCACCGTAGTGCAGGGCAATCTTAATAACATCTTCCTGATATACCATAATGCCATAAGTTTCACCAAGCTGTTCCTTAAATACATCATGAAAATATTCAAACTGGCCAGGGTTGTTGTGCCTGAAAATATATTCCTTCATCATTCCGCTTTGTGCTACTCCCGGACGAATGATGGATGAAGCGGCTACCAGCACTTTATAATCGTTGCATTTCAGACGCCTTAACAGGCCACGCATTGCCGGAGATTCAATATAAAAGCATCCGATTGTTTTCCCGATGCCGAGGAATTCATTACAATGTTTTTCATTAATAGAAATAGCCGTATTACGGATATCGACAAAAACGCCTCTGTTTTTCCTGATTAACGATACGGCATCATTAATACTGCCTAACCCACGCTGGCTCAAAATATCAAATTTTTCAAAACCGATCTCTTCTGCCGTATGCATATCGAACTGAACGATCGGAAATCCTTTAGGCGGCATAATCAGTGCGGTATAATTGCTGAGCGGCTCTTCAGAAATAATTACCCCACACGAGTGCATGCTCCGCTGGTTCGGGAAACCGTCCAGTAGCTTTCCATACTTGTGCACCAATCGTACAATTTTATTGTCATCATGCATTTCCATAGCTTGCGTGGTCAGCGCATCCAGCTCTTCCTTCGGCAGTCCGAATACTTTGCCAACTTCCCGGAGGATCGATCGGTACTTAAATTCTACATTCGTTCCGCAGAAGGCGACGTATTCTTTCCCGTAACGGTCAAAGATATACTGCAGAATCACATCCCGCTCCTGCCAGCTCCAGTCCAGGTCAAAATCAGGCGGTGTTTTCCGGTTCAGGTTCAGAAACCGTTCGAAATAAAGATCAAGCTCTAACGGGCAGATATCGGTAATGCCCAGGCAATAGGCAATAATGCTGTTGGCACCGCTCCCCCGCCCTACGTGCATAAAGCCCATGCTGTTGCTGTACCGCACAATGTCCCAGGTAATCAGGAAATAGCCGCTAAACCCCAGGTCATCAACCACCTTCAGCTCTTTCTCTACCCGCTCGCGGGCTTTCTGGTGATGATCGCCATATTTTTTGCTTAATCCCGCATAAGCCAGCGATGTTAATAATTTAATATCATTCGCCTTACTTTGGGTGTAGTGCTTTTTATTCCTCGGATAAGAAAAATCATACTCAAAACTGCATTGATCCAGAATTCTCCGGGTATTGCTGATGATTACAGGATACTGGCTGTAGGCCTTGAGCAATTCATCAGTCGGTAAGAAGGTTTCATTCGGGCTGCAATATTGATCATCTTTAAGAAGGGAAATCAAGGTATTGAGGTCAATAGCCCGCAACACTTTATGCAATTTATAGGCTTCCTGATTCTGGACCGTCACCGGCTGAAGGATCACCATTTTTGAAACAAAGTCTTTGTATCTTTCCTGGAAGAGCAGATTGATCTGTTCAGGCCGTACCCCGATATACTCATGTTCCAGCAACATTTCCGGCATATTCGCAATGGGATAGATGACAAAGGAACGCTGAAGCGCCGGTTGGTGTCGTGGTAATGGCTTATTTTCACAGTTATGATCCGTAAGCAATTGATTGATTTCTGACAGTGAGCCTGCACTTTTCGCCAGTACAATATATAGCAATTCCTCATCAACCCTAAACTCCATTCCCACAATGGGTTTTATGCCTACTCCCCTGCAGGCCTGCAGAAATTCATAAATAGCAGTCATGGTATTGATATCCGTCAGACAAAGCGTATCAACGCCCTCCCTTGCAGCAGATTCGACCAGATTGTTGACCGATAAAGTTCCATAGCGTAGACTATGGAAAGTGTGGCAGTTAAGATACATGATAAAATGATTTATTGATTAGGGAAAGAAAAACCGGATGCACGGCCAACCGCATGCTGTCCGAAACGGAGTTTAATTTTGTCCATAGACTGGTAGAGGCTCATCATTTCCTGGGTGTCTTCGAAGAGGTTCATCTGGTAATCACCATGTAGCAGTCCCGTGAGCTTTAATCCGACCAAACGCAGGCGCATTCTGCGGGTATACAGTTTATCGAATAATTCTAATGCAGTTTTACTGATGGTATGATCTGCGGAGGTATAACTTACCCGCATTTGCTTGGTTTCGGTATCAAAATTAGCATAACGTATTTTTACTACTACCGTTGAGGTCAGCCACTTTTCCCGGCGGAGCTGGTGGGCCAGGCCTTCTGCCATCCCGTTAATGAGTGCTCTGATAGCCGTTACATCGATGGTATCGCTGTTAAAGGTATGTTCCGAAGATATTGATTTGCGCTCCGAATAAGGCAGTACCGGCGTATCATCCAGGCCGTTTGCTTTCTTCCAAAGTTCAATACCGTTTTTGCCAATCAAGGTATGAAGCACATCGGCCGGAACATTGGCAAGCATCTCAATGGTCCTGATTCCCACCCGTGATAATGTCTGGAAAGTGGCTTCCCCTACCATGGGGATCTTCCGGACGGATAGAGGATTCAGAAAAGGACGGATCATCGTTTCGGGGATTTCCAGATGCCCTTTGGGTTTTGCCTCGCCTGTACCGATTTTAGATACCGTTTTATTATTGGATAAAGCAAATGAGATCGGAAGACCGGTTTCTTTAATCACACGGTCTGCAAGTCCCTGTGTCCATTGATAAGTCCCGAAAAAGCGGTCCATTCCGGAAAGATCAAGATAAAACTCGTCAATACTGGCTTTTTCCAGCAAAGGAACTTTTTCTTCAATGATTTCGGTTACTTCATTCGAAAGCTTTGAATACAGGTCCATGTCTCCGCGGATAATCCGGGCTTCCGGGCAGAGCCTTAAGGCCATTTTAATCGGCATTGCAGAACGTACCCCGAAATATCTGGCTTCGTATGAACATGAGGCTACCACACCCCGATCTCCACCACCAATAATAATGGGCTTTCCGATTAATTCAGAATTGTTTCTGCGCTCACAGGACACGAAAAAAGTGTCGAGATCCATATGGACAATTGATCTCTTCATGATAATTTTTTTAACAGTACGCGACAAAATTGCTAATTTATTTAGCAAATAACTCTAACTTTGTTGCTAAAATTTATATCAATGTTAATCCTGGCAGAAAATCTCAGACACCTCAGGGCCCAGAAAGGCCTTTCACAACAGCGAATCGCTGACGATCTGATCATTACGCGTGGTAGGTATGCCAAGTATGAAGAAGGAACATCGCAGCCTCCTCTGGAATTATTACTGAAAATTTCCCATTATTATCACATTAGTGCTGATCTTTTACTGACGGTGAAACTGAGTAAATATCAATTAAAAGATATTCTTCAAATGGCAGATAACAGGATTCTCCTACCTATCGTCGTAGATGGTACCGGAGAAAATAAAATTGAGATTATTCCCTATAAAGCCTCCATGGGATATATTAATGGCTACCGGGATCCGGAATACATTGAGCACTTACAATACATGTCACTTCCTTTCCTGAGAAACGGAAAATACAGAGCTTTCCCTGCGGAAGGTGATTCAATGCCGCCATTCAAAGACGGCACTTATATTATCGGCGAGTTTGTTGAACAGCTTTCTGATCTTAAAACAGATAAAACGTACCTCATCGTCACGCAGGATGGATTTGTATATAAAAGCATCGAAAAAATTAATCCCGATTCCATTATCGTGCGTTCAAAGAATACGTTTTACGAGACCTATGAAATTCTTTTCAGTGAAATTCTGGAAGTATGGAAGTTTGTGAAAGCACTTACGGATGAATATGAGCTGATTGACCTTACTGATAATGTTGTAAAAGATATGTTTTTGTCTTTGAAGGAAGATATGAAGAAGATGCGGGAGGAATTAAAAGCAAAACATTAAAATTTCATCTGTATTTTAAACTCATTGCTATTAAATGTGACATGAAAATCTAACTAATGAAGTAATCTTATGGTTTCGTAAAATATCGAGCATCTCAGAAGAGAAATGCCAACAGACGTCTCTTACGGTCATATCTCATTAAGAAACCAAAAACCAAATATCTTCGATTCCTTACTATAAATTATTTTTTATGCAGGGAGAAGATGATCTTCGAGGTTTAGCCAAAATCATGGCCTTCATGCGGGCTGTTAGCATTATTCTTGTACTGATGCATCTGTATTGGTTTTGTTACGGGTTTTTCTTAGAACACCGGTGGACCCTGGAACTCATCAATAAAATGCTCTACAACTTTGACAAAACTGCGGGACTTTTTTCTCATCCGGTTTATTCAAAACTATTTGCCATCCTCCTACTCGGATTAAGCTGCCTCGGCACGAAAGGGGTTAAAAATGAAAAAATCACCTGGATAAAAATCGGGATCCTGTTTTCTGCCGGTTTTGTATTTTTCTTTTTAAACGCTATTCTCTTACAACTTACGAACCGCTCTGCACCCGTATTATATATCCTGTCGACAGGAGCCGGTTACCTTATCTTCATGCAGGCAGGCCTCTGGGCGAGCCGCTTACTGAAAACAAATCTGATGACCGACGTTTTTAACAGTGAAAATGAAAGCTTTCATCAGGAAACAAAACTGCTCTACAACGAATATTCAGTCAACCTTCCCACAAAGTTTTATTATCAGGGAAAGTGGCATCAGGGCTGGATCAACGTGGTCAATCCTTTCCGGGCTACCATTGTGTTGGGAACTCCAGGTTCAGGAAAATCCTATGCCGTAGTCAATAATTATATCAGGCAGCACATTGAAAAGGGATTCTCCATGTACATCTACGATTTTAAGTTTGATGACCTTTCAACCATTGCGTACAACCATCTGCTGCATCATGCCGATGCTTACAAAATAAAGCCGAAATTCTACATCATCAACTTCGACGACCCCAGAAAAAGCCACCGGTGCAATCCTCTGGATCCTCATTTTATGACAGATATCTCTGATGCCTATGAAGCGGCTTACACCATTATGCTGAATCTCAACAGGAGCTGGATCCAGAAGCAGGGTGACTTTTTTGTCGAATCGCCCATCATCCTTCTCGCAGCCATTATCTGGTTTTTAAAAATCTATAAGAATGGGACCTACTGTACATTTCCGCACGCCATCGAGTTGCTGAATAAAAAATACGAAGATGTTTTTACGATCCTGACCTCCTATTCGGAATTGGAGAATTACCTCTCCCCTTTCATGGATGCCTGGCAGGGTGGCGCCCAGGATCAGTTGCAGGGACAGATCGCCTCGGCCAAGATTCCGCTGTCAAGGATGATTTCCCCACAATTGTACTGGGTCATGACCGGTGATGATTTTAGTCTGGACATCAATAATCCGAAAGCGCCTAAAATCTTATGTGTCGGTAATAATCCCGACCGTCAGAACATCTACTCCGCCGCACTGGGACTGTACAATTCCCGGATTGTTAAACTCATCAACAAGAAGGGCCAGTTGAAAAGCTCGGTGGTCATTGATGAGCTCCCGACCATTTATTTCAGGGGCCTCGATAACCTCATTGCAACGGCAAGAAGCAACAAAGTGTCGGTTTGCCTGGGCTTTCAGGATTTTTCTCAATTGACAAGAGACTATGGGGACAAAGAAAGCAAGGTCATCCAAAACACCGTCGGCAATATTTTCAGCGGACAGGTCGTTGGCGAGACGGCCAAGACACTCTCCGAAAGATTTGGAAAAGTTTTACAAAAAAGACAAAGCATCTCCATCAACAGGAATGATATCTCCACTTCGATTTCAACCCAGCTGGACAGCCTGATTCCGGCGTCCAAAATCTCCACCCTGACGCAGGGCTTTTTTGTTGGGGCAGTCTCTGATAACTTCGATGAAAGAATCGATCAGAAAATATTTCACGCCGAAATCGTTGTTGACAGGGATACCCTTTCTGCCGAGGAGAAAAAATACCAGAATATCCCCCAGATCCGGTCATTTATTGACGGGCAGGGCATCGATACGATGCAACAGGAGATTGAGGCAAATTATAAAAGCATAAAAGCGGATATTCTATCCATCATCCATGATGAAATGGACAGAATATCCAATGATCCTGATTTGAAGCATCTGATTAACAAAGACTGAAAGAAGCCCCTCAATCATTCTCCTGTTTTACTTTGAATATTCTTTTGATCAGGGTCACTCACCTTCCGTATTTAAAAAATGGCGGTTAAGATGTTCGCTCACTAAATTCAGAAACTTGGTCGGTCCCTGCTTGCGGTTCCGTATCTCAAAGATGGTCTTATGAAAGTTCCCAAGATCGGTGCCCAATGACTTTTCCACAAACCTGATTACTTCACTGAGCTCAACATTGCCCCCATTGAAACAGCGCATCTGATACAGTGCATAAACGAGCTCGATCAAACCGACTTTCGAAGCGGACCATACCAGTGGCGACGGTTTATTACCATTGTCATCTTTGCCTAGACTTCCGAGTTGCTTTTTAAGATACTTGTCTATCTGCTGGCTGGCAATAAACCGAGCAATCAGATGGTCATGGGACGTTGTAAAAGCAGGATCAAAGTTATAAAAGCCATATGACAGTTTCATTTTCAGATCATAGGAATTCCTGACAAATATTTTATGGTCGAGATAGGTGGCATCCCTGCGGTAATAACTGTAAAATTCAGAATGTTCAAGATAGAAGTTCTTCAGCTTTTCCTGTTCCGCTTCATAATACTTTTTCACCGTTTTATCGCCTGCGTTCGGTTTGTGTGATTCAAGATCCAAAATACAGGAATAATAAATAAATTTTGAAATGAACTTTGGCTTGATCTTTTTAAAGAAATGAACCTCCTCTGCCACCGTATCAAACTGATGATCCGAAATCAGATCCTTTACTTTCCGGATGGCATTATCGACCAGCAGCAAAGATTTCTCCGCCACCTTTACCATGTCTTCATCATCAGTATACACTTCACTGATCTTCAACTCCAGATCGTCCTGTAATTGTGTAATTTTTCTAAAAACTGTTCTTGTTACCATGTCCTTTTTTTAGAAAAATTACAAAAATTAGTATATTTTCTCAAGAATCAGTCGATGCCCAGCTCCTGCTTCCGTCTCCTGATATAATCTGCCGGCCGGATACCGTTGATCTGAAAGAACAATTTGGAGAAGTTCTGACGTGCTGCGATCCCGCACTCTTCGGCCAACGCTTCTATGGTGTAATGCAGGTATCTGTTATCCGTATTGAGCATCCGGGTGATATAGTTGATTCTCAATTCTGCCATATATTTATTGAAATTCATGCTTTTATTTTCATTAATGTATACCGACAGGTAATGCGAATTCGTATGAAGCAGATTGGCAATGCTTTTTTGGGTAAGTCCTTTTTTTCGGAACAGCAGTTCTTTCTCAAACTTTGCCAGCTTGCTTCTGATCTCCAAAGTCATTTCAGGTGTTAAGGAGGTCTTTCGGGTTGACCCGTCAAAAATTTCTTTTTCTATCCTCTCGCTATTACCATACTGATGTTGAGCAATTTTTTTCTGAAGGAGATCATATTGTTTTTTTACGTTTCGGTCTTTAAAAAAGCGTATGATAAAAAAACTGAGCAGCAGGGTTCCTGAGAGGATAAAGAACTTGGCCATCCTGATCTTTCTTTTCCCCGCTTTCTCCATATTTTCCTTCTCTTCGATCAAAGTGCTGCGGTCATAATCCCTATGAAGCTTAGAGGAAAGGTAGGGGTATTCCTTGGAGATGAGGCTGTCCGCCTTAAGCAATTGATTGGTATAGTATAATTCTTTATTAACATCGCTGGCTTTGTAATATTTGATGAGGTAATGATAACTGCTGTAGACTTCCGGAAGAATAATCTGATGCTCGGCGAATATCGTATCGATTTTACTGTAGTACCGGAGCGCCTGAGCTTGGTTATTTCGGGTTTCAGAAATCTTACCTAGGTAATAATAGACCACTGAAGCCCAGCCAAAGTCATTTCTTTTCAAGATCAGCGGCAATGCAGCTTCCAGATCCTTTTCGGCACGGTCATAATCTTTCTGGTGAAATTTGGAGATTCCCATGCATTTTAGAAAATAGCCTTTTTCAAGCTGAAAATCTTCGTCATCTGATGAGAGTTGATATCCCAGGCGGCTCAGGCTGTCGCTTTTGGAAAAGTTTTTGAGATACCGGTGGCTTACGGTCAGCTGGTGAAGGCTGTTCAGAAAAGCTTTCTTATAGTTGAATTTCTCATGATCATGAAGTTTTTTGTCGAGAGCCGCTCCATAGAAGGCGGCACAATTCTGAAAATGTTCCAGGGACTCGTCGTAATAGCCCAGATGTTCTTTAATTACTCCTAAATGGTAGATGACCTTGTAGTGCAGATACCGGTCCTCTGATCCTTTTAAGTACTGATGTGCCTTCAGGTACTGGTCTAAGGCGGGCTTGTATTTTTTCTGATAAAAATAATAGATGATTCCTTTGCTGAGATAGTCGCTCCCGATATCATCACGCGTCCCGTACTTCAAGCTGATCGTCAGCGCACTGTCAGCATATTGCAGTTTATGCTCCAGATCGAACTGCCGCCCATCCCTGTATCCCTGGATTAATCGGGAATGGTTACACTCATTTTTTGCTTTATTGATATACGCTCTGACATAAGGCAGGGCATCACCGTTATCAATAGTCATTCTCTCGTAGTTTTTTCTGATCTCACCGAACGTCATGTCTTTTTTCTGCTGGCAAAATAAGAGGTGTGAAAATGCAGAAAACAGAACGAGAAAGCAATTTAACTTTTTCATACACTGATTATTAGAACTTCACCCTTTTCAAAAATACGCATTTTGCCATTAAATCCTACTATTTCACACCCAGGTGAGCATTAAAACTCCTAAAACCACGGTAATGTCGACTGGCAAGCATTTACCCGAACAGTATTGTTTGGTACTATTTTAAAATTGAGACGTCACTATTTTAAAATCGAGACCTACCCCAGTTTTTTTCCGGGAAACATCCGGATAACTTTGGCTTTAGAATTCCAATTCAATTCTCCCCGATTATCACCAAAAAAATAATAAAATGAAAAAGTTGATTTCAATTTTAAGTATGGCCCTAGCCTCGGTTTTAATTCAGAACTGTTCCTACCGGGACGAAGATCTTAACCTAGAGGACGTTCAATCCGGGACGACAAGTAAAATACTCATTATGCGGGGAGATTCCGTTAAAACTTCAGGAGGTCCTGTAAATACGGAGCCCCCGGTGAGGGACGGCGATAACTGGCGGTTCATCATCGATAAGTAACCAGAACAAAACGATACCTTATGATTCCCCATACCTCCATATCCGTTGCTACAGGCTTACCATGTCCGGAAAGCGGAATTTGGGAAAGTGTGGGGAATTTCAAAACGACCGTGCTTTTGACTAAAGGTGAAAAAATGCCTGCCTATTGCGGGACTAAAATAAAATGGAGATTAATTCAGATCTGTTAAACCATATACCGACGTTGCCATGAGAAATTTTCAAAACATTTTTATAAAAGCCGTTTCCTACTTCTTTATGCTGCTGTTTTTTTACGCAGCGATCAGTAAAATGATGGATTTTGAAAACTTCCGGGTCCAGATCGCGCAGTCTCCCCTTCTGACTTCTTTCGCCGGCTTCATTGCCTATACCGTAATTGGTATCGAATTACTAGTTTGTTTTCTTCTGGCTTTTCCAAGAACTCATCTTGCAGGGCAGTATGCCTCTCTTTCACTGATGTCAGCCTTTACCATTTATATTTATATCATTTTACATTACAGCGAATACATACCCTGTTCCTGTGGCGGCATCCTGGAAAAGATGTCATGGACGCAGCATCTGGTATTTAATGTTTTCTGCGTTTTATTATCCATGGGCGCCATTATAATGCTCAGGAAAAACAAAAGATGGGTCCGACCGGTTGTGCTCGGCATTGTTCTGCCAATATTCTTGGTGATAGGGCTGTATCTTTCTTCCGAAAGCAGGTTTAAAAATGAAAATAATTTTACCCGGAGGTATTTTCCAAATGCACTTGTCGAAGACAGCCGTATTTCTCTGGATCATCAGTTTTACTATTTTGCAGGAAGCAATTCAGAACATCTTTTTTTAGGAGATCTCACCTCGCCGCTTACCATGAAGAAGGTAACACCAGATCTTACAACCGTGCAGGATCTGAAAGTTAATCTGGATTCTTACGACCATTTTTTTAAGCGTTTGAGACTCACTGTAAAAGATCATTATTATTACTTTTCCGATGGAAGCGTTCCGATCATCTACAGAGGAAAATTAAATCAGCCGATTGCAAAAACGGTAAGCTACAGACAAGTTTATTTCAATCAGTTCATCCCTATTGATTCTTCCAGGTTCGTTTTTAGAACAATCAGCGCAAAGACCAGATCGTTCACCCTGGGCATACAGAAGTATGACACCGGAGCGAAAGCCGTTATGCATCCGGAAATACTCAGGAAGCAGGCGGACGGTATTTTCGATTCTGACGGAAACCTCATCAGCACTCCTCAAGCCCCTAACCTGATCTACACCTACATGTACCGCAACCAGTTTATTGTAATGGATGAACAGTTATCCGTTTTAAATAGGGAGAATACAATCGACACCACATCCGTAGCGAAGATCCGGACAAAAACCCTGTCTGACGGCAGGACCAAAATGAATGCACCCCCGCTGAAAGTCAATAAACTTCAGACCGCTGTCAATGATGTCCTGTTTAATCAATCCGATTTAATGGGAAAAAACGAATCTGAGAAACGCTGGAAATCTTCGTGGGCCATTGACCTGTATCACTTCAGGAAAAAGCAATATGCAGGAAGTTTTTATATCCCGCACCGGAAAGGGAAAAAACTTACCGGTTTCTGGGCAAGCCGAGACCGAATCTATGTTCTGACAGGATCGGAACTTATTTCATACCGGTACCGGGATCATCTTCTACAAGCTATCAATCAATAAATAAGGGGAAGCCGAAAACCTTTTTCAGAGTAGGCACATCATTAAACATTTTTTATTATGAAAAAATTCATTATGCCGGCAGTCATTATGGCAATGGCTACGGGCGCTGCATTCGCAGCGAAAAAAACGGACAGCCAAAAAGCGGTGGTCTCAGGGTACCGATTCGGAAATGCGGGCGAGCCGGCCTGCGTCATCACCCCGAAGAGCTGTGAAACCACGGGAAACATTGTATGTACGTACAATGGACAGCAATTGCATCAACTGGAAGACTCCATGTGCGGGAACGAGTTGTTTGAAATTGTGACCAATCCATAAGCAAATGGGAAAGGATGCCTCGGCATCCTTTCTTTTTTACGGTGAAATATTCTTATTATTTGGGTTTGACCATCTGTTTGTTGATCCATTCCACATCCGTCTTATCTTTTAGGAAATAATCCAGCCATTCGGCGGCACGTTGATGCATATCTTCTTTCTGCCAGGTTTCCCTACCCAAATCATGACCGACATCAGGATAAAATAAAGCGACCACGTCTTTTTTGTTTCTTTTCAACCCGATATAGAACTCCTGCACCTGTTCCCAGAAAATATTCTCGTCCTTCTTCCCGGCCCACAGCAGTATCGGGGCATTTACCTTTTCTGCGTAATGGATGGGGTTATTCTTAAAATAGAGCTCTTTATTCTCCGCAAACGGCGGCATCTCATACTGTCCGGACTCGAACTGAAAATAAAAAGGACTGCTGAAATTACGGTTGTATGAAAAATAAGACCTGACGATATCACTGTTCCCGGCACCTGAAATGTAGGTCGCAAACCGGTTGGAATGGGTGGCAATGAAATTGGTGCTGTATCCGCCGTGCGAATGCCCCATCAAAGCCACTTTTGTAAAATCAATATTTTTATGATTCTGAAGGGCATCCATGGCTTTATTGACGCAATCTAAAGCACCGTATCCCGTGCCTTCATTTCCGTAAGCGATATCGGGCTCAAAGACAAAATAGCCTCTTTCAATCAAGCCTCTCTTATCATAGGCCACATAGCTGGCATTGCCTTTTATCATATACTCATTGGTTTTATACCGCTGGATCTGGTAAATCTTGACGACCATCGGATACTTCTTGTCAGGATTAAAACCGGCCGGATAATACAGCGTTCCCTGCAGGTCTTTACCGGTGTTGTTTCTATACCGGATGACTTCAGCTTTCAGGGTACGGGCCAACGGGTCCTCCGTATTGGACTGAAAAATCATGTTGGTCCCTCCTTTTCTGGTCCGGATCATCAGACGGGCGGGCAGATTATAATTCTCTTCCAGATAAACGAACTGCTCCAGGGAAGGATTCCAGGCAAAATCAATTATTCTGTTTTTTGTTTTAGGTATGATGTTTTTCGTCCTCCCCTGTTTTATCACCTCATACGCCATTTCATTATTGTCAAAATCGTACTTCCTCACCATAACCGGCTGATCGGAACGGATGGTTTGCATCGCAAAGTAATACTCATTAATCTGCCGGTCGGTATGGCCGTTCAGGATTTTGGTTTCTGACCCGTTTTCTCCTTTCGCTAACGGCAAAAGCTTTTTCGTCGCCATCTCATACTGCCATAACCCTTCCCTACTGTCAAAGTAAACAGAGCGGTTATCCTGCGTAAAAAATGGTGTCCTCAGGTTTTCCCGGTTAATGGTTACCTTCACCATCGATCGGACGTCCCATAAAGTCCAGAAATGATGATCCTCACTTCCCATCAGGTACCGCCCGTCTTCATTATAGATGATTTCCGGTGATTTATAGGTGACCCCCGTGTAACTCCCTAAAAGAGTTTCCTTTTTTGTACCAAGATGGTACAGTTTTAATTGGATGGTAGGAACCTGTTCCGTGTAATTATGGTTTTTATAAGGATCATATTTCAGCAGAAAGTCTGGATTGTTGAACACCACAAATACTTCATCCGTCGTGGAATCCAGCTTTTCCAGGGTATTCCGGTGGCTGTCCCAAATCAAAAATGCCTTGTTGAATTTTCCTTTATAGATGGATCTGATGTTGGATTCGTTGCCATACCAGATCTCCGGTAAGGTCTTATCGGGCATCACTTTCTTACGGGTCTGGATCAGGTATAAGCCTTTGTTGCCGATCGGTGACAGTTCCATTTCATCAAAATCGCCGACCAGGTACCCGAGTTGGATTTTTGAAAGATGACCTGTTGCCAGGTTAACCATCGATACATCTGGCTCAGTCTTTGAATCCGTCCGCACCAGAACATACTGCTCGTCACTGCTATAAACTACCGACCGGATTCTGTCTTTACTCGTGCAGAGTGTTTTGATCCCCGAAGGCGTTATCCTGATCAGATTCGACGATCCCGGGTCCTCCTGATGAATGATAAAACCGGTATTGTCAATCGACTGGATACTGTTTACGCCTTGTAACGCATACCGCAACCGGCTGTCTTTTCCATAAACCTGTAAACGGCCGCCTTGCTGAAGAATGGCATACAGGACCTGTTTTCCATTCATGCTGAGTGTAGAGATCTGCTGAACGCGTTCGTATTTTTTTTCAGACTTGGTCCTCAGGTCATGATATTCCGCCCGGCCGTTTCCAAAGGCCAGCAAACGGTCCTCATCCATAAATCGGAATTCCGTCATTTGATGCAGAATCAACGAGGGTTCCTGAGGACGGTCCTTATTAAAAACAAGCGCCGTGTCCCTGTTCTTGTAATACCATTTCCGGATAACCGTCCACTGAAGATCTTCGGAGTGTCCTGCGCTGCTGATGGAATATTGCTCATGGCCAGCTCTCAGTGAATCCCGGCTGGTCGCCGGGATCATGAAACAAAATCCCTGGAGCAGCACCATGCCAACCACCCCTATGGATTTAATAGCCTTCATTCTGGGGATTCAGGTTTTTATTCAACAGCAGTTCCTTCTGCGGGATCGGCCAGAACGCATGGTACGTTTTAAAGTTGGGCTTGGTCAGACTCAGCATTCCCAACATCCCTGCTCTTTTTAAATTCATAAAGCGAAGACCCATCTCTGCAAAAAACTCTTTCCTGTTCTCGGCGAGGATTTCGGTTTTAAGGCTTTCTTTTGTTACTGTGCTCGATAAAGCCGGCAAACCCGCTCTTTCTCTGGTGGCATTGACAAACGAAAGCGCCTCAGTAAGTTTGTTCTGTTGGGCCAGTGCTTCGGCAAGCAGCAGGTATACCTCCTCCAGCCTGAAGACGATGGAATACTCGGTGCTATTGTTGCTGATGGCTTTGTATTTGGAAGGCCGGTATTTGGTGGCCTGGTTGAAGCTTACCGGCGTAATCCATTGTGATTTTCGTAGATCACCGGAGGTAAAACTGCTGACCAAATCGGATGAAAGTGAATAGACCGAAGGTGCCGAATTCACAAAATAATACAGGGTGGCCTCCTTCGTCGGATCGACTGCGTTTTTGGGTTTCAGCTGGAACAGGATGTGCTTCCCGTTTTTCAGAAATACCTTGGACAGATCCGGCTCAAATTGATACAAGGGATTGGTGACAATGCCTTTCAACAGAACCTCAGCCTCATTCCATTTGTTTTGGGACATCAGGACCTTAGCCAGAAGAAATTCTGCTGCTTTGCGATTCACCACGATGCGTTCCGGCTCCCGGTAGGAGTCGGACAACAGCGGGACTGCTTCCTTAAGGTCATCTTCCAGTTTCTGCAATGTAGCAGCAGCGTTTATCTTTGAGAGATTGCGGTTGATCTCATAATCCGTGGTGGTCGGATAAGGAATATTGCCGAATGCCTGCTGAAGATAAAACAGGACCAGCGACCTGATAAAAAGGGCCTCCCCTTTGATTCTCTGCTTTTCACTGCCGCTGATGCCGGATGATCCAGCCATTCCTCCGATAATGGCATTGGCCTGATACACTTTCTGATAAGCCGAGGTCCAGTACGCATAGACCGCGACGTTATCGTCGATCTGGATATTCCGGTAGAGGTCGTATTCCGCATTCACCACCGAGGTGGCGTGGCTTTCAAGATCGTCGGCATAAATTCCCAACAGGGCTCCTGCCCCTCTGGCGCCACCTGAAACCGGTGAATCTTCCCAGAGCCCGGCATAGAGTCCTGCGAGGGCGGCATTGGCGGTCTGTACATCCTGGAACACCAGCTGGGTGCTGATCTGGTTCGAAGGGAAATCGACTTCAACAAGATTTTCACAGGAAGCCATGGTAAGCAGAAGCCCCGACAGCAAAAATAATTGAGGTTTTAAATATCGTGTTTTCATTATTACATTTTTTAAAAGTTAATCTGCGCGCCGAAGGAATAGGTTCTCAGCGGCGGAAGGTATCCTGCCGTGACAAACTCAGGATCGATTCCGTAATAGTTGGTGAGGGTCAGCAGGTTCTGGCCCTGTACATAGACTTTTACACTTCGGAGAAATCCAGAGGGTACCGGGATGGAATAACCCAGCTGCACATTCTTCAGACGGATGAACGAAGCATCGGAAACCGAGGCAGTGCTGTTCTGGAAATACGTATGCAGGGCTGATTTGGTTCCGTCGGCACCGGTGGTATACGGCATATACGCTCCATCGGGATTGGACGGCGACCAGACGTTCAGTACCTCTACCGGCTGGTTGCTCTGGCTTCCTGCAATCAGCATATTCCGGTTGTAATTGAAATTGTCCTGCTTCACAAACTGGAACAGGAAAGACAAATCCCAGTTTTTATACCGCAGATTGTTGCTCCATCCGCCAAAATACCGGACATCGGTATTGCCGATCACCTGGTTGTCATACGGTGACGATATTTTGCCGTCCTTATTATAATCTTTAAAGCGGTACAGCCCTGTTGCCGGATCAATGCCTTCGTATTGATACAGCTTTACGATGGAGGTCGATTCCCCGATCACATACCGGTTGGCATAGGTCGATCCTTCCAGCCCCGGAAAAGACAGCAGCCTGTTCTTCGGGAAGCTGATGTTGAAGCCGGTCTGCCAGGTGAATGCTCCTTCGGATAACGGTTTTGCGCTCAGTTCCAGTTCAAAGCCCCGGTTTTCAACGGTGGCGTCCAGGTTGGCCAGCACTGCGTTGAAACCGGTGACGGTCGGAAGCTGGATGCCGACCAGTTGGTTGGACGAACGGTTCCGGTACCAGGCCCCGGTAAAGTTGATCCTGTTTTTGAAAAAGCCCAGTTCTATAGCGGTTTCCAGTTTCGTTGTTTTTTCCCAGCTGTAGTCGGGATTGAATAACCTTGCCGGCAGCAGCCCCGCCACGTTGTTATAAATCAATGTGGAGGTCGTGTAATTATCCAGAAACTGGTAATCGCCGATGTTATCGCTGCCGGCCGTTCCGAAGCTTCCTCTTAGTTTGGCAAAGCTGATCCACCGGACATCTTTTAAAAAGTTTTCATTGGAGAGGATCCAGGCGGCGCCTACCGCTCCGAAATTGGCAAACCGTTTATTGGGCCCGAACCGGCTGCTGCCGTCCCTTCGGCCTGTGATGTTGAGGAAATACCTTTTATCATATTGGTAGTTGATCCTTCCGAATACTGCCGCATACCGGTATTCCGTGTTGATCTGGTCCCCGACCGTCCGGGTCTTGGCGGCGCTGATGTTCGTCATAAAAAGGTTGCTGTCGAATCCTACCCCGACCAGTGAGCCTGACCGGTTGGTCTCATTCTGAATGCTGGCTCCGGCAAGCACGGTGATTTCATACTTTGCCTTTTTCAGATTCCATTCTGCCTGGGGTTCGAAAATGTAGGAAAATCGGTTCTGGTTGTTTTTTGAGGTCCGCGAGTACGCGCTCGACTGCCCGGTTGCGGTGGACGGGTTGTAAATGGTATTCGGCTGTAATGCCCATTCTTTGAACGTGTTGTAATTGATCCCGCCGTTCAGTTTGATCTTCAGGTGGCTGACCACCTCGTATTCTGCATTGACATTGGTAATAAACTGCAAATTGTCATTTGAATAGGTGCTGTTGTACATCGCTGCCGGGTTGGTGTACGTGTTGTTCTCCCAATTTAAGCTGCCGTCTGCATTATACAGTTGTGGCGCATTCGGTGCCAGCAGGTACGCCTGCCTTGAAATGTCCTGCCTGACCAGATTGTTATCAATCTTGGAGAAGATGTTCGACACGTTTAACTGGAACCGGTTGTCCTTTGAGCGGTGAGCGATGTTGCTGTTGATCGTATTGGTCCGGTACCGGAAATCATCCCTGAACACCGTGGCCTGCTCCGAATGCCCGAGGCTCAGCAGAAAGGACGTGGTTTCACTGCCTCCGCTTAAGGAGAACTGGGTGCTGTAGGAAGCGGCGGTATTGCCGATCAGTTCTTGTACCCAGTCGGTATCCCGGTTCTGATCCCATACGCCGTTGACATCGTAGGCGTTGGCAGGATAGGTTGACATCCCGTCATTGCTATACGCCTGGCGCCTCATCTCCAGGTACTGGGCGGTGTTCATCATGTTCATCTTTGACGCCACCCGGCTGAGCCCGTAGTTGGTATTGATGCTGAAAGCCAGTCTTTTGTTTTTGCCCTGCTTGGTGGTGACCAGTACCACGCCGTTGGCGCCCCTGGAGCCGTAAATGGCCGTGGCATCCGCATCTTTCAGGATCTCGATGCTTTCGATGTCGTTGGGGCTGATGCTGTTCAGCGGGTTGATGTTCTTGGTCGGAAGAATGGACGCGCTGTAGAGCGAGGTCATCGACCCGCCCACCGGAACACCGTCGATCACATACAGCGGCTGGTTGCCGTCGATCTCGGAATTGGACAGGTTCCTTAAGCTGTTGCGCCCCCGGATCTGTACATCAAAGCCTCCGCCGGGCGTTCCGGAATTCTGCGTGATGCTGACCCCTGCCATCCTACCCTGTGCTGCTGACAGGACATTGGCCACCGGCTGGTTTTCGAGGTCTTTTGCGGAAACCCGCACCATGCTGCCGGTTCTTTCTTTGTCCCTGACTTTGTAATAGCCTGCGTTGAGAATAACTTCTTCGATTCCCTTTACTTTCTGTTCTAAGCTGATGTTGATAATGGTCCGGTTGCTGATCTCGATTTGCTGTTCTGCATACTCCGGATGCCTGAACCACAGGATGGGATTTTCTGCTGACACCTGCACGGTGTAGGTTCCGTTGCTGCCGGTCCGGGTGAACTGGTCACTGCCTTCCTGGAAGATCATGACGCCTGAAAGCGGTTGGCCGGATGCGGTAACGGTCCCGGAAATGGTGCGGGTCTGGGCTTTTGTACTGATGCTGAACGCCGTTAGCACAAGGCCAAAGAAAATACCTCCTATGGGATGATAGGAATTTTTCATAGATTTGTAAAGGTTTTTAATTCTAAAGATTAATGACTGCGCTCTTTCCCGCGGCTGCAAACTTTTGGGAAAGGGCTTTTTTATTTTATTTTTCTGATGTTTTTATTCTTATTTGTTCATAAATATTGCTAAAATACCTGGCTTTCTTTCCCTACCGGGAAATTAGAGGGAGGAGGCTTTTTATCCCGTTTTGAAACTATATATTGTGTTTTTTTATCTTCGCTCTTTGCCGGGATTAAGCCTCCTGTTAAGTCCCCTCATTATCTAATGATTCAATAAAATGTAAAGGTTTAAATGTTTATGTTCTTTTTATACTTCCTGTATTTACCTTTTATACGGCTTTTATCTCTTTTGTCTCTTTTGCGGTTGAACCCAGCCGAAGCTTTTCTTTCGACAATAAGCCAGACGGCATCCAGCATTTTGCAAAGGTGCAGGTACGGGCCTACAATATTGCATTCCGGTATATTGTTGAAGGTGCCCAGTGAGAAATACACGATGTCTGCCAGGAAATCCAGTAACTGCGTCGGGCGGTATTCCTTAAAGGCTTTGCGGAAGACCCGTACCGGATCGCGGTATTCTTCCTCTGAAAGAGAGCCCTGAACCAGCGGGCTGCCGTGCTCCGGAAGTGTATGGATTGCCCATTTCCCGGATTTCTTCCTGAGACTATACGTTGCGAGGATGAACGACCGCATCGACTGGTGGAAATGAAAGATGACGGAAGGGTCTTCCCTAATCCTGACTTTCCCCTGGACCGCGTACTGCATGATGAGGCTGAGCCGGTCTTTGGCTGTTGCGAGATCATGGAACTGGAAAAACACTTCCAGCAGCGTTACGAGTGAAGGTTTGTTCCGGCCGGACCAAAACCGGGACTCCAGGTTTGTTTTTTCCTTTTTCATGGATTCTGTTTTTTCATGGTTTCCTAGCTGTAAGGATTTATAGCATTGAAAACATCACTTTCCTAAGTGCCTTTTGGTTTGACAAAAGACGGGTGAAGTTCTATAAGCAGTGACCGCCAGGCACCGGAAAGCATTTTAATATGATGAATGAAATTATTTTTATCGGTGGCTTAGCCTGCCGAAGTTCCCGTGAAAGCTTTTTAAAGCCGCAATAGGTTGTACCCTCCTACTGTATCGTACAGTCTGATACTATATCTTAAGGAAGCGGCTTAGAAGTAATTGTAGAGAAAGGCTGACTGCATAGGAAATAAAACGGCGTGGAACTCTACAATATCTTATTCGGGGCACTGGTATACCTGCATACAGATAAGAGAGCCCACGCCTAGGTCGTGAGCTTCACGCTTATCCTCTCGTATGCTAAAATTACCAGTTTTCGAATAGAGATTCTAAGCAATAGCTTCTATGATTCGTTGAAGTATCGCAAAATTACGTTTTCTAACGTAAAGAGCAAATATATAAAAAACTCTCAATATATCCAAATATGGATGTGTATATTAAATGAATATTCTAGTAATTGCTACAAATCTTAAATATGGAAGAAGGAAGAATTGTAGAAATTACTATCGCAGAAATAGATTTATTTGTAATTAATAAGATTAGAGAACTTAGAGGAAAGGCGAAACCATATATTTCGCAAGTCGAGCTATCACAGAGGATGGGATTCGCTGATGGATATGTAGGTAAAGTCGAAAACTTTAATTCAAATTCACGCTATAATATAAGAAAGATTCATCTTGCCGCTAGAGCCTTAAATTTAAAATCTTATCAAGAATTGTTACCATATGAGATTTTGGAAAATGATTTACTATATTTAAAAATCCTAGTTAATAGAAAAAGAAATGATACAGTTGACTTTGATAACAATGGTAATGCTATAAAAAATTATACAATTTTAGAAAAAAGAGTTTTGAGCGAAGACGAAGTGAAATTGTTTATCAACAGAAGAAATTCAAGTAAAAATAAATAGTTATAAATTAATTATTAATGAAGCTTTTAAAACGATATATGCAGTTTTTTTCTAAAATCTTAAATAAATAAGAAAAATATAAGTCAATGAATGATGTTACACAAAATTCTGTTTTGATTTCAGCAATTATAATTAGAACGAAAGTGAAAAGAAAATACTGCGATTAAAACTATTATCAAAATAGCTACAGCTTTAGAATATCTCCTAAAGAAGTGTTTGATTTTGACTTTGATATTGAGAAATATGAAATTGATGAATAAATCTAAACAAAATTAAAATCTTTATATATGAGATCAAAAATTGTTCACAAGTTAGAATTAATATGTAAATAAAAGATGTTAATGTAAATATTTAACTCTAAGACACACTCAAAATATTTATATGTACAACCTTTTTGTCGATGTTCTTAAATAATCTTTTTTTGAAAAATACAGATCATAAATATCTATCAATTCATATATAAAATTTGATATTTCAGTAAATTTGATTCTTATTACAGAAGATCTATAGCGGCTTCCAATATCGGCGGCATTTTCTCTACCATGAGCTACTGCATTTCTCTTATCTACAATTTCGTTAATTGTAGCTTTAGTTCGAGGAGATGTATCTAAATTTTTTACACCAAAACAAAGTGTAACTTCTCTAATGGTTTCAAACCATACATTTTGCAATGTGTTGGCAAAAATTGTTTCATTCATCGTAATAGATGAAGGATTGGTAGTTTCAACAAACAGATCATAAGCTTTAGTAAAAAAGTTTTTGTAGCTGCTATCTTTGAAAGCTTTTAATTTATCAAATAAAACTACCGAATTAAAGACATTATTATAATGTTTTATTTTAATTGATTTTGTATTAATTAAAACAATTGTATGTTGTACAAGTTCATTGATACTTTTTTCTAGAGATGAATACAAATGAACATAAAATAGCCCTTTCATGATATTTACTTCCAGAGGAACGCTATGACGTGGATCTTTAGGCTCGAGAGAGGAAATATAATTAAGGAATTGCAAATTCTCATTAAGCATATTCCTTGCATTGTGTCTAATAGATGTAAAACTCATTGATATTTATTTAATATTTAATTTTACAAAATCTATTCTTTGATTTAATTTATGTTTTGAATTTGTAGCACCTGTAGTAAGGTTTTTTAATGTTTCATCATCCAGAACAGTTATTAATTTTCTCTTATTAATATTAAAATTTTCTTTTAATGCATCTGCTGTACCTACACTTATTGCTTCAAATAAAACTAATGGAGTTATATTTTTACGATTTCCTCTTACAATTCCATTGGGTAAATATTCATTTAAAACTTTAAAAGTCTTTTCGAATAATTGTTTTAATTCTCTCTTATTTTTAAAAATTTTGGTCTTACTTTCCATATATTCATTTAGAAATTCTTTGACTCCATGTACAAAAGAATCTCTATTTTCGAAATATGCAAAAAATTTAAGTACTAATTCTTCTAAATTACCAGTTTTTTCGGCATTCTTAGTCATTTTAACAACTGACTTAAAGTCTAAATTTGTAGCACATTCTTTTATAAAATCGTTAAATTCCCCAATATAAACACAATTACGAATTTCCTGAGGATGTAAAGTTACCCCTCCTGTATTTAATCTTTCAAATAAATCATAACGAACATTAAAATCACTTTTATCATTTAAAACAGTAATTCTTATTGGCCTTGTTTGAAATGATAATTGAATTGATTTAGGTAGATCCTCAAAATAAAGACTATTAAAGGAATTTAATTTTTCTAAACCTGAAATTCTTAACTTAGAGGTATTATCATTTATTTTCCGAATAACATTTTCAGAGCCTATAAAATTAACGATAGTTGTTAATCTTTGTAATCCATCTATAACTTCCCATGTAGCATCCTTATTAGTTGCCATAAATAAACTCGGAACAGGAATTCCTAAAAAAATTGATTCAATTAATTGAGATTGCCTTTCTTCATCCCATATGAAATGTCTTTGATAATCTGGTGCTATATCAATGGTTTCTTCACAAACCATATCATAAAGTTGTCTTACTGTAATGTCATAACTATCAAATGATACAGATCTTCGATTTTTGTCAAGTTGCTCTTGGATTTTTAATATGTCCATTAATTTTATTTAAGTTTTAGGATTAGTTTGTAAATGAAAATATTTCTTTATAATAAAAATATCTAATTAAGATATTTCAAAATTTTAATATCACCACAATTTAAGATAATATTTTAATAATCAATATCTGTTATATTATACTTTTTTAATAAAAACTTATTAATTGCAGATTTATTTCTCAATCTCATAAAATTAGCTTTTTCACTATCGGAAAATTTGGGAATACTAAAATTCTTAATATAATTCTTTGCTAATGCAAAATAATTATTTGCATATGGCTTACTTGTCCGCGTTATATAATACCAAAAAATATCTGTTTTTAAGATCTTTTGAACAAACATCAGATCTTCTTCTGAATCTGAAACTAATGCATATCCATTATAAAATAATAGTTCTCTGTCATTTGTGAAAACAAAGTATGGTTTATCAGAAATATATGGAAATAAAATCTTTAAGCCTAAAATATTTAGAGCCTGATTCCTTCCGTACGCATACCAAGTATCATACTCTCTCTCGCCTTTATCTCTTTTTGACAATTCTGCCTTTTCCGAATGAAGATAATGATAAGCATTTGGAAAATTGCTATGAAATATTTCTTCTGGAATAATCTTTACAATACGTGTAGTTTGCCCCTCAAATAAATTATCATTTATTTGCTCAATAATATGATATGGAAATATAATCTTTTCCATTAATCGATTAAGATCAGCTTCATTTTTTAAGATGTTAGGCTTTATTGCATCTCTACAAATCCCTCTCTCAATTTGAAATCGTTCTTTATTCTTTTCGAAATAATAAAATTCGTCATCTTCTTCTATAGGTGTAAATAAATAGATATTGTTACGCAATGTTGCAAAACCATTCCTAATGTTGAATAAATCACCTAACTTAAAACCTGCAGTTTCCAGTTTATTCAAATTCAATTTGGTTTTAGCATCTTCCAATTGCCACCCATCAATATTATTTAATTGAGTATAATCAAAGACGATAAAATCAGCGTTTTCTAATGAATTAATATTTTGAGGAGTTGTATTTGTATAAGTTAATTTTCCACGATCTTTTCTAATTTGACATATACAAGTATATGTTAATCTTGATTTAAATACTTGCTCACTTCCAAAATCAATTAGTTTAAATTCATAACTATTTTCAGAGAAAAAATTTCTTAGAGCTCGCCCATTTAGACTTCGATAAAAATTATTAACAGTTATAAAACTTAAAATTCCACTATTGTTTAACCAAGTCAATCCTATTTGAAAAAAAGGAATATACAAGTCAAGCTTACCTGTTGAAGAAACTGACCAATTCTTCATTAGGTTTTTAGTATGATTATCCAAATTCGATGATCCAACGTAAGGAGGATTACCCACAATTGCGTCAAATCCATTATTAATTCTTAATACATCAATTTGATTCCAATCGAAATTCAATGCATCACCATTATGTAAATTAAAATAAAATTCATTCCTGTCTTCACCATTAATTATTGCATGTAAACAAAGTAATATTTGTGTTCTAGTAATACTATAATTTTGGATATCAAGACCAAAAATATTTTCATTATAGATATCAAAATAACTCTTATTTAACTTCACTCTATATTCTTCTGCAATAGTTTTAAAAAAACCGCCACATCCACAAGCAATATCACCAAATCTCAATTCATTAAGATCTCTTCCTTGACTAATAAAATCATTAAACACATTACTTACAATGTACTCTCTTATATAATTAGGTGTAAATACTGCACCATTGACTTCCTTATCTTCTGGAGAAATAACAAATTCAAAAAGCTCAAGTAAAAGTTCTATATCAAAGTCTATATCAAAAAATGTTATAAATTGTTGTAATTGTTCATATTCTTTTACATTTTCATTGTTAATAAGAAAAGTTCTAATAAATCTATTATTTACTTCTCCAATACCATTAATACGTATGAATGAAGAAACTAATAATCTATTTATATCTTGTTCCTTATAGGAGTATTCTCTGAGATATTTTAAGATATTTTGATTCATTATTAAGTGTAAAGAGGGAATAGTTTGTTAATTTTATAATCATTATGATTATAATCTATAGCAAAACCATTAAAATAAGATTCCCATAATCTCTTTTTCGAGTTATTTAGTATTCTTAAATATCTATGATCTATTAAAATGTTATCAACATAATTAAATCTTTTTCGATCAACGAAATTATTAATAATAAAATGAAATGCTAATATTATATCCATGGGAGGATGCGGAATTCTTGGACTACTCAAGATAGCCATATCTGGATCTAAATACTCGTGCTTTTTACCTCCAAACTGAATATGATAATATGGATGAATGTAAGAGAAGGCTAGCTCTCTCTCTTCTTTATCAAGGTGCCAAGTGCAACAATATTCTTTTTTTTGATTTTGTTCCGATTTAAAAAGGCTCACTTTCAAATCTAATGTATATTTAAAAAGTGGGTCTATTTTATCACTTAAAGTGTCCTTTAACGCAAGTCTATTTTCCAAATCAATTTTACAAAAATGCATTTCATCTGGTTTTGCACCCGCAATTGCGCCTTTTAAATAAATACTAAAATTCTCTAACCGGTAATCAACCAAGTCTTTTGGGCTATTTTCTACTGTTTCAATTAAATTATTCAAACCAGTGAAATCACCATGGATATCATTTTCTGATATTATCTCTAAAAGAAATTTCACGTCTTTCACATAATTTCTACGGCTCCATATTTCCATATATTATAAATATTTGCGCATTTCTTTTCTATCTAAATCACTTATAATTTTACTATATATATCAATATCGTCTAAGTAACCATCTATGGAAATGTAGTCTTTATCCTGCCAAGGTTTAAAATCTTCTTCTAATAATTCTATTCCATCAAAAGGATCTAATGGAAGTTTTGTGTGTTTACAAATAGTCCAATAATTACTACTCAAGTTCTTATCGCTAGAAGTTACAACATTCAAATCTAAACCTGTTTTTTCATTTATTTTTTTTACTCGTTCTTCAGCATTAAAATGTCTTAGTGAATATTTTTCATCAATTTTTAACATCCACCAATTATCAATTTTTGACATCCACCATCGGTTATATACTTCTGAAAATACACCTTTATACTTACAATCAGATATTTCCTCTATCAGTTTTACCCAGTTATTTGATTCTTTACTAACTCCAAGTCTGGCAGATAAAATATCTTCTCCGATTAGTAAACCTGAACATCGGATTACATGCTCAAAGATAAACCTACTATATTCATAAACTGATTGATTACTATCATTTAAATAAATAAATAGTTTTGAATGAATTAAATTTTCTTCTATTTCTAATATTTTCGGTAAATCAAATTTTACTTCTAATATCTTTCTATAAGCTTTTACAAATGCAATACATTTATTAATAAATTTCTGTGTATATTTTTTTGTTGCATTATCTTTCGTGATAGCATAATCAAAAAGGTCATGGCTTGTATAGTCTTTTCTATAAGAATTAACAATGTTATCCTTATTAGACATTAATACAATAGGTCTTTCTTTGAGACCTTCAACAGCGGTCAATGATCTTAAAGTAGAGGCTATCGACGGAGCATTGCAATATTTTAGATTAGATCCTTCTGTTAAAATATAGTCTAGTAATACTAAATCTGGATTTACTGTTTTTATATCATTTATAATCAAATCAATGTTATCAGAAGGAGGAAGAGACGTTATATTAAAATTTTCTCTTTCAAAAGTGAGATTTCTAGTTTCTGCTTCTAAATCTTCTATATATAATATTTTATAAGCCATATTTATCTAAATCTTTATCTGTAGCTGCGGGTACTTCGATACATATTGTAGTTGAATACCCATATTTTGGGTTATCTACAAATATTTTACCTCGATAACTACTTAATATATCTTTTACTATTTTTAATCCTAGTCCTGTTCCAGTTATCTCATTTTTTGAATCTAAATCATCTAAAGTATTTGGGGACGATGTTGTGAAAAATTCTTCAAAGATACGATCTTTAATTTCTTCACTAATACCATCACCTGTATCAGAAAATCTAACAATTAGTTTATTTTCATTTTTACCACATTCAATATTGATTACTCCAATATTATTACTCCTTTTTATTGCCTTTTTTGAATTTGTAAATAAATTAAATAATATACTAGACCATTCCGATGGATGCATAGGGCAAGAGAATAAATAGTTCCCTACAATTTCCGGTTCTTCTAGTTTTATATCATTTTTAATTAAATCATTTTCAATTGTTTTCCAAAAAGTATTTATAGCTTTTTTTAAATCAATTGGTTTTAAGCTCCTGACAACATTTTGAGATATGACAGCATCAAAATAAGAAGTATAAGTATTAAATGATTCAATATTAGACTGTAGTAATGTTAACCTATTTAGTAGTATCTGATCATTATTTAGTTTTTCTATCAAAAAGCTAACATTTAAATCCATATTTAAAATATAATCTTTTACCTCATGTAAAAATAACCCGATTGTTAAACCTACACTACTTAACACCCGAAGCATTGATCTCTCTTTTAAAAGTTGATCTTTTTCTTCTTCTTGGGCTATGCGTAAAGCTTCAATTTCTTTTTTTACTTGGTCAATTTTTCTCTTTCTTCGCTTTTTTACCTCTATACTCCCTGATTCTTTTTCTAATTCTCTATCTAATTCTTCTAATGTAAAAGCAATATTTTTTATTCTTACTTCAACAGTTTCATAAATTTTATTATTCACTGTTTGCCCCGAAACAATTTTAACATTTCTAACTTGCGCAATTTTTATTACGGCCGTCATTATTGTTCTATAGATAAAATTTCGTAATTGAATTAAAGCTTCATTTTCAACTAGTCCTTCTCTACTTGAGGTTTCATTAAAGTCATTATTTTCATCAATTAATTCAACAAAACCAAAAAAATTTAAATTTGAATGAACAGGTAGTATAGAACGTCGCTTAGTTGATTCATCTAATCCTACCCAATCATTGTATGGCTCTCCATATGGCAATACTCTAAATCCATTTCTATAAAGTCGAATCCCTCCTTGAGTTCTTGCTAGCTTTCTAATACTAGTTTCTTGCATCTTAGGAACCAAGTTCGAGTTATATATAAAGTAATAGGCTCTAAATTTAACATTTTTTAATTTAGAAAAAGGAACATCATCATTATCAGGATCACTACTAATGTTTCCTATTTCGATTAAATTTAATTTCTTACTTTCTAATGAAAAAAGCCCATTTCCATTATTATCAACTTCTCCTTCGATTACAGCTGTAGCATGATTATAAACCATAGTCTTTTCATCTGCAATATTTAATTGTCTTCCATTAATAATTTTTGAAAAATTGACTTTAAATCCTGGATCAATTGTATCGTCATCATTTTCTTCTATTTCCGATAAAGGAAAAGGTTGTAATATATCTCCTACATAATTATATATTCTTTTTATTGATGCCTCAGACCATTTATCTTTTAAAAGTTCTATTTTGAGAATTGTTCCGGATTCTCTTGCCTTACTTATAGAATGAATTTTATTACTAACTGATAATAAATCAATATCATTAGAATAATCACTCCAATTTATTACAACAACCAAGGAATGGTTACTATTAGCTGTTTGTGTCGTTATAGTTAATTTTTCGCCTAACCTTTGAACGGCAAATCTACCAATTCCTTTTTGTCCTGCTCTTTTTCGCCTGTAAATATCAGATAATGGATTATGAATTTTTGCTGTTGATGAGATTCTCATAAAACCATTTATTAATTGATCTCTAGTCATTCCTGTACCATTATCTTCAATATATAATGTTCCACCAATACTATCTGAATTTTCAAATCTTATATTAACTTTCGTTGCATCTGCATCATAAGCATTTTTAACTAATTCAGAAACTGCTGTTTCCTGTCTTGCTACTAGTTCACTGCCAAGTCTATCAATCACACCAGCATCAACACTAAAGCGAATATTATCATTATCAAAAGCTGCTAATTTCGTAGATAATTCTAAAATTTTCCCATAATTATTTGGTTCTTTTTTTAAAATTATTTCTAACTCTTCTCTTACTGATGCTTCGTCCATTTAAGATTTTTTTTATAAGGAGATTAAAAATAAATAAAATGTAGTCTTTACCCTTTTTCAAATTATTTATTAAAATTTCCCCCATTGGTTATTAATACAAATATAAACATATTATAATAGCATAAAAATATCATGACCGATGAGTTGTAGTTGAAAGCGTTCGTTCAAATATTGACTTTACTACTTTCCCAACATGGATTTATTGTGAACGGTTAGTATAATATTGTTAAGCAATCCTAATCCATCAATATTTAAAATATCCGTTTAATAATGAAATAAAAGACTATTTAGCATTATTAAGCATTGTATATTTCCATTATTGCATTTTTAATTCATCAATAAGTTCCACCGCCCATGAATTTGGGAATTTATCAATTAGCGAATAATAATGAAACTTCTCTGAAAGAACTTTCTTGCCTGTGTATAATACTGGGCTATTTGGCTTTTCATTAAGAAAGAAACTTAGGCTTTTGTTTGTAAACACTTCAATATTTTATTACTTTTATTGCTACGATGCAAAAAAACAATATCCCAAAATCTCAAGCCCTTTACATCGATGGTAAAGATAGGACCGATGAAATAGAAAGCTATACTTTCGAAGGGAACAAATGTTTGGTGATCTATAAAAACAATGGGAAGACGTATGCTTATCATCAGAAGAAAGTAAAAATCGTAAAGTCGGCCTTACAGAGTGTGGAGTCAGAGTCGGTTTTCAGTTATCTGAAGCAGATTGCGGAGGCGGTCGGGCTTACAACAGAGGAAGGCACTAATATCCTGGCTGATCACTACGACAAAATCCCTTTTATCCCGGAACATTCCGTTCTTTCGCACTACCTTAACCGGAAACAACCGGAAAAAGATCCGCACGCCTCTCCTATCGGGCTTTTTCCTTTCGGTTTTAACCTGAGCCAGAAGAAAGGCGTGAATGAAGCATTCTCCCATCCCCTGAGCATCATCGAAGGCCCTCCGGGAACCGGGAAAACCCAGACCATCCTCAATATCATTGCCAATGCGGTAATGAATAGTCAAAGTGTCGCGGTGGTTTCGAGCAATAATGCGGCTACCAAAAATGTTTTTGATAAGCTGGAGCGCAACGGCCTCTCTTTTATAGCCGCTCTTCTGGGAAACTCTGAAAAGAAGAAAGAATTCCTTGAGTCCCAGGCTGAGATCCCGGATCTGTCCGGCTGGCAGTTAACGGCAGAAGAAGCACACTCCCTTCAGGAGTCCAACACCCTGCTCTTTTCGCAACTTTCGGAAAAGCTTGAGCAACAAAACGAGTTGGCTCTGCTGAAGCGGCACATCGAAAATGTAGAAACCGAATACCGGCATTTCACCTCCTCCATAGCGGTACCGGCAGATCTGCGTTTTAAAAAGAACATCTCTTCCGGACAGCTTCTTTCCCTGTGGATCACGATTGAAGCGTATGAGGCGTCCGGCAAGAAATTCAACTGGTGGCGGAAACTGACCTTTCCTTTTCTCTATGGCGTACGGGACAAAACCTTTTATGAGCGGCCTTACCGGGAGTTGATCAGATCGGTTCAGGCTACCTATTATACCGTGAAAATTTCGGAGCTTACACTGAGGAAAGCGCAGCTGGAATCAGCATTGCAGGATTTTTCGTTCGGGGAGAAAATGAAAACCTATACGGAAATCTCGATGCAGCTCTTTAAACATGCTTTACATCAGAAATACCAGGAAAAAAAGCGTCCGCAATATACTGCCGGGGATCTGCATCTGAACTCAGAAGAATTCATCAGGGACTACCCGGTGATCCTCAGCACCGCCTACTCTCTCCGAAAAAGCCTTGACAAAAATACAGTTTATGATTTCGTCATCATCGACGAATGTTCGCAGGTCGATCTGGCCACGGGCGTGCTGGCCTTATCCTGTGCCAAAAAAGTGGTGATCGTAGGAGACCTGAAGCAGCTGCCCAACGTGGTGAATCCGGATACCGCCCTGAAAACAGATCTTATTTTCCAGTGCTACCAGCTTCCTGAAGCCTATCGGTATTCCAGTCACAGCCTGCTTTCGTCGGTAACCGGATTATTTCCCGGGATCCCTAAAACGCTTTTACGGGAACATTACCGGTGCCATCCCCAAATCATTGATTTCTGCAACCGGAAATTCTACCATAACCAACTGATTATTCTGTCCGAAGCCCAAACCGGCCGGGAGCCCCTGCTCGTTTACAGGACCGTCGCCGGAAATCATGCGCGGGACCGGATGAACCAGCGGCAGATCGATGTGATCGTAGAAGAGATTATCCCGCAGCAGAAACTGGAAACCGCAGACCTGGGCATCGTTACGCCCTACCGGAACCAGACCTCAGCCTTACAGCAGGCCTTCCAGGGAACATCCGTGAAAGCGGATACGGTAGATCAATTCCAGGGAAGGGAAAACGATGTGATCATCCTTTCCACTGTGGATAATGAAATATCAGGCTTTACCGACCATCCCAACCGTCTGAATGTTGCCGTTTCAAGGGCCAAAGACCAACTGATATTAGTGGTGAACGGGAATGAAAGTGAAAAAGACAACAACATCTCCGACCTGATCCGCTATATTGAATATCAGAATTTCACGGTTGTCCACAGTCAACTGCATTCTATTTTCGATTACCTGTACAAAGGATATGAAGAGAAAAAGCAGGAGCTCTTATCCGGCCAGAAGCAAAAATCGGTATTCGACAGCGAGAACCTGATGCATGTGCTGATCCGTGAAGTTCTGTCACAGAATGAATTTTCGAGGTATGATGCCGTCCTTCATCTTCCTCTTAGAAACCTAATCTCGGATTTTTCGAAGCTCAATGCCGAAGAAGAACAATATGCAAGGCATTATGCCACCCATCTGGACTTTGTCATTTATAACAAACTGGGTAAAAATCCGGTTCTGGCCATTGAAGTGGACGGCTACGAATATCACCGCAAAGGCAGCCGCCAAAACGAACGCGATGCCATGAAGAATAAGATCCTGGAAACCTACGGCCTTCCGCTGCTGCGGTTTTCGACGACGGGAAGCGGGGAAAGGGAGAAGCTGGTTGAGGCAGTTGTGAACAAAATTCCCGATTTTTTTCAGTTATTTTATTTCCTATCTTAAGTCCATCATTAAAATTTCCTGCAATAACAAATAGTTGCGAAGTCCAGTGCGGTTTTCCGCAAAACTGCGAATTAAGTATATGCGTAAAGTGAGATTTCTCGCCGGTCTTTTTCTCTGTGAATATTTTGGACTCAAACTTTATTTTTAAATACCTGATCTAAAACTATTAGATACCTCCTTCTCATGTAATATTGCAGTTCAACAGTTTTACCCATATATTTCTTAATTCTAAAGATACAAACAGGCCAATTAGATAAAATAGCACAATTAGATGACTGCTCCATTTAAAACTAAATTCAAAACATTACTCTTAACCTACTGTCCTGGATAATCGTAATGTTATTAGTTTATTTTTTGGAATAAAATAATAAAGTTGAAAAATTTTCCGTTCTATTATATTAATTACAGCATATATTTATGAACAATAATGCTATCATTCTTATGAATACTGAAAATTAATTCACCTCTTTTTTTAATAATTGTATCACCTGCAGCTACTTCGGTCTTATATGAGCTCCACTATCTGTTATAATGATTACATTCACATGGTTTCTTCATAACTGGATGATATTCTTTCGTTTTGAACATTTCAGAGGTTATATGATGAAGGAGGTATTTCCACTACCAAAGACCACTCTTCCTCTGCAAGTCTTTTTGCATTATTTTGATGATCTATACGATTTGTGAAGAGAAAGAAAATCAGTATGAGTATTAAACATATTATTGAGCCTATTTTGGTTTTCATTTTACTTAATTTAGGTGACATCTACTTAAGTAATTTTGACAGCGATCTGTCTTTCCATTGGATTGAATAACAAAAGATCCGTTTCACAACCAAAAAGTAAAACGGATTTTTTCTTATCTGCTATATGATGCAATCGTGCAGCAGCAGGTCATCTTGTACCTGCGTAGTAAGATTTTATTTTAGAAATTATTTATAATTTTCAAGGAGTCTATTATATTCCTTTTATAGTCTTTCAAAGAGATTTTTTCATCTCTATAATTATACTTTTTTTCTATAATTTTTTGATTTGGACAATAAAATGACATTTTTATTCTATTTAGAAAAAATTCGTTATTCGTTTGTTTTATGAATATATCATATTCGAATTTACAACCCTGACCTTTATCTCCAATAAGGCTGAAGCCATCTTTTTCAGATCTTAAGAATTCACCTCCTTCCCACGTTGCACTTATTTCATTAGAAATTACATTTGCATATGTCCTGTAAATTCTACTTTCAGAACCGTCATTTTTTATAAAGACTAATAATCTGTCATTTATTTCTTTAGAATAGCATTCACTAAAGTTTCGTGTCATCGGAATCGAAGTGAAGGGATTTAAAATTGCAATAGTATCTGTGGCCCCATCATTATTAAAGTCATAAGGTATAAAGCTGCCAACTTCGTAGAAATTGGAAATTAATATTCCAAATCTTTTATAATATCCTTGTGCTAAATCAGAACAATGTTTAGATTTAGGATGAGAATATATCGATTTTAGGGTGTCAGTTTTAACTTTATTATCAGCTATTGATATTTTAACATTTTTCTTTGTACACGAAGCAATTAAAATAAGCAAAAAGCAAATCATTAAATTTTTGATATTCATAATATATTATTTTTTTACCTTCCAAAAAATACTCATTCCTGCTGAAGAAGTACCTTGTAATTCAAAAGGTCGTTTCGAATTTCCTACGCCAGTCCATCTACTTGTTGTATAGCACCATGGTCCACATTTTCCAGTTGCCGGGTTTATGGATGAAGATCTAAATACCGAGTTTAAGGACCAATTAGGATTTACTTTATTATAATTCGTTTCAGCATTTCTAATGAAATTACCTAAAACATTTGACGTGATAGAAATATAGCTGTACTCTTTAAACTTATTATGATCCATTCCTTTTTTGAGGAAATCAATGCCATCCCATAGAACAGCCCCACCTGTTGGATCTTTACCTCCAGTTAAAACACTGATAACTGCAGATCTTGCACCATTTGCAGCATCACTTCCATTTCCTGTTGACAAAGGAGTTGTTCTATCTGAAGATGAAGTTGTTGAATAATTACCATCAGTAAGCATCTGATATAAACCTTCATTTCCTTTATAATTTACATCTTTATCGCCAACTGCATTATTTGCAACATGAGCAAGCATCAAGCTTTCCATTGGATTTCCAGAAGATTCAGCTTTAATGATATTTGACATAATTTGAAACTGTGAATGTGTGGTATTTAGTTCTTTAGCATTACTAAAGCTACCATCTGAATTTCTATTGTCAGCAACGTATACCTTATTATCATTTTTACCATCACTTCCTAGATATTTTCCCAATTTATTATAATAATCCCCGACAGGTTCCATACCATCTGGATCGATAAATATCACGGGATTATTGAAAGCATAACTATAAGGGCTATGCATTGTCATTTTTTCCGCCAGCGGATCCACCACGCCCCATCTACCAATATCCGGCATATAGAACCGGGCTCCGTAATCATACATTCCCGTCTCCTGCAATTCCTTTCCGTTGTATTTATAGTTCTGATATCCTCCTAACGAACTCTTTAACCCTCCAATGTGATTTGATCCGAAGGCATAATAATTATTCGTATCGGTTATTTGCAGTTCACCATTACTATCTTTCTTATAACTTACCCTTGCATTTCCCAGATGATCTCTATACTGGTAAATATAAAGGTTTTCTGTGAAACTGTAAAAACCTTCTGCCGTCGGCACAAAACTTAAAATCCAAGTAGAAGATGGTGTTAATGGCGGTTTTAATCCTCCGCCTGCTGGTAATAGTACATCTTTCTGCTGAAATGCCTGCTCTTCATAAGCTACGCTGGTACGACACCAGGTACATTGTGTAGTTTCTGAAGAACTATACTGAAAGCCATCCAAGTAATCTGTCATATTTGTCGTTGTAGAATATCCTCTAGGACCAACATTTTTATAAGTTTTGCGCAGTTTAACTCCATCAGCGCGATACAAATGACTTAAAGTAACATTAGATACAGCTCCCGAGTTGTTTTCAATGATCTCGTAAGTAGTAGGTAAATTCAGATAATTATACCCTATCCAATCTATCCCTTTGTCCTTCATATTGATCATACTTCCGTTCAGGTCATAGTCCATTACATTATTACCACCTTCATAACCTGTACTGTTAGGCATGTTCTCAATCACTTTATCCAGGCGGTTGCCGGTGTATTGATATACCAGGTCATCAATCAAAGTTGGCGTAGGAGAAAATACCTGTGGAGCAAATCTTTTTAAGGTATTGATATTTCCGTTCAAATCATAGGTTAGGTATTCATTAAAACTTCCGCTTACTCCCGTGCTCGGTTCCCTGTAATAAGAACTTGCGAGCCTGTTCAGCTTATCATAGTCATAATTATACCTTTTCATCAGGTTTTCTGAACCGTTATTCCAGTCTATCTCTGTAATATTGCCGTTGAATCTCCCTGCAGTAATATTTGAGGATATCGGATTATTATACCTAAGTTCATACCCAAACAGCTTCCCATTAAGGTTTGCCGGATCATTGATCTTGGTCATCCAGCCACGGATATTGTAAGAATAATCTACCGTTTGAAGACCGTTTCCTAATATCGTTCCACCCACTTTTTTATTACTCAGCTGGGAAAGCTCATTATAAGTATTCTGAGCCAGGATTTCCACAAAATTATTATCTACCTTATGCGTATGGGTTAAGAGTCTATTTTGGCTGTCATAAGTAAAATTCTCAGTAATAATTCTTTCTGTATCGGTATCCAATCTTTTATGATGAGTGATACTTTGCTGTACTATCCCGGCAAAATCAAGCATAGTTTCCACATTGGTATATCCGCCTAAGTGGTTAATGGAATGGGTTCTGACAGCTCTTCCCTTTTTATCGTACCAAGTATAGCTTTTCGTCCAGTTGTCATCTTCAATGTTTTTAACATAAGAAGCCACCGGTAAGCTTTTGGTGCTGACGGGAGAATTCTGGGTATCCTGAGGTAAAACATCCTGTCCTAAAATCTGGCTCGGTATTGAAGGAGTGCCTGGTGGATACGTATCATAGTAGTTGATACTCAAAACCTGGAGAATAGCAGTAGTAGGATACGTATTATTTCCATAATAAATATCCATTCCGTTTTTGGTAAAGCCTATGGCACTTGTCCTTTCCTCTGTCAGAGAAGCTGCTGTTACAGAATGAAAGTTTACAGCATCCTGAATATCCTTTCTTATATAAGTATTTCCTATTCCTGCTATAGCGGTATAAATAACACGTGATAATTTATCGTAACGGGTAAGCAGCCAGTTTCCCGAAGGTCTCATATTTGCATCCTGAGTCATAAATATACGGTCGGCTTTGTCATACACCATATACTCCCAACCCTTTCCGGGAATTTTCTTTTCGACCAATCTGCCCCTGCTATCGTATTTATATTGATAGCAAAGATCACCAAGTACCGTATTGGGATCTGTTTCAATAGCCGCTTTTGGGGAGATGACAAAAGCCAGTTGGTTGTATTCGTTATACACATAATAGGTATCTGCCTTTTCCGTGTCACTGATCATTTTTCTTACCAGCAGAACCTGGCCTTCCCCGTTTTTAAACTCAATGGTTATATTCCCGTCTTCATCGGTTACCGTATTTTTATACAGCTGCGCCGTCCCGTAATTTGTGCTTTGGCTTAACTCAGAGTTAGTGGCACCATCTACCCATGTGGTAACCGTGGTGTATTTTTTAACCGCATCACCGGTGGTATTGGCATCATACCCAAACTGTACCGGTTTATTATCCCAGGCTGCACCCACCTGCTTTTGTTGAAGAACCCGGTCAAGGGGTGAGCTTTCCAGAATCTTTTCTGAAAAAGGTTTTTCGTTCGTATATACTCCTGTAGGGTCACCTACAGGAAAATATCCGGAAGTTTGCTGGGTATAAATGCCCCCGCCATTGGTTCCCTGCTGGGGAACAGGAAGGTAATCCAAAACCTGTCTTCCGAATCCGTCGTATACAATGGGCGTTACTATATCTTTTCCTTGCGGAGACGCTTTAACATTAACAATCTGCTTAGGCCTTCCAAGACCGTCAAAATACTGAACGGTCTCAATCTGTTTCGCCGTAGAGCTGCTTGTGGTGGTAGGCTCAAGATAGGTTCTGCTCTGGACATAGTTCTCTATTGTACTAAGCTGTGCCTGAATCATTCCAGATATAAAGATTGCACCTATAGGTATTATTATTTTCTTCATGTAATTAGTTATTTATCATATTCAACTGAGAATCCAACGGTAGAAGTTGGCGAAGGAGCACCACTCAAAGCATTAACAACAACATATCCATCCTGAGTTATTGTAACCCGCCAGTTTCCACTGTTGATATAGCGTATGCTTGATGGCCGGCATGCAGAACCTATATATCCAACTGAAACCCCGCCACTGGTGTAACTCATACTCGATGGTGGATTTGCGCTGTATGTAAGTATCATCGAGATATGATTGGGACCGGTCTGCTGTATGGAACTATAATTGACATTTGCATAGTAATTTGGTGTAAAATCACATGAAATAAAACCACATGATCCATTTGCATTGGCTTCAGCCTGACCATTAGTTGATGCATCATTCTGTGCCATTAATGTTGCGTCTTCTGGACTTATAATGGACATATAGGTATTGGCAGGTATGGTATATGTGTAAGCCTGACCAACCATCCAGTTAGGACAGTTATTTTTGTAAAAAATTTTCGTGTATTTTTCGTTATAATGTTTTATCGGAGCGTAATTATATTTATACTCTTTAATGATGTTATCATCAATATCTAAAATTCGATCCAATCTATTCGCATTATCATATTTGTAACTTTCGGTAAACCCGGAAGATGAGATAATACTCTTGACTCCAACGAGCGGTTCATGTATATAAGTTTCAATAAAAAAAGATTTTAGCTCCGGTTTATTTTTAAAGTCATTTAATTTATTTAGTAATTCTGATTCTGTTGATGTGTTAGATTTATTAACTATTTCAAGTTGTAAGTAAGAATTGGGATTGATCGGATCCAAATTGAAGGCTTGCATTATCTGAGCATAAGTAGCTCCTTTAATCACGGCTATTGGAAGGGTCTGATGATATCCATAGATTATAGTAGTAGGTATACCGGACATAGGCGTTGATTGGATTAAATTTTGCCTGTCATCATACAAATCATTCGTGCTTACGGTATGAACAGTTGCATTCTCAAAATTTGTTTCGGTAAATAATGAGTTATTTTCACTAAGCCTTTTAGAAGACAGTAAATATTTTGAAATGCCGAATTTTGTATATATATTTTCAACAAGAGAATATTTTCCTGAATGATTTTTGCTGATACTCAAAATCGGATAGTTAACATTCTCATCAATCATCTGTTTATAAGTCAGCATTTTTTTTCCTGGATTATCAAGATTGGTAAATGTACAATTAGAAGTATAGCAAATGCTCTTTTTTAAAAGATCTCCCGGATAAAAAGAAAAGGATGTATTTGTTCTTCCATTATTAACTCTTATCGTTTTAACAGGATGAGGATGCCAATATAAATAGTCTTTATTGAACTCAAATCCTACAATATGTGAATTATTTAAAATTATTCCGGAGGAAAAGTATTCAGTTGTTGTTTCGGATGAAAGCACATAAGGCAGAACAGATACATAGGAGTATCGTAACTTTTTTTCACCTGTAGAATTGTTAATTGAACCTCCGATATAAACATAATAATTCTTGTCAAATATTTTACATAAGGTACAATTATCATCAGGATATTGAAGTATAGCATCTGATAATCCTTTTAAAAAATTGGTGTATTTATAATCCGTAACAGAGATTAAGGAGTTGTTTTGATTATAAACACTCTTTCTTAACAACTTACCTCTTTCATAAGCCTTGGAGATATCTATTTCTTGATTATTAGGAATATTATAATTCTTAACACTTACCGTGTCAGGGTTAGTGATGTAATCTGAAAATTTATAAATAATCTTACCTTTTCCAGTATCTTCTGTTACTTCACTATAATTTATAACTGTGTTTGAATAACGGTTGTATTTTTTATCAGCTAAATCAATAAGAGATATATTTTCACGTATACCACTGGAACTTCCGTAATCTAAATTATATGAATAGTTAGTAGTTTCAGGCTGGGCATCTTTTGATGTACGGAAAAGTTGTTTCTTAATTCGTGCTCCTCCTGTATCATTAAGCGGGTTTTGAACCAAATGTAAAAACGCCCCTCTGTAATCAAATGTACTTGTATTAGGTTCATATTCAAATTCGATCTCTCCGGTTGTGGGTAATATCACCTTTTTTAATAAACCTAAATCTCCATTTTGGTCCATATAGCCGATCGCATTTGTTCCTGCTGAATAATTAGGGAAATTATCTGTTTTTTGATAATTAAATATATATTTTTCACTATTATTCTTCTTAACTGAAGTTAAAAATGTTCTTTTATTAGTGCTTCCAAAATCTTTAATTTCAAATTCATATTTATCAATTATTTTATTATTAAGATCTTTCAAATTAATTTCTTTCAAATAATAATTTGAAATTTCTAATGGGTTTGAGGTAATATTGTAAGTAAAGAATAAAGAACCTATATCATCTATGCTTATATTATCTATTGCAGCAATTTTTGTATAGTATTGTTCTTTACTAAGGGTCAGCAAATCTCCAATACTAGTACTATTTGAAGATCTTGCATTAGCTATATAAAGATTGTCAGCAAGTAATGATGCTTTTGTTGGAAATTCATTATTAAATACTACATTTTTTGGATTTTTCTGTCCCTCTTTCACAAAATCAGCTAAAACCTGTTGAGATTGAGGAATATAATTAACAATGATTTGTCTTCCATCAGATAATTCTATTTTTGATAAATTCCATCCTATAATATAATTATTCCGCGTTTTTGCAGTATACTGGTAACTATTATTTACCATACCTCCTGAATTATCGACATAGTCTTCAGTATATTCACTTTGAGCATAATTAATATCTAGCGTATTGTATTGACCACCAAAATAAAATTTATTACCCATTTCATCTCTGATCAGAATCTGTGAGAACCCTATCTCTTTTTTGAGATATTGACAACCTAAATTCTCTATTGAAACCGTTAATTTTGCCGTCTCACAATTTATAATAGGTTTCTTTTCATTATCAATAATAAAATATCCTTTATAGCCAAAAAAATCAAAATAAAATTTTTCTGTAATAATGATTTTATCTATCGCATTAGTTATATTAGTTAATAAATCTTTTTTCTTAAACCCAGGCTTTAAACTAGAATCAGTAGGTACGGGGCAATCTTGTTTATTTTCATTAGATAGTCCACCTGTAGCAGAATTTCTTAATGATAATAAATAATTTGATCCACTAAGATTTTGTGTAGTTTCTCGACTTATTTTACCAATCGGATTAATACTCCAATTTAAACCAGACATACCAGGCTGCAATCCCGGTTTGAATCCATTTGAATCATAATTTAGTTGAGATTTTAAGTTAATATTGCCAATTTTGATATCATATAATGGTACAAAATAACCTATTGATCCTGAATTTAAATTATGACTTACATTTATACCTTTAACCAAAGAATAATGATCAGCCGGTTTATCAATTTGGCAAAATATCTTGCAGGTTAAAAATATTGTTAGACAAAGTATTATTTTCTTCATTATAAATTTCTTACTTTTTAATTAGTTTGACACTCGCCTTTTTCCCATTATCCGTTTTCACCGACACCAGGTAAGCCCCCTGGACCAGTGGCTGCGTGTTAATCTTGGTTATTTTATTTTTTGTTTTGATGCTCTGAAGTTGCCTTCCGCCCATATCGTACATTACGATTTCGGCTTCTTTGAAATCAAAGCCGACTTCAACATAAGTGTAGTCCGACACTGGATTCGGATAGATCTTAATATCCTGCTTCTCGATCAGCTGGTCAATCTGCTTATCGCCAAGCTTTACGATCTTCCAGTTCTCTTTACCGAGTTCCTCGGCGCTGGTTCCCGCAAGGATGATTGAGCCGTCGCGGTTCAGCTTTAGATCCGAAAGACGTTCCTCCCTTTTACTGGATTCTCCTTTAACATGCTTTCTCCATTGCTCATTGCCGTTCTGATCCAAGTACAGCATCCAGAACTTTTCATCATCCGTTTCGATCCTTCCCTCTGCCTGCGTGTAGCCACCCAGTAAAATTCCTTTAGTTGATTTATCATCCGAAGCATGCAGTACGCTCATACCCATTAATACATCCCGGTTTTTGAAATTGTAAGATTTCTGCCAGATCTCTTCGCCTCTTTCGTTTACGGAGATTAACCAAAGGTCTGTACCTTCTTCAAGACCTACCGTTTTATTCCCCGATCTTTCAGACCTGGATTCCCCACCAATGATGTATCCGGTAGATGTCATTGCCAATGTTCTTAAATGGTCATCGCCTTTGCCTCCGAAATTCTTTTCCCATTCCACTTTGCCCTCTTTCGAAAGCTTAACCATATAGAAATCGCCTTCACCATAGTTCTCCGTCTTTTTTGAACCTCCCGCACTGCTTCTGGAATAAATGCCCAATAAAGCTCCGCCGTCAATGGTCGGAATCATTTTTTCCACTTCGTCCAGTCCTTTTCCACCTAAAACAAGCTGCGAAGTTTCCTTTCCGTTTTTATCGAGTTTTACTACCAGCACATCTTTAGAGCCATACCCCTTTTCAGCATTCTGAATATTCCCGGCAATGTAAAATCCAAAATCCGTCGTCTGGATCACCGCTCTCGCCTCTTCATCTGAAGCACTGCCAATGGTTTTCTGCCACAATTCGTCGCCAAATTCGTTTAGGCGGATCAGCCAAAAATCGCTGCCTCCTTTCGATTCTTCCTTCTTATCAAGGCCTTTTCCGCTGTAAGAAGTTCCGGCCAATAAAAAGCCGCCCTCCTGCGTATTGACCGTAGCGCTAAGCATGTCATGATTCTTTCCGGAAAAGTATTTTTCCCAGACCTGTTCCCCCATTTGGTTTAATTTGACCAGGTGATAGTTGTAACCGCTATTCTGCTTATTGTCTGAAGAAATATTATGGGACTGGATACTGCTTCCCGAGATCAGGTATTGTCCGTCGATGGTTGTGGTAACCTGGCTTAAGAAATCCTGCGTTGATGACTTAATGTCTTTCTGCCACACTACTTCCTGGGCAGAAACGCCCAGAGATATGCACAAAAACAGTGCACTCATGTAGAGTTTTCTCATGTTCTTAGTGTTATTGAATTGCTAATTATTAATTTTAAAAACGCTGCAAAAGTAACCTTTTTATTTTATAATAACCCATATAAAATATAATATTATCTCATTTTGAGATAAAAGAAGAAAATTATTATATGGAAAAGCTATGAACGCGATGCGTAAAATTTGGCGTATTATTTTTCTATACCATACAAATACCAACCTATGCACCAAAATTAACTTATTTAAAAGCCTTTTCTGATAACAAAATGCTTCTACTGTAAATCAAATATTACTCTATATGCAATAAAAGCAAGTATTCAATGTGGTATGCTAGAAATCAGCCTAGGTTTTCTTCAGATACTGTTCGGATGTTTCTCGGTAATCTCTTGGAAATTTGCTAAATGTCATACAGAGGAGCAAATGCTCTTGCATTGCAACAGACTATATGTGTAAAATACGATTTCTCGCCGGTCTTTTTCTCTGTAAATATTTCCGATTCAAATTTTATTTTTAAATCCCAGACATCCCACTTTTCCATACCTATCTGGTATGGATCGAAAGTACATTTTACTTCAAAATGCTGCTTTTTATCATCGCCTTCAAATTCTACGACAATATAGTTTGTGTTTGGTTTCACCTCTTCCCGTATAGTCGCTCTCAGTTTCATAAGATCACTTTTGCCAAAGTTATTTCGGCAATGCGACAAAACTTGACGTATTATATTTTAATTGGGATAAATTTTTTGATGTTTATCAAAACCTCTGAGAATGGGTTTTAGAACTATAAAATTAGACTCTACTGCTGATATCGGTAAAGATGTAATCATGCTACGCAAATGCAAGAACTGAATGATGGCAGATTAAGAAATTCACTTTGATGGGCAGAACGGTTTCATTTCTGAACAATCATCATCAAAAGGTTCTACTCTACAAATAACTTTACCGGAATCTTGCTAGAGGTATCACCTTTAGTATGTAAGGGTTTTCTTTCTGAGTATTACATAATTAATTACCTATATTTGAATCTTTTATACAATTTCTTTTGAATTAGATCTATGTTAATAGAACATTTAGCTTTTTCCGGAATTCCGGCAGCGGTATTGTGCATAGGAATTATTTTATCAAAAAAGAAGATTAATAAATCCGATCGGTTTCTTATCTTCTGGCTTTTCATATGCAGTATTAATATCGCTTACTATTTATATTCGCCATCTGTTCCTGATTTTTTGCAGTCTTTGGGTTTTACTTTACCTGTTTTAAGTACAAGTATTCTGTATTTATATGTAACAGCATTAACTTTTAATCTTCAATTTAAATCCACCGTAATCTTAAGAAGTATTCTGCCCTATGTGGTTTACAATCTTCTCTTTTTCTTGATTACTATTTTTTTTGCGGAAATCCACTTTAACTATGGCAATCCCGGATTTTCTTCCGGTAATCATTCCGGGCTGTTGGGTATCATTACAGCTCCGATGGCCGTTGTTCCGATGGTCTACATTGTCTTATGTTTCTCCGCACTAAAAAGATATCAAAGACTGCTGCCGGAATATTATTCTTTCTCAGAAAAAATTAATTTGAACTGGCTGAAATATACCCTTATCTCTTTGATCACTCTTTTCATCATAATCTACAGCATCATTTTTATTTCTACAAGATTTCACTTTATTTCTCTCAATAAAACCTTCACCGTCGTCGCTGCCATTCAAAGCATCTTTTTATTATTCCTCATTTTTTTCAGCATTCGTCAAAGCCTGATCATTGGATACACGGTAATTCCGGAACAAGCCGAAAGTACTCCGCCAAAATACGTGAAACCTGATGAGAAACTTGATGAACTGGCAAAGCAACTTTTAATCTATATGGAAGATCAAAAACCGCATCTGGCCGAAGAACTTTCCCTTTATACTTTGGCTAAGGATCTGAATATTTCAGCCAACCTGCTGTCCCAGATTATTAACCAGAATTTAGGTACGAATTTTTATAAGTTCATTAATTCTTACCGCCTAAAAGAGGTTAAAAAAATGTTGAAAGATCCCTCATTTCATCAGTATTCGATCCTGGGTATAGCCTTTGAAGCCGGATTCAATTCAAAATCAACATTTAACAAGATCTTTAAAGAAGAAACCGGTATGACGCCTAGTGAATTTCGCAGGTCCTGATTAACGGTTCAGACGTCCTAATTTATCGAAACGGTCGTCTTAACAGGTCTTATTAAAGATTTTTGCAGAAAAAAAATGGAAGCAATGTTACATTCTGCAAACATCATCACGCATATTACGACAGGAATATTTGCGTTAATCATCGGATTCGTAATTCTAGTTAAAAAGAAAGGAACTGTTGTCCATCAGAAGCTGGGTAGATGGTTTGTATATGCAGTAGTTCTTGTCATATCCTCAGGGACTACAGGAGTCCTTATATTTAAGCGCAACTTATTTTTATTGGTCATTACCATTTTGGTCGGATATAATACCTATTCAGGAATCAGAAACATTAAAACCAAAACCAATGAATTTTCAGCGATCGATCTTTTAATTATGATTATTGCCATTTTCATAACATTCTACTTTATTTATCATCTTAACGTTATTGGTTTTTATTGGAATCCAATCATCATTTACGCAACAGTCGGCTATCTTTTTTCAGTCATTGCTTATGATCTTTTTCGATACTGTATTCCTAAATCTAAGTATGGCAATTTATGGCTATATGAGCATAGCTGCAAAATGATTAGTGCATTGGGAGGATTGCTGTCTGCATTTGTCGGAACGGTCCTTCCTGATTACAAACCTTACAGTCAATTTTTACCCTCGATCCTAATGACTGTCGTTATGATCGGTTTTCTTATAAACATAAAACAAAAACTAAAAAATAAGCAGAAATAGTTTGAAGCATTGCACTATTTAATAAGGCTGTAGCCTGTTTCTCTTAAAAAATTCTACGTTCTGGAAAATCCAATTTTTCCTCATAACCTTAGCAGATTATTATAAATATTGATACTCATATAGTACAGACCTGCTAAAATCCACATTGTCTTTTTATCTCTAGTAGAATATTAAAATATATTTGCAGCTGAAATAATGCTATCCCATTTCCGGAAATTCTAAGGCTGTTTTATGATCATCTTTGATAACCAGGAAGGCATTAAATTTCTTCCCGCTTTTAGTTTTCATGTTTTTAATCAGCGGCGTTTTCCCTGTCTTTATTAATACTGTGATATGATTGATGCTGAGCTGAATTCCGCATAGGGTTCTGAATAATATCCAACAGCATTGGGCATCAGGGCATTTTACGATTTTATCTTTGATCATGAGATTTTGCTGCCGGCATTTCGGGCATCTTAATTCCGGGATATCTTCCTGGGGAATCTTGAGTAATAGCAGTTCATTGGTGATTTCTGTTGTGTAGCCTTGAATGTCACTGATGAATTGATTTTTGGTAAGTTCATTGTTTTCAATTTTATGCAGTGCTGTTTCCCACTCTGCGGTCATTTCTACATTGGCTATTTTTTTGTCTTTGATGAGCTCGTAGACCTGCAGGCCTTTTGCAGTCGGAACCAATGTTTTGTTTTTTCTGATTATGTAGTTTCTGCCGAGTAGGGTTTCAATGATGGAGGCCCGGGTGGCGGGAGTACCGATACCTATATTCTGAAGCATTTGCTGCTGATCTTTATTTTCGATCTGCCGGCCTGCATTTTCCATTGCTGACAAAAGGTCCGCTTCTGTATAGAGTTTGGGAGGTACGGTGGTCTTCTCCCGCAGTTCAGCATTTGAAATTTTAACCTCATCACCGATTTTCAATTCAGGAAGATCAATAAGCATTTCCGGATGGTTTGCGTTATGTTCCGTTGTATTGGAATCTGTACTGTCTGTTAGGATTCCCCTCACGGCCCGCCAGCCTTTGATGATTATTTTTGAGGCTCTGATATTAAATGGATAATGATGGACTTTGAGTGTTATGTGCGTGATCTCTTTTGAGCAATGTTCTGACAAGGATTCCAGTAACCGGTACACTATCATCTGATAAATACTTTTCTCAACGGCGGTCAGAGCCGATGGGATTTTGGTAGTGGGCAACAATCCGTGGTGATCGGTAACTTTTAGGTCATTGACCATGCGTTTATTAAAATTGCCAAATTTCAATGTTGCAATAGATGCCTTGAACTGATCGGTGCTATTAAGGGTTCTCACCAATTCAGGAATCTCTGCCCAGAGATCTTCAGGAATATATTTGCTGCCTGTTCGTGGATAGGTGATAAACTTTTTCTCATACAGGCTTTGTGCGGTCTGTAAAACCTCATCGGCTGAAAGCCCGAGTTTCCGGTTGGCTTCTTTCTGAAGCTCTGTCAGATCGAAAAGCAGCGGTGATGATTCTTTAACCGTGTCGACGGATACCTCCTCAATAGTAGCTTTACCCTCCCGTTCTATGGCTTTCAAAATTTGAACGGCCTGCTTTTCATCCTCCCAATATGCCTCTGACAGGCTTGTGAAATCTACATACTCTTTGCGGTGCTTGAGCTGAATCTGCCAGTATTTCTTTTTTTCGAAATCGTTATGGTCCCGAAATCTTTTGCAGATTAAAGCAAGCGTCGGAGTCTGGACCCTGCCTAAGGAGTAAACCTCATTGCCGGCTGCAATAGTTAATGCTTGGCTGGCATTGATTCCCACGAGCCAATCGGCTTCGCTTCTGGCTTTTGCAGCAGCGTACAGGCTGTCAAAGTCTGAACCTGGCCGGAGCTTTTTAAAGCCGTCGGTGATGGCTTTTTCAGTGAGTGAACTGATCCAGAGCCGCTCGAATGGCTTGGTGCATTCCAGATAATCATAGATGTACCGGAAAATCAATTCCCCTTCTCTTCCGGCATCGGTTGCAACAATAATGCGGTTGCATTGATTGAATATGTTGTTAATCGTCTTCAGTTGTTTTAAAGCAGATGGATCCGGTTTATGGGTTTTCGATTGTTTGATTTTTCTTGGCGTCAGCTTAAATGGATTGGGAAAGATCGGTAAAGAGGCTTTATCAAAGCCTCTAATCCCATAATCTTCCGGCATTCCCAATGCCACCAGGTGCCCCAGTGCCCAGGTTACACAATAGCCGTTTCCTGTAAAGTATCCTTCTTTTTTTTCATCTGCATTGAGTATCAGTGCAATTTCCCTTGCTACATTTGGTTTTTCTGCAATTATGGCCTTCATATCTTTTAATTTTTAATTATAGTTTACGGCCTCTGGATCGTACCGGTTTATTCTGTTGTTCTGCTTCCTGCTGTTTATTATTAGGTTGCTGTTGTTTGGCATTCAGCGGCTCTTTGATATTCTTGGTCGCTTCATTGGTCTTGCCATCGGTATTGACTGCTTTCTGGGTTTTATGGTCCTCAGCAGTCTCTGCTTTCTCCTTCAGTTTATTGGGATGGGTGAAAGAAAAATCGGTCTTGAAGGTTTCTTTATTGAACGTGATATACCCCTGGTAAGCTTTTCCCTTGTTGTCTGTAAGACCATCAACATAAATAGTCTCTCCCGCTTTGAATTTTTCATACTGTTTGTCGTTAAGCTTCTGGCCTCTGAAAACCCGTGGCGCTTCACCGTCCGTATTTTGGCTTTGCTGATCCGTTGTTTTTTGTACCTGATCGTGTTGCTGCTGTAGATCTCGTTTTTGATTGTTATTAAAAATAAATTCAACATACCGCTTATCTGCATTGAACTGGACAGTTGCATCAAACAACTCGCCTTTGGTAGAGGTCATCCCTTCAAGATATAAAGGCTTCCCTTCCAGCAAGGTCTGTTTTTGATGGTCATCCAGTTTTATCCCCTTGATTTCATCAGGAACTTTCATATACTCCGCACGGTAAGCGACCAGCTCGTTGGTCAGCCGGTCACGGCTGATAACAGATGGAATGATTTCATCGGTTTTGGGATTAACCAGCTCCACTACCCTTCCCATATTTCCGTTCTCTCTGAGATTCTTTTTATCTTCCTCACTGAATTCGTGGCCCAAAAATTTCAGGTTGTAGTTGGGTTCCCTGCGGATGGCATGGAGCTGAATGGAAAGCCCGTCGGTATCGGAGGGCTGCAGGGAAAGGCGTACGTCCATTTTGCTGACCGCGCTTCCGAGCCGGATGGTCACCGGAATCAATGTATTGCTTTTAAAGCCTCTTAGCAAAGGATCTAAAGCATTGAGCTTTTCCAGTTTCTCTTTATTGAGACCAAGCTTCTCCATGGTCTTCCAGTCAATCTGTTCTGCGGAGTAACGGTACTCTGTTTCGGTGTTGGGTGTATTTTCCATTGTATTCTGATTTTTTATTGGATTGTTCTCTTTAGGTACTGCTTCATGGTCCTTCGACTTTTCTTTTTCTTCAGATGCCTGGTCAGCATCCTGGTGGATATCTTTTCCGGTATTGACCGCATCGTACTCCAAAACTTTGAAAAAGTGGAAACGCGATGGGTTTTTAAGTTGCCTGTAAAAATTGGAGAAGAAATTGGAGACTACGTCCCCATGCTTATCCACCCGGATTAAAGGCTCATCGTCTTTCCTGTTTTTAGAAGAATGCGTTTTCAGCGTTCTGCCTTTCTCCATTTCTTCAACCGTCTCAACCGTGTTGGTTTCTTTATCCAAAACCAATAGGGTCTCTGATTCAGGCAGGATTTCAGCAGGCGAATTCTGATCTTGAAGGTTCTCTTCCATTTCTAAATATTTAATGAATGGGGTGAAATTAAATTCAGTGGCTTTATATTTTTAGAATAGGGTAGAAATACAACCTATTTGGCGGTTAGTGTCTCTGATCAGGATTTAAAGGATTCTCTGATGAGCTGATGGACATCGGATAGTTTGTAATAGAGCTTCCCACTGATGGTATAGTACGGGAGTTTTTTTTGAGTACGGTAACGCTGCAGTGATCTTGAGCTTATTTTAAGCAGCTGCAGGACATCCTGGTTATCCAGCAATTGCTCGCCGTCTACTTCGATCAACCTCGACTGGTTGTTTACGATCTGTTCTTTCAGGATGTCGAATCGCTCCATGATCCGCTCCATCCAAACAATGAATTCTGTTCTTTCGATATTCATACTAGTGATTTTTGATGTTAATAGGTTTGAACAGTTGATCAACTTTATCGAGGTAAAATTGATTAATGTGAATCACATAAAATCACTATCTTTTCGTAGTACCGAAAAGATTTTGCTGGCCGGAATACGTGTTTTCTTAAAACGTGGCATACAATTGAATCTAATAACTTAGCAATCACAATACTTTATATGAAAATAAAATCCTCGACTATTAGTTGAGGATTTTATTGTATAGGTAAAGTGAAATCTTTTTCCAGGTTCAATTTAAAATAAGATGAGTAGATCCATTTGTCTTATTTACCTTTTTGTCCACAATATGTTTTCTCTGACTTAAATTTTATTTCTAATTCTTAAATATTTTTTTATTCATTTCTATATGGAGTGACGTTGAATTTTACTTTAAAATTCTCAATTTTATCATCTTCAAACCATATAAAGATAAGTTTGTATTTGTTTCTTCTTTTTCAGTATTCCCTTTCAAAACCGATAAATTATACACTTTAACATGGTAGCTTTGAGATAGGCTGCAATTTTGCAGTATACATTGCAAAATTTGAAAAATCTTTAGCTGTGAATATAATATTGTTTGAAGAAAATACTGCCCCGGAAACGATTGAAAAAAATACAGAAAATTTAAAAATTGCCGAACTTAATCTTTCAGATTTCAATAAAAGGATGGATAAGGATTATGATCTTATTTGCAAATTCACAAATGAAAACCCTCGTTTCTTTCTAAAGCAGGAATTAAGATATCCGGAAAATACAAATACCATCGCAAGCCAGATCAATTGGCTTCTGATGTGGAACAGAGAAAAAAAGGACAGGGGTTACTTGAAGATTTTTTTTAATGATATTCAAAGAGATTTTGAAGAAATTAACCGATACCATTCCCCATACGTACAAAAAAATAACCTTTATTATAAGTTGGTTGAAAATTTTAAAAAGAAATATACGGATTATGCACCTTTGGGATTTTTAAATGAAGATGACGAAAGCTATATCAAAAGAGAGATCCATGAAAAATTTTTAAAGTATCTTGAGTCCTTGTGAAAACTTGCTTCCCTTAATTGACTGATAAAATCATGATATGATCTCATTCTAAATTTGCAGCTGGGCTAATTTGTACATGAATTGGATGATAAACTCAAATAATTATTTTGTCGATTCAGGCGTTTCATTCAGAAATATCTCATTGCTTCTTAAAATGTAAATATTGTGGGCTATTTTAAGAATGATGATCTATAGTGAAATACACCCTTATCTCTTGGATCAGTCTTTATTATATCAACTACATTATTTTAGCCAATACAATTCCCGTTATCAAGGCTACAATTGTAATGACAATCATTGTGATGTAGTGGTTATTACCCTTTTGTACTTCTGCTCTTAAGCGGATATTGTCCTGTGTGACATTTTCCAAATTAGCCTGTAATGACGCAGTCTTCTCATTGATGGCAGACTGCATATTTTTTTCCTGCATCGCTGCCATCTCTTTCTTATAATGGTCCATTTCCAGCGATCTCTGCTTCTGCTGCTCCTGAAAGTTTTTTTGCAGGTCTTCGATATGCCGGGCCGAATTCAACTGGAGTTTCTGAAATTCCTCATTTCGGACTTTAAGCTGATCCGTAAATGTTTTGGATTGGTTTTCCGCCTGTTCCTTGTATGCTTTCTGCGCTTCCGTAAATTCTTCATTCTTTTTTTTCAGTTGCCTTTCCAGCGTCTCAACCTGTTGGGAAAACTGTGTTTTCACATCTTTCTTCACCTCGTCAATAAGAAGCGCTCTCGAATTCGAACGTTCTAGAGACAATTTTTCTGCAATACCATGGAGACCTGCACCATAATCATGAGGCAGGTGGAAACGTTTGTCGGCCAAACGATCCAAAAGTGTTTCATCAACCGTATGCCCGATGGCAGTTACCATCAGCGGTTCCATATTGATAAAATATTCCGATAAGATCAGGTCATTGAAGGTTTCCATACTCTGCCGGTCTCCTCCGCCTCTTACCAAACCGATAATGTCGTAGTTTTTCAGAGACAGCTCTTTCAAAGTGGAAAGAATTGCTGTCGATGAAGTAATGTTGCAGCTGTAATTGCTGATCTCAAAAAAAGAAGAGGAAACATCTAATCCCTGTGCAAAATCTTTTTGCACAATCGCATTATTGCCGTAAATATTCGCGATCGTCACTTTAGCATTCAGAAGTAGCTTATCTCTGACAAGCGCTTCCAGATCTTTTGAACCTATCTCAAGTTTTTTCTGAATCAATTCGTATTTGTGGAGTTCTTCTTCCGAAATCGATTTCTCTTCCTGCTGAATAATTTCATCGACCACGAAACGAAGCTCTATCGAAGAATTTTTAATACTTTTCTCAATGAAACCCCGCAAGGTATATATTTCATTATTGACGATTTTGCTGCGTAACAAGGAAGAAATCCTTATTCCCATTGATACGTGATCACTTTCTGAAAATAAAAGATCGTAATAGTAATTTCCATAGGCCTTACCCGCTCCATACGAGTACCGTCCTTTCAGGTAAATCAGATTGACCGTTGCATTAATTTTTAACGCATTGCTGAAAATCCCAATAACTGACGCAGGAGAATAAACCGGATAAGAAACTTCTTGTTCTGACATATGAATGAATATCCTTTTTCAAATATTCCCTACAAAGATATTGCTATTTGTCATGAAATAAAAGATTCCGGGATATAATTAGATAGACTCAGCATTTTGGCTGGCAATGGTCTTCTTGTTTTATGGATCATTGCTATAATTAATAGCCATCGATAATGCATGATCTCTGATGGCATATAGTTTGAAATGTCAAAAATGTATTGCTATAACAATCTGTTGATAATGTTATGAAAATTTAACCTGTCAGAGATCTACTAATCACAATTACATCCATCCTCCTATTAATGAACAAAAGGCCCATTAATCCCTAGTGGAATTAAAGTTAATAATAGATTTTACCCTCTTTTACAAGAAGTTTTCCATCCTGCTTCATTTTCCTGATTGCCCTTATGATGGTCTCCACCCTCATTCCGGTAAACGAAGCGATTTGGTTCCGGGTATAGGGGACTTTGAAGCTGAACTCTGCTTTATAGCCGAATCGCATTTTTACAAAATCTAAAAATTTAGTAACTCTTTTTACCGGATTGGTTTCAGATAAAAGGGAAGACATTAAATACCTGAAATGAAAACGTTCTGAAGTATACTTGTATAAAATAGGAAATAAATCAGGCATTTCCGATAACATTTTCTGAAAATCTGCTTTCTTCAACTTAATGATCTCACATTGAGTCGCAGTGAGAGCGCTGATGCCATAAGGTATCTCTGTAAACAGATAACTTTCTCCAAAACAGTGGCCGTCAAAAGGAATACCATGAATAAATTCATTTCCTTTTTCAGTAAAATTATTAAGCTTTACAAAACCACTTTTTATCTGGAAATAGAACTTTGAAGTTGTCCCCTCCCGGAAAACAAATTCCGAAGCATCATAAGACTGTATTACCGCACCATACGAAAACAATATATTTCGCTTATCACCATAAATAATATGTTATTAGTATTTAAAGCCAAATATAATAAAATATGTAATGATCGTTTTTTAAAATTTGATGCCTCTGAAAAAGATATAAAAACGGCTAGTACATTTACTGAATGTTTAGTATGATGGATTAATTAAATTTAAATGTCCAAAAACATATATTCTCTTTACAGCTAATCAGTACGTAATTCCTGGATTTTGCATTTCCCCTTCACCGGTATCAATACATACAAAATCGAAGGCCTCCCATAGGAAGCCTTCGAAACACCAAATCACAAAATATTAATATGAAAAATTTTTATTATAAAGCTGTTGCAGTATACGTTACTGTTTGTGTATACGTTCCGGCAGGTTTTCCTAAAATATCGGAAGATGATGATTTCGCAGCCGGGATGGTATAATCCAGATTCAGGGTCAATGAACTTCCAAGCGGAGCATTTGATACTAAAGTCTGATCCGTCGCTGATAATACAACAGCGCTTTTTGTTCCACCCATGGTTCCTGCAGCGGTAGAAGGTTTTATTGTTAAAACATTTACTGGGATTACGTTGGTTCCGTTCATGAAATTAGCACCTCCTGCTTTTACTTTTACATTAAAGTTCTTTGTAGAAGTAACCTTTAAAGAGTTGGCTTTGGTAACGGTCTGATCCGAGTTATAATCTGCTGCCGTAGCGTAGTTGAAGTCAACGGTGTTCCCGATGGCTGTACTTCCCGCATCGATAGAGATCACATCATTCAGAGTAATGTTCACCGTTGTAGTTGCCGTGGTATTTTGAGCCTGAGCATTATTGGTTCCTAAGATGAATGCTCCGATAGTTAAAGCTGCGATTAAAATTGATTTTTTCATTATAGTAGTATTTATTTTTTAGACTTAATTAATTGTCCTCTTTTGAACATTACAAATCTACGGCAGCGGTAAAAGTTTCTTTGTAGTGGAACATGGAAGTTCATGTAGTAAAATAATTACAGGATGATCATTTGGCTTAAATGAAAAAGCCCTCAACATTTAAATGCTGAGGGCTTATATTGTTGATGACATTAAATTGTAAAAAGCTGAATTCCGATGTGATCTTTTGAAAAATGTAAACTAAATCAATACAGGTATTGTAAACCAAAAAGTACTTCCCTGCCCTTCAATACTCTCCAAGCCAATCTGTCCATTATGCCTTTCAATAATTTCTTTGCAGATATACAGACCAATGCCAAAGCCTTTTTTATTTTTCATATCCTCACTCTCGACTCTGTAAAAACGATCAAAAATAAAAGGCTGGTCTTTTTCAGGAATTCCCATTCCTTTGTCTGTTACAGAAACATAGGCCATATTATTTTTGGTAACACATGCCACATTAATCGTACTGCCTTCAGGAGAATATTTAACGGCATTGTTGATAAAATTGACAAGTACCTGCTCAATCTTATCTTTATCCGCTTCTACCGGAGTAAATTCTACCGGAGCAAATACAACCTGATGAGAAGTAATGGTTGCGAGTGATTCTTCTTCCGCGATACGTACCAGGTCAGCCATGTCAAACTCCAACCGGTTGAGACGTATTTTACCTTCACCCAGCCTTGCCACTTCCAGAAAGCCGTTGATCAATGCTTCCATACGTTTAACCTGCCTGCTCAACTTAATTACGGTATCAGAAACCATCTGGTCGTTATTTTTCTGTGCTTTTTTGCCCAGGAGATGAATATAGGCGCCTATTGCCGTAAGGGGATTCCGCAGTTCGTGGCTTACCATACCGATAAAATCACTCCGACGCTGCTCGTCCAGTTTCCGTTCGGTAATATCGGCCATGGTTCCGGAAAAATGCGAAACTTCCGGATTATTGATATTAGCGTAGAGCTTGCCTGTAGCATGTACCCAACGGAGTTTCTTATCGTGATAACCGATAACCGGATATTCCATATCAAAGGGCCGGCCTTTTGCAATGGTAGCCTCAACAGCATCAATAACCTCTTTCCTATGGGAAGGTGCGATGCGGATAAGAGCTGAAACATAAGGCATCTCTTCGTCTGCGTAATAGCCAAACAGTTCTTTCAGCCGGGATGAAGGATAGAATTCCCTTGTCTCTGCGTTGATATACCAGGTACCAAGATCAGCCGAGGATATTGCCATGCTTAAACTCTCTTCCTTTTCTTTAAGTTTCTGCTGTAGCAGATAACTTTCCGTAATATCGGAAAAGCTGCCTATCGCTCCTGTAAGTACGCCGCCGTCACCAAATAAAGGGGTTGCATTCATGTGAAGGTATAACGGAGGTTCGCCATCTGCCTGAACCAGGAAAATCTGATTGTAAATGGTTTTTCCTGTCGCGATAGCCTTGCTTACAGGATGTTCTTCGTGAGGCATCAGGGAGCCGTCTAGCCGGCGGTTAAACCATTCAGAAGAACTGTTTTTTCTTTTCAGGATACTTTGACTGTCGATTTTAAGAATTTCGCGTGCGCGTTCATTGGTATATACAATATTTCCTTCATGGTCTGTAATACCGATGCCTTCTTTTACCGCGTCAAGTATGCTCTGTAGCCTGTCTTTGTTTTGAACCAGCTCCAGATTGGCCTGCTTCAGCAATTCTTCCGTCTCAGTAAGATGTTGATTGGATGATACCAGATTTTCATGGCTCAGTACCAGTTCCCTATTACTTTCCCTTAGTTGCTCTTCACTTTCTTTCAGCGCCGATTTTGCGTTTATCTGTTCGGTGACTTCAACAGCCATATCGATGATGCCTATAATTTCACCATTTTCATATAAAGGTGCATAAGTAAAATTAAAGTATCCTGTTTCATAGCGCCCATTGCGGAACAGCCGCACAGCCGTCTCATTACCCTGCACTGGTTTTCCGGTACGATAAATATTTTGTAGGAGTTCAAATGCAGGCTGCCCCAGTAATTCAGGTATTGCCTCCAGAAGCGGTAATCCGATAATCTGTGGTTCCTTGTCGAGCAGCGCCAGCATAGAAGAATTTACAATATCAATTATTAAGTCAGGCCCCCGAAAAATAATGATAGCTGCAGGGAACTGTTCAATAATGTTTTTAAAGCTTTCCCGGCTGTTATTTGCATTTTCAGACAGGATGGTCTTATCTTGTATATTCTTTTTATCGTTTATTTTATGATAAAGCAGTGAGACATCAACTGAATTATCAAAAGCAATATGTAATGCTTTCTTTTGAAAGTCATTTAGGGTTCCCGATTTATCATCAATAACAGATAAAAAACCTATAATCTTTTCACCGGAATCCCGAAAAGGAATACAGGCAAAAAAACGGATGTCCTTATTTTCCTGCACGAAAGGATCAGAACTGAATCGGGTATCAGAATGTAAATCGTCTATCAATACCAAATCATTTTCCTTTGGCAAAATATCTTTGCAAAACGAGTGGTAAAGGTCTACATGATTCACTTTAATTCCATACTGACTGGTAACCCACTGATCAGCATTGCCTGTAAATGAAACCAGAGCGGCCGGAGTATGACAGATAGCGGCGGCAAGTTCTGCCAGTTTTTTAATTTCCGTATCTATAATTGCATCTGAATCATAAGTGGCAACCAGCCTTTTTAATTCTTCTGCAGAATGAATATTTGCCATGACAAATGCAATAAATAATTGATTACGTTTAAATAATTAAATACAAAGGTATAAAATATTACCTGAATCGGATTTAAAGTTTAATATCCTACTAAGAATGACGCTAAATCAGCAGTATAGATAAAAAGTATTATTAACCAGAAACAAACTATTTCTAATCCAGATCCCGTAAATTAGCAACGTATAAAATAAATCATCAATCCTTTGCGTTACTATTATAAAATAATCAGTACAACGGCGCAAGATTTGGTAAAAGTAAAAAATGAGAAAGATTTATATAGTGGAGGATGACGAATCCATTAGAGAAATTCTGGAAATATTCTTAACATCTGAAAATTATGAGGTGGAATCATTCGGCTCTGTCGGGGAATTCACTGCAAGAGATTATACCGCATCCCCTGATCTTTATCTGTTTGATGTTATGCTGCCGGATGGATCAGGCATCGATCTTTGCCAACAGATCAAACTGGATGAATCGAGCAAGGATATTCCCGTAATTATGATGAGTGCGCACGCCGATCAGGAACAAGTGAAAAACCTGTGCCAGCCCGACGATCTTATCGCTAAACCTTTTGATATTGATTATTTACTTAAAAGAATTAAAGATAGCATTAGTTGGAATTAAGGATCAGTATATTTTCTACGGTTACTAAACCGATCAAATTAAAATAATTATTGTATTATCGAAAGAAATTCCTCATTCCATTGTGGATATATGGATTTTATTCTATCAGATACTGTATTATCGAAGCCTTGTCTACTCACAAACAACTATGAAGTTTTTTTCTTTAACTATAAATGATTTTTAATTTTATTAGTTTCTTTCCATCAGTTTATATAAGAGGTTGGTCAATAAAGATCTTTGATTTTATAAAATCATTTGTTAATGTTGATCAGAGCAATGTTCTTTTCCCTAATTCTTTCCTGAAGCCACCTTCTGAGTTGGGCATCGTCGATGTCATTACCTGAATAAAGCATTGTAAACTGCAGCCTTGCACTGTCTGTTTCCGGATATTGCTCAACTTTACCGTAAGAGATGTTACTTATCCCGGGATAAAGGATTTTTATTTCTTTGATGAGCGATGAATCTGAAATCTTGTAAGCATCCAGCTCCTGACGAAGCTTTGAAATCGTTACATCCTTCTCCGAAACATTGGTATCGAACTTATTGATCTCATTAAGGATCTGCGACCTGAGATCGGTATCATCCTGACGGATATTCAGTTTCGTATTGGCAAGGCCGTTTTCTGCAAGCATCTTGTTATATGACGCAATTTCTGCCAGACTGAATTTTTTATTCAGAAATGCAATATCAATAGTTTTTGGATTGGAATTATAGCTGATCTTTTTGTAAATAACCGTATAGCCATTATTCTCAAATTCTTTCTGGACAAACTGTTCTGCCGTTTTCGTAAATTTTTTCTCACTGAAAAGGTTGTATGCCAGGTAAAAACTTGGCACGATCATAACAACAATAAGGATTGAAATTCCATACCTGATTCTTTTTTCATACTTGTTATCAATTATAGAGGAAGGGTATTTCAGGAATTTTACAACAAAGAAAGTGGCGATACAGATGAAAAAACAGTTAATGATATAAAGGTAAAAAGCACCGAAAAAAAATGAAAAATTGGAAGTGGCAAGGCCAAAACCGGCGGTACACAGCGGGGGCATTAAGGCCGTGGCAATAGCAACTCCGGGAATCGGGTTTCCTTTTTCAACCCTTGTAATCGCAATGACTCCAACCAGACCTCCGAAAAAAGCGATCAGGACGTCATAGATATTGGGAGCCGTCCGGGATAACAGTTCTGATTGTACATCTTTAAAGGGACTTAAGTAAAAATAGACAGCCGATACGGCAAGACTTACAAAAGTTGCGATCAGAAGGCTTTTGATCGATTTTTTAAGGAGCCTGAAATTATAGGTTCCCAAGGCGAAACCTGCCCCTACAATCGGTCCCATCAGTGGTGAGATCAACATGGCACCGATGATGACAGCCGTGGAATTTACATTCAGACCAACGGAGGCAATAATAATGGCACACGCCAGAATCCAGAGGTTAGACCCGCGGAATGAAATATTTGAGATGACATTTTCCAGAACTTTGTCTTTGTGTTCTTCCCCATGATGAAGATTGATAAAATTGAAGATACTGTTTATCATTTGTCTGTCTGTTTGCAACTTTTTAAAATACTATAATTGATGACCCGTTGTTGAATTTAAAATACAATCCTACCTGTTAAACATGCGTAATGCTAACAAAAAACCCACCACTTACCACAAAAATAAAAATTTATGTAAAATTTCACCTTCTTTTATAAGCAGTTTCCTGTCTAGTTCTATTTTGTAATAGCCTTGCTAATTTTTACTCTAATAATAATTTAACTCGGAATGTGGTCCCTTATGCCATATTGTATCCGGGAAAACAATTTCATTACAAGTTCTTCGGATTTGCTTGGTTAAATTTGGCCATGCTGCTGAGCAGATTAAATTCAAAAAAATAATTGGTTGGTATACTAATCCGTTTACAATGAATGACAAGTATGGTTGTAGGTCTTCATAAATGAAAAGTAATGGAATGCAAAAAGAAAAATTACTGAAAGCCTACTTTTGCAGTAGCCTTAATCTTTCAAAATTATAAATCCGGTTTTAATTATGGAAAAGAAGAAATCAGAATTGGTAAAAGTAATCGCAGGTTATATTATGGCACTTATAATTTTATTATTTATCGATCGGCAAAGATCATTACTTCTAAATAAAAGTCCCTTCCTTGCCGAAAGAGACCACACACTTGTTAAAATATAACATTGAAATCTTATTTCGAGATAAAAATATAAAATTGTTGCTATTGGAAGCTATGACCAAAATCAATCAAATGACATATTTTATGACTTCATCCATAAGAGACAACTAATTTTCCACCTACCTTTACAGGAAACAAAAAGCTAGACTGCTGTTAGGGACTACACACTTGTAATCAACACATATATATTGATCTCCGGCATAAGCTGGGGATTTTGTTTTTAAAAAGAACATTAATAAAAAACTTCTTTTTGACAAAATCGACCGGAAATTCTTTATAACTTAAGTCATTTACAATATTAGTGATATTACTTTCCTAAAGGATATTCAAATAAATCATTATTTCTATACTTTGTGATATAGATCATAAACAGCGTTTCAGTATTACACTACTTTTGCAATTAGATAACAACAAGATGAAAAATCATATTAACCAAATTAAAAGTAAATATCCTGCATACAGGAAGGGCCATATTGAAGATGATGCATTAAAGGGGAAAGATATGCCAAATTCTATAGCAAAGAAAATATTGGTTATCGACTATAACGAAGCCATTCTCGACGTTATGAAAATGATTATTACGGATGCCGGATATACCTTTATTTCTCCGATGTCAGACCTTATACCAGAAAAAATATTTGACCTTCATCCTGATCTTATTTTTATTGAAGATCAGCTATATAATCTTCCACAAGGCCGAAAAATAAGCAAAAGTCTGAAAAGGTCTGCCTTAACTTTTTCAATCCCCATTGTAATGATGACCACTTCGATAGAATCAAAAGATCTTATATCGGAATCTGAAGCTGATACCTTACTACTAAAACCATTTGATATAAACAATCTTGAAGCAATATTACATTGCTCCTAAAAACAATACCTAAAATCTCACAAATATTATAACATGCTTCTTAAATTAAAACACTCACACCACTATATATTTTTTAAGTCCTCGGCATAGTCGAGGATTTTTTTTTCAAAATACATAAGTAACTTTATTATAGAAAATTTTCCCTGCCTAATTGTCGATCAAATAGGTAATATAAAAATATAAATTAAAGTATTTGGTATAATATAAAAATTTGCATTCTGTTTAGACATCCCTGACAAATCTATTGCTTTATTAGGTAAAAAAATCATTTTAAAGACTGAAAAGGGACTAACACCAAGAATACCGGATTTAGTATTCTATAAATCAAAAATACTTTTAACCATCAATTTGTTGCGCTGTCGGCTTGCCTTCCCTCAGAAACCTAACCGGGAACTGATGATAATCCTGAGATGACCATCGGCCTTCTATTTCTCGAGAAACTATCCGTACATAATCAGCTGATTATTTTTATCCCGGTTAACTTTTATATGATGGTGGTTTTAAAAATATTTAAGCTATCTATCTACTATAAGAATCGCCGTATTATGAAAACTTTACAAAAATAATTTCGATTAGAATAAATAGAATACATATTCTTTTTATTCCATATATTCGGTTAATCACAGCTGAATAGTTCTTCTGGACCTATGATGCTTAGCCATATCTAATTATGTTATTACGGACATAAATTCCAAACTGCGTAAATATCGTTTTTTGAGATTATTTACTGGCTTAACAAATTTTCAATCATCTCTTTATTTTTTGCATTTTAAAAAATCTATAAACTTCATCAGGGAATACAGTGTCATACTATTTTTCTTCTGCAATATTTTTAATCCTAAAAGGTAAATAATTGAAGGCACTAGCTAAACTTCATTTAGTAAATCTACGTTATTTGAATAGTAGATAGCACCGTGAAATCCATTAAAATTTTTAAAGATCAAATTGTCCTTCATATATTTTTTTAATATAAATTGAATTTCAAAAGGTGCTTAGAGCGAATGTTGTGGTTAAATACTATAATTTTACACAACTAAAAAGTGATGCATGTAAGTATATGATTATAAAATGATATTAAAAACAGTTTGGATCTACGCCAGAAGAACAGAATAATCTTTATAACTTTCAATAAATCTAAGGAAGCTATTCAGTCAGATATCGCACTATTATATGGAATAAACAGAAAACATAAACTATTTATTCTATTAGTGTTTGTCTTTATAAATTTTTCATATTCGCAGGTTTCCGGATTAGATGAATTTCTTTTAATCTAGAATATTTGTCTAACTGGCCAAATTAATCGCATGATGATAAAAAATAATGATGATGTAAATTTACCAACCTATAAATATTTTTGAAAAAGTCTCAAAAGAATTTTTGAGACGCTCATTTAATCAACTTGCATATGAAAAGTAAATTATACTGTCATTAGACTATAATTAGGAATTCAAATATATATAAGCCCTTCGCACTTTTCTAAGTGTTAAGGGCTTTTTCTTTTAAGCTAAATAGCTCGTATTGTAGTTATTTTACTACATGATCTTCCATTTTCCACTATACAGAAACTTTTACCGCCGCCGTAGATTTGTAATGTTCAAAAGAGAACAATTAAACAAGAATACTTATTATGACAAGACATATCGCCATAGCAGCCTTATCTATCGGAGCATTCATTTTAGGAACTAACAATTCTTGTGCTCAGAATACAACGGCTACCACCACTGTAAACATCACTCTAAGTGATGTCATCTCCATTGACGCGGGAAGTACGGCCATTGGGAATACAGTTAACTTTAACTATGCAACTGCAGCGGATTATAACTCTGATCAGACGGTTACTAAAGCCAACTCTTTAAAAGTGACTTCTACAAAGAACTTTAATGTGAAAGTAAAAGCAGGAGGTGCCAATTTCATGAATGGAACTAATGTAATCCCCGTAAATGTATTAACCATTAAAGCAGCTACAGCTTCCGGAACTATGGGCGGGACAAAGAGCGCTGTTGTTTTATCTGCAACAGACCAGACTTTAGTATCCAATGCTCCCCTTGGAAGCGCATTAACGTTAAACCTGGACTACACTATTCCGGCAGCAAAATCAGCATCTTTCGATATTTTAGGCAAACCGGCCGGAACGTATACACAAACAGTAACGTATACGGCAACAGCTTTATAATAAAAATATTATTTGCATCATGAAAAATTAATTTTTCAGCTTTCGCTTTGACAGAACTTGTATCATTATGACTCAATAGACATAGCCTAAAAGTTAGATGAAATCCCCTGCAAGCCTTTGCAGTAAATGCTGCTTAGAATAATGTAATTTCCTAATCACAAAAGGCTGTATATCCGGTTTCAGTAATAAATAACATATTTTATCCTTCATTCTAATCTGAGTCGTGTTATCAGATGCGCTATTATAAAGATTGTTAAATAGGGTTTATAAATTTGATATTTGTGGTATCTGTTATATTTTTGCCGCGGCTTTAAAAAAAATAAATCATACTTTTTGATATGAATAAATTGTTTCTTTCTATTTTATTGTTTTCATCATTTTGTAAAGCTCAGGTCGGCATACAGACCTCTCAGCCTGATCCTTCTTCTGTACTGGAGATTAATACTTCAAGTTTGCCTAACGGAAGTAAGAAAGGATTTCTTGCACCCCGTGTTAATCTTTTAGGCTCACGTGATGTTCAGACCATTTCATCACCAGCCAATGGGTTATTGGTTTATAACACGGCCAATGCCGGGACTTTTCCTAACGAGGTACACAGCAACCGGTTTTACTACTGGAACGGGACGGAGTGGGTCGATTTTGGAGTGACATCCGTACTTCAGAATTTTATCAATAACAGAATTATCAGTATGAACTCGGGGGCTACGCAAACTTTTACCTACGCTTCCATTAATGGTACCAGTGCTTCTAATGGAGGTATACCGGTAAGTTTTGCAGATTCAGACATTGTGCTTAATGCCGGCAATATTGCCGTTAAATCCGGTGATACTTTTAAGATTAATATTACGGGACTATATGAAGTTTCCGCATACATTAACTATAATCCGAACCGCACCAGCGTCGGATCTCCACAAAGAGGTTGTTTTCTTAATTTGAAACTGCAACTCTCCAATGATAATGGATCCACCTGGAGTGATGTTATCGGAAACCGGACGGCATGGGGAATCAAGACAAATAATCTTGTAAAGACTGCAGTACTAATTTCTACACCAATTAACCTTACAGCCGGACAGACCATCAGGCTGGTGGTACAGAATCCTTTTGCCATAAGCGATGCATCGAGCCTTCATGGAGAAAATCCCACAAATTTCCCTACAGCGCCTCTGCCAGCTATAATGGCTTCTTCCAAAACGCCTGTATCGAAAAATTTAACCCTTACCCTTCTTGATTATGACATTCAACAGTAAATTACATAAGAAAAAAAGTTTGTTTAAAATTCTGTTAATCGGCTTACTGTTAGTTGGAAATTATCTTTTTTCCCAAGGTGTTGGCATCGGTACAGCCACACCTGATGCTTCAGCTTTACTGGACTTGGATGCAGGTTCTTTGCCGGCCAATCAAAAGAAAGGGGTTTTATTCCCAAGAGTAATTTTGCAGAACAGAACAGATATAACTACCATTCCCAATCCAGCAGTGGGACTATTTGTTTATAATACGGCTAATTCTGCAACCGATTCACAGATTAGAGCTAATGTATTCTATTATTGGACAGGAACCAGCTGGGTAGATGTAGCCACATCGAAAACTTTTGAAACGGAACTCTATCCCCAGGTATTTATTGTGGCTAACCGGGGGAACCAGGAAATCAACAAAAGCGATTTTAATAGTGGTCAGAATGCAGTGGTAAATTTTAATCCAACCGGTACCGGTGCGATGTATGTAGATGTGGGAAACAGGGTTTCATTAGACAATAATAATTTTAAAATATTATCCAGCGGAAGGTATGAGATCACGGGTTATGTTGGGTATAACCCATGGGTTTCAACCACCTGTACGACTTATGCTACAGAGGGCAATTGTATTGCAGCACTGGATCTTATCATTCAAATTTCTACAGACAATGGAGCGACATGGACCAATATTTCAAAATCAAGCTCAGCCTGGGGAGTAGGGACGGGAGACAGGAACCGTTCAGTGATCATTACCCCCTTTGTGATTAATCTTCTGGAAAATAATTTGGTAAGAACAGTTATTTCTAAAGGTTCTGCGACAAACCACGGTACGTCGCCGGCCAGCAGTATACTTAATATAGAATCCGGGACCGGCCTGGCCTATTCCCGATTATTACGTCTCCAGAAACTTAACTAAATCTCAATATATAATCTATATGATTAATAAAATTAATACAGGTTTGTTATTTCTATTTTCTGCAATAACATTCGGGCAGGTCGGAATCGGAACTACGACTCCAAACTCATCTGCTTTATTGGATATTTCCTCTTCTAATAAAGGATTTCTGCTACCGCGATTAAATTTAGCCGGCAGAAATGATATTTCTACCATTGCCAATCCTGCCAATGGCCTTATGGTTGTCAATCTTGGGGCCAATGGGACTGGGGGAAATGCTGTTTTTTCTAATTCCGTTTATTTCTGGCAAAATTCTATCTGGCAAAAATTTACAACATTGACAGAAATAACTTCTTATATACAAACCGGACAATATGTTTTAAGATCAACAGCTAACCAGACTTTTAATACCACTGAACTTAGCAATATTAACAGTAATGAAAATTATGAAGTGCCGGTAACCTGGTCTTCCAATGAGATAACCATTGACAATCCAGCAGATATTGAGCTTCTTTCTAATACAAATGAATTCAGAATAAAAACAACTGGCAACTATGTAGTGGTCGGTAATTTTAATTTCAATCCTTCCCGCAGTGTAGCTGCAGACAATTCAAACTATACCTATGTGGCTTTTACCGTAATGAAATCTGTTAATAACGGAACATCCTGGACGGCAGTGGCAGGAACCGCTTTACCCTACGATGTAGGCGTTTCTAACCAGCTGCAGACTCTTATATTACCACGTACAATCTTAAATTTCAACAGTAATGACCGTATTAAAATTGTTATTACGCAGCCTGGATCTACCACGCCGGATTATGGTGACGGCTCGGGAATAGTGAAGAAAGCAAATGAAGATTATACAAAATATTTAAGATTTAGGCGTATCTACAATATCAACTAGATAATTATTAGTTAATATAAATATTCATCAAATTAAAAAGCGAAAGATAATATGCTGAATGTAATACATAAGTTAATGTTTTTACTTGAAATTGGTAATCATCAATTTGATAGTATCCTTTGGAAAACCCGTCCTGAAAAGAGAAAAGCTCTAATTAATCATATTTTCAAATTTAAAATTCCAATTGGAAAAAGCAAAAAAGAAATCTGTGAACTTTTTGGAAATGATCCAAATATTTATATTTGTGGCACCTGGTCTTATCCTATAGAATTAGATAGATTTGGAAATTCAATTACATCATTATTGTTATATTTTGAAAACGAAATTGTAGTGAATATAAATTTGAAAGTAAGAAAATAATATTTAAATATTATAACACCTTGCCAGGCATTTTATAAGCAGCTATTTCTTGTATTAGTCTCACAAAACGACTTAATAATATTTGATTTAATTCTGACTTGAAGTCGCTTAAAAATTATATTTTAAGCTCATATTTATCTATTAAAAAATCATCAACTTCTTCTTTCGTAGCCCCATTTGATAAAAAATATCTGTCTTGTTCATTCAATTCACAAATGCCAAAATTCTTAGCGGTACACCTGTAGAATATCCAGTTTTTCTTTCGGTAGATCAGGTGCAAGTTTCATTACTTCTGATTTACGGTAGTTTAATGTGCTTCTATATTGCGGAAGCTCTTCAATAATAGTTGGCCTATAATTTTCGACTTTTTGGTTTCTTACTGATTTCAAAAAATCTGAAAGCATATCTTCAATGCAATTAACAGAAGCTCTTCTCAGCCTTGATAAATTAATATATAATGAATCTTCTTCTGTTTCATCATCCACACCAGGAAAATTAAAACCAATTCGCTCTGTATCTACGTATTCATCTAAAAGATGTGCTACAACGTAAACCTGATAATAAAATTTTTCACCATTCTCATCCTTTTTTATAAAAGGATATTAAACAGCTATAAAATGATTACCATTTTATAATTCAAATGTATAAGCTAATTAATAATAATCTTATGACTTAAGTTATAAACGAAAGAAATAATTTAAAAACATAATTTATACTTAATCTTACAATATGATGTAATGATTTTTGTTTAATGATCATCTTAAATTTAAATCACCTAACTAAAATGTGTGTTTCATATTAAATTAAACTAAGATCGATAGAAAAATTATTACTAATTTTTGTCTTTAGTTTTTGCTTCGCACAAAGTTTTGCGCAGACATTCGAAGTGAATTATTTGCCGTCAGTATATCTTGATGATTTTACGGGCAATTTAATTGTTAACCTTTCAAAGATTATCAGGAATCAAAAAATGGTGTTGTTGGGGTTGATTTATTTTCCTGCTTTTGAAAATCGGTTAAAAATCTAAAAGCTGGAGATTCTTTTCTAATTAGCGATGATGCTGTTTCTTATCCTAAAATTCTTTAAGATATTAACTACGAAGAATAATTTATAGAGTAAACAGAATATGTATTTCATTTATTCTGTTGGTATTTATTTTCGTGAACTTTAATTATTCACCGTTTTTTATATCAGGCAAATCTTGTTTTAATTTTCATTAAAAACATATTTCTGAGGCATTCAAGTATTCTATCTTATTTTCTGGTGTACTTTTTGACAGGAGATCATTTGATAAACAAAGCTATATGAAAATCAAATCTCTTTTTTATACGGGTTCTTTACTTTTATTAGCCGGCATCACTACTATACATTGCAGTGATCATAATGAAGGGAGCGAAGATACGATCAATGAGAACGCGCAAACTATATATGCAGCAGGCCGTGAGAATTATAAAGCCAAATACTGGAAAAACGGTACCGGCGTATCCGTAGGGACAAGTGCAGGAAGCTCCGAAGTGATGGATATGGCCGTTTCAGGTAATGACGTGCATGCTGTAGGCTATGAGATAAACGCTGCCGGAAAGTATGTGGCCCGTTATTGGAGAAATGGAACAGTGATTGATTTGACTGACGGATCCAGAGATGCATTCGCTAATGGCATTTTTATCAGTGGAAATGATATTTATATTGCAGGTCAGGAACTTAAACCCGGAGAAAGCACTTATGCTGCTAAGTATTGGAAAAATGGAGTTCCGGTAATATTAGCAGATAACGCTGAAAATGCAATAGCTTCCGGTATAGCCGTAATTGGAAGCGATGTTTATGTCATCGGTGAGCGCCGGATGCAGAACTGGCTTACGCCAGTAACCTGTTATTGGAAAAACGGTCAGCGATCAGATCTTTCAGATCAGACTACAACTGCTTCGGAGCAGGATATTACGGTATCAGGTAATGATGTTTATATGATGTGGTCCGTGGTCTATAATACTTCAGGGCAGTTGCAAACCCGATACTCAAAAAACCTTTTATCACCGGTGCTAATCCAGGACGGAACTCCTGAAGCAGGCGGAACATCAATTGCTGTTGCAGGCAATGATGTCTATGTGGCCGGTACCGGCCTCTCTTCTAACGGGCAGTCTTTCGTTTCCAAATACTGGAAAAACGGCTTACCGGTTAGTGTAGGACAAGACGGTTCATTTGGCCTTGGCATTTGTATTTTAGGAAATGACATCTACATTTCAGGATACCAGCAGGTCCAGGGAGGCGGATCAGTAGCGACCTACTGGAAAAATGGAAAGGCACAACAGTTAACAGGGACTGCAGGCAGTGGGCTATTAAGGCAGATTATAGTAAAAGAGAAATAAACAGGATAAGCCATATCTGCTTAAGGATAGTTCTATAAGGCTTATCTATGTAAGATGGCCTTTTTATATGATATGATATTTAAAAGAAGATTCCGGCATAAAACGATAATCTATGTGGTTATAATTATGCTATATTCTGTCAGCCTAAATAACTTTCCATTAATTTATTGATCAATAAAAAACTTTTTGTAATACCAATCAATTAATTATCTACCTTTAACGAAAGAAATTATAAGTTTATATATACGCCAGAGTTTGGACAGATAGAATTTACAGTTCCTTTGTTTGATCGTTTTGTGAAATTTATTTAAACTTTTTATCAATCCATAGGGTAATAACAAAATATTATTTTTATAATATTAGCAGATTTGCCATAATGCTCAAAACAGGAGTTGACGCTTTACAGGTTATCGATAGCTTTCTAAGTTCTGCATCAACCTCTCTATTAATACTGCCCAAAAATTCATTTTGGCTGGTTGCAGAGCGAACCTGTGCCCGTATATGTACAGGTGCTAATAATGTAATATCTGCTGGAGACTTTCTGCTTTTCAAAATACATCTACCAGCTCTTCGAATTGATGCTCTGAAAGAACGTAAAGTTTATTATTACAGGTAATTCTTTTTTTTCGTTCATGTGATTTTGCTTCCTGAGACTATTTTATAATTGGCTGATTCTAAGTTATTTTTCAAAATAAAAATCCTTTTTTGAAAAAGGAAACGAATAATTTTATAATTGGGATCATCCATGTGTCAGATATTCCTGGCGTTACTAATAGTAAACCCTCCCCCTGACGATCTTTACGACGTTTTCGCTTTCCATTTTTTTGAGGATTCTGATGACGGTCTCTATACGCAGGCCGGTGAGCTGGGAGAGTTCTTTTCTGGTGTACGGAACTTTATAAGGAGTACCGGGTGTGGCATGCTGATTTTCTTTCAAATGATCCAGAACCGTCAATAGCTGGTGGGTGGCATCTTCGGAGGTGAGGCTGTTGAGAAAGGTATAGCTGTAGTAGCTTCGTTCGGCACAATTTCTCAGAAAATCCAGCTGGATTTCAAAGTCGGACTCCAGCAGTTTTAAGAATTTGGAATACTGCAGCTTCAGTATAACGGAATCTTTGGTTGCCACGGCCGCTACAGGATATCGCTGGTGCTTGCAGAACAGGAAAATCTCCCCGAAGGAATCGCCTTCTTTATGAAAACTCTGGATGAATTCTTCATTTTTATTTTTAAAGTTAGCAAGCTTAATATTACCTTTCTTAATCTGGAAGTAATATTCCGGCGCATCATCTTCCTTAAAAATTATCTCGGATTTCTGCACATGAAGCGTTTCCGCTCCAAAAGTAATGAGTAAATCTTGTTTGATGGCCATAATGCTCATTAAAATAATTCCATATGATACTTTACTGCTTACGCAAATACTCAAGGATTAGGGAGCAGCATACACGCAAAACGATACAAATATACAATCAAAATTTTTGTTTAATTATGATTTTAGTCAGAGAGAAACGGACAAAGATGTATTTAAGATGTTGATTACCGGAGCGAATGTAAGGATAATATGGTATATGTATCCATGATCTGAAATCACATAAGGTTCATCCATAAAACTCAATAAGTTGAAAGTCACCGCCCCTTTTTTACAAATATGATCTACATCATATTTACAAAGTGTTGAGAGCTGTACCTTTGACGGGCCCAAATTGTTTTTTGGGCTCGACTTTATGATATTTCTTTCCACTTAAAAAAACAATACTTAAGCTTATCAATACATGCGACACAGTATATGGTGAAGAGGAAATATTAAAAAATTAAAACTTTAAGTATGTGCATTAGCGAAAAACTTTTGCGTTCAGCAGGAGCGGTAGAACAGCATTACAGGAGCGGCAATTATATATTCCGCCAAGACTCCTTTCCACAGTTCTACTTCTACATTCTGGAAGGTGATGTGAAACTTACCAACTATGCGGAAGATGGCAAAGAATTCATACAGGACATCATTCACGGGAAAGCAGGCATAGGGGAAGCGATGCTTATTTTGGGGAAAGTGTATCCGGTACATGCCATTGCGCTTTCAGACTGCACCTTTCTGAAACTAGCCCGCAACCAGTTTTTCCAATTGCTTCAGGACAACCCTTCCGCTTTTAAGGAAATATATACCGCCCTGGCCCAAAGTACCTTTGAGAAGCAGACCCTGATGCACACCATCACCAGCAAGAGTGCTGAAGACCGGCTTATTGAAATCATGGACCTTATGAAGGAAGCCCAGGCCAAAAAAGATAAATTTTCCCTGGAAATTACCTATACCCGGCAGCAGCTGGCCTCGCTTACCGGGCTTTCGCTGGAAACCACCATCCGGATCATCAAGAAGATGGAAAAAGAAAATACCATCAAACTGGAGGGAAGAAAAATTTTATACTAAAACCCTTTCCGGTTAATCGGCGGATGTTACGGATTTTTTTTGATCCCTCCTCAGCTGTGTTCTCGGACCGGCAGGCCAGGTAATTCCGATAATGAAATTCCAGCGAATCTTTCATGGAATAAAAACCTGAAAGCAAGCATTCTTCTCACCTTTCGTCCGAAATGGTAATTATTTTTGCAGAGCCAACCCATATTCCGGACAGGCAGCTCAATCTTTTATCCATTATTTTCAAAAGTAGTTGCAGGTAATTCAATACCTTCACGGCAGTTCTCCTAACCGGTTATTTGAGACAGGGGTTCAGAAAATGCCGGGTACAGGCAATACCGGTTCCGGTATTGCCTGGCGGTCTTCAGGATCAAGGCTTCTTTGGCTGCACTTCGGCAACGCCGCCTAAATCGCTGGTGAATCATTTACATAACCCTGACTGTTTTCCTTTTTTACCGGCTCCAGGCGATAATCCTTCCTACAATCCCGGTTGCGCCCGTAACCAAAACCATAAGCCTCTTTCAAAAATTTAATTGAACCGAAATAATGATCATTCCGTAAGAAGTTATGCATCTGAGTTAATAATAGATTTTCCGGTTACGGATTTTCAGCAGCTTGCATTCTTCCATCTTTTTCACGGCCCGGATGGTGGTCTCTACACAGAGCCCGGTAAGCGAGGCGAGCTGCTGCCGGGTATAATCTATTTTAAATGAATACTTGTCCTTGTTATCCTGCGACTCCTTCATCAGGTCCATCATTTCGGTCAGCCGCTCGATGGCGCTCCGGCTGGACATTTTACGCATATGCACAAACTTGTTATACGTTTTTTCCGATAATGTAGTGCAGAACTCGATGGGAATCTGCGGATGCCGCCCCATCAATTCCTTAAATTTTTCCTTGGAAAGCTTCAGTACTGTGCATTCTGTGAGCGCAATGGCATTCACGGGATAAGGCTTTTCCAGAATCAGCATAGATTCCCCGAAGCATGAACCGCCAGAAAATATATTCTGAATAAGTTCCTTACCGTCGCCGTTGTAATTGTTGAGTTTTACATACCCTTCAACGATGTGATAATAAAACCTGGGCGCATCATCTTCAAAGAAAATATATTGTCCGGAATGAAAACGCTCTTCCCTTGCTCCGATAGAATACAGTAGCTTTAAATCGATAGACATAATAATGATTTTGTGGTGTGTTTTAATCTTACTCCCTGCTTTTAAGCAGAAATCCAATATTTTTAACTGCGTGGTCAAACATTTTACAATAAAAAATTTTAATCTGTCAATCTTGGTATTGTAATCCAAAACAGGCTGTTGATATTAATAAAAACAACTGTTGACATATTTATTCATCTATTATTAATTGTGATAATACCATTCAAAGATATATGTATTGGATATGACACAATATGACACTGATCATAAAATTAGCATTTCGTCATTTTTTGTGGCACATTATTAAATATTAAGTACCACATTTTCAATTATAGAATAATTATAAACAAATAAAAGTATATATATATACAAATAACAAACTCTTAAAAACACATACGATGGGCTTCGGCCCCGCTCAGCCACAGGAATGTATTTTTGCATTGAAAAATCTCCAAAGGATTTATAGGGATAGTGCGGGGCTTTGGATGGCCTAACAGTGCGCGTATATATAGTTTAGTTTTAATTAAAATAGCTCCTTATCTAAGCAGAATATAAGTCCAGACTGACATTAACGGTATGTCACCCTAAGGCTCCCAAGGGATTTTCACAAGGCGTTAGTGGCTTTGAAGCATTCAGCCACCGGATCGTCGTTCATTAAAACTAGAGAGTATAAAAATCAAATATTTTTAAAAACTTTTACCGTAAAATCCATCTTTTACTTTTCGGTTGAAGCCCTTTCCGCGATCAGCTATGCGGCGTCGAGGATCTTTTTGAGCTGGAGGCACGGGATAATCATACTCCTCTCCTCTTCATACATTTAATCTGAAAGTGAGAAATAGGCTACTGCCCGATAAGAAATCATTTTTTTGATGAAACCTGATAAGCAAAGTATGATATTTCCGTTAGACTTGACTAGCTTTACAAATCTTCCGGATGAAAGAAGACCTATCTAATACGGAAACCTGCGAATCATAAAAGATTCACAAAAATAAAAAATAATAGAATAAATAGATACATATTCTGTTTATTTCATATAATAAAGCGATATATCCAGCCGGATAGTTTTCCATAGATATATTGAAGCGATATCGATAGTTTTGTTCTTTCGGAACTACAGTCAGCACTGTTTTGAATATCGTTTTTTGAGACAATTTCTAATATAATCAAAATTTTGAGTTATAATAAATATTTTTGAAATATAGAACATTAGCCACTAATTATTCAACTTTCTTTCCTCAAGATTCCTTAGATGGTATGATGCAAATCCTGAAAATGCAACCAAGCCGCTGAGAATCCCGACGCTTACAAACAGTCCGCGTAATCCAAGCCATTCCCCCAGAGGTTTGGCTACCATCAATCCAACCGGTGCGGCCAATGCCATTATCATATTTAAGAGCGATAATACCCTTCCCTGGATCTGGTTAGGAATAACGGTCTGCAGCAATGCCGTTAAGGGAGCGTTGGCGAAAATGAAGGTAAAAGAGCTGATCATTCACCAGAAAGCCGCGGTCCAGAAGAGATTGGCAGGCATCAAGGCAGTAAGGCTGACGGCAAAACAGGACAATCCCAATCCGGTAAGGATCCAGGTCATTTTTCGTTTAGGTGCCATGATCGTTACTAAAATACCTCCGGCCACCATTCCTGCGCCGGCAAGCCCTTCCATCAGTCCGACTTCTTCCACGCCGCCCTTGAAATGTTCTTTTACCAAAAGCGGCACAAAGGTGAAAGTCGGCATAATGACCAGCACAATGCCGCCCAGCAGCAGGAACAGTCTTTTTAGTCCGGAGTCTTTCCAGACCAAGGCAATGCCTTCGCCGAGTTCGGAGATGATTTCTCTCAAAAACGGCGCCTTGCTTTTTTCTTTCATGAACTGCGGAATTGTAAAAAAGAACAGCGGTACAATGCCCAGCAGGGCTGTAAAAACATCAATGCTCAATGCCCAGCCCAAAGGCATGGCAGTAATAGCAAGGGCTCCAAGCGGGGCACCGGCGACAAGGGTTGCTCCCATCAGGATCTGGTTCAGGCCTGCAGCCCGCGGAAGAAAATCTTCGGGGACCAGCATGGCGCTACTCGCCTCTACGGCCGGAGACTGAAAAGCCTGCATGGCACCACGGATACCCATCATCAGGTAAATATGCCAGAGCTCAACATAATCTGTCAGAAACAGGATAACCAGAAGAGCCACACAGAATGCGCTGATGACATCCACAAGGATCATAATCACTTTCCGGCTGTAGCGGTCTGCCATCACCCCTCCCACCGGACTTAGCAGTGCCTGCGGAAGAAGGGCCACCGTTCCGGCCACGGCCAGATTACCTACACTCCCGGTGGTATCGGCAATCCACCACATGAGAACAAACTGAGTGAGCGCAGAACCAATGATGGAAAGGGCCTGTCCAGAGAAAATAAACCAGTAGCGTTTCTGCCAGTTGGTTCCGGGCAATATCGTTTCAGTAAGCGGTCTTTCTTCAGGCAGCTTATCAGGTTTTGATTTCATAAGATTTATCGTTTATAGTACGCTGGTTACCGGTCCAGCCACAATTTAAACTGAGGAATTTTGATCCGGCTTACCATCACTTGCGCCTGATGATCCCTTTTCAGAACGATTTTCAATTTATCATTGAAATATTTATTGATGGTGTCGATACTCCCTATATGAAGGATATATTGGCGGTTTACCCGGAAAAAGAACTGCGGATCCAGCTGCTCTTCCAGCTCCTCCAATGTATACGGAACGGAAATGGAAGTTCCGTCCAAGAGGTGGAAATAAATGTTTTTATTTTCAAGACAGATGTAATCAATCTCTTCCACCGGAATTACTTTATAGGTTTCCCGGTAATGCAGCAGGAAACGGCTTTTATAAGTTTTCTCCCGGGTACGGAACATTTCCATGATGGCACTGATCTCATCTCCGGAAATTTTCGGCTGTACCCGTTTTACCTTTTCCAGTGCCTCTTTCAATTCCTCCTTTTCGATAGGTTTGAGCAGATAGGCAGCACCGTAGACCTTAAAGGCCTGTAATGCATACTCATCGTAAGCCGTTGTAAAAATAACGGGTGAATTGACTTTTACCCGGTTAAAAATTTCAAAAGACAGTCCGTCCGCCAGCCGGATATCCATAAAAATGACATCGGGTTTAGGATTCGCTTCCAACCACTCTACGCTTTCCTGTACGGTAGGCAGTATGTCCAGCAGGAGGGCTTCAGGATCCGTTTTCCCTACCAGGCTTTTCAGCAGTGCTGCGTTATGGGCTTCGTCTTCTATGATCAGGTAATTCATTGTTCCGTTTTTTAAATGTTCAAAAGCGGCAGCAGCACTTCAAAAGAACTCCGGGTTTCTGTAATTTCCGGCAGCTTACCTTCCAGCAGCTGGTACCGCTCTTTGATATTCTTCAGACCCATACCGGTACTTTTATAATCGATATTGATGCGTTGAAGATTATTTTTCACGATAATCTTACCGTTATTATCACTTTCGATCGATAAATACAAAGGTTTTTTCAGAGTAGACATATTGTGTTTAATAGCGTTTTCCAGCAGCAGCTGCAACGTAACAGGCGGAATACCTTTCCTTCTGTCTGCTTCCGACACATCAACAGTCAGATGAATGGTTTCACCGTGCCGGATTTTAATGAGGTGGAAATAAGTTTCCACGAATTTCAGTTCTGCATCCAGTGAGACAATGTCTTTTTTACCGGTAGTGAGGATATACCTGTAAACTTTTGAAAGGCTGGACAAAAACTCCTGTGCAGCTTCTTTATTGATCTCGATGAGCTGGGTCAGGATGCTGAAGTTGTTGAACAGGAAATGAGGATCCAACTGCAGCTTTAAGACCTCCAGTTCGGCCTGCAGGGCATTTTCCCTGAGCTGGTGCGACAGGATTTCCAGCTTATTGGTTTCGGTAACCTCCGATTTCCATTTTTCGAAAAAGAAAAAGGAATTGTAGAAACTGTTGACAAAAGCAGCGACTACGATATTCACCACCAGGTAATTCCGGACGTCTGTTTCCATTTCTCCGCCTCCGCCTGCAGATTCCGGCCAAAGCTGCTCGTAAAATACATTTTCCAGGTACAGCAGCAGGAACATGCAGGCGATGACCACACCGGTTGTCAGGATAAAATGGGCCAGGATATTATCTTTCAGGCTGCTTTTGCTATTGACCCATCCGGACAGTACCCGGATGATCCCAAAAATGGCAGCATACATGGCAATCCCTCCGGTGATGGTGATCCAGATTTCTGTCCACCGTGCCTGGGTATAGAAATTCCACCATCTGCTTTGCGGATTCAACAGGTACTGGATCAGATTTGCCAATGCCATTGAAACCGGCACTCCGCTCCACTGAAAAATGATTTTCCACATCGATCCTGACTGGTTTTTCAAATTGCTGCCCATCTAATTTCCGCCTAAAGATTTATACAAAGCAAGATAAGTATTTATTTCCTTCTGCCGGGCAGCCGTGTAGGCCAGTTCCGCCTGGAAAGCACTTTGCTGCACCGTCAATACCTCCAGGTAATTCGCTTCGCCATATTTATACAGCAGCTGTGCATCGGAAATGGCTTTATCCATTGCTTTTTTTCGGTTGTTCACTTCATCCAGCTGTTCTTTTACCCGAATGATGTTGCTCATGGCGGTACTCACTTCTTCTACGGCTGTCAACACCGATTTCCGGAACGTATGTACCGCTGCTTCCCGCTGATGAACCGCCTGTTCGTAACCCGAACGGATGCTTCTCCGGTTGAAGACCGGCTGTGTGAGCCCGGCCGCAGCAGTCCCGAATAGGGATCCCGGAATGGAAAACCAGTTGGCCAGGTTGGTGGCATTGGAACCGCCCTGCGCCGTAATCTTCAGGCTCGGATAAAATTCAGTCCTGGCGATGCCTACCTTTGCGGAAGCGGCCTGCAGCAGTAATTCCTGCTGTTTTACATCGGGGCGGTTAGCCAGGAGGCCAGCAGGAATACCGGTTTCAAGTTTTTCGGTAAATGCATGATTATTAAATTGCCCTGACCGTTTTACTGCATCGGGATAATTCCCAGCGAGCGTCTGCAAGGCATTTTCCTGGACCTTGATGCTGCTTCTGATCTCCGGGATCAGGGCGCGGGTTTCTGCCAGTTGGGCTTCGGCCTGTTTAATGGCCAATGTCGTTACATCCCCTACTGAGTACTGGATTTTCAGCATCGTAACGGTTTCCTGCATACTTTTTTCCACCTGCTGCGTGATGCTGAGCTGCTCATCGAGGCTTAGCAAATTATAATAGGCTTGGGCCGTCTGTGCCACCAGCTGTACCCGCAATGCCCTCCTGTTTTCAGCCCTGCTGAGATAATTCGCGAGCGATTCTTCCCGCTGCTTTTTCAGCTTGCCCCAGAAATCAACATCCCAGGAAACCACCGGTGCGAAATTATACTCCTGGAAGATTACGCCGCCACCGAAGGAAGCCTGCATGCTGTTTTTAGACAGGCGCTGTATTCCCGTATTCACCTGCAGGCCGATATCGGGAAGGTAATTCAGCTTTACACTTTTCAGCTGGGCTTCCAAGGCCAGGATTTCCTCTGAAGCAATCAACAGATCCGGATTTTTAGCCATTACCTGATCCAGCAGGGTAAGCAGTTCCGGGTCTTTGAAAAAGTCACGGTACGCAGGAACTTCAGCTGTTTTTATACTGTCCGAAGTCTCATTGAATGATGCCGGAAGATTAAGCTCCGGCCTCTGATAATCCCGGGTCACTTTGCAGGACTGTAATACTCCGAAAAAAATAACGGTTACTAAGCTATATTGGGTGAGTCGTTTCATCTTTCTGATTTTTATTGATTGATACCTTATTCTGCAGCCACTGGAATACCATATACAGCACCGGGATAATCATTACGCCCAGGATCACGCCGCTCAACATTCCTCCGGCAGCACTGATGCTGATGGACTTGTTCCCCATCGCCGTTCCGCCTTTGGCAAACATCAGCGGGATCAGCCCGGCGATAAAGGCAAAGGAAGTCATCAGGATCGGGCGCAGGCGCATTTTTGCTCCCGCAATCCCTGCTTCAAATACAGACAGGCCTGCTCTGTGCTGCTGAACGGCAAATTCCACGATCAGGATGGCATTTTTAGCTAAAAGTCCCACGAGCATAATGAGCGCGATCTGGACATAAATATTGTTATCGATACCGGCAAATCCCGTAGCGGTAAAAACGCCTAAAATTCCTGTCGGCAATGACAGCATCACCGCCAACGGCAGCAGGTAACTTTCATACTGCGCGGCAAGCAGGAAGTAGACAAACAGTATACTCAGTCCGAAAATAAAGATCATCTTCGAACCGGAATTCCGTTCCTGTAAACTCAGACCTCCATATTCATAGCTGTAGCCTTTCGGAAGTTCTTTTTGGAGCACTTTATCAATCACACTCATCACCTTTCCGGTACTTGCTCCTCCGGCAGCATTCGTATTCACCGAGATGCTGTTGTAGAGATTATACCGGCTGATTACCTGCGGGCCGTAGACTTTTTTCAGGCTGACCAGCGTAGCTATCGGAACCATTTTATTGTCACGGTTACGGATCATTATATTGTCCAGCGACGCTTCGTTTTTCCTGAACTCTGCCTCAGAACGTACATTCACGCGGTATAATCTCCCGAACCGTATAAAATCAGTGGTCTGGGAACCGGTAAGGTACAGCTGCATCACATCCATAATTTCTTTTGGCGTAAGCCCCAGCTGCTGGGCTTTGTCTTCATCCAGTACCACTTCATACTGCGGATAATCACTCCGGAAACTGGTAAATGCAGTCCCGATCTCCTGCCTTTTGCTTAACGCATCAATTACTTTTTTGCTGACCTTTTCGAAATTGGCAATGCTTCCCGAAGCCCGGTCCTGAAGCACAAACTCCACCCCGCCGGCATTTCCGAATCCCTCCACTGCCGGGTTCCTGAAAATCATAAATTCCCCTCTAATTTTACCTTTCACGGCAGACTGTATTTTTTCCATTACCTTATTCATATCCGATACTGCTCCCCTGTCTTTTGGATTTTTCAAAGTAATGAATCCCATTGCGGAATTGGGTGAAGCCGCTGAGCTGAAAAGATTAAAGCCTGAAACCGTACTGATGCTTTTCACTTCAGGCATGCTGCGGACAATCCTGGTAGCTTTTTCCATTTCCTTTGTAATGTACTGAAGGTTGGCACCGGCCTGAAGGTTGACGACAAAAGTCAGGTTGTTATCATCTTCTTCCGGTATAAAACCTTTTTGGGCATTGCTCATCAGGAAGAAGGCACCGAAAGCAATGAGGGCCAGAGCACCCAAAGCAATAATTTTCCTTTTACCCAGAAACCGGATCGCTCCTACATATTTATCCGTCAGCCGTTCGAAGCTCGCATTAAAAGCCCCCGCAAACCTTTGGGTAAACTTTTGAGGCTGGCTTTCATGATGCGGATGCTTATTCTTCAGCAATAAAGCACACAAAGCCGGACTTAAAGTCAGGGCATTAACAGCCGAGATCAGAATGGCAATGGCCAGCGTGTAGGAAAACTGCTTGTAAAAAACGCCGGCCGGACCTTCCATAAATCCTACGGGAAGAAATACGGCCGACATCACCAGGGTAATCGAAATAATGGCCCCGCTGATCTCGCTCATGGCTGAAGCGGTAGCAGCCCTTGCATTTTCACCCGTTTCTTCCATTTTCGCGTGGATGGCTTCCACTACCACAATGGCATCATCCACCACAATTCCGATAGCCAGCACCAACGCAAACAGGGTCAGCACATTCACCGAAAAGCCTATGAGGTACATGAAGAAAAAAGTACCGATGATGGACACGGGAACGGCAATAGCGGGAATGATAGTCGACCGGAAATCCTGCAAGAAAACCAGCACGACGATAAATACCAGGATAAAGGCCTCGATCAGGGTGGATTTCATCTGTGAGATGGACGCATCCAGACGGTCTTTCGTGTTCTGGATGATCTCGAACTTAATGCCGTCCGGCACCTGCGACTGAAACTTTTTCAATGATTCCTGTACTTTGATGGCGATCTCATTGGCGTTGGAACCGCTGGCCTGGATCACGGAAAAGACCACTGAAGGTTTCCCGTCGGTAAAGGTATCGCTGGAATAATTCGACAGCCCGAATTCAATCCTGGCTACATCCGTCAGCCGCAATACGGAGCCGTCTGTTTTGGAGCGGAGGATGATCTTTTCAAATTCTTCAGGTTTGTTCAGTTTTCCTTTATACCGCAAGACGTACTGCAGCTGTGCATCCGATTCTTCTCCGAGGCTTCCCGGCGAAGATTCAAAGCTGTAATTCTGGATAGCCGTTTCCACATCGGAAGGCACCAGACCATACGCAGCCAGTTTCGAGGGATTGATCCAGACGCGGACGGAATAGTCTTTGGCGCCGAATAAGCTTACATTTCCCACTCCGGGAATCCTTTTCAGTTCGGGAACCAGGTTGATGTTGGCATAATTCTGAAGAAAGGCCTCGTCATACAGCTCCGGTTTTTCACTGTTGATATTCACGACCATCAGGTTGCTGGTCTGCTGTTTGGTTGTGGTAAGCCCCAGACGGATGACTTCCGCCGGCAGCTGGGCATTCACCTGGGCGACGCGGTTCTGTACATTAACGGCCGCCTGGTCAGGGTCCACCCCCTGCTTAAAGATGACGGTAACGGAAAAACTGCCGTCGTTGGAAGCCGTGGACGTCATGTACTGCATATTTTCCACCCCATTGATGGCCTGCTCCAGCGGCGTAACTACCGATCGGATCACACTTTCCGCATTGGCACCGGGATAAACACCGGAAACAAAGACGGTAGGCGGGGCAATTTCAGGAAACTGCGTCATCGGGATGCGCTGCAGGCCTACAATGCCCAGCAGCACCAGTATAATGGAGATCACCGTAGAGAGTACTGGTCTTCTGATAATTTTATTGAACATATCCGGAAGGTTTTATTGAACGGCTTTTGGCGTAATGGTAGAATTTTCAGGAATGGAAGCCAGCTCGTTGGCCACGATCCGGTCGCCCGGTGCAAAGCCTGATTTCAGCAGGTAGAAATTTCCCGACCGTGTAAAATCTTTTAAAGCCTTCCGGGTCACTTTATTCTGACGGTTCACCAGTCCCACAAATATCTTGTCCTGTACTTCATAGGTAGCAAGCAAAGGAATTTTATAAACATTCTGCTGAATTGTTTTCAGCACGATCCGCCCGGTGTTACCGGTCCGGAGAAGGCCTTCGGGATTCGGAAAGGAAGCACGTAGCGATACGGAACCGGTGTTCGGATCGAACTGTCCGTCCATCATGTCGATTTTTCCGGCGTGGCTGTAGGGTTTGCCATCTGCGAGCAGTAAAGTAATGTCCCGAAAGCCTTTCAGTTTTTCGATCAGGGTTTTTCCGGGGCGGGTGGCATTGATGTTCAGGATTTCCTTTTCGGGAAGCGAAAAGTAGACATAAATTTCACTTACCTGCGACAAGGTAGTTAAAGCCTGCGCATCATTGGGTCCTACCAGTGCGCCGATCCGGCTGGGAATCCGGCCAATGTAACCGCTTACCGGGGCTTTGACGATAGAAAATCCCACATTAAGATCAGCCGAGGCAACAAGGGCCTGCTGCTGTTTCACGGAAGCGAGCGCATTGTCATAATTGGCTCTGGCTTTCCGGTACTGGAAATCGGCCACGACTTTATTATCCGTCAGCACTTTATATTTATCCAGTTCCAGTTTTGCAGATGCTAATTGTGATTTTGCCATTCCCAATGCCGCCGACGCCGTATTTTTCTGCTCCCGGTATACATTGGCGTTGATCCTGAATACAGGTTGTTCGGCTCTTACATAAGCGCCTTCATCCACATAAATTTTGTCGATGTACCCGCTGATCTGCGGCCGCAGCTGTACATTGTCCTTACCTTGCAAGCTGGCAGGAAAGGTTTGCTCCACCACCGCTTCTTCCGGATCAAGGGTTATGATTTCTGCCTGAACAGGTTCTGCCTGCTCGGTCCTTTCCTGATCTTTGCTCCCGCCGCAGCTTATGAGAAATACTGCAAAGGCTGCCAGGAATCCTGTGTTGAGAGTTTTAAAATATTTTTCTGGTTTCATTCCGCTCTGTCTTATATTTTAAGGCAAAGCTACCGCTGCACTGCGTGCGTTAAAACCATTTTATAACTAAAATGCGGAAAATGGCGGGTGAAATGTAAAAATTTGGTAATGAACTAGAATGCTATCGACTACAGAATGATCACCCCCTCTCTCCCCTTTCAATTGATATCATTCTTGTATTAAAACATTTTATGATATTAATGATCCAGCTTTAATCAAGCTATAATAAAATATTTAGAATACCGGAAAAATCATCTAGATCTACAGGTTATTACTAAGTTTATCATTTTTATATAGACTTAAATTTATTGTCTTTTTTATTGAAAGATTGTACCCACTTACATTTTGAGTCCAATTTCGTCTTAAAACATGTCTTATAATAATAAAACCTTTTCCAACGGTGCAGAAAAGGCTACTATAAAAATTCGTAATTTTCAAAAAACACAATCTTTCTTCCTGGAATCAACTTTCTTAGGATACAATATTCTTAAATTCTAATTATACAACCAAGATGCTATTTTATAGTTAGAATCGAAATAAACGGCAGGAGGTGCTTTTTTAGCATTGTAAATAAATAGAGGCACTTTGGCCTCATAAGGTGAACCATGGCTTCTATAATGTTTATCTTGCACTTCAGTTTCCTTTCCATTCAGATCTCCAAAAACGGTGCTTTTGTCAGCAATTACCATAAAATCTCCAATTCTTGATGGCATTAGATCATACTTTTTCGCTGCTTCTTCTCGCGTAAGTACCGATTCAACACCTTTTGTAGCCAACAATACTTTTTTGACGGCTTTCTTATCTGATTTATCATTGAGATAAATGTAGGCAGCACCACCCAAGCCTTTATGATGTTTTATATATTTATCCTTCTCAGGAGAAATAGCAATTTTAATGGGTGTATTTTTATTTTTACAAACTTGTGCAAGATCGATGCCTCTATTTTTATGATTCATTCCATGATCGGCAGTTAGTAAAATAGCAGCGTCAGGTGCGGCTTTTACTAATTCACCAATTAATACATCAATGTGATGCAGAAAGTCCTTTGAATCTTTTTCTTCAGGCGCCCACATGTGCATTGGATAGTCCGTTGAATGAATATAAATGAGTCCAATATCTGGATTTTCTTTGATCGTTTTGATTGCTGCATTAAATATCCAATAGGATATCTCTTTCGAATAGACAGGAGGTGCCATTCCTAGTTCTTTAGTCCAATTATCAGTTGCAGCGCCGTCGCACTCTGGGCAGAGGGCGATTTCAGTATGTGTACCCATTACATCAATGGTTTTCTTCTTGCTTGAAAATAATGCAGAACGAATTCCGAGTTTTTTAGCTTTTTCAAAAATGGTCGGAGTCATTACCAGATCCGGACTTTCGATATACTCTTCCAATCCTGTAGACTCATTAAAATAAACATTGCCTGTTATTCCATTAACAGCAGGAGTTGTACCGGTGGCAATAGAAATATTGTTTACGTTTGTTACTGCAGGCATTAATGAAGGAACGATTTTGTAGATTCCGTTCTTTTCGATTTTGTTTAAGTTAGGCATATCACTACTGCGATAATAATCCTCCCCAAAACCGTCCATCATAATCATAATAACTTTCTGAGGTTTTGTCTGTGCATTTAAAGCAGTCGCTGACAATGTGAAGATAGTTGAAATGTTAAATAGAGTTTTTTTGAGCGTTTTCATTTTATACTTTTATCAGAATAACTTGCTGTAAAAGTAGCTCAAGATGAATGATGTAACAAACGAGTTATTTTTGTCTTCCCCAACTTTTTTTCATGCTTTTAATTGCCATTCCGATATCTTTAAGAAACATTGGATCATAATTGGCTTTGCGATATGCCAAATATATTTGGCGATGTATACCTCCTTCTTTCAGTGTGATTTTTCCAATATTTTTCCAAAGCAGTTTTTGTGCAATTTCAGTTTCAGAAATAAATCCTATCTGGCCCTTTTCAATTATAAAATAGGATAGAAGTGATTCGTTATAGTTGAATGAATTAGTGACTGGAAAAAGCAAACCATTATCCTGAAAATATTTATTGACGGTTTCTTGTGTCGCAGATCCCTTTTCCCTGGCAAAGAGATTTTGTGTCAGCAATTCTTTAGCAGAAATAGTTTTTCCTGCAAAAACATGATCTAAATGGCAGACAGGCCATATAATGTCTGTAGCAATTGGCACATAGACAAGCTCTGGAGCCAATGTTTCAGAAGCAACAATTCCATAGTCTATTTCTCCGTTTTTTAGTAAGCTTTCAGTAGAAGATGAGTTTCCTGCATGTATTTCCAATTCCGTTTCGGGAAACTTTTCAGAAAGGTATCTCGTGATACTTTCCAGGGCTGACTTTGTAATTGACGATCCTGAGCCCAGTCTGATCTTTTTATAGGTGTGAGTCTTTAAAGTATTGATTGCATTTTCCAGCAGGGAATAATCATTTATTAAATTTAAAATGTTACCCAGTAAACTCTCTCCAATAGGTGTTATCGTTATTTGATTCCCTTGGCGATGGATTAATTTTAGTTCCCATGTGGATTCTAAATCTTTGATAGACTTACTGACAGCAGACTGCGTTATAAAAAGCTGCTCCGCAGCTTTTGTAAAATTTTTTGTTTTACAGACGGTTACAAATATCTTGAGTTTAAAAAAATTCATTGCAAGATTTTAACCGCCCAATTTAATGCTATTTCCTGAGGCTAAATTCAACGATATATTATACTATCATTAATTAATTGTTACATTTAATACGAGTTTTATCTAATCATTTTTAAGGGTGTAAATTCCGATAGTTTTGTAAATAAAATATTTTGAACAAGAATACCCAACTATTATTTTATAATTTCTGAATATAATTTTTTTATTGTTTTGATGTTAATTAATTTCAAAATGATTTACATGAAATTTAGCTATAGGTTTTTAATATAATGTCTTTTTTAAACTAGAATCATTAAATTTTTTACGCCTTCTTTTAAAGTTCATAAGATTTGTTTGATACCATCACATTTTTGGTTTCACATAGCAAAAAGCAAAAAGTTTTTAAATTATTATTTAAAAAATAATAATATCCATAAAATAATCACGTTCGGAAAAGTAACCTTCCGAACGTGATTTTTACTTTAACATAAAAAATATTTTAATTCATCGCATCAGCAGTATCGTAACTTGTAAGCCCTGTCCAGCCTTTTGCCCAATCTGGTAATGCTGTGCCGTTCCCGGCACCCAGGGCAGTAGTACTTGTGGTAAATGTTCCTGAGAGATCCGGACCTGTATTAGCTGGAGCTACCGCTTTAGACTTCCATGGAGTAGCAATATTAACCATCCTAATATTGGTAATGCGCATGCCACCTTGGAACCAGTTGTACGTTCTTGTGGTTTCGAAATCAATACCTGTAGAGAAATTTGCCATAACAATATTGTCAAACTGACCGTTAGACCCTGCTCTGATTTTAATAGCCTGAGATTCTGACCCTCCGGAATTTCCTAAAAAGGTAGCGTTGCTGATGGTTGGGTTTGAAGCTCCATTTCCGAAAGTAGTATCTGCATTGGTATCTTGAGTATCACCTTCAATACATCTATTTCCAGGTTCAGCATTAGATTGATATACTTTTTTCCTGGCAGCATAAATGAAGCTTGTAGTTCCTTTATAACCTTCAGTCCAGTCAAAGGAATCGTCACCAACTCCGGTAATGACAATATGGTCCAGATTTGGGCTACCACCAAAACATTCGATACCATCATCAGCACCGTCTGTCACATAGATGTAAGAAAGAGTAGTACCACTACCTACACCGAACAGAGATAAACCGTTGAATTCTTTTTCCGGGCTGTACTTAAATCCACTGTCTTTAATCACAACATATCTAATTACTCCGGAATTGTCGTTATTATCGGTGCCGCCATAAGTTAAATCTCCTAATTCTGAAGTGGCAGTACCCGCTGAACTTCTGTTTGATGGTGCATTTCCTAAAATTACAATACCTCCCCAGTGTCCCTGTTTGTGTGAAGTCCCTTCGAAAATTACAGGGTTGGCTGCAGTACCGTTTACAAAAAGTTTTCCTCCTCTGTCTACGATCAGATAATTCGCTCCTTCAGCTACTGTGATTCTCGTACCCTGAGGAATAATAAGGCTGGCTCCGCTTTCTATCAACACCTTTCCGGTAATTGTATAGGTTTTAGAAGGATCCAAAGTAACTGTTGTTCCGGAGATAATTTTTCCTTTAAAATCATCAGGATTAAGTGTGGAAGCATTTTGAGATGAGTTATTATCTTCACTGTCATTACTGATACACGAGATTGCAGTTGATGAAAATGCGGTGGCTAATGAAAAGCATAATAATGCTTTAACAATGTTTTTTTTCATAACTATTTTTATATTTTTTTAAAATTTATAAAATATACTGATTCCCAACTGACGACCTTTTGTATAATCTTTATGAATAAAAGTTTGGGTTGTATTTTCCTGTTCTATTTTGAAATGAGGATTTAGAAAGTTTTTGGCAGAAATACCAATTCCTATTTTATCTAATGTCAGTGAAAGATTTAAATCTACAATATCTCTTGCAACTTCATAAAAGTTTCCGATCCCCGTGGTTCCTATTGAATATAGATTTTTACCTACCCTGGAATAAGAAACCACCAAGTCTAATGTATTCACGTCCTTCCATTTGTAATGATATCCTATGTTTGCATTGGCAATAAAATCTGAAACTCCCTGTATATCATCTTTTCCAGTATTAAAGACAATTCTTTTCCCGCTATTTTCTGCAGAAATCTCATCTTCACTTTTATATTCCTGCTCAGAATGCATATATGTTGCGTTAATGAATGTGTAGATTTTTGAACGGTTCCAAGAGTAAATGTCTTTTCTGAATTCTGCTTCAGCCCCCAAAATATATCCCCAGTTTGAAATGTTGAAGTAACTCATGTCACTCGGCGTAGCACTCGCATAATTCGTTCTTGCAATTGCATTCTGAATATATTTTCCAAAAGCGGATACCGATATCAATTCACCGGATTTAGGAAACATTTCCCATTTAAGGTCGAAGTTGTAGTTATCAGATGCGTAAAGATCAGGATTTCCATAAGTGTTGGTGGTTACGTCGTAATATGCTATCGGAATAAGTTCTTTTGCCTGTGGTAAAGTATAAGTTTTGGAGAAAGACAATCTTAAATTTTGCTTGTCATCAACGCTGTATTTGGCATTTAATGATGGTAAAAATTTGTTATACACTTTAGTCTTTCCACCTTTATCTGCAATAGGATCTACCCAATTAATAAGCATTCCGACGTAATCGAAACGTGCACCTGCCTGTATGATTAATTGATCTGAAAGTGTAAAATCTGCATTCACCAAACCAGACTGCAAACTCTGTTTTACGGTATAGTAAAAAGGATCAAAAATTTTTGTACTTGGCTGGAAAGTTTGGTAAGTGAAGAGAGTATTATTAGCTGGATTAATAAAAACATCAATATTGGCAGGATCTACTTTGGGAGCTACTCCAACGAAGTTTAACCCAATTGTCGTATACTCGAATCTTCTGTCTTTGTATTGACCATCATATCCTATAGCGATCTTTACTCTGTCAAAAGTCTTGGAAAGGTAAGCATGTCCTAAAACGGTTTCATCCTTCAGATCATCAAAATACCTGTGGTTGTTGATGGCACTTCCTGCAAGTAAATTAAGATTTTCAGCATCAATTGTGTTTTGTAGACGATCCGGTCTTTTGCTTCTAAGTATATTATAGCCCAAAGCCCAGTCTGCTACCCATGTAGCCGCAACTTTATGGGTACCAAATAACTGATTGATCCATAAGTCTGTAATTTTATTGTCACCTCTCTTGATGATTACATTTCTATCTAAATCATTTACATACCCCTGATATATTTTTGCCGACTGAGAAGAAGAATGGATATAATTTGAAGTGATCGTAATTTTGTTGTTTGTATCCAATTTATACGCTAAATTAACCAAACCGGTAGTGTTACTCTTATATAACGAACGTTCTATATTGTTATAATTCTTATCCGGGTTGTTATTGGCAAAATATAAACCTTCCTGTCCCTTGCTGAATTCATAAGAATTTTCAAAACCTCCATAGGCGAAGAGTGAGAATTTACCGAAATTTGCTCCACCTTCTAAATTAAAATCAGTATTGAAAGGATTTTGTGCATTTTTATAATTCCATTTTGTAGTAAATGGGTAGGTTTGATAAGGATTTCCTTTAATAAAAGTACTTTCTCTAAATCCAAAAAATCCTGGTCCACCATCCTGAAGCTTGAAGTCTTTCTTTTCAAAAGTCTGTAAATTAATGCTGCTTCCCAAACCTATTTTAAAATGAGGTTTTCCAGAATGTTCTCTAGAAACAATATTAACATTTGCTCCTCCAAAATCTCCAAGAATTTTAGGATTGTAGACCTTATCTAAAGAAATATATTCAACCATTGAAGTTTTAAAAATCCCGAGGCCGATGTTTTTATATTCAGGATCGTCAGACGGTATCGGTAAACCGTTTAAGGTTGTGCCGTTATATCTGTCACCAAGTCCACGCACAAATATTTGCCCATTACCCTCAGATTTTTGTGTTCCGGTAGCTTTAGTAACTGCAGTTGCAGCATCGGATACACCCTGTTTGGCCAACTGTGCATATCCTACTCTTTCAATGACTTCAACAGATTTTTTCTGTATTTGGATTAGGTTCGATTCCGTTCCTTTTTTAGTACTTCCCTTAATAATAACACCCTCGATCTCCTTTTCAGATTTTGTGGTGTCAGATTTTTTTTCCTGAGCGTATATTACAGCACCTGTTGATGTTAATAACATAACTGCAATACTGATTTTTCTAAAGTTCATTTCTTTTTTAATAATTTGACAACTTTTTTATATGGATTTTCATTGAGAAAGATTTAGGTAGCGTCACGATAACCTTTACAATATTTTTATATTTACCCTTCTCCTTGGAAATCGTAATTTTAAGAGGCGTACACTTATGTAAAATCGACAACTCTATTGTTAAGGATTATTTTAAAGTTGTGTAATATAATGACAGTTGAGATGGTAAATAGCTTTTTTTGAGCGTTTTCATTCTATACTTTTATCAGATTAATTTGCCGTAAAAGTAGCTCAAGAGAACAAACGTAGCAAACGAGTTATTTTTGTCTTCCCCAACTTTTTTTCATGTGAGAATTTTTAATTGTAGCAATATATAATTTTGGATAACTGTGAAAAATTTTAAAAAAAAAGTTAAAAATAGATTGACTATTCAGATGATTTAAAAAGTTTTACAAATCAAATCTGGGACATTATTTATTATTATATATTGCAGAGATTCGAAAACAAAATTATACTTTTGAATACCTTAAAGAACAAAATATTTTAGCACACCAGGAAACAATAAATTAAATAAGTGTTACCATTAATAACATTTTGAATAACCTAGTCAAATTTCCATGATAAAAATAAAGTACGCTCATACCAACATTATAACGAAGGATTGGAAGAAACTTGCAAAGTTCTATGAAATCGTGTTTAATTGCATACCAGTTCCACCTATCCGAAATTATCAAGGAGAGTGGCTTGACAAAGGCACCGGTGTTGTAAATGCTCAGTTAGAAGGAATTCAATTACGTTTACCCGGCTATGGCGATAATGGACCAACACTAGAGATCTATCAGTATTCAGAAATGATAAATACTGAAAGACACATGGCTAATCAAAAAGGATTTGGACATATTGCATTCCGGGTAGATGACATTGCCGGACTTTTAGCATTAGCATTAACGTATGGAGCATCGAAGATTGGAGAGCTAAGCGAACATCATTTTGATAATATGGGTATGTTTAAGTTTATTTACATCTCGGATCCAGACGGGAATATAATAGAACTCCTAAATTGGAGTTGATACGGATTTATCAAGCATAGAGATTGAAACTGTAAGCTCTTTGCTTTAAATTCTTCAGTCATAATCAAGTTTAAATCGCATCGTTATTTGAGACTTTATTTTATGTATCTCAAAAAATAACAATTTGGGAATACAGATTATTCTATCCAGTGTCAAAATACTAACTATTCCATGTAAATTTATATAAAATCCCGCGTTTGTAGCAATAAAATTCATATGCAGGCTCTTTTAAAACAGTAAAAACCTTTTCAATTGCAATGTGCTCGTACCGCTTGGCCAGCTGATCATACTTGCTTTTTAAATGGTCAGGAAGCTCATTTGAACTAATAGGCCTTTCCACTTCAAAGCCGTCATCAAAAGCAAATTCAATGACAAAATCGGTATTCCGCCAGGAAATGATAGACTCGGTTTCATGATTGCGTTTGATATTCGCAAAAGATATCTTGTCCTGGGCAACGATTTTTTGGGTGGTCCCAGCCATCAGGATGACACCTGAAACTACCATGGCCGCAAAACCAATTTTCCGAAACAGAAACTCGCTTAGGTAAGGCAGGATATATTTAACGGTGTACGAAGAGATGACGGTGGCCACTGCAATTGTTAATCCCAGCCATAAAGCCGTTTGGGAATATAAACCTATGGCAATATAAATGATAAGCTTAATAAAGTGAAGAAAGATTTCATTGGCAGCTCGGGTGGCGACAATTTCTTCTTTGCTTAATCCAAATCTGAGGTAAAAACGGTTGAAAAGCAGCCCGATCGCACCGGTAATCCCGGATACGAATCCTGCACAGAAGCCGATAATAACCAATACATATTTCGGGTATTCTTTTTGTTCTTTCTGCACCGCCTTTTTTGATTTAAATAATTCCGGAAGATTCAGAATCAACAAAAACCCGACAATCATCTGCAGATAATTTGGATTTACAAATTTTATGAGCCATGCACCGAGCAGTACTGCAGGAATAGAAAAGGGAACGAACCACAGAAAGATTTTCCACCTGATGGATTTGCTGAAAACCGCAATTCGGGAAGCAGAGCTGGTAAAGGTTCCTATGGTGAGAGAAAACGGGACCACAGATGCCGGAAGCAGCAGATTAAGAATAGGAATCAGGATCAGGCTTGCGCCGCCACCGCAGATGGCACTGATCCAAAAAGCTGCAATGGTTCCTACAAACAGCAAAATGATGTTTAAAAGCATAAGCAATCTTTTAAAAATTTTTTACAAAGCCAATCCCTGCATTACCTTTCTGGTAGTATGGCATAATCATCATCTGCCCATTCTTATTTTTTCCGGATAAAAGATGATTGATCTTGGGGTACAGCCAATACGAAAGTTCGGTAGATAAAATACCGACACCTGCACCGCCAACTACATCTCCCAACCAATGCTTATTGTTCAGCATTCTATAGATACCTGTAAAAACTGCAAAAGAATATCCGGAAATACCCAGCAGGAAATTGGTATCCTTGTATTCCCTGAACATAAACTGCGCAGAGGCAAATGCTGTTGCCGTATGTCCGGACGGAAAAGATAACCTGTTGGACCCATCCGGTCTTTCTTCTTTAACCATGTGCTTTACAGGGAAGGTAACCGCACTGGTAAGTAACAGGGAGGTCCCGTAAATAATACTGCGATCTCTCAGATTATGCTTTCCTTCGACACCAATTGCATTTAGTCCGTATACCAAGAGTCCCGGTGCAAATTGGGTATAATTATCCAGTCGGATGTGGTCAGGCCGGTGTTCACTTATTTCAAACCGGGTAGATTCGTTTAGATCCTTTAGACCTTTAAGACTTAAGCTTGCAACGCCATAAGAAATAAAAGCAGCAGGTACAATAAGCCTCTTGTAAGAGAGTCTGGTATATTCTTCTTGACTTACACTTGCATTATTTGACGCCTGAATTGAGTCCTGAGTCTTATCAAGATTTTGATGATCCTGACCGAATAATTGCTGAACGCTTATTATAAGTATCAAAAGGGCTAATAAAAATTTCATAACGTAAAGGATTAAGGATAAGAAATCATTTTTGATTTGACTATTATTTAAAGCCGTTACAGCAGATTAGTGCTCTTTCATTTTTCCGGTTTTAAATCTTTCACTGGCAGTCTGGTAATAGGAGATGGTTTCTTTTACCAGATCATCATTTTTGTAATTAACTTCCGATAAACCCTGTTCTTTTCCGGAAACCGTAAATTGTTTTACCCGCTTCCGGTCATCAATCTGAGTAAAGAGATTGCCTTTAAGCATGCCTAAAGTTCTGTAGTTCCCGATGAATGCCCTTTGCTCCCGCGGCTCGGTCAAGTTGATATCCCTGCCATACAGACTGGTGGTATAGCTCCATTTCAGATATCCGAATAAGGTCGGCATTAGGTCAATCTGTGAGGTCAGACTGGCAATGGTCTTAGGTTTTTCTCCACTGTTGTAAATGATGGCAGGAATATGGTGTCTCGCGATATTAATTTCCCATTTCCCGGCACTGCTGGCACAGTGGTCTGCCACGATCAGAAAAACCGTATTTTTAAACCATTCTTTCTGTTTTGCATTGGCGATGAACTTCCCCAAAGCATAGTCGGTATACTTTACAGCTGCATTTCGATCTCCTTGTGGAAGATCAATCTTTCCTTCAGGAAAAGTATAAGGTTTGTGGTTGGAGGTAGTCATGATAAACTGGAAAAAGGGTCTGTTCTCCCTGCTGCTTTTGTCGGCATACTTTAAAGACTGCCTGTAGAGATCTTCATCTGAGATTCCCCAGGCGTTCTCGAAGCCCACCTCATTATCCGGAATAGCAAATCTCTTAGTTTTAATATCGTCAGACAACGGATTTCCACGGTTCCGGTCTACGATATCAAATCCCTGTCCGCCAAAAAAATTGTTCATATTATCGAAATATCCATCTCCTCCATAGATAAAATAAGGATGATATTTCTTTTCTCTCAGAACGGTAGCAATAGAAAACAAATTACCATTATCCGGTCTTCTTACGATACTGTTGCCTGGTGTTGGCGGTATGCATAAAGTAAGGGCTTCCATTCCTCTTACCGTCCTGGTACCCGTCGCATACAGGTTGGTAAAAAATATGCTTTCCCGGGACAACCTGTCATAATTCGGAGTAAGGTTTTGCGTATTGCCAAATACAGAAAGGAAATCAGCACTGAAGCTTTCAATGGCGATCAGGATGATATTGGGTTTGTTTTTGGCGGATCCCCGGGTAAATCTTGAAAGGTCGGTCGGATCAGGCGAACGATATATCTGATTCTTCTGTAACAGATTTTGTTTTACCAATGCAAAGGCTTCTGTATCGGGAAGTTTCGGATAAAAGGTGTTATAATCCAATTCATTTGATCTGAAGGCAGAAATAAAAGAAAAGGCTCCGTTCTTTCCAAGTTCATTAATCACCAGGTTATTGCTGAATTCAGCCTGCTTGTTCTTTAATAATATGCCGAGAAGTATAGTGATGATACCAATCGGAATAAAGTAAAACATTCTCTTGCTAAAAGAAATTTTACCGGAAAAAGTATTTTGAAAGACCTTTAATTTTCCAAAAAGGAAAAATGTAAATGCAACCAGTCCTGCAAGCAGGATTATAACCAAGGGTAACGGATAAGACTGATTAATATTTTCTACCACCTCATAGGTGTAAATAAGGTAATCAACAGCAATAAAATTAAACCTTACCCCAAATTCAACCCAAAAAGGAATTTCAGCCAAAAGACTGAAGTACATCAGGATGAAGAATAGGAAAAAATAAAAATACGTAACGAACTTATCAAACCATAAGCCTATGAACCTCCGTGGAACCAGAAATAAATACAGTCCATAGAAAAACAGGTAAAGAAGTCCTGTTAAAAGATCAAAAAGAAAACCGGTGAAAAATGCCCTTGCAATATACAAGGGGTTCGGATCGGTATCGTTGGAAGATAGGACCAGAAATATGATCCTGATAACAAGACATAAGGAGAGATAGAGCGTTAGAGCAGTAAAAAAAGCCGAAAACCTGCCATTAGTGATTCGTTTAAAAAATTTACCGGGCTGTGTCTGTACTACCATGTTCTTTTTGTTTTAAGAAGCAAAGAACAGGTTCAATTTTGAATTAATTTAGAATTTATGGGTGATGGTGAAAATATGGTTTTGTTTTTCAAACCGGTAAGCAATTGTCCAATTTTGATAGGTACAAATTTCCTTCACGATAGCAAGGCCTAGTCCGGTGCCGCCCCGGGTATTATTCCCTCGAAACCTTTTAAATAAAAGGTGTTTGTCCAATGCACGATTTCCCGAATTTGTTATCTCCAAAACTGTTTCATTTAGAATTACAGATACATTTCCATGGCTGGGAGTATACCGGATCGCATTAATCAGAAGATTATTAATCAATATTTCTGTTAAATCAACGTTTCCGGTTGTATAAACTTCAGCACGAACATCGAAATCAATACTTAGGCCTTTTTCCCGGAAATGCTCATTCAACATCTCAAGACTTTGCCGGACCAGAACAATCAAAGGAATACCTTCTGATCTGCTGAACTGGTTGTTATCGATCTTGGCGAGTAACAAGAGATTTTTATTTATCCTTGAACTGCGTGAGAGTGCTTTATGCATGGCTTCTACAATATCATATTGTGTATCTGTAAGGTCTTTGCTCTGTAACAGCAGATCCAGTTTCTGCTTCATGATCGCCAACGGCGTCTGTAATTCATGAGAAGCATTCTCTGTAAATTCTTTCTGGGCTTTAAAAGCTGCTACATTCTGGTTGATTAGAATGTTAAGAGATTGGTTCAATTCTTCAAATTCCAAAATGTCTGTTTTGTCAAAAGAAAGGTTTTCATGCTGGTATAAATTAAATTGCCTGAGCTTTTCCAGAGTATTGCGAAATGGTTTCCAGATGCTTCCGGAAAGTTTTCTATTTAAAATTAAAAGACCGGAAACAATAATGATAAAGAAGAAAACTGTAATAAGTGCTATCACCGCCACAGTTTCTTCTGTTTCTTCAATATTGGTCTGTACCGTAAGTATAAAAGGCTTGTTATTGAGATAGACAACAGTCTGCAGGCAACGATACCTTTCAATCTCCTGATCACCATTAAATGGCTTTCTTTTTTCTATCGTTGTGTAAATGTCCGGTTGCAATGAATTTCCTTTTAGCTCCCTGATATCTGTTTCAGGCTGTATCCGTTTCCAGAGATTGATACTCGCCTGCAGTTCTTTATCAGTAAGTTTTAAATGATTAAATTCATAAGCTGTTTTCTGTGCAATGGTTTTATTGTGCTCATCAAGTTCTCCTTTCCACATCTGATCGACCACAAGATAATAAACAGGAATGCTAATAATCAGGATCGTGAGTACATAGATTAAAAAAGGGCGGGTAGTTTTGTTTAATAAGGGTTTCAATAGTAAAATGTTTTTAAGATCATTTATTTTCGTTATCAAAGTTTTCTACCCATTTATATCCTGTACCATACACCGTCCTTAGATAATGTCTGCAGCCTGCATCATACAGCTTTTTCTTTAAGTTCTTTATGTGAGCATACACAAAATCATGACTGTCAAGCATATCCGCAATATCTCCGGACAAATGTTCTGCCAGGGTACTTTTGGAAATCACTTTATTTTTATTACCGATAAAGTAAATGAGAAGATCAAATTCTTTTCTGGTAAAGATAACCGGTTGATCATAAATAGAAACGGTCTTTGCAGGAAGGTCAATCTGTATTTCATTCTGTCTGATGATATTGGAATTATTAAACTGTTTTCTTCTGATGATTGAATAAATACGAGCCATGAGTTCAGATAAATGAAAAGGCTTTGTAAGATAATCATCAGCTCCCATCTGCAATCCGCTGATCCGGTCTTCCAGCGAATTTTTAGCAGAAACGATAATTACACCGTCCTGCTTTTCCTGCCTTTTCAATTCTTCAAGAATTTTCAGGCCGTTACCGTCTGGCAGCATAATATCCAGAACGATGCAGTCATAATCAAACATCCCGATCTTATCCATAGCCTGCGCAAAGTTTGATGCAAATTCACACCGGTAGACCTCGCCGGATAAATATTCGGCAATGCTATCCGAAAGGTCAATTTCATCTTCAACAATAAGGATCTTCATGATGTAAATGTACAGTGTAAATTTTAATTCAGGGTTACAATTCTTCCCTGTTAATACTCATTATTTAAATTACGAATAAGAAAGTGATTGTACATAAGGTCTTAATCGCTAATTTTCATTTCTGTGAACTTTTATATCATTTTTTATGTAAAAATATCCCATTAATAACACACAGAAGACACCAAGAATAAATCCACCCAACACATCTGTAAACCAATGTGCGCCCAGATAAACCCTGGAAACGGCTCCGAAAAAAATGATGGAAAGGCATAAGGTCACAAGAAAAATCTTCATTTTATACTTTATCTTTCTTAAACGAAGAATAATTAGGATTAATGCACCGAAAAAAACGGTATAAAATAAAACGTGACCGCTCGGAAAGCTCTGGTATTTAGTATCTTCCAAAAGAACAACCAGATCTTTTGACGGACGTGGCCTGTTGATCACCATTTTTAGTGCTAAACCTAATACTCCTGATAGAAGGGTCGATAAAGTGAGTACAGCCTCTTTTTTTAAACGCAAAGAATAAAAGAAAAGCGCAAATAAAGCTACCATCACAACCGATACCGGTGTTCTCCCTAACCAGCTTATCCAAATCATCATGATGTCCAGATCGGGAGTTTGTTTTTCCTGTATTTCCTCGGAAATATGAATGTCCAGGTACTCCGGAGGTTCAAAGAATACGAAAAAACTTAATGCTATAAATATAATCAACAGTGTAATGAGCGAAGAACGGAACAAAAGCCGTTTATTGACCTTTAGAAAATTTATCAATTTCATATTTTACTGATTAATCATTGCACAATATCATCCTTTAAGCACCGAATAAATCCTGAACTTAGCTACCTTGTGAAGCCTCATTCAGATAGTCACCGCTGATATCTTTGTCCTTTTTGAAATCTTTTCCAAACTTGTAGCTGAAGCTTATTCCGAAAGAACGGAGCGGCAACTGACGTACTGAATACGAGCTGTAATCACTGGTATTAACTGTCGTTACCTGGTTAATATATTTATTAAAAGGGTTGGTGGTGGTAATACCTATACTTGCTTTTTTATCCCAGAACTCTTTCCTGGCGGCGATGCTGTAGCTAATTGACTGGGGATTTTTACCCTGGATATTTCTTGCCGCGGAATTATAATTCCCAAATGCTTCTATGATAAAATCTTTCGCCAACCGGTAATTGATATTTAAATTTAGACGGTAACGAAACCTCATATCAATATTCCCAAAATAATCACTGACAATATATCTGTGAAAAAGCATCATATTTCCCCGCATGTTTAACTTGTTATTAAAAATAGGAAGTGAACCTGATAAAATACCGCCGGAATTATATTCCTTGCCAATATTCTTTCTTGAAGTTACCGAAACATTGGTATAATCTGCTTCGTTAATCGTATAGATAGGATAAAAAGTAGTAATCTGCTTTAAATCCTGACTATTGATTCGTTCCGTAAGTGTTAGTGAAAACGTAGCTCCGTTTTTAAAATTTTTGTTGTAGCCCAACTCCATATTATCACCTATTTCAGGTTTTAACAAAGGATTTCCTGTCGTAACGTTATGTGGATCACTGAAATTTAGAAACGGATTGAGTTCAGCATATTCAGGTCTTTCTACTCTCCTGGTGTAGGCAACTTTCAGAGTTTCTCCACTGTTAAATTTATGTGATAAAATTAAAGAAGGCACGAGCAAACTATACGAAGGGACATCTGTACTTTGATAATCAATTCTAGTGGTTGTATATTCATAACGGGCACCAGCTCTGACATCCAGCCAATTAAATATCTGTAAGGAAGATGTGAGATAAGCGGCATAAATGCCCATATCGTATTTCAAATCGTATGATTGAGAAGGATCTGATGCATACTGGCCTGATACAGCATTTAAGACATCGACACTGGTTGTATTTGTAATATGTTGCAAAATCACTTTTGTTCCCATTTCTAGGGTAACTTTATCATTGACTGGATGTACATAATCGATTGATAAATTATGATTGGTATCCGTTCCCGGATTGCTCCCTGAAATGCCGCTATAAGGGGTCAATACTCCGACCAGGCTTTGGGTTTGCAAATAATTGCTTTTAGGTAAACCGGAAGTCATCACATACTCTACGGTTAATTCCTGCCCTTCTTTCTGAAATATTTTTCTGTAACTTAAATTTGCATCAATGGAATTAATTAAAAAGCGGTTGTCCGAAACCCGATAGCCAAGGAGTGACTGCTGATTTGGATTGGAAAAATCGATATATTGCTCCTGGTTTATCAACCCTGTGCTTTTATTGGCAAAATCATTATAAGAAACGGAAGCGTTTAAGGTATTTGATTTGTCAATTGACCATTCTAAACCGAGTCCCGTACGATAGCCATACCTCTGAAAATCAGCATAACCGTCCTGTAATAATCTGGCCTGCGTCTGCAGTGAATTGTCGTAAGAAACGCGGTCCTGCGAAAAAGGGGTTCTTGATTTCAACTGGGCATTTCCACTGAAAAAAGCATTCAGGCTAAAGGTCTTATTCCTGAAATTTATATTTAAAGAACCTGTTTGAAATCGTGTTCCTCCAGAAGCATTGATCAGTCCATTAATACCTTTCACTTTGCTTTCGTTCAGGATAATGTTGATAATTCCTCCAGTTCCCTGGGCATCGTACTTAGCTCCGGGACTTGTTATGGCTTCAATACTCTTAATCTGACTTGCGGGAATGGAAGCTAATGCCTCAGAAAGACTGTTTCCAAATATACTGGAAGGTTTACAGTTTATAAGGAATTTCACGTTGGGATTCCCCTGTAATTCTACATTGCCTTCAGCATCAACCGTTACCTGCGGAACTTTTCTTAAAACATCGATGGCAGCTCCGCTTTGAGAAGTTACATCATTGGCGACGTTATAAACAATTTTATCGACCTTATTTTCAACAACTGCTTTCTTACCGACAATAATAACCTCCTGGATATTTTTCAGACTATTATCCTTAATAGTATCCATTACTTTTTTCCCGGCAGTTTCTGGGTTTGCAATTTGCGCGCTAATAAAAACGATAGGAAATAAAGCTAAAAGAATTGACAGATTTTTCACAATGAAGTTTATTAAAAGACAAAAATGAAACTCAATTCTGAATTAATTTTGAATTAATCAATTATCCATATGACATCCTTTACATAATTATCGTTTTTTGAGATTAATTAAGTGATGCATTATCCTCCAGCAGATCTATGTTTTTGCATTAATTTTAAGGTTCATTGCCGTTAACCTATATTATCTGTGGTTTATATCCACGAATCATCAACACCTGAAATTTTGATATTAAAATGCAAATTATTTTTTTCTTTTAGGAATTCAATAAGTTCAATTAAACCGCTTTTTTCTGCAAATGGAGAAATATAAACGTCTTCTATAAGTTCATTTAAATCAACTTTTATATTTTTTGTGGTTGCATCATCATCTTTCAAGACACTTGTAATACATCGAACTTCTGATTCAAATTCATAATAATTATTTTTGGTAAGAAAAGTGTAGTATGTATTTCCTGTTTTATATTTAGGATTTTCATCATCATAATATCTAACTTCCCCAATATATATATTTTCTTTAGCAGGGGTAAAGGAATTTCTTAGACGAGTAATATTGGTTTTAATTGCAATCCCTAACTTCTCTTTTGCATACATTTTCCAAAGTGCAAAGGATTCATTTTTATTTGCGTTCCAAGAAAGAATTAAAGTTTTCTTCCTTAAGTTACTTTCAATGAACTCTTTGTAATTCTTGGCAAAATTATTAGTTCTTCCATTTCTTTCATCATCTTTTAGCATCATTTTATAAATTTTACTAGGAATTTTCCCTTCTGTTTGGTCACCCATCATTTCAATATTTGGGAAAAACAAAGTTGAAGTATTAATTAATTGTAAAAACTTCCAAAAGTCCATGTATCTCCATAATGGTAAATCTTTTGTTCTATCAATATAAAATTCTGGATGTTCTGTATACATAGTGTTTATATAAATTATATCTAACTTTTCATATATATATAGCCCATATTATCGTTTTTTGAGACTAATTACAATATTCTGCAATTAGATCCCAGGCTTCATTTGTTGCCACGTTTTCAGCATATGTTCTAAAGTTATCACATGCATTAGATTTATCATTTACATTTTTATAACAAATCCCTAAATAATAACAAGCCTCTGTATAACCATTAGTTCTTTTGTCGATGTTTTCATCTTTATACTGTTGAAGATCTTCTATTGCACCATTAAAATCTTGTAGATGAAATTTTGCTATTCCTCTTTGAAGGTAATATGGTATAACATATCTATTGTTCAGATCATCTTTTAAATCTATTAAAATAGTATAATAATGTACAGCTTCCTTATAATTTTTTATTTCAAAATTGAAATAAGCTAAATCTTTAACTGCATCTAAATTTTTACTATCTATTTCAAGTACCGAAAAGGAATTTTTTATTATTTCATCTGCTATTAATTCAGAATTACCAGATTTTAAATATTCTGGATGCAAATTCTGTCTTATATACGTTAAAGAATCAACGGCTTTTTTATTTTGATTGACTAGGATTTGTTCTTCTGTAAGTTTTTCTTTACAGGAAGACATTATAATAAGTGATAAAATTAAAATAAATATATCTTTCATATAAATATTGTTGCGGTTTTTATAATGGATATTGTTTGTCTTTGCATTATGTCTGTTTAATATGGAAGGTAACGTTTTGGGCTTTGCGAAGTGGCGGATTTTTAGCACAAATTTTCATTAGAATTTCGAATGTTAAGCCTTGCACAAAAGTGTCATAGAAGCACTGAAACCGCCATTTTGCAAAACCCATGTTATGCCCAGTTATTTTTATATACTCTTGCATTGCTTCCAAATTCCTTCTCTTGTTTTACTTAGGTCTATTAAAGTGTTGTATAAGTCAATTTGAAGTTTTAAAGTGTCAAGATTATTAGTTACATAGGACTTTTGCAAAGTTTGAAGTGTCAACTTAAACCCTCTTTGTAGCTCATATTCCACAGGAAGTTGCTTATTGCCCAAGTATTTTAAAAAATCATTGTCAGGGAATTTTGCTTTTAAAGTTTCGAAATCGTAAAACCAAGGATTTTCATTCTTTTCAAGTTGCCAAAGAGTCAAATAACCTGAATCAACTAATATTTGAGAAAATTCACTATCAAATTGAGGAAACCCTATTACTACGCCATTAAATTGTTCGTCTGTTTGAATGTCAATTCCGCTTACTTTTTTTGCATTAGAAAATTTAAATTCGTCAGCAAAATCTTTTGCGGTTAATGGTATTGATTCTTCGAGAAAAACGGATCTTTCTTCGTCCGAAGTAATTCTCAAAGGATTGTCAACCTTTGTTAATAAATCACTTTTATATATATTCACTGGCGAGCAATAATCCGAATTATTAACAATACTTATTCCTGCACTCTCATATGCTTGAGCTACATAACGTGAACAAAATTGTCGGTTGATTTCTTTAGCATTAAATGTTACTCTAAGTGCAACCAGTTTAGCTTCGTCTAAAGAATATTCCATACCAATCATTCGTCTAGCGTAGTCAACGATTGCGTCCAATTGATTATTTGAAATATTTGCTTTAAGTCTTAAAACACAACAATGACTTGGACTATCAAAAAATATCCTTTGCGTATTATGAGAAGTAACCCTTATACCTGGCCCACCTGCGTCTGCACAACTGTTCCCACCTAAATAAATCATAGCGTGTGAAAATGGCCCTAAGGTAATTACTCTAATAATATTACTCACCTTGTTTTTTGAAGTCGTCAATATTATGTCGCCCTTTTGAAGTAGGTCAGTATTGAGTGTATATAGATTTTTTTGCTTATCGTCTGATTTCATAATTTGTCACTTTGTTTATTCGTGGTTGTCAGTCTATAATTGGGCATAACTTCTTAATTTACGCATTGCGTCAATCAAAACTATATGATATTCGCAAAGCCATTAATGCTACTAATATAAAACATCAGTTACATGCTCTGCCACCTTGCCTTCCTTTAAAACTTAACTTCATAATCCACAACCGCTAGCGATCCTTAGTGAGGCTACCATTCCTGATCCCCCGGAGCAGATTACCTAATTATTTTTATGCTGGTTTATTTTTACAAGATGAACGATTTTTAAGTTTCATTTTTAATCTTTAGTCTTTAGTAATGTCTTTTACTTGCTTTGGAGCCGACGACAATTTTTATTATGGTTATCGTCGGAGTATATATTAATTCAATTTTTAAAACTGATTAGTTAGATAGCTGCCAGGTTATGTCTTCTTATAAACCTACTTAATATATCAAAAAAGAAAAAGCTCATATTATGTTGAGCTTTTATTTAAGTAACAATATAAAAGTTCTGAATATTTAATCTATTTAATTCTTCTAATTTTAATATATATAGCAGTAACACTTAAATTTTTTAACTTTTTTCCTGATAGAGCAGTACTAAAATTTTCTTTTTTTAAATAATACAATCACAAATGATTTATTAAAAAATTAAGGTTTTTTTTGAATTGCTTCTGATCTTAATTTAAATCCTATGGTGCTTTCTATGAGTTTGTTTTTGAGCCTTATGATTGAATCTTTTTTGGTAAAGTGTGTATCTAATTTTTTTAACATGTTTTCAATATCTACTCTAGTAAGATTTAATGTTTCGATAAAAATATCACCATCCTCTCTTTTCTCCACCGATCCAAGTTTATTGATAATTTTATCTATTTGCTCATCATCAATTAATATCTCCTTATTTTTAATCGTACTTTTATTTTGAATATGATATATAATTTCCTTTTCTTTTTTTAGAAGAGAATTAAGATCATCCTGTGAAATCTTTTTCAGAAAAGTCAAATACTTTTCTATTTCCTGTATTAAAACTTTTTCTTTCATTATTTATACTTTACTTTCAAAATCGGTAACAAATGCCCGGATTTCGGCAACGATATCTGCTCTATGGTGATCAGATATAACAACAGGAATACCATATTCAGGAGCATCTGAAAATATTGTTTTATTTTCTCGAATATGATCTTTAAAAATTGGAAGCCCTAATTTCTTAGTTTGCGTCATATATTGTCTTAAAGCCTGAATTGGCACTCCTCCATAAAATTGTACCATAGTGAATACAACGCCTAAAATTCGTGGATCTATTTCGATATAGTCTTCCTCTTCATCATTATCGTCAATTTTACAATAATCATTGTAATCATTTATTAATTGATTTACACTTCGCTGTAAATAATCAATTCCCAGGGTCGATAAATAATCAGGTTTAGCAGGTATTAATATATAATCACTAGCAACAATTGCATTTTTTGTTACAATATTGAAATTAGGTGGGCAATCAATAATTACAAAATTGTAGTCTTCACTGAGTTGTTCTATACCTTTTAAAAGAATACTATGTACTTTTAAAAAATTGGCTTTTGCCTGACTCATATTAGCTCCGCTAAGTTGAGTTGCTAATTCTAGATCAATATTTATAAGATCTAGATGAGAAGAAATTAAATTAAGTTGGCCAGGTTCATTGTCAAACATATGTAAATCAATGATAAGGTCATTAAAATCAATTTTATCTCTTTTAGCTGTTTTAAACCAGTTTTTTATAGTCATATCTGTAGCAAAATGTTCTGACCATTCATCTGGTTTGATAAAAGAAAAAGTTAAACTAGTCTGTGGATCAAGATCAATCATTAATACTTTATATCCTCGGTTTGCTAACTCTGCACTTAAATTCGACGTTAATGTTGTTTTTCCAACTCCTCCCTTGTAGTTTATTACTGAAATTACTTGCATTGTTTTATAGATTATTAGTTATATAAAGCTTCCAACTTAAAATTTGTTATAAAGCTTAGGATTAAGTTTTAAAGATAATTAAATTATAGCTTCATTTTTAATTTGCTTAAAGATTATTTATCTTAATAATTATCTAAATTAAAGAAATTTTAATATTTCTTATTTGCACATCTATACTTAATCCTACATTTTAAGAAATATAAGGGATAATTTTAAAGAAATAATTTTTTTTATAGATATTAGAAAGATTCTACAAGCTTATTTAAATTATTGAAGAAAGATTACATTAAATTACTGCGTACTATTAAGATATAAATGAATGAAATAGAGCTATTTAATTACCTGAGCAGCTAAACCCTCTTTATAGATATAATCTTGCTATTATTTTAAAAGATTTGAATTTAAGTTTTCAAAAACAAAAAAACCGTAGTACTAATACTACGGTAATTTGTGGAAAGAGAGGGAGTCGAACCCTCCGGAGCTGTCTTAATATTTTCGTTCTTAATTGTATCTATTTATTAACGACGATCTTTCTGCTCTCCAAAATTGCTCCCATCCACCATATCGTATTATTTTTCATATCATTAAAATTTAATTGTTTTAAAAGTCCGAATAAACTAACTCCTCCCAAGGCGAACTGAAAAAAAGTAGGCGGCGGGCAACCAAACATTAACATAGATACTTCTTTTAGAACTACTGACATCCATTTTAAAGGACTAATATAGTTCTTTTATATTATAAAACTACTAATCTAAATAACACTTTATTATGCTCTACAGACATACTATTTTCTATTAGTTCTTCTGCTTGCCATTTTTTTCCATATACTCCTTAAAGTTTTTAATTCATCCTCTTCAAAACCGTGATATCTTATTAAAAGTTCTTCATCTACCATATTGAGAGCATCATCTATTTTTCGTTCGCGGATTAAGGAATCTAGTTTTAAAAAATCAATATTTATATCTCCAACTATAGGAATTTTTATTTCCTGAATCTCTGTGGGTTCAAATGTCAGAACGCCTCCACCATAACTTCTTCCAGTAATTTCTGAAAAGGCAAATGTAAGTGAATTCAAAAATGATGCAGTCACAATATTACTGTCTATATTTTCCTTAAACTTTACTCGGTGTATTGTATCTGTTGAAGAAGCTCCTGTTCTATTCATAATAATCTTCGGATAGTCTCCAACTTGTCGTAACGCAAATGCATCCGGAACCCAAAGTGAAGGAGTAATATACCATCGTTTCCTTATCCTAGTTTTATATCCAGTATGAAAACCCTGTTCTTCACCATATTTTATATACTCCTGACACACTTTTGGAAGCACTTCGAAATCCTCATTAGGAGGCATGAATAGATATATTGAATTTTGTGCTTCCGAATTAAATAAAAAGTCATCTTCTGAAAATGTTATTCCTTTAAGCTGATTAGATCTGCTAACAACTGGAATAGTAAATTCTTTTAGTCGCCACTCATTTACCTGTTTTTCATTCAACATGAAAAATTCATTCCTTCCAGTAACTAAACCAACTTCGACTTTCATTATATCACTACAAGAAATAATTCTTTTGTCGTTTTTTAATCGCTTTAATAAATTGATTTCATCCTCATTAAGGAAATATTTAGTCCATTTTTCAGTACTATGATCTACCGGTTTAACCTTAGAGCCATTTATTTCTTCAAAATTCAAGCTATCTAAGTCCTTTATATTCTCACATTCGATTACTCTTATTCCTTTTCCATGATCTACTTTTTTTTCACATAAAAGCAGAACAACTTCTTGCTGAATATCTTGAAATACTAATTTTTTAAATGTTACAATTGTTATTCTTTGAAAAAACTTTGAAAGAAACACTCTAGTTTCAGCTGCATACTTAACCTGAAATAATTCAGCAGGAATCACCATGGCCATCTTACCATTTTCTTTTAACAGTGAAGCTGATACAACGAGAAAAGGCACCCAAATATTTGTTAGTTTGTTTGGATTTAATCCTAAGTCTTGCATCATTTCAATAGCAAGCGCCCTATGTTCTTCAGGAAAGTTCTGATATCTTATAAAGGGTGGATTGCCAATAACAACATCATATTTTTTGGAATTACTATTTTTTATATAACAGAAAAAATCACTATTTACAATTGTATCTGAGTTTAAACCTAATTTTGCAGCCCGCTGCTTTGCCTTCATAGATTCGTTCTCAATTAGTTCAATACCTTTAATTCTTCCTTTGAGGCTTTCGCCTTCAATACCTAATTCCTTGAAACGGAGAATAGCGGATTCTACAAAATTACCATCACCGCAACTTGGCTCCAATATACTTTTTGTATCGACATTTATACTCCAGCGACACAAAAATTCAGCAATGGCTTTTGGAGTATAATATCCCCCTCTTAACTTCTGATCGATTATATTTTCTTTAACTTCTTGCATTAATCTTCTATTGATAGTTCAGTTTTAAACATTTCATCATTGATAACAACATTATAATCATCATCACTTATTTGGTACAGTGCATTAACTGCATTTATAAGATACTTCTGAAGAGTATCTATTTTTCTTTTTAAAATTGTTCTTATAGGTCCATAGGAACCATTTAAATATTCTTTTTTTGTAGTTAATAATTCATCTACAGTTTTTATAATCAAATTATATAGATCGACGTCAACTTTTTCTTTCCAATCTATCACTCGTATAGGGATATTTTCAATAAATTGTTTACCATGGGAGTAATAAGCGCCTCTAAATTCACTTGCTCCGGATTTTACCATATTTTCAAAAAGTGGATGAGATAATATGGCCAAGAAGTAATTTAAGGAGTAATGAGATCTATTTAGTAAAGCATAATATGGCCCATTCCCTCCACCAGTAAATTGTATATCATTTTGATCCAATGCATAGGGAGCTGATGTTGCTAAAACTGACCATATCAGTTTAGGAGTATTATGAAATCGCGTAAGACTTTGAGAGCGACCAAATTGAAACCATTTAACCTTACTTTCATCACCTTTTTTTGCTGCGAATTCATAATGGTCACTAATACTTTTATTATCAACTTTTCGCTGTAATAATTTTTCTTTGTGGAATAATAAATATTCATAAGTTAACGGAAATTGATTCTTTAACTTTTCTTCAGTAAAAAGTGTTGCTTTTCCATTAGTAATTTCATATGGAAAAATAATCTGGGCATTTGGAGCAATTGAATCGAATGCACTAAATGATAATTTGTAAATTGCTGGCAAACATATATCTTTTTCCACTTCCCATATTTTTCCGTTTTTTGAAAAAATATAGGAACTACTATTTGATTGGTTTGGTTCAAATATATAAACCTTATCATCGCTCGTCTGTAATCCTACACTGATTTCTGCAATTTGCTTTAAAGAAATTGTATTTCCTCTACTTATTCCATCAAATATTTCTTTTGTTTTAGGTGCTAGAAATATCCAAGGATCTGAATTGTAATCAGTTGTGTTATATTCTATAAATTCCTGGTTAGCTTCAAGTTCTTGGGATGATATTTTTTTTATGCGGTTGAAAGTAAAAGTGTTTTTTTTATTTTTTTGGAGAATTAGAATTGCTGTATATGTTGAGCGTTCAGGAAATACCTGAATAATACCAAAATGTATAATTTTTGATAATTGACTATTTGTTGTAATGTAATCTCTTAATGCCTGACCACCCTTTATAATGAAAAACTTATGAGGAATTATATATCCTAAGAGCCCATTAGGATTTAATAGACCTATTGCCCTTTGAATAAATACATAATACTTATCAATCGCATCTTTTGAAGCTACAGCATATCCAGAAATAGCCGATTGATAATATTTAACTTCTTCCGGCGCATATTTTACGAGGTTTTGAATACGTACATATGGTGGATTACCAATTATAGCATCAAACCCTTTTGTTTTTGTCAAAAATCGAAATTCTGTTTCCCACTCAAAAGGTTTTAAATTAAACAAAAGTTTATTATTTAATATTGCTTCTGGTAAAAATTCGAAAAACTTATTATCCACCAACGAATTCCCACATTTGATGTTACCTTTTAGATTAGGTAAGACCTTTTCGGAATTATGGCTAATGAAACTTTCAACAGAAGCGGAATTCTCTCCCTCTAAAAGTTTTAGTAATAGGCTAAATTCTGATACTTCAACCGCATAAGGATTAATATCGACTCCAAATAGGTTTTGTTCTAAAATGTGTCTTTTTGTTTTTAATGTAAGACTGATATTAAATTCATTTACATTTTGTACTAACTGCCTATCCAGAATCTTTTCCTGAATGATTTGCTGTAGAATTCTTTCTGACAAAAAATCATACGCAGATAGCAAAAAAGTCCCAGAACCACAACATATATCCGCAACTTTAATTTTAGTCAACTCATCGTAACTTTTTTTAAATGTCAATGGAAAAAGAGTATCTTTTACAATTTGATCAACAATAATTTTAGGCGTTGGTACAACACCTTTTGATGCTGAAACTTCGGGTTCTTCTAAAATTACTAGCTGTTGTTCATCAGTAAGTACAATACGGCTTCCTAAAAAGCGTTCATAAATCTGGCTTAAAATAGATGGATCAACAACAGAAAAATCATACGGACTAAGCGGATAATATAATTCGCTGAATATTTCAATTAACACTTCAGAATCTAAATCAATACGAAGTGTTAAATTGTCATCAATGAAGTCAAACAAGCCAGAATTAAATTTTTTGTCTGATTTGCTAAACAACTGCTTTAATTCCGAATAACTTTTGATATTTCTTAATGTCTCGAATTTCTCTATACTTCTATCTTCACAAATTCGGAGAAATATAATTCTATTAAGTAACCTCTGAATTAAGAAATTTATGTCCTCAATATTTAGGTGAGAATTAGCACTAATAGCAGATTCTGCTAAACGTTTTCGCCATTTTTCAATTTGTTTAAGAAAGTAATCATCAAAAGTTTGACCTTTTCTTTCATACACTGAATATAGATCATCTAACAATCCCGAATTAGCAGAATCATAAGACATTAGTTGCGCTAATTCTTCAAAAGCATTTTCATATTCGTCATGATTGAAAATTTTAATACGTGCTACTGACTCATTATCTAAATTATCTGGTTTAAACCGACAGTCATAGATTATGATATTTTCAAAATTAGTTAGTACTGAAATACCGAGATTAGCGTTCCAACCATACCTTCTTGTCTGAAATGCTGATTTAGCTGATTTTAATATATTGACGGAAGGTTTCTTTACTTCAACGAATAGTTTTCTTGTACCATTAATACGCAAAGTATAGTCTGGGCTTTTCTTAGTATTCTCATCTTCAATTTCAATATATTCTTCTTGAATTACATCTCTCAAAAAATGTGTTTTACCCTTCTCATTATCAACATCCCATCCCAGACATTTAAGTAAAGGATCGATAAAGTCATTACGCAATTGAGTTTCATTATAAATTGGCTCAAGATAACTAGCTCTTTCTGCGCTATATTTTTGTACAAGTTCAGAAATGTTCATCATATATCAAAATCAATTTTTGCCTGACGTGCACTTTTTGCTTTTAAAAATTTAATTTTTTCTTCCGCTAATTTGATTATTTCATTTGGATTATTCTCCTGGAACAAATCATAAGCAACTTTATCACTCAATAAGATAATTCCAAGTTCATCTTGATCTTCATGGAATAAATTAGCTAATGGATTAAGCATATCTTTATTTGCTGAACGCTCACCACGTTCTATCTTGCTAAGTGTTGACGGATCAATATCAAGCGCAGCAGCAACTTTTCTTAGTGGTAGTCCACTATCTTCTCTTAACTTTCGAATATGCTCTCCAAAAGATTCTTTATTGATGGTCATTTTACTAAATTTTCTTGATTTTTAATTTTGGACAATTTATGTCAAAAAAATAAATTTTGCAATAGAAATTTTGATCTTCCTAAAAAAGATTTTCTAATATTTATAATTTGAATATTCTAATTTTACTATTATAAAAATTAAGTGACTGAAAAAATGATTACAGACTATTATTAAGAACTTAAAAGGTCTGTCTCATAACTTATGAAAACAGATTTTTCTTGTGCTTTTTGTTGGTCTCGTCGCAGAGAATGATATATACAGTCGATTCTTAACCTCTTATTTAGTTATAAAACTGACTGATTTTCTGAAATGTGTTTATAATTTTCATTCTCTACAGCTATGATTCTTTAGGATCTCCGCAAATGGTGACATTTATGATGTGAAAATCGTTCTAGATCCCTAGATATAATCTGCAGGAACTGATCATCAAAATATGTTGCCAGCTTGTCTTTCTTCAGTAACTTTCCCGAGAACTAATGATAATCCTTGTTGCGGGCATACTCTAAAATATCTTTGAAGCAAAACTTTCCGGGTCTATTATCTGATTATTTTTATCCTAATTAATTTTTATAAGATAATTATTTTGTCTTAATTTATTTTATGCTATTCATCAAGTGGTACAATCGTCCAGCCAGCATTTTTAAATTTTTCAATATCGTTGCGGACATTATCTCTTCTTATTGCAAAACACAGAAGATCTGTTGGTCGCGAAAAGCCTACATACATCATTTTTAACGTCTCATTGGATCTAACCTTATTTAAATGAGAAAAATTTTGTTCTTGAAAGAATAAAGGATTACATCCTACAAAATCGGCTTTATTTTTTTTACCTTTAATGAATACAGTCAACTTAGCAAGCTCTGATGTGTGGTAATCTGTCTCAACATACATTGTTGCACAATGTGTCTGTCCTTTTGCTGAATGAACAGATCCTAACTTAACAATAATACCTTTATCTTCAATTTGTTCAGGTTGTAATATTTCAGCAAAGTTGAAATTATATTCCCGGTTAATAAAACCTTCTGAATTCTGAATTTTAAAGTCCTCAATCAAATCGGTCAGCTGATTTCTAATATAATTCACATAGTCATCAAATACCATCTGATAATTCTCTTCGACAATAATTGAATAACACCAGTTAAACAGTCGACCCTTAAATATATCATAGTATGCATCCCCTTTACTCTTAACTAAATCAACAAAAATAGATTTACTGTACTTTTTAGAAGAACTCCCAGGAATATTAACCCCTTCAATTCGTAAAATTCTGATGATTCCATTTAAAAGAGATTTCCGAACAGCTTCAAAAGTTGATTTTCTGCGGTCAAATAAAAATAAATATTTCCTTAAACAGTCAAAATCCTCTCTTTTTTGCTTTATTTCTCTAGAATATTCTGGAAAAAGTTTTCTTAAATGCCATTTTTCAGAACCCTCTTCTTTGTCTGTTGTCCAAGCAATGATATGAAAACCTTTTTCGATATTAGTACTATTTTCGTTAAGACCAAAATGTTTAATTAGTTCAATATACCTCTCTTTAAGCATCTTAGCGTGAGTTTCATCCTTAAAAATTAAAAGATGGGGTGGAATTGATTCTCGATTAGAAATACCAACAACTCGATATTCACTGCTTCGGCTCAATGCGAAACCATCAACTAGCTCACCAATTATTGGTGTTAACCGATGCGAATTATTTAAACTAAGATCTGCTTGAAATCTTTCAGGGTCAATCTGATTTCGAGTCCTCCAGACATTTTCACTATGCAACGATGAACTTGAATAAATTGCCTGATTCTGATCCCCGATTCTTTGAATAATTGTAGTAGAACCTTCAGTAAAGAAAATACTTTCAATCAGCTGTACCTGATCAAAATCAAGATCCTGCATTTCATCAATAAAGACATATCTGAACCGGTTTTGTAAAATTTCTTTAAAATCATTTGCACAGGGAAGATTTAAGTAACTTTTTGAGATATCAAAGCTATCTTTGAACGAAAGTATACCTTGAGAGAGAAGATTTAACTTCCACCTTTCCAATTCAAGATAATATTCTCTATTTACACCAGTATATGTCAATTTAGAAGTATTACCAATTTTAACTTTTCTTCCTTCAAGATCATATGAGCAATTTTTCAGAAACTCTAATATATTTCTTTCCTTTTCATTAGATGAACCTTCAAAATCTCTGTTAACCAAACCAAAAAGTTTATTTTTTAAATTAGCTGGATTCTGTCCCTTTTCAGAGTATTGAAGGCTTTTAAAAAATCTCTCAACTTCATATAAGTACATCTGATCGTCATTCTTATGAATATAACTACCATATAGGTCAAAACAAGCTTGATTGGCGACAAATTTATTTGTAAAACTCTGAATGGTTCCGACAAAATTTGGATATACAAAAAGCTGCGGGCACAGAGGTTTTAATACTTTTTCAATCTCCTCGATGGCATGATTTGTATGACAGAGAATTAGTACTGCCCGATTCGTGTCCAAGGGCATTTGTTTAGCCATACAATACAATTTTGCCAGTAAGGCAGTAGTCTTTCCACTCCCAGGTACTGCCAATAAGTCAACTGTATTCATGTTGGCAATAAATGCTCTTCTTTCAGAGTCGAAAACTTCTCCACCTATCAAAATTTCTTCGGCAGCTCTGAGATGTAACGGATCAATTCTCATAATCATGTACATACTTAATAGCGTTCACCAAATAAGAAAGAAATGGATCTTCATTTATCTGATTCGCCGTTATTGTATTATTCTCGGACAACAGTTCAGCAAAGACATTCATAACCGCGACCTTATCTATGGGGGATGTTCCTGATTTCTTTGACAGTTTTTTAATAAACTTTGCTTCAAATGAAGCTTTAAAAGTACCATTAACCTTTTGGAACTCTTCTGTTTTACTATGTACTTGTAATATTGCTTCCTTAAATATGTTAGATAAACAAGATCGATACAGACACCATTCCAGTGTCCATTGTATTGCAATATTTAATTTTACATCTGTAGACTTGAGTTCGCGTTTTAAAATATTAATATTACATAGCTTATTTTTAAATGTTTTATCTTCTCTAAAAAAAGATATAAACCGGCCAAACTCATCAGGTCTATTATCTAGATCCGTGATAATTGCAATTGGGACATTCATTCTACGACTATCTGCTCGCAAAAATATTTTTGCAAAATGCAGGTATGCTGTTGAAGCCACGTTGATAACAGAAATTTCTTTTTTAGCTAGATCCATTCCTAACTTACCAGCCAACGTAGGAAGAAGTATTTCTTCAGACCAACCCTCAACTATTATATTTCCCTTTGAAAAGAAAAGGTTACTCTTGGTAACATCCAGGAAACGCTCCAGATATTTATAGTCCTTTCGCTCCAGTTTAGTATTTCCTTCACCTAGCGGAAACACATCATTACCCTTGCAAATGATAATTTCTTTTAAATCTGCCTGTGATGTAATATTTGAGCTATGACTGGTAAGGATATATTGAATTTCTACTTCCTTTTTCAATCGATTTATGATCTTTAGCTGTGCCTGTGGATGAAGATGTGCTTCAAGTTCTTCGATCATGCATAGCTTTAAACCATTCCAATCAGATTTCCGCAGATGGAGTAATTCTGCAGCCATAAACAGCCGATTCATTGTACCCAAGCCTAAATTTTTTGCTCCAATTACCCCTAGAGACATTTTCTCAAGGATATTGGTAATCTTAGTAGGTCCAAAATCAAATACAGATTCTGAGCTTTCATTTATAAAAGAGCCGATAAAGTCATCTACAACCTTCTTTATATTAGTATGATATCCCTGATCTTCATCTTTAAATTTAACCCGGATTTGCTCACTTGTATCTTCAAATAGCTCCTCAAATTCATGAAGTCCATTTTCTTTTTTCAGTTTAAATTCCTTATGCTCCTTTAAAATCTGCGACAATCTTGAATTTTTTTTAGCAGCAAGTTCATTATCAGCATCCCGTAAAGCCTTAAGGTAAGTACATTTGAGATATTCTTTAGCTTCTGCTGTCAACGTATTTCCGACACCATCCATGCCTGCCTTGATGTCGGAAGGGATTATCCGACCATTCAAGTATTGAACCTGATAGATCAGATGCAACTTCGGCCTACGAAATATCTCTTCCCTTCCACCGACGTGCATAACCTCATTTTGCATTCCGCACCATTCTGTAAAATTAGCTGCTTCCACATTGGTAATTCCGGAAAACTCAAGTTCAATTCTTAAAATGGGTGAAATTTCATTGCCATTACTGAAAAAATCGCTTTCCTCGACTTTAATCCATTCATATGCATGAGTTTTTAAAACAATCTTAATGGCATCGATGATAGCAGATTTTCCTGAATCATTTTCTCCAATAAGAATATTCATTCCTTTATTAAAAGGTACTGTCAAATTTGGTAAATTAAGGTCAAAATTTGGACTTCCGTACTTTCTGAAATTCCAAAGTTTCAAAGAAGATATATACATGCAGAGTTTAATATGGTTAAAGTGAAAAAATACAAAAAAAAATTAAAAATTTAATACTAGATTTATAGCATTAAGGAAACCCGTAAATCAGATTCCGAAATTAGCTTGTGAGCTTTTGAATACTCCTTCATTAGAAAATTATTCTCTTAATATTATTTTTAATTTATATTCTCTGCAACTAAGGTGTTTCTTTAGAAGTTCCGGTATTTATGACAAACTTTAATTTGGCCTCAGTTAAGATCTTTAAAGGAAACTTGTTGAACTGCTTAGTTACTTGTTTTTTATAAATAAATACTAATTTTGAATCTAATAAAATGGCTTAATGAGAAATGCTTACAGCGGTTATACCTATCAAAAACATATAACTCAGTTGTTATTGTCCATAATGGATGTAGAGAGGAAAATTTCAAAAATTGAAATCGAAGCAAAAGTTGATGATAACTTCGATGATTTATTAGTATCTATTAATAATGAAGAATATAGTTTTCAGATTAAGGATTTTGAAAATATAACGTTAGATCAACTTGTTGTTGAAGATGAAAATTTAATAATTAAAGGTAAAGCTCATAAACTTTCAAAGAGTAAAAACATTGTTTTTTTTAAGCATATCGATATTGTTCCCAATGACAAAGTATTAGAATTTAATTGTTTGAAAAAAGGCAATTTGTATTTCATATCAATGAGCCGGACTGATGCAGATCTCTTTATTGATGATCTATATAGTGGGAACTTAAATAGGAAATATGAGATTGAAAATTATTTAAGTGAAACACTTGACAACAGGATATGGCTGATTGAAAGGTCTGATCTTCCCAGCTTAAAAACTTATACCACGGACCTACACCAAGAATCGGTAAAAATTAATCATACTCTTGTTGAATTTGAAAAGTTATTATTGATAGAAGGTAAACCCGGAGTTGGGAAAAGTCATTTTGTAAATTCACTTGTTGAAGAATATCCTGTAAATATATTATACCGATTTTGGGTAGGAAATCAGGAATCCGATTATCTGGAGAGATTAAAATTTCAAAACTTTGTACAAGATTTAAACGTAAAACTATTTCACGATCTAAAAAACAGGGATATTACTGATTTACTTAAGGAGATTGAAAGAAAAAAAATAACTCTCATCATTGATGGTTTAGATCATGTCGAAAATTATAATAGCAGTGAACTGTCTAGATTTATAAAATTCATAGAAGAGTTAAAAGAGTACTGCAAAGTTATCGTATTATCAAGACCATTGGTAGTTAAGTTAGATTGGAAAAAACATATTTTTGAAAACTGGAATAAAAAACAAACTGAGTTTGTCTTAGAGGAATTGTTTCATATTACAAATTACAATATCCAGAAAGAAGTCTTTTACATGACGCAGGGCTATCCTATTCTTGTAAAATACGTTGCAGAATTTTATAAATTAAATAAGAAGCTGCCGGAAACAGGACAACTTCAAGATATTGACAGTTTTTATGAAGGCATCATCAAACATGAAAAAGGAAAATATTCTCTTTCTATTTTTTTATGCACGAATTCGTATTTAATGTATTCAGAACTAGATCTCTTTTTAGGGGAAGCTAAATATTATGTTGAAGAGTTCATAGATGAACATCCTTATCTATTTGACACCAAGCTGAATAGAATTGCTTTGTTTCACGATAGTTTCAACACTTATCTGCGTAACAGGTCGACTAATTACAAAATATTAAATGAAAACGCGACCAAACTGGTATATAATTCAATAATGAGCTTAGATAGACGATTTCTTTCAAGATTTTCTCTATTTAATCTATCCAATCAACAGAGAAAAGAAATAGCTAGAAAATTTTGTAACATAGCGATTTTTGAAGAAATAATAAAAAGCAGTATTGATATTGAGGCAATCCGGAATTTTTACTTTGATTTAAGAGATTGCATGTCCAACTATAAATTTGATGATTTTGAAATCTCACATTATTATGAACTATCACTTATTATAAATCTTATTTATAGAGATCACATTTCAACGCCTGATGGCTTTCTTTATACTTATACGCAAGCGCTATTATTTAATGGATATACTGAGGAGGATATAACCAGTTCAGGATACTTATTTGGAATGTTATTTTATGTAAAAACTAGTAATCCAATTTTGCTTTATAATAAGGTGTCAAATGATAATTACTCTACCGACTATTTTCATATGAGATTGGAAGGAGATGTTAATAAAGAAGAATATTTTTTTATCAGGAATAAAAAAGTCATTACGAAAACAAAAATAATTAAAGCTCTAAAAGATAGACGGTATTTTAGTAATTATTTGCCATGGATTATGGAAAATCTTTTTCTTCATCAAAAGAGATATCAAGGGTTTGAAGAATTAAGTGATTCAGTAAATCTCTTTCTAGAAGGCTTTGAGTCAAAAGGTGCCATAAAGTTAGCTCAATTTTTAGAAAAACATCCTAATTCATACCATCATGCAAATTGGTATTTAAATGACGTAAAAAAGAATTTAATTGCTGCAGGATGTGAGGTTAGTAATATAGAAGAGAACAAATACAATCATCTGACTTTAGCAGGGCTTATTTTAAAAAATAAAGAAGTTGGAAGCTTTAATTTAAGTAATAAAATTCATGAATATATAAGATTAACCTTACATCGAAAGAAAAAAATCGATATATCAAGTATCTCATTGTTATGGACCAAATATTATAACAGAAAAGATTATACATTATATGGTTTACCAAAAGCATTGAAGGCACTTCATAAAAATAATTTTTTGACACTGGATGAATGCATATTTACGATTACAAAAATCCAGGATATTTCTGAGAAGGGATACCGGTATTTATTGGGAGATTTTTTTGAAATGTACGACCCTTGTGAAATAATGCCCTACGTTGAAAAAGTTAATTTAAATCATCTTTCCTTGCAGTGGTTTCTACTTCCATTAGAATTCATCAATTCTTTTTCGGATAAATTATATAACTACGCAATAAGGCAATTACTACAAGATAACAGAAACAATTCGGTGGAAATTAATGAGATAAGAAATGGATTACTTTCGAGTCGCCTGCATGATATTGAACTACAATTCAGCATCACAAAAACAAAAGTAAGAGTAGAAAAATCAGATATTATTATTAAAGAACTAAAAAAATCTAAAATTCTTTTAGATATATATGTCGACAGGGAAGGTAGATACAGCACCACAATCGAAGAAAGGCTTAATTCAGGCTATATATATCATGGTGATCTTAATTATATAAAAGAAAAAAAAATAGACCTTTTAGATGCAGCCAAGCTTGCTGATAGTGAGTCATCTTCTTTGGTTTTTACAGAATTATTCGAGATGTACGAAAAAAAAGAGGTAACTGATAATTTTAAAGAAATATTGTATAATGCGATAATTGGAAAAACATGGCGAGGAGAGTATAGTTTATTGCTTTATTATACTGCGGGACATATTTTGTACATAATTGAAAAGTATCGAAATAAAAAAGAATTTGAAGAAGCCGTAAAAAGTTTTAAAAAATTCACTCAATTATCATTAATTGAAATCAACTGGTCTAAGTAAATTAATAAAAAATTAGTTTATTTGGCATTTGTTTTATTTCTTCATCGGTATGATTATGCAGAATTTTAGCATTTCTACAAAATGTAGCCTTGGTCAACCCACATGGTTTATAAATATCTTCTGGACGTTTCGTGACATCCTTATAATATATTATGTAAAAGCAAAAGTTTAGAAATTATTTCTTAGTATAATCCTTTGACCGTTCACCTAACCTTCCCCTTGCTCTGACAGATTGTAAATCGGCACTGGTTATCGTCCGATCAATTAATGCTCATATTCAGATAAGGATATTTAAAGAATTAATTCTTTTCTTCATTTTTTGAGACTGTTCTAGTAGAATATAATGCAAAGTACTATTTATTTTTAGCTTTCTGTTCATTAAGATACCGTTGATAAAGCCCTAACTCATTCAGGGCAATTCTAAATACAATCCCATAAATAGGTAAATCTGTAAATTTTGCAATATTATCGCATTCAGGATCATAATCAGGAAATAGATATTTTACTTTTTGATGTTTAGGTCTTGTGGCTATTCTGTTAGTGTTAAGACTTTCAAAAATCTCGTAAGTAGCTATTATTAAGGCTGTCGCCTCACCAAAAGACGTAAGTTTGTCTATATATCTAAATTTTTTATCTTTAAGAATCACAGGAGGTGTAAATATGTTTACTATCCTAGAAAGTTCTAATAAGAATCGTTGTTTAAATCTAAAATTGTCAGTAGTGTCAAAAGGAAAAAATGGTCTGATAAAAAAGAAAAAGTCATCATCTTTAAGTTTAGATGCAATATAGAATTTATCGTAATAATATTTTAATGCCTGTGATATATGAACACGATCTTGTTGATACGTTTCTTCAGCAAATAATTTTATTGATTCTAGAACGTTTTTGTATTGTGGTGCCTCTGAAAAATTAGAAAGCAGATATACTTCTGGATTTTCTGTAAATTGATCATAGTCTCCATCTCTAAGCTTCTCTAATATCGTAATTAAGGTTGAAGGAGGGTTTGCTGAATTTAGAGCGAAGTATACAAGAACAATTTTCTCAAAAGATGTCGATCTTTTTATTCCGTAGAATGAAAGTAATTCGTCAAAAAATAAGTAGGGATAAAACGGTCTTTTACTGAGTAAGCTTGGGTCTATGTCTGAAAGATCATGTTCGTAAAGAAATTCGTCAATTGCAGAACTTAAAAATTCATCCATAGCACCGAATGTTAATCTAAAGTTATGAATATTTAAAAGTCCAACAATGTTAATTTTGATAAATATTCGACAACCATTAATACTCTTACCCTCTATTTTTAAGTCAACAGGAACAATTTCTTGTTCTATAGAAACTATTTCAAATTTATTATTTAAAGCATTTTTTGTCTCATTAACGACTTCATAATTTATATCATCTTCGTTAAGTATTTTAATAGTATTATTCCAGTACTTAACTAAATCCTCACAACTTTTATAAGTGTTTTTACTAATAGGAAAGGCATTAAGTCCCTCGTTCATTGTGAGAATGGTTAAAGTTCGAAAACGGTCACAAAAGTTTAAGCTAAACTGGCGAATCCCGGGTAGTGTTGCAATGTTTGTCAGATAGTGATAATATTCATGAATAAATATTGCATGATCTTGACCAATTTCAAGATCTGTTAAAAATGTTGTAAGATTTTCCGTATTAAAGCCATCGAGTTTAATATAAAATCTATCTGGATAATACTTGATTTCACCGATATCAATACTCATAAATTTTAATATTTTAAATAGTAAGCATTTTAAAATTGGAGTTACTAACTTTTGTTAGGATGGAATTCTTATACTTTTTTATCTTTAAAATAAGGATTAATATAAAATAATGATATATCTATATATGTAATTTAAATCATGAATTCACAAATGTAATAATAAGAAATATTTCATTTTTACGGCAATCCGTATTTATACTGAATCTTATACATTAAATTGATTACCTTTAAAATTATTTTCCATTTGACATTCTTTTAATTTCTTCATCCGTATGATTGTCCAGAATTTTAGCATACCTATAGAATGTTGCCCTAGTCAATCCAAATGGTTTATAAATTTCTTCCGGACGTTTTGTTACATCCTTATATATATTACGTAAAAGTAAAAGTTTGGAAATTGTTTCTTTAGTATAGCCCTTCGGTCTTCCACCTAACCTACCTCTTGCTCTGGCAGATTGTAAACCTGCGTTGGTTCTCTCTCGGATCAACTCGCGCTCATATTCAGCAAGCGATGCCATCAGATTTAAGAAGAGCCGACCATTTGTAGTAGCAGTATCTACTCCGTCAGTTATACCTTTTATAATAATACCCTTATCACTTAAACTTAGAACAAGGTCAATGATATTTTTTAAGCTTCTCCCTAGTCGGTCCAGCTTCCAAACATAAAGTTCATCACCTTCACGAAATTGTTCGATCATCTTATCGAGCTCCGGACGATTTTTTGTTGTACCGGAAATTTTCTCCTGGTAAATTTTTTCGCAGCCTGCTTTTTCAAGCGCTTCAATTTGCAAATCTAAATTTTGGTCTTTGGTCGAAACCCGGGCATATCCTATTTTCATAATTTGTTACATTAAACTCATATTTTGTAAATTTATGGAACTTTGTTTACTGATACGCCATTTTGAGAAAATATATCCAAAAAATGAAGTGATTAGATCCGACCACTTTAAAAATCTCACAAAACCACAGTTTGCAATTCATTTTTAATTTCGCTTAAGTGCAGTAAATCTTCAATAAAAGTGTTTGAAGACACGCTCGTCTTGGTCACAAGACGGGATTATATGATTTTTTAAAATCCAAAATTCTTTATCAATAATTAATTTTTTTTTAAATATGATATATAGCCGATAAATTCTAATTAGAGATTATTCTATACAAACATGACTAACTATTTGTACTATAAGCTATAATTAAGCAATTTATCTTTATAAAAAAGACACTTTAAGACAATGAATACGACGAGCCGGCATACTTCATTATTTTTTATTGTAGCGCTATAATTTGATTTGAAGTTTGAGATTATCTCATTCATGATAAATTAAATATGATGAGTGTAATGAAAAAGGGTTCTTTAAAAAAAGACGGTCAGAGAAATAGATCTGGGGATAGAATTATAGACTTTACACACGATAGCTTGAAAAAAATTTCTTTCGAAAAATCAAAAAAAATTCTGACAGAATCTGGGTTAAATCCAACAGATGACGAAATTAGAAGTATTATGGATTTTGCATATCAGCTGGCAGATATTATTATTAAAAACTATATTTTAAAATAAAATTCACTACATTAGCCTGACAACCAAAATGTTAATAAAACTAACCACTATGCTAATAGCAGATTTATACATTAGAGTTTCTACTGATGAACAAGCGGATAAAGGCTATTCACAAAGAGACCAGCATGAAAGATTGGAAAGATATTGTCTTCAAAACCAAATTACAATTGGACATGTAATCTTTGAAGATCATTCAGCTAAGAACTTCAATCGCCCAGAGTGGACTAAATATATCAATTATATCAAAAAAAGAAATCTGAAATCCAATTTAGTATTATTTACTAAATGGGATCGTTTTAGTAGAAACGCAGGTGATGCCTATCAAATGATAAAATTATTGTTAAGTAATAATATTTCACCTCAAGCTATAGAACAACCTTTGGATATGTCTATACCGGAAAACAAAATGATGCTTGCCATCTATTTAGCTGCACCGGAGGTAGAAAATGATCGAAGAGCACTAAATACATTCTATGGGATGAGAAGAGCTCAGAAAGAAGGAAGACTGATGGGCACCGCGTCCTATGGTTATATTAATAAATGTGCTGAAGATGGAAGAAAATATGTGGCCCTAAAAGAACCTGAGGCTTCAAATATGCGGTGGGCATTTAATGAAATCGCTAAGGGTAAATATGCCATCAACCAGATAAGACTTCAAATGAATAAGATGGGAGGCGCAAAAATTAGTAGAACTTCTTTTTACAGGGCAATAAGAAATCCAGTTTACATTGGGAAAATATATATTAAAGCATACAAAGACGAGGAGGCCTGTATTGTTGATGCCAATCATGAAAGTCTGATATCAGAAAGCTTATTTTATAAAGTGCAAAATGTTTTAAGCGGAAAAACTTTGGAGGAAAGACCTCATGGTAAAATTATCACTGCTAATGAATTTCCACTGAGAGGCTTTTTAAAATGTCCGCGATGTGGAGGACATATTTCAGGGAGCGGATCTAAGGGCAAGAAAAATGTTTATTATTACTATCACTGTAATTCTAAATGCGGTTATAGACATAGCTCAGATAAAGTTAATTCTGCATTTGAAAAAGAATTAATAAAATATAACTTCCATGAAGGTGTAAATACGTTATTAAAAGAAATAATATTAAACAATTTTAAATATATACAGGAAAATATTGATGGTAAAAAAAAGGAATTGTCCGAACAAATTGTTAATTTAACCAATAAGCTATCTAGTGCTAGAGAAAAGTATCTCGAAAACAGATTAGATTTTGAGGATTATCAGATCATTAAAAATGAAAGTAAGAAAAAAATTGATGAACTTGAAATGGAACTGCAGAATCAAAGGCTATCACGTAAAAATGTAGATATTAAGACGAAGCTTGACCAAGTTTTAAATATTTTGCCAAACCTTTCTCAACTGTATATTAAAGGTGATAATGAGACAAAAAATTCTATACTGTGTTCGATTTTGGCCGAAAAACTTGAATTTCAAGAAAATGCTTTTCGAACACCTAAATTAAATCCCGCACTTACTCAAATAATACTGATTCACAATCAGTTACAAAGTAAAAAAAAAGGAAAGAGCACTTCTAAAAATGCTCTTTCCCGCAGAGTGACCCCGGAGGGATTCGAACCCCCAACCGTTGGAGCCGAAATCCAATATTCTATCCAGTTGAACTACGGAGCCATTTCATAAATGATAATTGATGAATTATAAACGATGTAATCACTCATCAATCATCATCTATCAATTATATTTTAGAACGTAATCTTCACGCCTCCCAAAACCTGTGCACCGAGAACCTTGTATCCTTTGTACGTCTGGTATTTTGAGCTCAGAAGATTATTTCCGAGTGCGAAAATACTAAAATTTTTGTGAACTTTATACTCTGCAGACAAATTTAAATCGGCATACCCCCCAACTTTATCGTTGGTATCCTCGGTAGACTGGTACATCATCGGACTGCCAACTCCCTCAATCATAAAGGAATTCGTCGTTCTGTCACTGGCAAAAAGCCCCTTAAAACCAAGCAATAATTTTTGATCCAGCATGGTATATTTTGCACCGATTGTTGCCGTTACCAACGGAATATTGTAGATATTTTCATAATTTTTCAGGTCGAACTTGGTAAATTTCACCTCTCCATCCAGAATTAAGTTGGCCAATGGGAAATATTGAAGACTTCCCTTAATGTCACTTACATTGCCTTCATCGTAAACGGCAGAAAAGGTATTGGCATAATCATAAGCAGAACGGTTGAGGGTATAATTGTTATCGAAAATGCTGTTGCCTTTAAAGAACATAATGTCCTTCATTTTACCATACCCTGCCGAAACGTCATATTTGAACATATCATCAATATCCCCTCTCAACCCTACATAGAAATGATATTTCGTTTCCGTCGGTCTTAAATACTGATCCGAAACCAGAAACGGGTTCTGCTGCAAAAGATCGGCATAGGTATTAAGTTTCAGTCCGCCGTCTACTCCACCGTAAAATTTAAACTGTTCGGCGGCGGCAAACTGAAACTCCGCTTCCGGGAACCAATAGGCCTTGTTATTCTTCATCTGCTCCGCCATCAGATCGTTGTTGTTTTTGCTGTTCAGGAAAGAAAACTGTGAACCTAACCGTAGATAAGAATCCCCTTTACGGAAAGTTACTTTCGGATTTAAGTTGGTATTGAAAAAATTTGAGTTGTTTTTATCTCGGATGGCAAATTCGGTTTTTACCGTCTCCAATCCCACTCCCAGATCAGCATTCAGGTTGATTCCCGATTTCCCGATCTCTACGCCGTGCTTGGAGAAATTGGCCAGTACGGAAGCCTGGTTTTCCTGGGCATCGAAGTGGTCTTTTAAAAATGAAGACTTTACCCGTACATCATTTAAGATTTCATTGGAATAAAAATCGTAATATCCGTTTACCTTAAATTGGTTTACCCTCTGGTTCAAATCCACGTTACCCGGATTTAAAGCATAAATCCCATAATAATTGTAGCTGTTCAGCCCATATTCAGCATTTAGGTTAAATTTGCCTTTATCGCCGTAAGAATTCAGGAAAGCGCCTAAAGTTGTCGAGCTTTGCTTGGAATCCCAGTCGTATTCTTTTTTCAGACCCTGGGTAGAAAGGAAATGGGCATCAACACCAACTTCAATTTTGTTTTCCAGCGTTTTCGATATGTTGGCATCTCCCAGGATTTTCCCGTAGTTCCCCATTCCGAACTGGAGGTAGTTATTCTGTGCCGAACCTTCAAATTTCGGTGTTACATCTTGTCCCTGAATGGTGGAAGTCTTGAAGTCCGAAACAGCCGGCACATCGGTAATCGTGTACTGCACAGGGTTCTGCGATTTTTCTTCCGGCGGATAGTTCTTAATGGTTTCTACCGAAGTTTTCTTTTTTTCGATCTTCCTTACTTCCGGCTCCCTTTTTTTATTGAGGATCAGCTTTTCTTCTTTGATCTGGGAAAACGCCACTGACGAAATTCCTAAAAATAACAGGGATAATATTTGAATTCTTTTGTTCATTTTTTTATAGGTATTAATGTATAATGTCGGATGTATCATGTAGGGACTACATTTTACTTTTTACATTCTACGCTGTACATTTTATACTTTACTTTTTAATCTGCTTTTTAACCTCCTTCGCTTCCGCTACGATCTCCGGGAAATCTTTGTAATTCTCGATGATCTGGTCGCAGGTATAACTTGCCTGGTAATTGTCTTTCAGGCCGATGTAATTTTTTGCCATCAGCACCAGGGCTTTTGCACCCCAATATTCTTCGGAAGCGTAATTATTGGCCAGTTTAAAGATGGTTTCGTTGGAGGATTTGTATGCTTTGCCTTTATTCTGGTAATATGCTTTTGCATAAAGGGATTCAGCCGCTACCGAAGTATTTGAGGATTTCTCAAGCGCCGCATAAGCCGACTGTGCATCTTTATCCTTTCCTGAATTCATCAGGCTTCGGGCTTTGATGACTTTAGCCGTCTCGATAACCGCCGATGAGTTTTTGCTGTTGGCAATAACAGCATCCGCCAGTTTTTCCGCCTGTAAGAAATTCTTTTCATCGGCATAAACCTTCATAAGCTCTACATTCGCGTAGTTCCTGATATTGACATCCGATGAATTGATCAGGTTTTCAAGATACTTTTTCGCTTCCTGGGCATCACCCTGGGCCGTGTAAATCTGAGCCAGACGGGTCTGGGCATCATCCTGATAGTCGTTCGGTACATTGGCCACGTCCTGAAGAACAAGCAGGGCTTTTGTCGTATTTTTCGTTTGGTAATAGCTTTCTCCCAATTCGTATTTCGCCTGGTAAAGCCCTTCTCCGGTAGGGTTCTGGGTTAAATATTTCTCATAATAAGAAATCGCGTTTTTGTAATCTTTCTTGGTGAAATACTGTTTCGCTGTCGATAAGTTGATCTCATCAATCTCTGAAGCATCAATATTTACCCCGGCATTTCGTGCAAAAGTTTCATAGCCTGACACATCTCCGTTTTTCGTAAAGATCGGTTTCGCGGCCTGAACGATTTTTTCAGCATAGGCCGTATTTTTATACTGTTCCGCAAGCGATCTCAGTTCAGCCAGTGCTTTATCGCTCTGGTTCTGATCGATGTAGTTCTGTGCCCTGTAAATGGAAGCATTCGCTACAAGATCTCTGTCAGAAGAAGTTTTAATAACTTTATTAAAATAATCATTGGAATTGCTGAAATCGTCCTGTGCCGCATATGCCGTTCCGATTTCATATTGGGCATCATCGTAATAATCCGAATCCGGATATTTGGACAGCAGGTTTTTCAGGTTGGTAATTTTCGCCTGGGTATCACCTTTAAATCCTAGAGCCATCGCTTTCTGATACAAAGTGTAATCCGTAGCATCTTCGTTTTTATCGTAGATCGCAATCGCTTCATTCAGGTTGTTGTTGGCATAATTAATATCTGCCAGTCGGAGTTCCGCATCATTCCTAAATTCAGGTTTCGGGTTGGCTAGATACTGTTTGAAATATTTTTCAGCCTCATCGAATTTTTTAGATTTAAAATAAGCATATCCCAGATCATAAGGCAGCTGCTGTTTCTCAGGAAAATTTTCGTTAAGCAGTTTTTCGTAACGTACAATTGCTGAAGGGTAATTTCCTTTCTGGTAATACACCTGCCCCAGCCAGTATAGTGCCCGGTTGTTAAATTCCTTATTGATGTTAAAACCTAAGCTTCGTAAAAGATACTGTTCCGCCTGGTCATAATTCCCTTTGTTGAATTCTTCCGTTCCCAGCAGGTAAGAAACTTCCTGGTCGATCTTATTGATTTCCGGAGTGGAATTCTGAAGCCTGTCAATAGCATTCAGCGTCTCTTTATAATTTCCGGAATATAAATAGGATTTTACAAGAAGCGACTGCATTTCGGAAGCATTGGCGCCGTTCCGGTTTTCATTGATATAATTCTGGATTACCGTTGAAGCACTCTCAAATGGGTTCCCTATGTCGTAGCTCAGTTTGGCGTACTGCTCGTGTGCCAGCTTTTTTACATTCTTATCATAATTCATCTGATAGGCAGAACGGAATGCCGATAAAGCTTCCTGCTTCTTGCCAACTGCCAGATAAGCATTTCCAAGCTGATAATAAGCGTTCTGGGCCAGCGCCGAATTGCTGTTCAGCAGCTGGTTGTAATAAGAAACCGCTTCATCGTATTTTTTAAGCTGCGCCGCAACAAACCCCATTTCATAAAGGTCATTTTCCGAAGGGTTCTGCTGAACGCTCAGGTATTCCTTCAGATGCGGATAGGCAGAAGTATAATCATTTTTCATGAAATAACTTTCACCAATGATCTTGTGGACTTCCGCTTTGTAAGCCTCCGAAATATCTTCGTTCAGGAGCGCCGTCCCTTCGGTGATGGCTTTATCATAATCCTTATCGTTGTAGTACATCTGCACATAATAAGGACGGACAAGCTTGGAATATTTCGCTTCATCCTTTATCGAATCAAAATACCGGAAAGCCTTGTCATTCTGCCGGTTTGAGTAATATAAATGCCCCAGCATGTAGGCAATATCGCCTCGCTGCGACTGGTCTGCCGTTTTGTAAGCTTCTTCCAAAGCATCAGTTGCCCCTTTGGAATCACCCATCATAAACTTGGCGTAGCCCAGCTTCAGGATATATTGGGTATTTTCTTCTTTTGAAAGCTGGTACTGGTTTACTTCTTTCAGGGTTTCCAATGCTTTTTCAAAATCCTTTTTAGCCAGATAATAATCTGCCAGCGGTAAGCTTGCCTGGGCAAAATAGGCTGAATTCGGATATTCTTTCATAAAAGCTTCAAGCCCCTGTTCGGCATGGTTTTTCTGAAGGATCACCCCGATTACATTATCAAAAAACTGCGCTGCTTCTCTTCTTGACCTCGAAAGTTGCTCGTTATAAAAGTACTGTCGGGCATATTCGTATTGAGACGCATTATATATTTTGGTCTGATAAAGGTTTTCAGCTAAATTGAACCGGTAGTTTTCTTTTTGGGTAAAGTACTGAGACTGTTGCGCATCGGAGATCCCGAAATACATTACAGCAGCCGCTAAAAGTATTTTTCTTGATTTCATTAATTTTAAATTTTAACATGGGAAGACCTGAAAATCAGGTTCAGCTATTTAAAATTACGGGAGTTTTATCCACAATTTATCAACGAAAATATTGAAAAGAAATTGTATAGACAAGCCTTTTAACACATTGTTAATAACGGATTATTATTTTAAGACTTCTTAACTTTATCAGGAAGAAAGCTTAAAGAAAATAAAAATTATTTCCGGGAAATAATTACATTTGCTTTTTTTGAATCAAATATAGAATTGAATGAATCAACTTTTTAAAAGGAAAAACTATTCAGATACAGATACATCCACTCATTTATTAAGGGTATTGGGTGTTTGGGACATCGTATTTTTCGGTATTGCGGCCATTATTGGAGCGGGAAGTTTCAGCAGTTTGGGGGAAGCCGTTTTCAGAGGAGGTCCCGGTGTGATCTTACTATATTTGATCTGCGGATTTGCCTGCGGGTTTACCGCTCTCTGCTATGCTGAATTTGCCAGCAGGATTCCGACGGCAGGTTCCGCTTACACCTATGCTTATGCCAGCTTCGGGGAACTGATTGCCTGGATCATCGGCTGGGCACTGATCATGGAATATTCTTTCGGAAATATCTACGTAGCCTTTTCATGGTCGGATTATTTTACCAGCTTCCTCCACCGGTTGGGAATGCACATCCCGGATTATCTGACCTGCAGCTATACCGAAGCGAAAAAAGCCTTTATGAACGGCTCTGAAAATAAAGAACTGATCAATGCATGGACCAATGCACCTTTGATCGGAAGCCTGAAATTTATTGTGGATGTTCCCGCTTTGGTCATCAACGGACTCATTACCTGGCTGTGTTACGTGGGTGTAAAGGAAAGCAAGAATTTCAATAATGCACTGGTAATTCTTAAATTGGCGGTTATCATTCTTGTGATCCTGGTTGGTTTTGCTTACATCAATACCGATAACTGGACCCCGGTGAATCCGGAAACCCATGTTTCATCCTTTATGCCGAATGGTTTTGCAGGAGTAATGAGCGCCGTTTCGGGAGTTTTCTTTGCCTATATCGGCTTCGATGCCTTGAGCGTACTCTCCGAAGAAACGAAAGATCCCCAGAAAACACTTCCAAAAGGAATGATTATTTCCCTGGTATTGTGTACGTTTATTTATATCGCCTTAACACTGGTTTTAACGGGAATGGTGGATTACAGGAAATTCGACGGTGTCGGGGATCCGCTTTCTTTCATCTTTGAAAAATCGAATGCCAATGTAGCCTGGATGGAACTGGTGGTTTCTTTCGTAGCGATTGTTGCCATCACCACTGTTCTGTTGGTGTTCCAGATGGGACAGCCGAGAATCTGGTATGCGATGAGCCGAGACGGACTGATGCCGCAGAAATTCCAGGAAGTGCATCCGAAATATAAAACCCCGGCTTTTGCTACCATCGTTACAGGAATTGTAGTGGGAATTCCGATCCTGTTTACCGATAAAAGCTTCATCCTGGATTTTACGAGTATCGGGACAATTTTTGCCTTTGTATTGGTATGTGCAGGAGTACTGATGCTTCCAGCCAAAGAAAAGATCAAAGGCAGGTTCCATCTTCCTTATATTAACGGTAAATTTATTTTCCCGGTTATTTTCATCGGAGGAATTGTTTTTTTCTACTTCTGGCAGGCAGACTTTTTCCATACGCTGATGGACTGGAAAGATCCGAAAGAAGGCGAATTCAGGGCTTCTATTTTCTTTTTCATCCTGATTAATATTGTTTTGTGTGCACTAGCATTTATTAAAAACCTGTCGCTGATCCCTCTGATCGGGCTGAGTTCCTGTCTTTATCTTTTAACCGGAATGAGCCACGACAACTGGTTCTGGTTTGGACTGTGGTTTGCTGTAGGTTTAATTATTTATTTCTGCTACGGATACCGGAACAGTAAGCTTAGAAATGCTTAATCTTGCATGAAGTGCTGTTGGATATGCCTGCTGCTATTCTTGATCAGCTGTAAGAAAACGGATGGACTTATTTCCGGAAGCAGTCGTACAGAAAGGAAATTGGAGTATAAGGAATTTTTAACGACCATCGGTAAAAAGAATAAAAGTGAAAAGAAAGACTACCTTTTCAGATTTATCAATTATGATGTTCCCTGGTACTGGCGTGGTACACCCTGGTCATTTGCAGGAACGTCGAGACAGCCCCGGAAAGGCAGCATTGCCTGCGGATATTTTGTAACAAATATTTTGTCGGATTATGGCTTTGACCTCAACAGAAGATTTTATGCGCAGCAAGCATCTTCGGTGATGATCAAAAAGCTGTGCACGGACATCCGGTACTTTACCAAAAGGCGGGAACTTGAAGAATATATTTTAGGAAAGAAGAAAAATCAGGTATATATCGTAGGATTGGATTTCCATACAGGATATATCACCCGTGAAAATAAAGACACTTATTTTATTCATTCTAATTACATTCGAAATGAAGGTGTAATAAAGGAACTGACTAAAAACTCAAAGGCATTGAATGCTTCTAAGACGTTTATGATTGGAACTTTAAATTACAGATAATCATGGCTGAAAGAATAAAAACATTTAACGAATTCTATCCGTTTTATTTAACTGAGCACAGTAAAACGGGAACCCGGATTTTCCATTTTATCGGAACGCTGCTGGTCTTTTTTGTAATCGGATATGTAATCGCTTCGGGAAAGGAACGGTTCCTCTGGTATGTGCCGATCTTCGGCTACGGATTTGCGTGGTTCAGCCATGCAGTCGTTGAAAAGAACAAGCCTGCCACTTTTAAATACCCTTTATGGTCGCTGATCTCGGATTTCAGGCTGTTCTTTGAGCTGCTGATCGGGAAACAGAAGTTTAAAGGAATTCCGGCGGCAAAAGCTTCTGAGTAAATCTTTAGCGGGAAGATGGATGCTGGAAGATAGAAGTTTTCCGATTGAGTGTTTTCATAATTTTTTTTTGCATCAACAGATTTCTTACTATTCTTTAGAAAAAAGTTTATTTATCTATGAAATAATTATAATATCAATAGAAATGGGCTTTAGCCCATTTTTTTATGATGTATGCTGATCGGCTTTAGCCAAATTATAGTAGGTTTTGGCTAAAGCCAAATTTTAAACCCGTTATGATGACATCGGGCTGAAGCCCGACGCTATTGATAATTTTATCTTTTTAATATCTAACAGACTTAAAATAAATTTACCATTTCTAAATTTGAAATAAAGCAGATAAAAAATTTCGGCGGGTTTGCTTGCAAACCCGCCGAAACTATATTTAATGACGATGTATCAATCATCGAGCATTCAGTATTATTTTTATTAAATCTATTTCATCTCCCATCCTAACACCTCAACTTCCATCATCCCTCTTTAAGATGCCAGCAAACATTAAAACATTTTCTTAAAACTGTACTTCAGTAGGTTCATAAATCCAGGTTCGATAATATCGATGCCTAATCCGAAATTACTGTCGGCAATGGTATGGTGATCGGCCCTAAATTTTTCAAATGCTTCCTGCGGGATCTCGAGATTTACCAGCGGCTTAAATTCAATGTTCACCGTAGCTCCGTTTTTAGTCACTTTTTTACGGCTTAAAAAATCAAAATACGGATTACGAATCGTGCTTTCCTGAGTGGTGTATTTCTCTTCGGTATCGATTTTCTGGTCCGTATACAGATTGATCTCATATTTTTCACTGTCGAAATTATGCCAGAACGGAAGATCTTTGTGGATAAAATCCCGTGCACTGGCCTTCACCACGTTCCGGTCGAAGTACATCAAAAAACGGTCGCCTTTGGGATCGGTATAATACGGATTATTCACGGAGGCTGTATACTGTATTTTAAACTCATTCAGCTTTCGGTCGTCGCTCACCATATCAATGACGGCATCATTAAAAATATTTCGGACATCGGTTCCGTTACGGTCGCCGGAATAATTCAGACTGTAGAAAAGGAAATTGTTCCAGCTGTCGATCACTTCCCGCTTGTTGGTATTCTTGAAGTACCGTCTCATGGCGTTGGCACGGTTCCCTTTATAAGTTGTCGTAAGAACCAAATTTCCGGTTTTACCTTGTACATTGAAATCCACTTTTTCATCAATGCAGAAATAAGGATATTTATATGGTTTTCTTTGTTTCAGTTCCTGGTCAGGTTTTACTTCAAGATAATGCATAAAATAAATAAATCCCCGGTTTTCAAGCAATCCGAACTCATCCCGTACGGTAGCATCTACAAAATACTCTTCTCCTTTATGGTTGATTTTGACAATCGCGTGGTTGAAAGTCAGCAACGATGGCAAATAATATTTAATATAAAAATCGGTATGGAAATTAACGAGGACGATGGATGATTCTACTCCAATGTAATCCAGGATTACCTTCAGCAAAACGGATTTCGCCTTGCAGTCGCCCTGTTTGTTTTCATAGGTAACGGCAGGTTCCTGCGGCTTATGGCCGTTCATTTCATCGGCATTAAAAATATAGTAAATATTGTTCTGTACATACTCAATGGCGAACTGCATCTTTTCATCCTGGTCTGCAATGGCATCCAGCTTTTCAATAAGGTTAGGGGCAAAGTTCTGCAATGATGCCTGACTGAATACTTCCCCATAGATCGGCGCGATGTAGTTGGATAGCTCTTTCCAGCTGCGGTCCGTAGCAAAATCGATGTACGGAAAAATCTCGCGGCTGGCATCCACCGGATTGATGTAGTTCTCCAGCCTGAAAATAAACTCTTCCCCTTTATTCAGGTAATGGATTTCCGGATCCAGAACGGTTCCGGCTTCATCGCGGAAAAAGGTCTTTTTGCACGCTACTTTCTGTTCGCGGTCGTTGATAAAAGTAAAAGTATAGCTTCCGTACGCCCAGTAGCTGTCCGGGCTTACCCAAACATATTTCGCAAATTCTTTTCTCAGGAAATCACGTTCGCTGAATACTTTTACCCGGGAATCTTCCATGATCAGGATATCATTGAGCCTAAGGTCCTTTATAGTAATATTGATTTTTTTGTTGCTGCTCAGGATCCCGCCACTGCTCTGGTTTTCACTGTCGAGCACCTTTATTTTGGTGTCAGGGATTTTGTCGATCATTACGCCGTCTCTTACGACGCTGATACGGTGGATATGGTAAACTTCATTTTCTTCCACTACAATATCGGAAACGGATGCCCTTTCGAGATTCGCCGGCTCATTCAGTGTATAGGCCATGCAGACGTACTCACTGTTTTCATTATTTCCGGTGCGGTATTTTTTATCTAAAAAATAGCAGAAATCTTTTCCCTCATCAATCTGGTGTTTCGCAAATTCAGATTCTCTGATCCGTTCGAGAAGCTCGTGATCTTCTATATTTCCTGCCCATGCTTCCGTTTTCCCGATCCTGTAATTTTCAATTTCAAGTTGATTATCCATATTCTTATTGCTGATTGTACAATTTGGTATTTTAAAAAGGTAGATCAAATTAGGGATTTAATGGCAAAAAAACAAGAGTAAAAAATTGAAGATATTTCTTTAATGAGATTAAAGGTTTGGAAGCCGGATGCTGGAAGTTTTTCTCCGTCGATCTAACATCCAATGGAAACTTAACTGTCAAATCGTATTGCTTATTATTCTGTTATGACGAACCCTATTTAAAATTCTGATCCATTACTTATCCTTTTCTCTCCTATTTAATTTAACGCATAAAAATCAAAACAATTAAACCAAATTTATGTTATTTAAAACCTAATCATCTTTCTACAAAAAATCCTTTCCAGCGTGTTGGAAAGGATCAATTTATTAGTCAAAAACAACAGTTTGTCCTATTGTTTTACCGGATATCATCAGTTTTCATTATTGATCAGCCGATGAATTCCATATCTATTTTACAGTTAAAGTGATTTACAAATCTTTCTTCTTTGTCGGATCAGTTACCGGGATGTATTCGTCCATTTTCTGGGTCGCCGCCATGGAAACCACCAAGTCATTCAGCATGGTACTGGCCGCAGTAGGCGAATTAGGCAAAAGCACGAGGTTGCTCCGGTTGTTGGCGCCTATGGAACTTAGGGTATCGTAATGCTGCGTCACTACAATCAGGGCCGATGCTTCCTGGGCATTGATGTTGGCGGCATTCAGCATTTTTACCGATTCCTCCAGTCCTTTTGCAATTTCTCGTCTTTGATCGGCAATTCCCTGTCCCTGCAGCTTTTTGGATTCCGCTTCGGCTTTCGCTACGGCAACGATCCGTATTCTCTGGGCTTCAGATTCATATTCGGCAGCGGTTTTTTCTCTCTCGGCAGCATTGATTCGGTTCATGGCATGCTTTACCTGCTCATCGGGATCGATATCCGTCACCAGGGCTTTGATGATGTCATATCCATAACTCTGCATCGCATCCTGCAGTTCACTTTTTACAGCAATAGCGATGTCATCTTTCCTTACGAATACATCATCCAGACGTGTTTTCGGCACTTCGGCACGCACCACATCAAATACATAGGAAGTAATTTGGTTTTCCGGGTTTTCCAGCCGGTAGTAAGCGTCCTTTACATTTTCTCTGATCACCTGGTACTGCACGGAAACTTTCATTTTAATAAAGACATTGTCCAGGGTTTTGGTATCGATAATAACATCCAGCTGCTGGATTCTGAGGTTCAGCCGTTTAGCAATCTGGTCAAGAAAAGGGATTTTCAGGTGCAGCCCTGCATGGCTCACCTTTAGAAATTTCCCCAACCGCTCTACGATAGCGGCAGATTCCTGTTTTACGGTAAAGAATGAAGCAAATAAAGTAATAAGGCCGATAAAGGCCAATATTCCTGCGTACGCCATAATGTTTTCTTTTATTGGTTTGATGTAAGATAGGAATTTTCACCTGAAAAATCAAATATGCGGACAGGTTTCCAGGATGAATGGTAAATTCGCTGGGTTTGCTAATTTCCTGGCTACAGGGTCTGATTTTATCTGAGTTAAATTAACGCGAGGATCGCAAGGCTTTTTTGATTATATTGAGAATAATTTTTCGATCGCAAAGGTACTTCGACAGGCTCAGCATAGACTATTCACTCAGCAAATGATAGCAGTGGATAAATTAGTTGACAATAATTGCTTCATTCTCATATTAAGAGGTACACCATTTGATCAGAGATAAATATTTGCGCATTCAACCTTCATTTATAAATTCACCATTCACTTGCAAAGCAAAATTTACCTTTAGGACGACCACCCCGTCAAAAATTCCTTGAATTTTTGCCACCCCTCCAAAGGAGTGGAATTTTTCGGTTATGGTTTTTCTGAGTTTTCCTTTAATAAATAATTAACAAGCGGAGCAGATTGACCATTCACCATTTACCTGCGAAGCAGAATTCATCATTGTTCCAAAACTACCCCGTCAAAAATTCCTTCAGAATTTTCGCCACCCCTCCAAAGGAGTGGAATTTTTCGGTTACGGTTTTTCCGGATTTTCTTTTAATTAATAATTGACAAGCGGAGCGAATTCACCATTCACTTGCGGAGCAAAATTCACCATTCACCACCCTACACCGTCATCCCGATATCAATTCCTTTGATCTTACGGTAGAGGTCGGTGGCGTAATTGTCCGTCATGCCGGAAACGAAATCGATAACGCCCAATACTTTCTGGTAATCGGTTCCATTATCGTAAATGAACTGTTTCGGGATCAGCTTCAGCGCTTTGGTATCGTAGGATTTCCTTTTTTCTTCAGGTTTAAGAATGGACGGAATAAAGTGGTCAAGCAATTCGTACATGACATTATAGCCCGCATTCTCAATTTCCACGACGGCTTTGTGGTTGTATATTTTTTCAATCGAAAAGCTTTCGATGTCCTGCAAGGCTTTGTTTTCATCTTTATAAAGATCCAGCAGGGCTTTATCCAGGTTTCCGCTCAGTATCTTTTCAAAATCCTGCTTGTATCTTTCCATCGAGGTGTTGATGAGGGCATTGATGACCTTGGCCCGCAGGTAGGAAATCTGCTCGTTTTCGTTGGAGATGGAACTGAGCTTGCTTTCGATTCTTTTCACATCATCCGTTTCGGATTTTACCAATTCAAAAAACAGGTTTTTACAGTCGGCGGTAGAAACAATGCCCAGGCGGTGCGCATCTTCCATATCAATGATGTTGTAGCAGATATCGTCCGCCGCTTCCACCAGCCATACAAACGGATGCCTTTTAAAGATATGCGGTTCCTCGCTTTCCGGAATTAATTGGGTTGCTTTTGCAATTTCCAGGAACACCTCTTTTTCATTCTGGAAAAAACCGAATTTTTTCCGGTGAACCACTCCTTTTGTTTTGGCAATGGCCTCACAGGGATATTTGGCAATGCTGGCAAGAGTAGAAAAGGTAAGCTGAATCCCTCCCGCATCTTTTCCCTGCTGTTGCTGGGCCAACACGCGGATCGCATTGGCATTTCCTTCAAAGTTCACCAGATCGGCCCACTCTTTTTCATTGAATTTCGGCTTCAGGTCCGATTCATTCCTCTCAAAATAGCTCGCTATGGCATCTTCGCCGGAATGTCCGAAAGCCGGATTACCGACGTCATGGCACAGACAGCCCGCCGCAATAACGTTTCCTAAACTGTGAAGGTAAAAGCTTCTCGCCTCTTCGGTTAAATCACTTTTAAACTGATCGTGGATAAACTCCCCCATTACGCTTCCCAGGCTTCGTCCCACCGATGAAACTTCGAGCGAATGCGTCAGGCGGTTGTGCACGAATACACTTCCGGGCAACGGAAAAACCTGCGTTTTGTTCTGCAGCCTTCTGAAAGCCGATGAGAATATAATTCGGTCGAAATCTCTCTGGAAATCCGTTCTGGAAGCTTTAGTATGCGGATTATTGCCTGTACGCTGATTCGTGAAAATCTGGTTTAAGTTCATCATGCTTCAAAAATACTTTAAATTTTATTTTTTTTAATAAAAATGTTGGAATATTGAGTGAATTTTAGTGTTGGAACACGAAGGACACAGAGTTTTCTTAAATACTCACTGTTTTTAAGGTTCACAAAGCCATTTCATTTATGGGAGATAACAAAGATTAATGGTCACAATTATCGGAAATTATAGGATTTTTTGAACGCCAAGAGTAAAGATATTTTTTAATACTCACTGTTCACAGCCATTTCATTTATAAGAGATAACAAAGATTGGTGGTCACAATTATAGGAAATCGGAGGGTTTTGTTTAAATGACAAGAACTCAGAGGCTTTTAAATATCTGCTGCTTTAAGTCTCACAAAGCCATTTCATTTATGAGAAATAACAGAGATTACCAGCCGCCATAATCAATCATTATAAATTGAAGAGTTTACGGCTTAAAAAAATTTCAGTAGTATTGTTACAAATTTCAAATATGAAAAGTCTGCTTATATTGCTATTTCCGGTATATCTGTTTTCCCAGGAAAACTGTTTTGATGATGGTGAAAAACATTACCCGTCCGGAGAAGGCTTCTCCCTGACTTCAGAAATGACTGAATTTATCCTGCTAAATAATCCGAAACATATTAAATACAAAGAGAACAAAAGCAACGTCAGTTACGAACAGGATCAAATGTCCGATGAATATTCAGCAATGCCGCCGGACCAGAAAATGCCTGAGCATAATAACCCGTTTACGGCCTTTCAAACATATTTTAAGAATCGGTTCCGCTATATCCGGTTTCAGAAAGTGGGGAAATCCTTATATGCGGTCGCAGTAAATCAATTCGGGAACTGGCTGCTGGAAATAAAGGGTGACAAGCCAAAAGCCTACTATATCGGATTCAGCAAAAATACCAATATCAACCATATACAGAAGGATGAATTTATTAAGAACAATATCCTTTTCCTTGACGGAAGTTTTATCGGTATTAAAAAAGGAATACGGTTCGATGAATCGACCGCCGTAAAAGATTTCCTGACCTTTGAAATCAATCTGGATGATATCAAAAAAGATTCTGACGGTGACGGGTACAACGATCTCTTTGAAAACCTGATTTTCCTGAATCCAAATTCCCGTGATACGGATGGAGACGGGATTTCTGACTTTGAAGATCTCAATCCGCTACATGCCTCGGAAAAGAATAGGTTTACCGAACTTTTTGAAAACATTATTGAGCCCGAAAGCAGTGGAGATTACCACGCAACCAGGGATCATTATTCTTTTGAAATCTATGAATCCGACTGCGTTTTTTTTCAGAAGATCCATCCTGGAAGTACCCGGGTACTCATATTCTCCGGCACTCAGGCCTATCAACTTAAAAATAATTCCAATGCTTCCGTGCTCGGTACTTTCTACGGAAGGATTAAAAAGGGTCCCGATGAAGCAACATTTTATATCCCTTATTTCAAAAGGTCAAGTGGTGGCAAAATAATTGCTGAATACAAGAACGGAAAATGGTCGCTCACTGAAGACCAGGAATATAAAATCTAAAGCTATGCCCGAAGGTCCTCCAATAGTTCTGATGAAAGAAGACCTGCAAAAGTTTGCAGGCGAAAAGGTAATTGAAGTAAAAGGAAGTTCCATAACGGAAACCTCGGAGATCAAAGGCCACATTTTACGGGAAGTAAAAACCTTCGGCAAACAAACTTTTCTTATTTTCGACAAAGCTAATATCCGCATCCACCTGCTGATGTTCGGTTCCTACAGCCTGACGGAGAATAAAGCCCAGGCCCATACCCTGAAGCTCGGACTGGAATTCAAAGACGGAGGCATGTATTTTTATACCTGTAACGTAAAACTTGTGAACCCTGAATTTATAGCCGGCCTCGACTGGGAAGCCGATGTGATGAGCGATGCATGGGATCCTGAAAAAGCGAAAAAGAAACTGAAAGACCGTCCGAAAATGATGGTTTGCGATGCGCTGATGGACCAGGATATTTTTGCCGGAGTTGGCAATATCATAAAAAATGAAGCCTTGTTCAGAGTCGGCATCCATCCTGAAACGTTAATCGGGCATCTTCCTCCTTCCAAGCTGAAAGCCATGATCGATGAAGCACGGACCTACAGCTTCGATTTCAAGAAATGGAAAAAAGCCAATGTCCTGAAAAAGAATTTTCAGGTCTATCACGAAAAGAAATGTCCGAAGTGCGGCGAGGAAATCCTTAAAAAGGAAACCGGCACCACCAAACGCACCAGCTTCTTCTGCAGGAACGACCAGAAACTTTACTGAAAAAACTTATCGCCTTACTGAGAGCGGCAAACATAATTATGACTTTTTAAATCATAAAAACCGATAACGGACTTATCAAAAAAATTTACTTTCTTTTTTTTAGTCATTGATACTGACTTTTTTAATTTTTGCACATCATTAAATCTGTTTTTATGACCGATTGGCTGTAGTTAAACAGTCTGATCATGTACAGCTTTTTAAGACAATAAATTCCTACATCTACGTTAAACAGAAGACTTCTACCGATTTAGCAAGGATTTTTTTAAAATGAAACCTGATTCTTTTTTACATTTACAAAACAAATCTCCAGCATCAGACGCAATGAAAATAAAAATTATAACAATTTGATTTTCAGTAATGAAAATACAGATCCAAAATGCTTATCCTGATACCGGTTACTTTTAAATACTTTTTACCCTTCGAAGGTAATTTCATGAAACAGTATTTTAAAACAGCCCAATAATAAGTTTTTGTAACATTCCATATCCATACAAGTCAAAAATAAGTGATATAATATTGTCTCAAAAAATGTTATTATGTATGGCATTTTTTCTTTTTTGGATTATCAACTTTTAAATGCAAGCGTCAGATTTATTAACAGATCAATAATTTTTTATACAAAACACAACAAAAGCCTTTATAAATTTTTAATTTTATATTAAATTTATGTAAACTATTTTTATCGAAACCGTAAACAAAAACCACTTAAGACACTGATATACATCATGATTATTTGTTTTGGAACATCATTTGAAAGTCGTAATATTGCAAATGTAAAATCGACAATAATAAATCAAATAATTAAAAATTCAACAAAATGATCACTTACATCGGAATCGCAACATGTTTAGTAGTTTTTGCTTCTTATTTTGCAACTGTTAAGAGAGAAGAGAGAAACTAATCAGATTTTCCGGAACTGATTGACAGTTTCCGGAAAGACACAAATGAATGACATTGTATATGTTTTCAATCCGTCAGAAAGATTGACCGCTCTTTTGCCCGAATCGGGTGAAAGGGCACCGAAAACATAGCAAAAGATTTTACACTAAGGAAGACAACTTTTAATTTTTATAATAGCCGATAGAGTCGAACATTGATTGTTCGGCTTTTTTGTTGGATAAGCTTTATCTTTGCTGCCATAAATCTGAAGCAATGAATCTGTACAACCTCATCATCCAGGACAAGGAAGAAGTAACGCTCGATGACGTGTTCCTGTCACCTCATAATAAACAGCAGTTTGTACAGCTCATCAAAGAAAACACCTACGCCAAAGAGCTTCAGGAATACGGGCTACCGGTCAACAACAAAGTGCTTCTGGAAGGAAGTTCCGGTTGCGGAAAAACCATGACTGCCAAAGCCGTCGCCAATGCCTTGGGCAAAAATATCATCATTCTTAATTTAAGCAACATTGTCTCTTCACGGATCGGCGAAACGTCCCAGAACATCAAAATGATTTTCGACAAGGCCGCCCGGGAACGGTCCGTTCTTTTCCTGGATGAACTCGACCAGATCGGAAAAGCCCGGGGCAGTGACGATAAAGACGTGGGCGAAATGAGAAGGCTGGTGAATACCTTGCTCCAGCTCATCGATTATTATCCGGAAAACGCCCTGCTGCTCTGCGCCACCAACCATCCGGAAATCATCGACACGGCTTTGATCAGGCGTTTTCAACTGAAAGTTAAGTATAAAATGCCTTCAAAAGAATTTCTTGATACCTTCTACAACCGGATCCTGGCGGCATTCCCGGAAGATCTCCAGAACATCGAACGGAAATATGGTATTTCCTTTGCCGAAGCAAAAGACCATGCTTTTACGGTGGTGAAGGGGAATTTGATTAAGAAGCTGGAGGGGAATGTTTAATCATAAAAGATTGACAAAATATTATCACACTGTTTAGTCAAGTTAGATATGGTATTCTAAAGGAAGCGCACCAAAGTTTATCCATCCTTTTGTCATTCCGGTACGGAATCCAAGCGCGAATCTTTCCATACCTTGCTCTAAGACTACATTTAGATTCCTTTCGGGATGACAAACGCAGTGCTTAGATCTCGGTTATTGGTTTTTATACTGAAAACGATTTAATCAATAGTCATCCCGGTGGCTGAGCGAAGCCCAAGCCACGCCTTTATCTGTGCAAATCTGTGGTTTTATATCTTGCTGTAAAAAATTTAACCACAAAAGGATCAAAAGATATGGACGCTGGATAATAAAGTTAAATGCCGGAGTCTGAATAAGCTCACATAAGTTTTCAAAAATCTCAGATTTTTGGCTGTTGCTTAAATCAAAAGTCCCAGTGGCTGAGCGAAACCCAAGCCACGCCTTTATCTGTGCAAATCTGTGGGAGACTTTAATGTAACGGTGATATTGTACACTCCTGAACCATTATCACGAGAGGGATATTTTATTCCCAAAGAAATTTTCATCCTCATCCATATTTTTTTATCTTTACTTTCAATTTTTCTTACACTAAAAACTTAAAAACGGCAAATGGAACAGAAAATACATCAGGGACGGAATGTGAAACGGTTCAGGGAAATGCTCGGCATCAAGCAGGAAGCCTTGGCTTTTGATCTCGGCGAAGACTGGAACCAGAAGAAAATTTCAATACTGGAACAGAAAAAAGTCGTAGAAGAAGCATTGTTGCAGAAAATATCCGAAGTCCTGAAAATCCCGGTAGAAGCCTTCCGGAATTTCGACGAGGAAGAGGCCGTAAATGTAATTGCCAATACCTTTGGCGATCATGGTATCGGATATCAGAAAAATGACAATCCCATTTTTCATCCTATCGAACAGATCCTTAAGCTTCACGAAGAAAAAATTGCGCTTTACGAAAGAATGCTGAAGGAAAAGGATGACATGATGACGAGACTGGAGACCCTGATCAGGTCTAAATAAAAGCTCAGATAAAACTTTTATTAAATTCAGGGTATTTCTACTCTGGTGAGCGACGAGCGTGACACTCGCGGCAGCGCTGAGAGGAATACGATAACCAAAAATAAAATAAAAACTAATACCATAAAAATGACAGACCAACAAAATATCCCCGTCCGGAATGCCGGAATAGTCCTGTTAAGCCCATTTATTCCGCGACTGCTTGAACGCCTGAATTTCACCGCTGACGATCACTTTACCAGTCAGCAAAACAGGGAAAAGGCAGCCCTGTTTCTGCAATTTGTAGTAACCGGAAAGCAAGACACACCAAATACGGATTTAGCGTTAAACAAGATCATTTGTGGTCTTTCTCACGAAGCTGTTTTATCTGAAAATATTGAAATTACCACTGAAGAGGCAGTTTTCAGCGATCAGGTATTGAATGCCTTAATTTCTAATTGGCCTGCGCTCGGCAGCATTTCCATACCAGCACTCCGGGAAACTTTCCTGATGAGAGATGGCCTTCTTTCTGAATCTCAGGAGCAGTGGAAACTTACTGTAGAACGAAAATCTTTTGATGTTCTGCTTAACCAATGTCCGTTTTCTTTTTCTGTTATCAAATATCCGTGGATGGAGAAACCACTTGTGGTGAAGTGGAGTTCTTAAAGATTTAAATAATTAACGCTAATCCTTATTTCCGTTTAATATAAATATAATTTAAAATCATTATGGGATCCCATAATGATTTTTGTTATGTTACTTTTTACTTTGCCAAAAAATTTATATGGCCGTAATTTTATCCCATATTTCATTTGGGGTTGGTGAATTCTTTTCTACAACATTCTTAATATTACTTATTTTATCGTTTTGTCTGTCCCTCTATATGACTTCAAAAAATGAGCGCTATAAAAAATCTAAATATGCAATAGTTTCACTCTCAATCATCTTAGTTTTACATTTAGTTGTATTTCCTTTTGCATATACTTTAATGCTTAAAAATAATCCCGCATGTTTCGAATTTAAAACTTCCATTCATTCAAACCGGAAACAAATTGTACTTAATGAGTGGATTGATGATTCCCGATCGATTCCTCATAAAATTAAAGAGCTTGAGAATATAAAGGAATCAAGCAAATTAATATTAAATAAAAACCTCAAAGAATTAAAGCGATTAACTTTTACAAAAGATTACATAGTACATACAATTATAAAACTAGAAATTCCTGGTAGAAATTTTATTGCAACAGTATATATATTTGGTAAAGATGGTTTTTTGAAAAACAGTTTATCTAAAAGTGGTAGCCAAGGTGAATTGGATTCTACAAAACTTGGAAGTGTATTAACATCTGATATTAATTATCTTAAAAATCAACTTGAGCATTATAGAATTAAAAAAGCTGAATTAGATAGAAATAATGTCTGGACTTTTGCAACGTTACTTCCTTTTAGTATATCTTCCCTATTTACTGGAAACATTTTTCCGATAACTCCTATAGCCAATATATTTTATACCATACATTATTTTTTCATCTATTCTATCGGGATTGGTATTTTTTTACACTTTCTAATTATAAATATAAATTCATTAATCAAAAACTCAAAATTATAAATCAATCATTGTAAAATTTTAAATATGAAAAAGAAATTCATTAACTGGCTATTTGCTAACCTGTTATTACCACTTATTCAAGATTTTGCTACTTACATAATTAAATTCTTCTCAAAATACTTCTTGGATTTATTAAAGAAAAAAATGGAAAGTTGGAAAGAAACTGACGAAAACAATACAAAAACAGAAGAAGAGAAGGTTGTTATTAGAAAAAAATGGAAAGAAAGAATGGACGATATTGAAGATATAAAAACAGCTATGGATCAAAGTACTGATAAAATTATTAAAAATGCATTACAAAACTCAGAAGAAAAATTCAAAAAGCAAATCCTGATTGAAAATAATGATCAGAAGTTAATATAGTGGTTCTTTAAATATTTTTGATTACGTTTAAATTCACAAAAAATCCCTCTCAGTCACGAGAGGGATTCATATTATAGATCAGATTGAATTACATATAGGCTTCAATCGGCTCGCAGGTACAAACCAGGTTTCTGTCTCCGTAAGCTTCATCTACTCTGGAAACGGTAGCGAAGAACTTGTGGTCTCTTACCCACTCTAACGGATAAGCGGCTTTTTCTCTGCTGTACGGTTTATCCCATGAATCGGAGATGACGATCTGCTCGGTGTGCGGCGCATTTTTCAATACGTTGTTGGCGGCATCAGCTTCACCGTTGGCGATTTCATCGATCTCGTGTTTGATGGCGATTAAGGCTTCTGCGAAACGGTCGATTTCTGCTTTGCTTTCCGATTCGGTCGGCTCGATCATTAGCGTTCCGGCTACCGGGAAAGAAACGGTTGGAGCGTGGAATCCATAGTCCATCAATCTTTTCGCAACATCAGCTACCTCAATTCCTAAAGATTTGAACTGTCTGAAGTCGACAATACATTCGTGGGCTACTTTCCCATTTTCGTTGGAATATAAAATCGGGAAATGTTCTGCTAAGATTTCCTTTAAATAGTTCGCGTTTAAGATCGCATGTTCGGTTGCTTTTTTCAATCCTGAAGTTCCCAGCATTTTGATGTAAGCGTAAGAAATGTTTAGGATCAGTCCGGAACCGTAAGGTGCTGCTGAAATCCCGTCGATGGATTCATTCCCTCCTACTTTAATGTTCGCGTTGGAAGGTAAGAAAGGAACCAGGTGTTTCGCCACACAGATCGGACCTACCCCAGGACCTCCTCCACCGTGAGGAATCGCGAAAGTCTTGTGAAGGTTCAGGTGACAAACGTCTGCTCCGATGTTTCCAGGACTTGTGTAACCTACCTGAGCATTCATGTTCGCGCCGTCCATATACACCTGACCACCATGTTCGTGAATTAAAGAAGTAATTTCTTTAATGTTCGCATCGAAGAATCCGTAAGTAGACGGATAAGTGATCATTACACATGAAAGGTTTTCAGAATGCTGTTCTGCTTTGGCTTTCAGGTCTTCGAAATCAATTTCTCCGTTCTCCAGGTTCTTCACAACTACGATCTTCATTCCCGCCATCGCTGCAGAAGCCGGGTTGGTTCCGTGTGCCGACTGTGGAATCAATACGACATTTCTGTGACCTTCGCCTCTTGCGATGTGGTATTGTCTGATCACCATTAATCCTGCATATTCTCCCTGAGCCCCTGAATTCGGCTGAAGGGAAGTTCCTGCAAAACCTGTAATTTCCGCTAAATCTTTTTCCAGCTCGCGGATCATTTCCTGGTATCCGCCAGCCTGGTCTACCGGTACAAAAGGGTGAATGGCTCCCCAGTTGTCCCATGAAAGCGGAAGCATCTGGGTAGCTGCATTCAGCTTCATCGTACATGATCCTAAAGAAATCATCGAATGCGTCAATGATAAATCTTTTCTTTCCAGACGCTTGATGTAACGCATCAGTTCCGTCTCCGTATGGTATTTGTTGAATACTTCTTCGGTAAGGATTTCGTCTTTTCTTAAATTCTCTTCCGGAATGCTGTATCCTTCTTTTATTTCTAATTTGAAAGTCTGCTTGTCTTTGAACTGGGCGAAAGAAGCCATCAGGACATTCAGTTTATCCAAAGTCGTACTCTCGTTGATCGCGATACTTACCACCCCTTCCGTGAAATAGTTCAGGTTCAGCTTGTGGTCAAGCATCATTCTCATCAGCCTTTTCTTATCTTCTTCACTGATCGTTATTTTTACCGTATCAAAGATCGGTTCTTCCACGATGTCGTATCCTAGTGCTTTCAGTCCGCCTTTTAAAGCGTTTGCTTTGAAGTGGATCTGATCAGCGATATAATTTAAGCCTTTCGGACCATGGTAAACGGCATACATTCCGGCCATTACTGCCAGAAGAACCTGTGCCGTACAGATGTTGGACGTTGCTCTTTCTCTTTTGATGTGCTGCTCTCTGGTCTGCAACGCCATTCTTAAAGCACGTTTTCCGTAAGCATCCTGAGAAACTCCGATGATCCTTCCCGGAATATCTCTTTTGTAATCTTCCTTACAAGAGAAGAAGGCCGCGTGAGGACCACCATAACCCAAAGGAATACCGAATCTCTGTGTTGTACCTACGGCACAGTCGGCGCCCATCGATGCCGGGGACTTCAGCTTAACCAAAGCCATCGGATCACAGGCAACTACTACCTGAAGGTCTGATTTTTTATATTCTGCAATATCTTCCGTATAATCCAGAACAATTCCGTTTTTCCCCGGATACTGTAGCAATACCCCGAAGTAAGAACCGTCAAGCTCATGCGTTTTGTGATCGCCTTCCACAATCTCGATCTCAAGGCCTTCCGCCTTTGTTTTCAATACAGAAACCGTCTGAGGCAATACCAGGTCGGAAACGAAGAACTTGTTAGCTCCGCCTTTTTTCTGGTCCTTTGTCCTGTTGTTGAAGAACATGTGCATCGCTTCCGCAGCCGCCGTAGATTCATCAAGCAATGAAGCGTTGGCTAAGGCAAAACCGGTAAGGTCGCACACCACAGTCTGGAAATTAAGAAGCGCCTCCAGTCTTCCCTGGGCAATTTCTGCCTGATAAGGCGTATAAGCCGTGTACCAGCTCGGGTTTTCGAAAATGTTTCTCTGAATAGCCGACGGCAACAGGGTATTGTGGTATCCGAAACCGATGTAGCTGGTGTAATCCGTATTTTTAGAAGCCAATTCCTTGGAGTGATTCATCATCTCATACTCGGAAAGCGGGGCTGAGATCTTGAGATCCTGTTCTAAACGGATAGAGGAAGGGATGGTTTGAGAGATAAGCTCTTCGACACTTGAAACGCCAATTTTTTCCAGCATCGCCTGTTTATCGGCTTCATTCATGGAAATGTGACGGCTCACAAACTGTTCTGTATTCATTTTTATTTATTAGATTTTGTTTGTAAAAAAAGATGGGTAAAATTACGATTTTTTGGAAAATTGTACAACTAAATCGGAATCATAAATAAATAACGCAAAGTATTCTATCTTATTCAAAATTAAGCCGTTTTTATTGCTATTTTAAATATATTTTAAGCTAAAACCTATTTTATCATCAAAAATAATTCACGATCTGCATTTGAAAAATTCACAAAATCAGCCATTCATTTTTTCTATCTGTGAGAATATTAAAAGAGGTTAATCTTTTTACAACGGTTCTTAAAAAGACGGAAAAAGGCTACTGTAAATAATTAAGTGTTAAAAGAATAAATATTCTTAGATTTTATTATCTGTATTTATTCTAAATTAATATATTTGCATCATGAATATGATCGTTCCTTTCAAAGTACCGCCGTTGGCCCTTGCTTTTTCAATGAATACCGAAGAGATTTATTGTGGCGAAAAGAAATCCTGCTGCAAGAAATTCAAAAAAGGGAAAAGATGCAAGAAGTGTCCCGGAAATAAGAAGATGGCTTAATATTGGCTGGAAGAGGGAAGCTGGAGGCTGGAAGTTTTTCAGTCGAATTAATTCCCGGCGGCTCTGCGTATAGAATTGTACTTAGCAGAAGGAAATTTTTTTTAAATAGAGATTCTTCTATCTGTTTGCTACGATATTAACTTATTGAAGATAAAAATTCAAGTTAATATTAATGTCCAAAACTCTTAATTAAAAAATAAACGGCCACGATAAGCATTACAACCCCAACGATAAGTCTTGCTATCTTGGGCTGCCCGGTCGGATTGGCTGCCGTCCGCGGCTGGGATTTGAATAATTCTTCCGCTTTATCTTTAAATTTTTCCGTATTGGTTTCGAAAACCTCGGTGATGGTAATGCCCTGCACTGCCGTTTTATGCAGCAGCGAATTGGTTGCGTGCAAAAGAATCTGAAACTTCCCGTCTTTGAATTCCGTTATTTTAAAAGCCCTTTCCCCGTAAGCTTTTTCCAGTCCGAAAGGCAGCACCTTGACCACATCCGCATTTTGGGTCTGCCAGGTGACAATGATCTCCTCCCCTTTCTTTGCATGAATTTTATTGGCTGAAAAGGTCTTGATAGAAGGTGGAACCGTATACCGGAAACTTTTCTGATGACTCTCTAAATTCTGGTCGTACGTATATCGGCTGCTTTTATCACTCAACGTCTCGTAGGCTTCCTGTATTTCCCTGAACCGGTCGGCAAAGAACGCATCGTTTTCATTTTTGTCCGGATGGTATTTTAAAGACAGTTTCCGATACGCCTTTTTGATGTCTTCTTCCGAAGCATCGTTTGAAATCCCGAGAAAATAGTAGTAATCTTTCATTGAACTTTACAAAAATAAGGAATTTATTTTCTTTGCCGGTAATGGGATGTTGCATTTTTAACGCGATGTCCGCAAAGAGCAATGTATAAAATACTGAGCATATTTTTTGTTCGCTAAGGCGAAGCCGCATCATCATCCGGTAAATTCGTGCAGTCCGTGGAAGATGTTCTTTCTTTCAAAGAAATCAAATTCTATACTTTTCTATTCCTAAAGCTAATACTATATTGAGATTCCCTGCGGGAATGACAAGCATCATGTAAAATTTACATGAAATAAACATTAGATAAACGCTAAGTTTGTCATTCAGAAGGAATCCAGCACCGAATCTTTCCATAGTATCTTTCTTCTGCGAAGGGTGCTTCAATAAGCTCAGCATAACACGTTTCAGCCCAAATCATTTCATACTTGTCACTAATGCTATGTCTAGATTCCCTGTGGGAATGACAAGCATAACGTAAAAATTACATGAAGTAAAACATTTGATAAACGTCAAGTTTGTCATTCAGAAGGAATCCAGCCCCGAATCTTTCCATAATACTTTTCTTCGGAAACCTTAGCCGAAAAAATAAAACTTTTTGATCGAAGGGTGCTTTAATAAGCCCTGATGACACGTTTCCACTCAGCAAATGGTAAAAGAGTATAATTCACTAGGATTTTCTTTTGAATACAATGTGGACAGGGTCTCGATGCCGTTTCATCATTTGTAAAAATCCATGCAACCCTTTGGCTATTCACCTCTTAATTTAACATAAGTTCAAGCCCAAACCGTTCCATGCTTTATCACCAATATTGTGTTTAGATTCCCTGCGGGAATGACAAGCATAAAGTAGAAATTACATGAAGTAAAAAATTTGATAAACGCCAAGTTTGTCATTCAGAAGGAATCCAGCCCCGAATCTTTCCATAATACTTTTCTTCGGCTAAGGGTGCTTTAATAAGCTCAGCATAACACGTTTCAGCCCAAATCGTTCCACGCTTATTACTAATACTATGTTTAGGTTCCCTGCGGGAATGACAAGCATCACGTAGAAATTACATGAAGTAAAACATTTGATAAACGCCAAGTTTGTATTCCGCATGAATCCAGACGCGAATCTTTCCATAATACTTTTCGACTGGCTTAGCATGACACGTTTCAGGCCAAATCGTTCCATGCTTATCACTACTACTATGTTTAGATTCCCTGTGGGAATGACAAGCATCACGTAGAATTTACATGATGTAAAGCTTTAGATAAACGCCAAGTTTGTCATTCAGAAGGAATCCAGCCCCGAATCTTTCCATAATACTTTTCTTCGGAAACCTTAGCCGAAAAAATAAAACTTTTTGATCGAAGGGTGCTTTAATAAGCTCAGCATGACACGTATCATTCAGCAAATGATAGCTAACTGGGGGATACATGCTGTTTTTTGAACACAAAGTACAGGAAGATTTTTTTTGAAAGAATGCGTAAAAGATTCACAAAGCCATTGTATTTATAAGAGCTCTCGGAGGCTTGTCGGTAAATTGAAGAGATTCATTTTAACGCATTGTTCGCTAAAATTTTTTTAAGCGTTGAGGATATTTTTCGTTCGCAAAGGTACTTCGATAGGCTCAGCATAAACTATTCTCTCAGCAAGTGATAGCAGAATATAATTTATTATGATTTTCCCTTTGAATATCAGGTAGCTAAGCGTAGCCGAAGCCACATTATCATCTCTAAACCCGTGCAGTCCGCGGGAGATTTTTATTCTTTCAAAGAAATCAAATTCTATAATTTCTATACTTACTGCTAATACTATATTGAGATTGCCTGCGGCAATGACAAAGCAGATGTATTGAACTTGTGCTTTATAATAGCTATCTGGTGGCTGAGACTACTCGAAGCCACGTTGCAGCCCTTAGGTTGATAAACTTCCAAGCCTGAAGCTGTATAAGATAACACAAAAAAAGGTTGGGTCCGGAAAACAAGATTTCCAAACCCAACCCAACAATTTCAATTTAGCTGCTTTCTTTATGCTTCGGCGACAGATTCTTTCTCAAATCTTCTATGGCCGCATCTTGAAGCGAATTCTTTCTTGAATTTCCCTTTCAGTTCCTGATAGTCCTCGTCGCTCATTTCACGGATTTTATCGGCCAGTCCGAACGGTGATTTTTCTTTAATCCCGTATTCTTCAAAAATACCTTTAACGAATTTTTTCCTGTGGATGGCTTTTTTGGCAACCATCGCGATACCTGCTACGGCCAGGGCTCCAAGTGCCCCTTTTAGTACTGAGTTTTTCATTTTCTTAAATTTTAAATTTTACTACTTCTTTTTATAAAGACGAATGCTCCTGAACTTTACTTTACTACTTCTTAAAATTCTTACGATTCGCTGTTTCTTTTATTCCTGTTGAAAAATCCGCTTTCGCATCGGCTTTTCCATACTTCCTTAAATTTTTCCCGCTCTTCAGGAGACAGGTTCATCATTTTTTCGCGCATTTTTCTTTCCTTGAAGTCGCGCATCCCTTTTCCGAAATGGAAACCGCCAAAAAGGATCTTACATAAAATCAGGATTCCCATTGCCTGCCAGTAGGTGATTGATTTTACGCCTAAAATTTCTGGCAGCAGACAATTCCAGAGTGACATGACGATCCAGGTGACGCCTAAAAAAATCAACGGCGGACAGAGTATCAAAAAAATCCAGCCTTTTTTATGTTTATGATTCATAATCTTTCTTTTTACTAACTATTTAAATCTTCGTATAATTTTCTCAATCGGTTCCTTAAATGCTTCACCGCATAATTTTTACGGCTGATGATGGTTTTGATATTTTCCCCGTGCTCATCGGCAATTTCCTGGAGGGTTTTATCATTCAGCTCATTTTCCACGTAAACCAGCCGCTGCTTTTCCGGAAGTTCGTCCAGTGCCTCAAACAGCTTTTTCCAGATTTCATCCTGGAACATTTTTATTTCCGGGCCGGCGCTTTCATCCATCAGCAGGATGTCTTTGATAGAAAAGTCTCCGTCTTCATCTTCGTAAACAAAATCTTCGAGGTTCTCGGTTTTCTTCTTACGGTATTTATCGGTGATTTTATTGGCCGTCACCCGGTAGAGCCAGCCGCCGACGTTTACGATTTCCGAGAGATTGGTAAGGCTGCTGAACTGATACCACACCTCCTGCAGGATATCTTCCGCATCTTCCGTGTTCTTCACTTTGGGGCGGATGTAAGACATCAGCTTCCCTCCGTACTTTGAAACGGTTTGTGAGATGATATTATCTTTCTCCTTCTGTGGCATTGTTATTTTTTCGGCAACCTCCATACTGCTATGACGGTTGAAAATTTTGTTTTACTTTAATAAATTTAAAATATTTTTCGGGAATTCCGGGTTTTCTTTTGTTGATGGGGTTTAATAACGTATTATTTAAGTATGAACTGTCTTGCTGAAACTTATATTTTCTAACGTTTTTAATCTATGACTTAATAAACCACCCCGTCAAAAATTCCTGTAGAATTTTCGCCACCCCTCCAAGGGAGGGAAATTTTTATGTTGCCTATTTTATAAAAATCAAAGATTTTTAAAGACTTTTGCAGGCTTATTTGGACTACAGTATCTAACTTCATTAAGCAGCATCACTATCTTTTGTTTCTTTTGTGGTTTATAAATTCCATAAAAAAACGGAAAGCCGATGTGACTTTCCGTTGGTTAATTATAAAAAGGTATTGCTTTTATTTATTAAAATTTTCAGCAAAGAAACCGAGCATGGTTTTGTAGAATTCGATACGGTTCTGCTCTTTGCCGAATCCGTGGCCTTCATCATATTTTACCATATAAGGCACTTCGAAACCTTTGGCCCGCAATGCTTTCACGATCTGGTCGGATTCGTTGATGTTTACCCTCGGATCATTGGCTCCCTGAACCACAAACAGCGGCTTTTTAATTTTATCGATCTGGAATACCGGCGAAACTTCTTTGGCAATTTTGGCTTCCTCAGGATTATCCAGGTCGTACCAGATCTGTTTTACCATTTCTTTATACGGTTTCCAGTATTCCGGGAAGGAATCGAAGAAGGTGAAAATATTGGAAACCCCTACATAATCAACACCGCATGAGTACAGATCCGGAGTTTTAATCAGTCCCATCAGCGTCGCATAACCGCCGTGGCTTCCTCCGTAGATCGCTATTTTATCTTTATCAATCCAGCCTTGCGAAATCGCATATTTTACGCCGTCTTCCACATCATCCATTGCTTTTCTGCCGATCTGTTTATAGCCGGATTTCTGGAATTCCTTACCGTATCCTCCCGAAATCCTGAAATTCACCTGCAAGGTGGCGTATCCCCTGCTTGCAAAAAGCTGCGTTTCGGGATTAAAGCCCCAATCGTCACGGATTCCCTGCGGACCGCCGTGAGGATTTACAATTAACGGTACTTTTTTACCCTGAAGGGCTTCTTTCGGCAGGGTGATGTATCCGTGGATGGCCACGCCGTCCCTACTTTTGAATTCGATCGGCCGCATTTCCGCCATATCTTCTTCTTTCAGCTGCGGCATCAGGTCAAAGAGCAGCTTGGTGATTTTCGACTTTGTATCGTATTCGTAATATTTACCATAAAGTTTATCACTGTCGACAACCACGAGCAGTTTATCGTCTTTGTCATCCGAGGAAACAACAGAAAATTGTTTATCTCCGAACTCGGCAGTCAGCTTATCATGAACTTCTTTGTAAAATTTGCTTACCGGAATTGTTTCATTTTTAATTCCGTTATAGCTGATAAAGTCCAGTTCATAATTCCTGTTCTTTCCGGCCAGGCCGATGGAATTGACATCGAAATCCAGGTGGGAATAGATTTCTTTAATGACGGCATCTTTCTTTAAATCGTAAAGAACAATTCTCGATTTATCTCCGTCAAGGTCCGTTACGACATAAGCCTCATCTTTATTGTTGGAATTTTCTTTAAAACCGATGATCTGAAAACTATCCTTCCAGTCGGTAGTTTTCAAGAGGTTGAATTTCCCGGTCTGAAGATCTTTGTAATACAGTTTTGAGGTCAACCCGTTTTCGAGAATAGAATAGCCGCGGAGGTTTCCCTGCTTATCAAAAATATAATTGTCGATTGGGCTGTTTACATCTTTATTTTCATACAGTTGGGTCATTTCCCCTGTATTGAAATTGATTTTATAAGGTTCAAAGATCTGCTTGTTGTTTTTGTTCATCGTAACAATCACGAACGGCGTATCTTTAATGATCCGTACACTGTTCAACGTAATTCCTTCAAAAGGAGTAAGGTCTTTCAGGTTCTTTCCGTCAATGTCGGCAGCATACAGGTGAATGTTTTCATTTCCACCGCGGTCCTGCGTATAGAATAGTCGTGTTTTGTCGAGCCAGCCGTAGCTTTTAATCAGATCGCTTTTTTCTTCCAAAGCTTTTGTGATCTTTCCTGTTTTAAGAGCTTTTACGTAAACATGGTTTTTGCCGTCCTTATCTTTTTCTTTGTAGGAAAGGTATAGTCCGTCAGGTGAAATCTTAAACTGGGAAGCTTTCGGCCGTGCAAAATAATCCTCCACTCTGTATTTAAAATTTCCTTTATCGTAGGAGATCAGCTTTTCGAAAGTTGCTTTTGTAGAAACCAGAGACGGATCTCCAGGCAGTTTGGTAGTATTGGTTTGAGCATTCATCATTAGGGTGGTTATGATCACCTGGGTGATCCCGAAAAATTTAGTACTGATATTCATAGTCTCATGGTTTTGTGATATGTATCTTTACCATAAGACGCCTTAAGAAGCCCAATTGTTACATTCGGATTGGTTAAATGTGCTTTGGGAAAAGAAAAAGACAATATTATTGCTCTTTTTTAATTCAGATAAATCCCAAAATACCAGGTCCATGCTATCAGGATCAGCTGCATCGGAATTCTTTCTTTATATAAATAAGCCATTCCCGGGCCTGAAAAATCAGCTTTGAAAATATTGATATTTTTCCGGGAGGAGTTGATGTTGGCAATAAAAACCAATATATAGAAAACAATTAATAAAACCGCCGTCAGTTCACGGATGGAAGGGATCGTCAGTCCGATACCAGCTGCAATTTCCAGTATTCCGGTAAAATAAACCCAAAAAAATTTACCGGGAATGAAATCAGGCATCATCATCGCCATTCCCTTCTGGAATTTGAAGTGGGCCAATCCGGTAAACATAATGAAAGCGGTCATTCCGAGGTTGCCGGAAAATAAAAAATTCCAGTCTCCCTGAAAAATTCTGGTGCCTAATAAGCCTAAGATAAAGGTGACGAAGAGAATCGTTAACAATTTCATATTTTATTTTTAGTCATACAATGGTATGCATGTTATCGAAATTAAGCAAAAGAAATCAGCATTCATTCAGATAAGAGGGAAGAAAGTATTTGAGTCATAATGGTTTCCTAAAACGGCTTGATGTTTCGTGCATTTGAAATTCCTGAATTAATTTTTTAAACACAGATTTGCACGGATTTACACAGATGATCGTGCTTATTATTACAGATAAGTCACATAGGAAGAATTTCCTGGATTGCGTATATTTTAGATTACATGAGATTAAAAATCAAAGATTTTTAAAATTATAGCGAATAAAAATCTCCCACAGATCGCACGGATTTGCACAGCTGTTTGTATAACAGGCTGGAAGCTGGATGAAGGAAGCTGGATATTTAATGTTTGATTAGTGTATATTTTGGTAACCACAGATCTGCGCAGATTTTCACAGATGATTGCGCTAATATTAAAAATCTTTATGTCCTATTTGTCGTCCGATTTATATGAACAAATAAAGTGATTTTTATATTTTTTTTCGTAGAATTTTTCATTTCTTACCAGCACGAAAATCCTTTGAATAATTTTATTTCTTACCGCATTCAAAACGGCCGTCCTATTTTTCCCTTCTTTTATTTTCTTTCATCTCAACATAATATTAGCGAATAGTATTATCAAGCCTGATCATCTGTGAAAATCCTTGCCATCTGTGGGAAATTATTATAACGTATTTTCGGCAAGACTTTTTACCACTTCCAATCCTTTTGTAAAACCGGTATTCATCATTTCCTCCCAATCCTTTTCAGTCTGAACTTCTGTGTGGAGTTTGGTTTTTCCATCATAATCAATGAAGATGTATTTTTCAAAGCATCCGCTCCATTGCTTGACTTCCATACTTTCGGTGTCTTCATTACCATTTTTATCCACCATTCCCAAGTGTTTAAAGATGATCTGGTCCGGTTCTTCCAGTGTGTCAATGGTAGAAACCATGCCCGCTCCTTCAGCATTGACAAAATAGGTTTTACCGCCGACTTTCCAGTCGGATTTCATCAGGCTTCCCGGACTGAAAAACTGTGTCCATTCGCTGTAGGTTTTTTCATTCCACAATACGTCCCAGACTTTTTGCTTCGGCGCATCGATGACGATTTCATAAGATAACGTTTCCATGTTTTTATTAATTGGGTTGATTGTTGTTTTATAACTGGTTTTCGGAAAGGTGTTTCACATTGGAAAGGGCATCCGGAAATTTCTCTTCAAAAAAAGATTTAAATTCTTCGGCAGTCTGAATGTCAACTTCCAGATGGGTAATATTTTCATCTTCAGAAAGACGGTAACTTTCCATGGCGTCTCCCAAGTCCCGTGGAGTTTCTATGCCTTCATAGATTTCCCCAAGGTGCCGGAATATGATTTCCTCATTCGGGACCAGCTTTACAATTTTGCTGTACATCCCGTTGTTTTTCGCATCCAGGAATTTAATGGTCGCGCCTTCCTGTAAATTGCCCTGGTAAAAAGAACCTTCGGTAAAGGCAGAAGTCCACTGCCTGAAAGAAAAATCGTCCCACAACACACTCCAAACCTTTATTGCTTCAGCTTTAATCTGAATATCAAAATGTAATTTTTCCATAAAAAATTTATAAACTAGCTGTTAATTTCTGTGTATATCCTTATCCGCCTACAAAATCCCCGCCATTAATATGGATAATTTCACCGGTAATAAAACTTGAATCCTGTGAAGCCAGGAATACATAAGCCGGAGCTACTTCCGAAGGCTGCCCTGCCCTTTTCATCGGGTTGTCTTTTCCGAAATCCGAGACATCATCAAAGGTTTCCTTTACCAGAGGCGTCCAGATCGGGCCCGGAGCCACTCCATTCACCAGGATGTTCTTTTCTGCAATATTGGTCGCTAACGAACGGATAAAGGTGGCGATCGCTCCTTTCGTTGATGAATAATCAATCAGGTGGTCACTGCCTCTATACGCTGTAACGGAAGTGGTACAGATCACCCGCGAACCGCTGTCCATCAGCTTCAGACAGTCTCTCGTAAAAGAAATCATGGAGATAATATTGGTATCGAACGTCTTGTAAATTTGTTCATCGGAGATGTTTTCAATGTCGTCTTTAGGAAACTGGATTCCGGCATTATTGACAAGAATATCCAGTGATTTCCATTCGCCTTTGATTTTCTCCATGCATTCTTTCCGGAAATTTTTATCTGAAAGATCGCCTTTCAGCAGCAGGCAGCTTTTTCCTTCTTGTTCTACCAATTTCCGGGTTTCTTTTGCATCGTCATCGCTTTCTTTATAAATAATGGCTACATCAGCACCTTCACGGGCATAATGCACCGCTACGGCCTGACCGATACCGCTGTCGCCACCGGAGATCAGCGCTTTTTTACCGGCAAGTTTGTCGCTTCCTTTGTAATTTTCCCGGATGATTTCCGGATAAAGGCCCTCCTCAGGAACCTGTGATTTGGAATCTGATTGGTTCTGTGTTTTCATATTCAAATATTTTTTGGTGAATTAAACATCAAACCACAAGCCGAAGGAGGAAAAACTATGGTACCCTAAGAATTAAACCTGTGAATTATAGGCCTTTTCCAAATCTTCAATCACAATCTTCTGCATGGTCATCATAACCTGTACAACTTTCTGTGCTTTTTCCGGATCGGGGTCGCTCATCAGCTGGATGAGTCTTTTCGGAACAATCTGCCAGCTGAAGCCGAACGGGTCTTTCAGCCAGCCGCACATGCTCGCCCTCCCGCCATCAGCGGTCAAGGCATTCCAGTACCTATCCGTTTCTTCCTGCGTATCCGTCATGACAACCATTGAAATACCTTCGTTAAAATCAAACTGATGGTTGTAGGAATTATCCATACAGAACAGGCTGTAGCCATCAATTTCAAAATGCGCATGCTGAATATTCTCCGCTGGCTCCGGTATAGGATGGCCTTCGCTGCCGTCTCCGTATCTCAGAACATTCCCAATTTTAGAATTTGGGAAAGTACGGGTGTATAACCTTATTGCTTCCATCGCCTTTCCGTTGTTTTCATGAATGAACATGAGCGTGGGAATAATTTTCTGATCACCTGATTTCTCACCAAGGAAAATCTGCCAGGTCACACCGCAGCGGTCCTGCACCCAGCCGTATTTTTTGCTCCAAGAATAGGAATCGAGCGGCATCAGAATCATTCCGCCTTCCGATAGCTGGTCCCAGTAATGCTGTACCTCATCTTCCGTTTCACAAATTACCATGAAGGATACCGAAGCATTCTTTTTAAAATGCGGGCCGCCATTCAGCAGCATCAGCTTCTGACCGAAGAGATCGATGTTCATGACCATTGGCGTATCGGCAGTAATCCTGCCGTTGAAAACTTTAGCATAAAATTCGGCGGACTCCTTCGCATCGCCATCATACCAAAGGCATGGGAAAATATCGTTGTTCATAATTTTTTAATTTATCCTGTTCAATGGCAGGTATATTTTATTCCGACAGATTTGCACGGAATTTCACAGATGATTACGTGGCTTCGAGCCCACTTTAATCACTGTGATACCCGCTAATTTAAATAATTGAGTGCAAAAATCTTTGATTTTTTGAAACTTTTGTGCACTTTTTAGCATAAAGCATTTCCACTTTATTTATACAGCAAGCATATCTTTTGTGACTTTGTGGTAAAATTCCACGGTTAAATATAAACCACAGATTTGCACGGATTTTCACTGATGATTGCGTGCCATTGAGTAGTCTTAACCACCGGGATTACGGTCAAGTAAGTACGCTGAGATTTAAACCACAGATTTACTCAGATTAACACAGATGATTGCGCCTGTTTAAAAATCTTTGATTTTTAATCTGATGTGCTCTTTCTGCTTTCAAAGCTTGTCTTTTCTTTTTTTCTTATGTGTTTAACAGTTTCTACCAGACCGCTTTTACTTCTCTATAGACGCTTCAAAATTATATAGGCCTTTACCTGAATGATAAGTGATTTTCTTTCAAATGCGCTTTTAGTTTTTCCATGGTGTTTTTCCTGAAGCCATACAGTTGCGTAAGCTCTTCTTCCGAATACTCCGAAAGCTTTTCGAGACAGTCTATTTTCTCTTTCTCCAAAGCTCTTCTGGCAGGCCCCGGAATAATTCCCCGAAGAAAATTCCCTTGGGCGGCATAGCTTACCCTACTCATGGAGGAAAGGCACTTTGTCATTATCACCAGGTTGATCATGCTACCGAAAGAATTTAATGATTTTCTACATACTTATGAAAATTATTCAGGATCGCATACCAGCCTTCCCGCTGCATTTCCGGTAGATTCTGTTTTTCCGGATCGAAAGTAATTTCTATCTTCGTCGTGGTCGCATCAACTTCATGAAATAAGACTTCAACCTTCCTGCCGTCTTCCAGGTGATACCGGATCTTTTCGCAGTCAACGATGTCGTCATACGTCCCTTCAAAATCGAAACCGAAGCTCCCGTCCTTGGCTTCCATCCTGGTTTTTAATTTTCCTCCAGTACGGAGGTCGTTTTCCGCAGACGGACAGTGCCAGCTTTCATGGGCGAAATTCCACTGGATTATGTGTTCCGGATTATTGTAATATTCCCATACTTTCTGTATGGGCGACAGTATAGTTATATCTATTGTAATTGGTTCCATATTATTATATTTTTGCGGTGGATTAAAAGAGCAGCTTCAGAAGCTGCCCTTGATGAAATAAAGTTTAAAGATCGCCTATTTTGTATATTCTTCATTGTAGTTTACCATCCAATGGGTACCATATTTGTCCTGAAAGCTTCCGAAATAGTCGCCCCAAAACTGGTCTTCAATGGGCATTTCGATATTACCGCCTTCCGAAAGGCCTCTAAAAAGCCGGTCGGCCTCTTCCCTTGACTCCGGGAAAATTGAAACATAATTGTTATTTCCAACCGTGAGCGTCTGTCCGAAGCTTGGGACAATATCGGAAGCCATCAGAAGATCTTTTCCAACGGGAAGAGCGATATGCATCACCCTGTTTTTCTCTTCATCAGAGAGATGTTCCGTACCGGGAGCGTTTCCCATTCTGTAGATATCGCCCAGAAATTCACCGCCGAAAACCGATTTGTAAAAGTTGAAGGCTTCTTCTGCCTGTCCGTCGAAATTTAAGTAAGAATTTAATTTAGCCATAAGTTTTATTTTTATTGAAATGGAGGGTCGTAACATTTGATCCGGATTCCAGAGTTCCCCGGACCATTTTGTTTGTAAAGATCTTAAACCACAGATTCGCACAGATTTTCACAGATCTTTTATAAATATCTATTAACTGTAAAAAACCGGTCTGTAAAAAGTCTTAATGCCTATTCCGTCCGTCAGAATTTACAAATAAGTGATTCATTTACAATTATGTAAATGTATTTCGATCAGAAAACAGAGCAGGCTGTCATTTGATTTTAGAAAGGTATCATTCAGGCATTTGAGAAGGATCGGCAAACATAATATTCCAGCCATGACCATTGATGTCCCAAAAGGAGTTCTGATACATCCAGCCATGGTCCTGAGGCTCTTCATGTTGTGTGGCTCCGTTCTCTACTGCCGCATGGACTGCCTGATCCACTTCTTCCCGGCTGTTCAGTCCGATGGCAATTAAGACCTGGGTGGTATCGCCTTTGGGAACCGGTCTCTCGGAAAAAGTCTGAAAATAATCTTCGGTAAGGAACATAACATACATATTGTCGCCCATTATGATGCAGACCGCATTCTCATCTGAGATCTGATCATTAACAGGAAATCCGATATTCGTCCAGAACGCTTTGGTTTGTTCTATATTTTTAACGGGAAGGTTCACATAGATCTGATTGGCTTTCATATAATAATTTTTAAGGTTAAAACTTTTATCCAAAATTATCTTATTGTTCTGAAAGCCGGCTTGCCATAAGACAAGATTTACCCTTTTCGGGGATGCGAAACCAGCTCTTTTCTAATCCGGCTTAAAGAAGTATCCGTAACGCCGAGATACGATGCAATCTGTTTTAAAGGGGCGAGCCGGACCACCTGGGGTTTCTGCTCCAGAAGATTCAGATAACGCTTTGTTGCGGAAAGGGTAAACATTTCCACGGAGCGCTGCTTATAGATAAAAAGCTGTTGCGACATCCATGCGCGGCCCCATTCCCGGAGGTTCGGAATTCTATGGAAAAGTTCCTGGAACTTTTCAAAGCTGAGCTTCCGGCACTCGCAGTCGGTAATGCAGACAATATTTTCCTGGGTAGGAATTCGCTGGAAAAGTGAAGAGACCTCGATAACAATTTCGTTTTCCGCAAAAAAATGAGTAGTAACCTCATTACCGTTGAAGTCATTGACGAATGATCGGGCCAGCCCTTTTTCAAGAATATAATATTCGTTGGCGGTTTTTCCTTCATTCAGAATAAAGTCTCCTTTGCGGAAATTCACTATTTCATGGGCCTGAAATATTTCATCAAGCTCCTCCCGGAGAAAGAAAGGAAAGTCGTAACAGATTTCCAGCGCTGTATTGCTCATTAGTCAGTACTTTAGACTTTAAAAATAAAATTTTATTTGATATGTTGAATAAAATTTTTGCCATGCCAAAATGGATAAGGGTTTCCTATGCTATGGTGAAGTCGTTTATCCGGTAAATTTTCATACGGAAATATCAGCGCGTCGGCTGATACTTTAATGAAATGGAATATATGGTTCAAAGAACTTTAATGAATAATCCCGAAGACGTAAATTTATTTAATTAAATCATTTTTACATTTAAAAATAATTTATCCTGATGATCCGGAAAAAAGTAATGTTAAATACATCTGTATTCCTTATCAAACAATATCGGGGTAAAGTCATATTAAAACAGGGAAAGCTGGATAGGTTTCGGAGGCGACGGCTTCTGCGCATCCCCGAAAACGGTTTTCCCACCGAAACGCCATGAATTCTGACGTTCTTCTTCAATAACTTCCTGGATATCAAAGGCGGGGGTAAAGTCTTTTTCCGTAGCTTCAATGATCTGTTGAAGCTTATTAGAGGTTTTTAGTTTGTCTGGATTTCCCAGTTTCGACTTTTCAATTCCGGATCTGATGATCTGCAGGCTTTCGTCATAGACTTTGGTAGGAACCGGAAACGGATGCCCGTCCTTTCCACCATGAGCAAAAGAGAAGCGTGCCGGATCTTTAAATCTCGAAGGCGCACCGTGAATGACCTCACTGACTAACGCCAGCGACTGCATCGTACGGGGACCCACCCCTTCCAGCATCAGCAGGTCTTCAAAATGCTGAGGCTGCTGCTCGCGGGTCACATATAACAGCGCTCCCAAACGCTTCAGATCGACATCCGAAGCCTGGACCTCGTGGTGGTTGGGAAGAATCAACCTGGAGAAATCACTCATGATCTCTGCAGAGTCGGTATGGGAAATTTCCAGAATCCCTTTGCGGTTATCAGAAGCTTCAGCATCGGTTAAATTCAGGATTCTTCCTCTCGAGATCCCGTTGATTCCGGTATGAGGCTCTTCCACGAAAGAAGTAATATTTCCGGAATGCCAGTGATAGCGCCTTGCGGTGCCGTCGGATTCATGCATACCCTGCTGCACTACGCTCCAGTTTCCGTTATCCGATAGGATAAAGTTGTGCAGGTACAATTGATAGCCATCCTGAATCGCCGTATTGTCCACTTTTGCGGATAATTTGCTGGCTCTTACAAGATCTTTTCCATCAAGTCCGGTTTTATCGGCAATCTGAAGGAGTTCGGAAGGTGTTTCCCTCGAAAATTTACCTTTTCCGCCACAAATGTACAATCCCAGAGACTGAGAATTCGGATTAATAGAGCGTTTCAAAGCACCCATTACGGAAGTGGTAATTCCGGAAGAATGCCAGTCCATTCCCATTACCGCACCAAAGCTCTGGAACCAGAACGGGTCTGCCAGCCGGCGGAGCACTTCGTCTTTCCCGTAATCCATTAAAATAACCTCCACAATGGAAAGTCCAAGCACCGACATGCGTTCATACAGCCACGGCGGTACTTTGCCATAGTGAAGCGGTAAATCTGCAGTTCCGGAACGTTTCATACGGTAAAGGTAAGGGTAAACTTTGTATTTTTTATTGTTTTGAATCAGTATTTTCAGGTTTAAAATTGTCTTTAATTTGAGAAGCGGTTATGCGGTGGCTTAGCGAGGAAGCTAAACTTGAGAAACCCAGGCTGAAATTTAAACACATCAAGGAAAAGGAAGAAATTTGATTTGAAAACAGGAAGAATACATCAGATTAAAAATCAAAGATTTTTAAATATACACAATTATCCATGAAGATCTGCGATTTCAATCTAATGGAAAATTAACCACAAAAGTCAAAAAAGAGATTGATGCTGTTAAAAAGTTGAATGCTTTACAGTGAATAAGCGCACACAAGCTTTTAAAAAGCTTCGATTTTTAATCTTATGTGTTCTAAAATATTTTCACGCTATTAAATTCTCTCCTGTGACTCATCTGTTTATTAGATATTATTATCTGTGAAAATCCGTGTAAATCTGTGGTTCAAATCTTACCGTTTTATATAATTAAAGCATAAAAAAGCCCTGCAAAATGATTCGCAGGGCTTCTAACTTTTATTACTTAATTATTTCACAGCAGATAAAGCCGCTTCATAATCGGGTTCGTCTGCAATTTCGGACACCTGCTCAGTGTACACCACTTTGTTATTTTCGTCGGCTACAATTACAGCACGGCTCAGAAGTCCTTGAAATACAGAATCTGCGATCGTGACTTCATAATCGTCCCCAAAGCTGCCTCTGAAATCTGAAAGGGTTTCTACGTTGTCCAGTCCTTCTGCCGCACAGAATCTCCCCAATGCAAAAGGAAGGTCTTTGGAAACATTGATTACCACGGTATTGTCCAAAGCAGATGCTTTTTCATTAAACGTTCTTGCCGAAGCCGCACACACGGGAGTATCAACGCTCGGAAAAATATTGAAAATCTTCTTCTTGCCTTCGAAATTTTCCAGGGTTTTAACGTTCAATCCGGAATCTACCAATGCGAAATCCCTGATGGTAGTACCTACTGCAGGAAGTGTTCCTATTGTGTGTACTTCATTTCCTTTTAAAGTAATTGTAGTTGCCATAAATTTATTTTTTAAAATGTTTTTTCAAATTTACTAAAATACCCCATGCCGTTAAACAGCATCATGGTTAAATAATTCTTAAAGTAAGGCGGTTAATCACCATATCAAATGGCCTAAAGTATAAAATATCTTCCATAAATCCACATTAGGGATTTGTCTGTTTAATGCAAGACCTCTGTTTTCAGACAATTTTGCCCAGTCTATAAATTCTAATCCTTGTATTTTACATTTTTGTAAATTAACTCTAAAAATCGAAAATTAATTTTATACAATGAAGGTATTTCTATATCTTTGCCCTTTAATGAACAATACCAAAACACATCTGATGAAATCATCATTCTGTGCTCCGCCGCAATGTATGATTTTAAGCAGAAAATATTGATAGTATGATTGATATATTCTCCTTTAAATCAGGATTTACATGTACAAAACATTTTCGGAATTAAAAAAAGTATTGCGAAAAGAGACCCATTCGCATAAAATGATAAAGGTAGCTTTGTTGGGAGATACGGCTACCCAGTTTTTAAATGTAGCCTTAAAAGGAACGGCTAAAATGGAAGGTTTCGGACTTGAGATTTTTGAAGCGGATTTCGGGCAGATTTCCCGTCAGATCATGGATCCGTCCTCGGAATATTATGAGTTTGACGCCGATTATACCATTATTTTTGAATCGACGCATAAACTGCTGAATCAGTATTATAAATCTTCCGATTTTTCCAAAAACTTCGCAGACAATAAGCTCCGTTATGTAGAGGAACTCTATTATGCGATACAAAGCAGGACGAAAAGCCGTGTGATCTATTGTAATTTTCCCTTTATCGACAATAATGTATTCGGAAATTTCTCCAACAAAGTGGAAGCCTCTTTCAGCTTTCAGCTGAATAAGATCAACTACCTGCTTTCCCAGGAAATTGCCATAAAGAAAGATAATTTCTTCATTGCCGACCTGCTTTCCATTCAGAATAAATGGGGACGTGATTTTATATTTACCCCGAGTATTTATGTGAATACGGAAATGGTAATTTCTATCGATGCCCTTCCGATCGTGGCACACCATATTTTCAGTATCATTGCCTCACTGGAAGGGAAATTTAAGAAATGTCTGATCCTGGATCTTGACAATACTACTTGGGGCGGGATCATTGGTGATGATGGCCTGGAAAAAATCCAGATCGGAAATTTAGGAATCGGAAAAGCGTTTACGGAGTTTCAGTATTGGGTAAAATCATTACAGAAAAGAGGAATTATTCTGGCCGTATGCAGTAAAAATGACGAAGACAAGGCGAAGGAGCCTTTTGAAAAGCATCCGGATATGGTGCTTAAACTTGATGATATTGCCGTATTTGTTGCCAACTGGGAAAATAAAGCCGACAACATCAGAAAAATCCAGCATATTTTAAATATAGGTTTCGATTCTATGGTTTTTTTAGATGACAATCCTTTTGAAAGAAACCTTGTACGTGAAAACCTTCCGGAAGTTTGCGTTCCGGAACTTCCCCCAGATCCTGCAGACTACCTGGAATATCTTTACAGCCTGAATCTGTTTGAGACCGCCAGCTTTTCCGAAAACGACAGCGAAAGGACAAAGCAATACCAGAGAGAAGCCCAAAGAGCGGTTGATCTTGAAAGCTTTACGAATGTGGAAGATTTCCTGAAAAGCATGAACATGGTTTCCGATGTTCAGCCGTTCAACAGTTTTTCCAAGCCGAGGGTCTCACAGCTTACCCAAAGATCCAATCAGTTCAACCTGCGTACCGTGCGGTATACCGAACAGGAGATTGAGAATCTGATACAATCAGAAAAGCATCATACCCTCTCGTTTACGCTGGAAGACAAATACGGCGATAACGGGCTGATCTGTGTAATCGTCCTTGAAGAACAGGATGAGGACACGGTTTTCATCGATACCTGGCTGATGAGCTGCAGGGTACTAAAGAGAGGTATGGAAGATTTCACCCTCAATACCATTGTAGAAGAGGCTAAAAAACATGGTTATAAATACATTGCTGGTGAATATCTTGAAACCGCTAAAAACCAGATGGTGAAAGACCATTACCAAAATTTAAATTTCACATCCGAAAATAACCGGTGGATCCTCAATATAAGTGATTACCAACCCAAAACAGTATATATAAAAAATAAATAATTATGGACAAAAATGAAGTTTTAGAAAAGCTTATTCCGATTTTCCGTGAACAGCTTGATAATGAAGATCTCGAACTGAATGCTGAAACCACTGCTGAAGACATTGAAGAATGGGATTCCCTTTCGCATATTCAGCTGATTGTGGCTATTGAGAAAGCTTTCGGGATCCGTTTTACGTCTGCAGAAATCCAGAGCTGGAATAATGTCGGGGAAATGATTGATTCTATCATCAGTAAATAGACCACATGCTCCTCAATTCGTATTATTTCATCTTCTTTTTTACTGTACTGTTTTTTGGGTATTACCTTCTGGGGAAAACATCAAAAATTCAGAATCTGCTCCTGCTTATAGGCAGCTATATTTTTTACAGCAGCTGGAGCTGGAATTTTCTTTCGCTGCTAATCCTATCTACTCTTGCCACTTTCTTCATTGGAAATAAGATCCGGAAGGCTGAAGGCCATGCGAAGGTATATTGGATGAGAGGAGGTGTTTTTCTGGTCCTGATCCAGCTTTTATATTTTAAATACTTCAATTTTTTCATTGAAAATTTTAACGATCTGCTGAAACTGATAGGGACGAGAGACCAGCTGGGACTGCTGAAAATCATTTTCCCTATCGGAATAAGCTTTTACTCTTTCCGGATGATCGGTTATCTGTTGGATATCAGGAACAATAAGCTGAAAGAAATCCCTTCATTACTCGATTATTCGGTTTTTGTCGCTTTTTTTCCATGCATTATTGCGGGACCTATTGATAAAGCGGGACCATTTTTAAATAACTTAAAAAACAAAAGGGAATTTTCTCCTTTACAGTTTACCGACGGATTGAGGCAAATATTATGGGGATTATTCAAAAAGCTGGTGGTTGCCGACAACATTGCGACGATTACCACTCCTATTTTTGAGTCCTATCATACATTAAACGGAAGCGCACTGTTCATCGGCGCGGTTTTATATTTCATTCAGCTGTACTGCGATTTCTCGGGATATACCGATATGGCGATCGGAATTTCCAAATTATTGGGCATTAAAATCCAGCCGAATTTCAATTACCCTCTCTTTGCACAGAATGTAGCGGATTACTGGCGAAGATGGCACATCTCCCTTACGTCATGGCTCACAGAATATGTTTTTACCCCACTGTCGATCCGGTTCCGGGATTATGACAAATACGGACTGATCATGGCGATCATCATCAACTTCCTGGTGGTGGGCTTCTGGCACGGTGCGGAATGGCATTATATTTTTCACGGACTGGTAAGCGGCATCATGTTTATTCCGATCATCTGGAAAGGAAAAATGAATAAGAAGGTAAAAAACCAAAGCAATATTATCCCTACAAAAGAAGAGCTGAAAAATATCCCCGTAACGTTTATAATGTTCGCTCTGCTGATGGTGCTTTTCTTCTCAAGCGATATGAAAATGGCCTTGGGATATTACAGGGAAATTTTTTCTCTGTCTTTCTTTGAGCTGCCGAATTTTAAATTTCAAAAACTTATCGCCCTGCTGATCCTGTTTACTTTAGGAGTTGAATGGATCAACCGTGATAAGGAATATGCACTTAAAGACCTGTTTGCCCAAAACAACATGATCATGAGATGGGGCTTTTATTATCTGCTGATCTTCCTCATCTGCCTTTTTTACATTGCCCCGAAAGGATTTATTTATGCACAGTTTTAAGTTATGAAAAAATCACTTTACCGATTACTGCTTTTTTCCATACTCCCCCTGCTTTTCATCGGCTATGCGGTTTATGTTACCGGGAAGACTACGGATGATTTTTATAAAAGATTCTCCTCTCCCCGGCAGAACTCCTTTATTTTGGGAAGCTCAAGGGCTGCTTCGATGAATCCTGAGATTATCGACAACATTATCCGGCAGAAATATCCTGAGGCAAAATTGTACAATTATGCTTTTACCTGGGCCCACTCTCCCTACGGACCCAAATATCTTGAATCGATAAAGAAAAAAATAAAACCGGATACGAAACACGGCGTTTTTATTGTAACCGTGGAGCCGACAGCTTTAATGATTTCCAAGACCGGTCCTGACGATCCGTACTATTATACCGAAAACGACAAATCCGTCGCCAGAACCTCAAATGTTACAGCGAATCCCAATTTTGAATATCTTATTGAAAGCTTTGATTTTTCCATCACCAAAGAACTGAATAAAAAGATTATGCCTGAAAAAAACCAGATGGTTGAAGTTTCCGTATTGGATAACGGGCAGTTACAGGGAAAAGTACTGAAAAGATTTTCACCGGAGAAAAGAAAATCTGTAAACAGGGAGAAAATGATGGAATTTAAAAACAGGATCGACAATCTAAGAATGTCGAATGTCCGCATGCAATATTTAATCCGGACTATTGATTTCCTGAAAAAGCATGGAAAAGTAGTTCTCGTAAGAATGCCGATCAGCCGAACAGCCTATACTATTGAGAACGCTGCCGTTCCCGATTTTGATAATACCATTAAAGGCATCTCAACGGCTGAACAAGTGGAATATATTAATTATAACCACATTCCCAATCATTACAAATGGACTGATGAAGTTCATCTCGAACCCGAATCCATGGACCAGTTTTCCGGACAAATAGGAAAATATATTCTCCTGTTAAAATAACATATGGGATTTTAAAAACTGTTTAATTTATCCAACTTTTTTTCTAAGAATTTCTCTTGTTATTGTTTATCCGTATAAAATTTATTCAGTCCCAGTTTCAATATTGAAGAATTTTTTTACTAAGCTAAAAAAATTAAATACCTAGGCTGTACATTAAATCATTAAAAAGACACGCATTAATTTATGGATGCTGCAAATCCTTTCAATCAATAATAACAAAATTTAAAACGGAGAAATAATTTATTAACCGGAAATTTTCTATCTTCGCATTCTTAAAAAAATTGTTTAACCATGAAAAAAAGAATGACTTTACTGTTATTCGGGGTTCCGCTCTTCGGTTTTGCCCAGTCGGCGATCGGAAGCATTAATTCCGGGGCAGTTTCCACAGACGGCTTTTCGCATTCCGTAGGAGAAATCTACGTAATCCCTACGGATCCCGATCAGGCAAGTTCCGGTACAATGGGTGTGCTTTATCAATCCGTCCTTCAGGTAT